>JAIQFX010000148.1 GCA_020073005.1 Terriglobia bacterium | reverse complement strand
CGCCGGCGCGGCGAACTTCGGGACGATTACGACCGCGCTCGACCCGCGCGTCGTCCAGCTCGCCGTGAAGTGGCTTTTCTGAGGATGAGCGCTTCCTTCTCCGCGCGGCTCAACTGCTTCAGCTGATACTCGCGTTTCAGCGCCGCGCCTTTCGTTCGAAAGCGTTCCACGTACACCAGCGCGACCGGCCGTCGTGCGCGCGTGTAACGCGCGCCGCGTCCCGTGTTGTGCGTCTTCTCGCGTTCGCGCGCGTCTCGCGCGTAGCCCGCGTACAGCGTGCCGTCGGCGCAGCGGACGAAATAGGCGCAGTGCACGGAAGCGAGTGTACGCAGATCGCACACTGAGGCGCGGCGCGAGATTTTTTTCGGAGCGCGCGGATTAGTCCCCACGGCGGAACGCGGCAGGTCGCCTGAGATGCGCGGGTTTCCTCGATTCCAGCGAAAGTCGTAAGGATTCTCTTGCGGCACAGCCATTGCCCCGTATCGGGTCCAGAACATCTTGATGCACCTTCTGAAACCCCTGATTCGCGGAGGACGTGCGATGTTGATTCGGATTGCCAGGCTTGCTGCCGTCGTTGCCCTTGGAACTTTCATCAGCGCGTGCGCGACACCGCAAGGTGCGACCGACCCGACCGTGGCCGGTCCATTCACGGCGCCCGACCTGCCTGTCCTGGCCGGTCAGGCGGCGACGTGCAACGGACCGAAGGAGAAGTCGTTCGCGCTCGAGGCGCGCGAGGCGACCCTCGATCTGGGCATGGGCATCCGGTTCAACGCATGGACCTACAACGGGAAGCTGCCGGGCCCGGTGCTCGAGGCGTGCGAAGGCGATCGCGTGAAGATCACGCTGACGAACCACGCCGGCACGTCGCACGGCCTGGACTCGCACGCGCTGCGGACCGACACGATGCACTTCGGTCCCGTCGGCCCGAACGGCTCGATGACCATCGAGAAGACCGTCGATACGCCCGGCGCGTTCATGTATCACTGCGCGTCAGGACCCGTCACCGATCTCCACATCAAGAGCGGTTTGTCCGGCGCGATGATCGTGTACCCGCGCGCACGCCCGCTTCGGCCCGCGCGCGAGCTCGTCATCGTCGAGAGCGGCGTGTACGGCGATCGCGACGCGACGGGCCTCATTCCGGGCACGGATCCCGTCCGCGTGCAGAAGAACGATCCAGCGATCATGATGTTCAACGGCAAGCTCGAACACACGGCGCTCGCCGTTCATCCCGGCGATCTCGTGCGGACGTATTTCGTGAACGTCGGACCGGGCCTGTCAGCCGTCCACGTCATGGGAACGATTCTCGACACGGTCTACGACGGGGCGTCGGAGCTCAAGAACGTCCAGACCTACGGAATACCGCCGGGGAGCGGTGCGATCGTGGAATTCCGAATTCCCGAGGCGGGGATGTACGGGTTGGTCGATCACGATCGACTGTCGTACCTGCCGTACGGGATGGTGATCTCGTTCGACGCCACCGGCGGACATCCGCACGGGACGATGTAACACGCACCGCGGCCGGGCTCCGTCGCTTCGTGCTGGTATGCTGAGGACGAGGCGACGGAGATTCCAAGATGCGTGTCCCCGAGCGGCTCGAGCCGCTGGTCAAGCCGATCGAGTCCTTCTTCAAATGGCAGCGCGCGGCGATGCTGAACTTCAGGCGCCCGGTGCCCGTGTATCCCGCCGCACCGCCGGCCGGGCTCAAGGTGCACGTGGGGCCCGCCGAGATCAACCTGCAGGGATGGGTGAACGTCGATGCCCGCGCGTTCCCGCACGTCCACGTGCAGACATCGTCGCTGGCGCTGAGCGAGTTCACCGACGGCGCCGTCAGCCGGATTTACATCTGTCACGTGCTCGAGCACTTTTCATTCGCCGATGCCGAAGACCTTCTGGCGACGTTTTATCGGAAGCTCGCGCCCGGCGGCGTTCTCCTGGTCTCGGTGCCGGACTTCGACGCGATCGTCCGCATCTACACCGACGCCCGCCGGAACCTCGACTCGATCAAGTACACGCTGATGGGTGGACAAACCTACGACGAGAACTTTCACAAGTCGGTCTACAACCATGATTCGTTGAAGGCGCTGCTGGAGGCCCACGGATACGGCGGGGTCGCCCGTTGGACGACCGACGAGGAATTCGGCGGCAGTATCAACGACTGGTCGTCGTCGGATCTCAGTTTGAATCTGAAGGCCACGCGCCGGTGACGGTCCGCATTCGCTGAAGCTGCGGCGGGCGACCTTCGTCTGATCACGCGCGAAGGTTGGTGGAGGCGGCGGGAGTCGAACCCGCGTCCGAGAGTACGCCGTCGCGGAACTCTACATGCGTAGCCGCTCTTGATTTTTCGCAACCCGCGTCAAAGAACGACGGAAACCGCGGGCCGCTAGCTCCGATGAAGTCTTGTCGCCGCTCGTCGGAACCGCCCGCGGCGACCAGCCGGCTTTTATGACATCCAGATCCCACCCTGCCGGCAAGGACGAGGTGGACGTCGCGGACTTAAGGTTTAGTTAAGCCGCGAGAGCAAGCTGCGTGTTCGCAGTTACTATGTGTTCCACCGGATTTACGAGGCAGTGGACAGCTCGGCATGCATCCCGCGATTCTTTACCCCCGTCGAAGCCGTGTCGCCCCCTGAGGTGCGTGGCCGAACGGTGCTCGCGTGACTGACTCCTCCATTGTAGGGCCCCCCTGGAAGGCCGTCAAATCGCTCTCTCGCTTGAACTTGTACGAAATCCGTGCCTTGACTTGGGTTACAGCGGCCTTCCATAATCACCGACATATATAAATGATGGCCGACGAAGGGCTCCGCCGGGCGCTCGACGCACTTTCCGCGCGTCTTCACACCGAGGTCGACCGCCAGGTGCGCGCGGCGCTGGACGACCTGGCCGCGACGTTTCCCACCGGGCCCGCTCGCCCGGCACCCGCACCACCGGCACCAGCCACGATTGCCAGCTACTCGGACTCCGGCGCGGGCGAACGGCTGGTCGGCGCCATCCAGGCGATCGGACAGTCACGGTCGCTGACCGAGATTTTCGAAGCGCTCCTCATGCACATCGAGGTCGAAGCGCAGCGCGTCGGCGTCTTCCTCGTGCGCGGAGATCGACTGGTCAGCTGGCGCCTCGCCGGCTTCGAAGGCGCACACGCACGCGAGCAGGTGGATGTCGCGCTCGACGACGCAGGGATTCTCGCGGCCGCGGTGCGGGGCAACGCCTCCATGGCCGACATGACCGGCGACCGGGCGCCGTCGTTCGCGAAGCCGGCGGCTGAAAGCTTCGCCGTCCCGATCGCGTTGAGCGGAGAAGTCGTCGCCGTGTTGTACGCGGATCACGGCGCGACCGAGTCCTGGCGCGAGACGGTGGAAATTCTGGCGCGCTACGGCGCGCGATGTCTCGAAGTGCTGACGGCGTTCAAGGTCGCGCGATCGATGGCGCAGCCGCAGCAGGAAGACGCGGGCGCGGCGGAACCGGACTCCGATGCCGACGTCGCCGCGCGGCGCTACGCGCGCCTGCTGGTGTCCGAGATCAAGCTGTATCACGAAGCCGACGTCGTCTCGGGCCGGCAGGCACGCGACCTCGCGACGCGGCTCGGCGGAGAGATCGCGCGCGCGCGCAGCCTGTACGAGCAGCGCGTGCCGCTGCCGGTCCGGCAGCGCGTCGACTTCTTTCACGACGAGCTCGTGCGGACGCTGGCTGGTGGTGACCCTTCGCTGTTGGTGACTGGTGGCTAGTGGCTGGTGGCTGGTGAAGGAAGAAGTTGGAAGGCAGAAGGCAGAAGTGAAGGTGGAAGTGAAGAAGACGGTGAGAGTCGCGTCGGTGCTTGCGGTCGCGCTGGCGATTGCCGCGTCGACGCCGCACGCGCAGCAGAACAACGGCGCGGCGTCGCTGGACGCGGAGCTGCGGCCGACCGAGCATCCGCGCGTGCCGGCGGACATCACGCAGCTCTGGCTGGCGCCCGAGCCGCCGCGCGGCGCGCGGTCCGCCGCGCTCGCCGATCTCGCGTCCGCGGTGAAGCTCGAAGTGGACGAGAGCTTCTCGAAGGCGCTGCCGATTCTCTCGAAGCCTGAAGTCCAGCAGGGCATGCTCGGCAATTACGCGGTCTACTATCGCGGCCTCGCCCAGCTGCGGCTCGGCCGCGCGGACGAAGCGCGCCGGACGTTCCAGTCGCTCGAGGCGAGAGCGCCCGTGGGCTATCTCGCCGAAGCCGCGCTGCTGCGCGAAGCGGAATCCGACGAAGCGCTCGTCGACGAGTCCGCGGCGATGGACGTCTACGATCGGCTGGCGAAAATGAAGACCACGGGCCCGGACGAAGTACTGATGCGGCTGGGACGGGCGGCGAAGGCCGCCGGCAACGCCGACAAGGCGGTCGAGGCGTTCTCGCGCCTCGCGTACGAGTACCCGTCTAGCGAACTGGCGACGCAGGCGAGCGCCGAACTGGAGAGCCTTCCGCAGGCCGCGATCGTGCCGGGCACGGATCGCTACACGCTGACCATCGGCCGGGCCGAGCGGCTGTTCAGCGCGAAGCGCTACGCGCTGGCGCGCACCGTATTCGAGTCGCTGCGCCGCGCGGCGCAGGACGACGACCGCGATCTGGTGACGCTGCGGCTCGCCGAATGCGACTACTACCTGAAGCGCTTCCGCAACGCGCGCGACGGCGCGAAGCCGTACACCGAGAAAGGCGCGCGCCAGGCCGAGGCGCTGTACTTCTACGCCGGCGCGCTGCGCGATCTCAAGGTCGAGGACGAGTACCGCCGTCTCGTCCGGCGGATCGTCGACGAGTACCCGGCCGCGAGCTGGGCGGAAGACGCGCTCAACGATCTCGCGTCGTCCTACATCCGCCAGAACGACGACACGCAGGCCGACGCGGTGTTCCGCGAGCAGTACGAGAAATTCCCGACGGGACGCTATGCCGAGCGCGCCGCCTGGAAGATCGGCTGGTGGGCGTACAAGAACGGCCGCTATGCCGACACGATTGGCGCGTTCGAGTCGGCGGCGGCGCACTTCACGCGGTCCGACTACCGGCCGTCGTGGCTCTACTGGGCCGCGCGCTCGCACGACGCGCTGAAGGAAACCGCGCTGGCCGACGCGCGCTACACGCTCGTCGCGACGGATTACCTGAACAGCTACTACGGTCGCCTGGCGACGGCGCATCTCGCCGATCGCGGCAGCCGCGTGGCCGCGCGCCGGATCGTCGTCGACATTCAGCGGGACGGCCGCGTGCCGGAGGACGGCGCCGCGCCGCGCGTGCCGCCGCCGCCGCCGAACGAACACGTCGTGCGCGCGCTGCTCGGGCTCGCGCTCTACGACCAGGCGATCGACGAGCTGCACTACGCGCAGAAGGCGTGGGGCGATTCGCCGGCGATCCAGGCGACGATCGGCTGGATCGAGCACGAGCGCGGCGATCTGCGCGCGGGCA
>JAIQFX010000147.1 GCA_020073005.1 Terriglobia bacterium | reverse complement strand
ATTCCCGGCTTCACGACGGTCTACATCGTCGCCGCGAAGGGCGCGTCCGTGCCGAGCGACGGCACGCGCATCGAACTCGTGGAGCGTCCAGGACTTAAAGCGGGCGAGTGATCGACCCGGCTGACCGTCTGAATCCGCTACACGCGTGCCGTCGCGATGTTGGTTGCAAGCGGAAACACCCACGCACCATTCTTTGTGGAGCGCGCGATCACGTCCTGGCTGTCAGCCGCAATCCGGGCCGCCAGTTCACCGCGCTCGGCTTCGTTGAGTGTCTTGCCCTTCTCGCTCATCCCGATGACGGCCATCGCGTTCAGGCGTGCGTACAGCGCGCCATCACCAAAGCGGACGTCATGTGAAAACGTGTCGACGCCTGCGTCGTGGAAACCCGCGTCCGTCAGCAACGCCTTCAGGACGTCGGGATTGCCGAAGCTGTGCCGTGCGTCAACGATCTTGCCGACATGCCGCTCGGCAATGTCGTTGAGCTCGAGCGCGATGGGGAGGTCCTTGAGGGTCCACCAGGTGGCGATCGCCACGCGACCGCCGGGCGCAAGCACTCGATGCATCTCGCGCGCGGCCGCAGCCTTATCTGGAAAGAACTGCAGGCCTTGATGGCACGTCAGCACGGAGAACCGCTCGCCCTCTGCCACCGGCAGCGACGTCACGTTGCCTTCCCGCCAGTCAATCGTCGGGTCCACGTTGCGAGCCACGGCGAGCATCGCCGGGGCGACGTCGACGCCGACGATCCGCGCACCCGGTCCCAGCTTCGCGCGGGCGACCCGGGCGACAATGCCTGTCCCGCACGCGACGTCGATCACGCTGTCACTCTGCCGTGGCTGCAGGCGCGCGATCAATTCCTCCGCGAACGGGCGAAACAACGGACCGACGAGCACGCGTTCGTAGATTTCGGTAAAGGTCATCGCCGCGAAGAGTTGCGCTTCTGACATGTCTCTCCTTCGTGCAAGACTTTGCCATACATCGAACGGAGACGCAGGGACTAATATCGCTTAGTTCAGGATGTCAGACGAAGCTCCGCGTCTCTCGGACGAAAGTCGTTGGTACACCGAGCACACGGCCCTGCTGATCAGCACCCTCAAGTGGGCGCTGCTGGGCGCGGCCGCAGGCGTCTGCGTGGGCCTGGGCACGCGGGTCTTTCTCGCCGCGCTCGACCTTTCAGCCGGCTGGGCGCGGGCGCTGACGCTCGGTCGCGTACCGCCCTTCATGTTCCTGCCCGTCGCGCTTCCGCTGTGCGTGTGGCTCATCCGCACGTTCTCTCCCGATGCCCGCGGACACGGCACCGAAGCGGTCATCGCCGCCGTGCACCAGCGGTCGGGACGAATCGATTGGATCGTGGCGCCCGTCAAACTCGCCGCGACGGTGGTGACGCTGGCGTTCGGAGGATCGGTCGGCAAAGAGGGTCCGGCCGCGCAGATCGGCGCCGCCCTGACGAGCCTGTTCGCGGACATTCTGCGCCTGCGTGATGAAGATCGGCGCCGACTCGTGATCTGCGGCATCAGCGCCGGGTTCGCCGCGGTGTTCGGCACCCCGGTTTCCGGGGCGCTCTTCGGCATTGAAGTGTTGTATCTCGGGCGAATCGACTACACAGTCATTTTTCCCGCGCTCGTGGCCGGAATCGTGGCGCATCTCGCCTGCGGTGTCCGGCCTCCGTTTCCGGCGCTCCAGGCGGCGTCCGCCGACTCCGGTCAGGTGAAGACGATCCTGATCATGCTGGCCTGCGGTGCGCTGTTCGGCTTGATCGCGCTTCTGCTCATCGAGTCACTGCGGTTGTTCGAGCGGACCCTGCGTCGCTTTGAACGCTGGCCGTACCTGCTCGCCGCGTCCGGCGGCGTGGCGTTAGCGCTTCTTTATCTGGCCGCCGGCGACACGTACGCCGGTCTCGGGACGGACACGATCAACCGCGTGCTGGCAGGCACGACCCCGGTCCTGGCCTGGGGCTTTCTCCTCAAGATCCTGGCGACGTCGATCACGCTTGAAACGGGCGGCAGCGGCGGCATCGTGACGCCGATCTTCTTCATCGGCGCGACGAGCGGCGCCGCGTTGGCGCCGTTGTTTGGTGCGCCGCCGGCATTGCTGGGCGCGGTTGGACTCGTGGCGATGCTCGCCGCCGCCGCGAACACGCCGATCGCCGCGGCCGTGATGGCGATGGAACTGTTGCCGGGGCCCGAGGGCGTGCATGCCGCGCTGGCGGCGGCTACGGCCTTCCTCATGGTCGGACACCGCAGCGTCTATGCCAGCCAGAAGATCGGTCTCTCGAAATCGGCCGGCCTCGAGGTTGAATTGGGCGGGCCCATCGGTGATGTCAGCCGCGCATCCGTCCGTATCCGCAAGGGCAGTTTGACGGAACGCGTGCATCAGATCGGCCGGACGCCGAGCGCCGACAAGGAAACGGATCCCGACGATTAACGCGCCGGCTCCTCTGGCCGCTGGAACGTACTCAGCGGCAGCTTGTTCACTTCATCGACGATCTTCGCGTAGGCGCGCGTGGACGCCTGGAGTCCTGTCCATGGGACTGTGTCAGGCGATTCGCGATCGGTGTGGAAGTAATGGAAGAACTCGCTCGTCGCGACGCCTGGCGTGAAGCGATACAGGCGTCCGAGATCGCCGGCCGGCGGACGCTGATCCGGCTCGGTGAGCAGCGGCACGCCGAATTCCTTGAACGCCTTCACGGCGATCGCGGTCAGTTCAGGACGCGACGGTCCGCCAGCGTACCACTGCTGCGCGGTGTACATGTTCGACCAGTGCAGCACGTCGCCGGTGAGATAGCGCGGACGCGCGTACGTCTGGATTGTCGACGGGTGTTCGCAGTTAATCGACAGCGCCGTCTTCGCGAAGAGCTTCGCCTTGTTCGCAGGATCGTTCAGCCACACGCCGCCCACCGCGGCGCCCGGTCCGGTGTTGTGATGCCCATCCAGTCCGATGAACACCATCGTCCTGCGCCGCTGCGCTTGCGGCGCCTTCGCGTAGTACTCGGCGAGGCCGATCATCGACGCGACGCCGCCTGCGTTGTCGCCTGACGCCTCGAACCAGCCGTCGCGGTGGGCGACTATATATATTGTCTCGTCCGTCGCGCCAGGCAGCGTGCCCCAGACGAGCGCGGTCTTGAGGTTCGGCACCATCTGGACGTCGAGCGTCGCCTTCACGCGCGCGTGTTGCCCCGGCGGTAGCGACGCGATCAGATCGCGGACGGCGAGACCGTCGTCGCTCCCGACGGTGAACGCGGGGTCACCGTCACGGTCCACTGCTGCGGGAACCACTGCGGACTGAGATCCAGCGGCTGAATGTGGACGTCGCTCATGCCGAGCGACTTGAACTTGCCCGAAAGCCACTCGGCGTTCTCCGCGTCAGCGGAGCTTCCGATGATGCGGCCCCAGAATTTCGGATGGCCCTGATCGCGATAGCGTCGCGCGATCGCCGCCTGCTCCTCGACAAGCTGATGCAGATGCCTGCCATCGATCTTCGCGTACGCCTGTTCGCCGGGCGGCAGCGGCCACTCGAGCAGCGCGTCTTCGAGTTTTCCGGAAGGCGACGCGAGTTGGGTCGTCTGCGGCACGGCCGCGGACGATGTTCCCGGGGCCGGCGTCTGCGCGCGAGTGGCGCGGCCCGCGATGCCCGCCACGCCCATGACCACGGCGAGCGTGAGAACCGCCAGCGTCAGTGTTCGCATGTCATCTCCTCCTCGGCCGACCCGGCCCGGCCGCATGTTAGCCGCCGGGACCGTCGCGAACAAGTCAATGCGGGGGAGGGTTCTTGACACGGTAGTTAGCGAACGCTAACCTATTATCCATGACGACACGCGCGCGTTCCGCCCGCTGCTACCTGACGCCAGACGATGCGCCCGCCAAGAAGAAGGTGCTGACCGAAGCGCTCCGGCTCTTCGTCCGGGACGGCTTGTGCGAGACGAGCATTCGCGACATCGCCCGAGCCACCGGCTACACGAACCCGGCGCTGTTCAAGCACTTCGCGAGCAAGGAGCGGCTCGCCCTGCATCTCTTCGAGCAGTGCTATCTCAATCTGTTTCACGCCATCGAGCATGCGATGTCAGACCAGCAGGGCTACGCCGCACAACAGCACGCGTTGATCGTCACGTATCTCGAGCTACTCGATGCCGACCGCGACGCGCTGCTGTACGTGCAGGACAACCTGCGTCACTTCTGGCCGATGATGCCGGCCGCCGTGAAGCGGTCGTCCATCGTGGGCCAGGTGAAGGCGCTGCTCGAGTTCGGGCGCGACGAAGGCGCGGTGACGGATGCGATTCCCGTCGACCTCATGGTCGCGGGATGGATGGGCGCGTTGCAGCAATTCGCGCGCATCTGGTTCTTCGGCGGCTTTCCCGGTCCGGCCCGCCGGCACGGCGCCCGCCTCGAACAGTTACTCACGCGAATGACCGCGGCGTAGCGGCAGGCATCGTCTCGCAGGAGTTGAGGTGATGACAAAAGTTCACGCGATTCGCACCGGATCCGTTCGTATCAAACTCTCGCAGATGGCCGGCCGCGGGCGAGGCCTCGCGCGTGCCGGCCACATACTGATCGACCCGGACTGGTCCGGCTGGGTTCCGATCTATGCCTGGCTCATCGAGCACGACGAAGGGTTGATCCTCGTCGACACCGGCGAAACCGCGCGTGTACACGAGCGCGGCTATCATCCGCGATGGCATCCGTTCTATCGGCGCGCGTCGCAGTTTCAGGTGACGCCCGACGATGAGATCGGCGCGCAGCTGCAGAAGATCGGCGTCCGGGCGCGCGACATCCGTGACGTCGTGATCACCCACATGCACACCGATCATGCGGGTGGGCTCGCGCACGTGGTCGGCAGCAGGACGTGGCTGCATCCGATCGAATGGGATCGCGCGCAAGGGTTCCTCGGTCAGGTGCAGGGCTATCTTCCCCATCGCTGGCCCAAGTGGTGGAATCCGGAGCCGCTGCGGTTCGAGCCGTTCGCGTTCGGTCCGTTTCGCGAGCGGATGCCGTTGACGAAGCGTGGCGATGTGTTCGTCGTACCGACGCCTGGGCATACGCCGGGGCACGTGTCGGTCATCGTGCAGGGTTCGCCCTCCATCTTCATCGCTGGCGACACCAGCTACACCGAAAATCTGCTGAAGCAGGGTATCGTCGACGGGGTGAGCCCGGACGAGGACGTCGCGCGCCAGACGAATCAGCGCATCCTCGCGCTTGCGCGCGAGCAACCGCTGGTCTACCTCCCGTCCCACGACCCCCAGAGCGCGGATCGGCTGGCGCGGCTGGCCACGCTGACGCCGTAGGCTCGTGCGCCTCAGCGGGCGGGTAGGTCGCGCAGCAGATACTGGGCTGCGGACAAGTAAAAGTTTCGCGCGATCGCGCTGATCTGCCGCTCGCCGAGTTCGCTCAGCGCCGCCGCCTTCAGCCGCTTCGCATCGACGTTTCCTTCGTCTATCGCCAGCACGTAGTCGGTCAGCTCGGCGGCCCACTGAAAGTCCTGGTCGGCCAGGGCGCGACGCGCACGCGACAGCACCTGTTCGCGACCGCCGGCCAGCTCGATGACTCGGGCCGCCCGGTCCCGTTCGGGCAGCGGGAAGAGCTTCGTCGGGTTGCCATCGAACCATCCGGCATAGTCGGCGTAGATGGCGCGCACCGACCAGGCCACGGTTCCGTAGAATTCCTGCAAGTAGGGACTGCCGGCCAGCGCGGGCGGGAGTGCGACGTGCTGCACCAGTTCATCCGGTCGCTCACCTTTCTTCATCCCCTCCAGGGTCTGGTCGACGACCGACTTGATGCCGTCGCGGTACGCGGTCAGCGCCGCGCGCACGCTGGCGCTCCCGAGCACAGGCCGCGTGTGCCCCGGCACCAGCGAATCGGCGCCGAGGTCGATCATCAGGCCGAGGCTCGCGATCCACTGATCGATCGGACGCAGGCGCGCGCCGCGAATCGCATAGAGGGCCGGGAAAGACCTGTAAAAGTCGTCGCCGGCCAGCAGGACGCGCCTGTCGGGCAGCCAGACCGCAACATTTTCGCGCGTCTCTCCCGGCGTGTGGAGCAACTGCAGGCGAACGCCCGCGATGGTCAGATCCAGCCGGTCTCCGGTGAAGGTGCGCGTCGGAGGAAGGTAGGCGCTCGGAGCCGGGCGTCGCCCGAACTGCAGCCCCGTGCCCGCATTGATGAACAGGGCGTCCGGCAGGGTGGAGCCGAACTGATCGCCCCCATCGCGACCGTTGCGGCCCACGTCCGGGACGCGGTCCACAAAGAGCCGGTGCGCGAGGATCTCCGGATGATCGTTTCCGGCGAACACGCCGGCGCCGCCCGTGTGGTCAGGATGCGCATGTGTGTAGATGATGGCGCGGACCGGTGCGGTGGAGCGCTTCGCGAACTCGGCTTTCACCTCCCTGGCATCTTCCGCGTCGCTGGTTGTGTCGACCACGATCGACCCGCCGTCGCCTTCGATCAACACCGAGTTGGCGTCGGAGAAACCGACGGCGACCCACACGCCGTTGGTGACCTTGATCACCTCGCGGCGGAACTCAGCGGAATGGGCGCGCAACTTCTCGCGTCCGCCAAACTCCTGGGCCGCGGCCGCGCCGCTGGTGACGCAGGCGACAATGACCATCAAGAGCCCGGCGAGCGCCGCGCTCGCCCGGTGGTACTGGTGGCACTGGTAGTAACTGAACAACCTCCGCATGAGGGCCTCCGAGTCCGCAGAGCGGGCGCGTTGACCGCGGCTGAAGACTATTTAAAGGGGTTGACTACGGGAACGCCCGCGATGTCTCCGCCAGGAATGTCTTCTGAGTAGAGGAGGCTGGCGCCAGTATCGACACACGCGGCCAGAATTGTCGCGTCCCAAAACGAAACCTTGTGATCGAGATGAAGGGTCTTCGCTCGTGCATCCGCGGTGTTCGAAATCAGATCGAGCGCGATCTGTTGGCGTACAG
Source organism: Terriglobia bacterium (assembly GCA_020073005.1). Classification (GTDB taxonomy): domain Bacteria; phylum Acidobacteriota; class Vicinamibacteria; order Vicinamibacterales; family CAVVIG01; genus SRVP-36. The sequence goes on along the minus strand of JAIQFX010000147.1, from coordinate 1,741 downwards.
GATCGGCCTTGTCGCAGGCGTAGATGAGGACGTTTGTATCAAGAGCGATCATGCAACTCCTCACGGGAGGGCAGCGACCCTTGTGAGAAGAACTGCATCTTCGCGATTCCAGCCTTGAGTCTTGCGATGGCAGCGGCGCGGTCTTCGGGCTTCTCGTCGACAGTCTCGACAATCAGACGAACACGCTGTTCTTCGCAGAGACCTAGATCGTCGGCGGGTTTCAAAACGCCCTTGGAGTACACCGCTTCCGTAATTCTCGTCATGGCCGTGCCTTCCTTCACAGCGTACGACTGGTCGAGCCGAGGTGCAACCCCAAAGAGCGGTCAGTAGGCGCCGGTCTCGACCAGCGCCGCCAGTCGTGGCCCGTCCTCGTCGGACAGACTGATCGTTGTCGATCCGAGAACCGCGTAAAACTGAGCGGCATTGCGGGGGCCGATGATGGCCGCGTCGACACGCGGATGATGAAGCGCCCACGCAATCGCGAGCGCGCTCATGTCGACTCCGCGGGCGCGCGCCTCTCGGTCCAGCGCCGCCAGTCCTCGAAACACGTCGTCGCGCTCGAGATGTCGGTACGGCTCCGGACGCAGCGTCATCCGCGAGCCTTCGGGATAGGTCCCCGCCGCCCGGTACTTTCCGGTCAGCCACCCGCCGGCGAGCGGGCTGAACGCGGTGAATCCCACGCCCTGGTCCGCGCAGAGCGGAAACATCTCGCGCTCCACGGACCGATCGAGCAGGCTGAAGGAGTTCTGCATCCAAACGAAGTTTCGTAAGTGGCGCTTGTCGCTGATCCACAGCGCTCGCGCCAGCCGCCACGCTTCGATGTTGCTCGCGCCCACGTAGATCACCTTGCCCATCCGCACCACATCGTCGAGCGCTTGCAGCGTCTCCTCGAGCGGCGTGTCGGGATCGGGCTCGTGAATGAGGTACATGTCGAGGCGGTCGGTCTGGAGCCGCGCACCGAGCCGATGCCGCCGAAGTTGCCGCAGCCAAGTCCGGGGCGTGAAATCCGAAGGCCGGTCGATCCCAACCGCCGATAGTCCATCGCTCGTAGAGCGTACTCGATGTAGCATGGCCGCCCACCATGCGCAGCAGCCTCCAGCGCATTCTCGGCGTCGGCTTCGGCCTCGCCGTCATCGTCGGCAGCACGCTCGGCATCGGCATTCTGCGAACGCCCGGCCTCGTCGCCGGTCAACTTCCAAACCGCACCGCGATTCTCGCCGTGTGGATCGTGGGCGGCCTGTACACGCTGGTTGGCGCCGCCTGCCTGGCCGAGCTCGGGACGATGCTGCCTGAGGCCGGCGGGTATTACGTGTATGCGCGGCGAGCGTTCGGAAACGCGGCCGGGTTCGCCGTCGGATGGACCGACTGGATCACGTACTGCGCGGTGCTTGGCTACGTGTCGATTGCCATCGGCGAGTTCTCGGCGCTGCTGCTGCCGTCGCTGGCCGGGTCCGAGAAAGCGATCGCGATTCTGACGCTGGCGTTGCTCGCGGCGCTGCAGCTCGGCGGACTGCGGATCAGCAGCCGCTTCCAGGAAATTGCGACGGCCATCAAATGCGGCGCGTTTCTGATCGTCGTCGTCGCGGCGATGGTGTTCGCGCCGGGCCTCCCCTCCGGATCGGGCGCGGCATCACAGGCGCCGTCGCTGCCGTCGCCTACAGGGCTGCTCTCACTTTCGGGGCTAATTGTCGCCCTTCAATCCGTCGTGATCACGTACGGCGGATGGCAGAGCGCGATGTAC
>JAIQFX010000146.1 GCA_020073005.1 Terriglobia bacterium | reverse complement strand
GCGTCCAGCAGGTGCCGATAGAACACGCGTCCGCGCGCCTCGTTGTAGCCGTTGGCTCGCACGTCCATCGCGATCGCCGTCACGTGGCTCGCGTCGAAGCCGGGATACGCGCGCCGCGCCGCGTCGAGGCTGCGCGTCATCAGGCCGGCGCCGACGAGCAGCAGCAGCGACACCGCGACCTGCGCGACCACCAGGCCCGAGCGCATCCGTCCGCGCGCGGCCCCGCGCGGCGACGAATCTTCGTTGATGACCGACACGAGATCGATCCGCGAGCTGCGGAGCGCCGGGACGAAGCCGAAGACGAGCGCGCTCCCGCAGGCGACCAGCGCCGAGAACCCGATGACGAGACGATCGATCTGAATGTTGAAGAACAGGCGCTGAGGCGCCGCCAGCGTCTCGGCGTAGTCGGTGAGCATCGGAATCCCGCGCGCCGCGAGCGCCATGCCCAGGATCGCGCCGGGCACCGCGAGGACCAGGTTCTCGAGAATCAGCAGCCGCACGACCCGTGCCCGCGTCGCGCCGAGCGCCAGGCGCACGGCGATCTCGCCGCGTCGCGACACGCCGCGCACCAGCACGAGCCCCGCGATGTTCGCGCACGCGATCAGCAGAACCAGCAGACCCATCACGCCCAGCACGACGAGCGCCGGCAGGATGAAGGTCTGGCCGCCGTACGGCGACTGCCAGATGCGGACGACTTTCAGCTGCTGCGCGATGTCCGTCAGCGCCGCATCACGCGAGAGCGTCGCGGACAGCGCGCCGATCTGGGCGCGGGCGTTCGCGAAGCTGACGCCCGGCCGCAGATAGCCGAGGACGTCCAGGACCCCGGCGCCCCGATCGGCGAGGAGTTCGGACGCCGACGCGTTCTGCAGGCTGCCGATGTTGATCCCGAGTTGCGGCGCCATCATCACCGGGACGAACACTTCGTCGTCGTAGCCCACGATCGTGCCGTGGAACGTGGAATCGGCGACACCGACGATGGTCAGGCGATAGTTGTTGATTTCGATCGTCTTGCCGAGGATGTCCGGATCGGCGCCGAAATCGCGCCGCCAGAAACCGTCGTTGATGACGGCGACCGGATGGCGTCCCGGCGCGATCTCGTCCGACGGCAGCAGCGTGCGGCCGCGCGAGGCGCGCACGCCGAGCACGTGAAAGTAATTTCCACTGACGAGCTCGGCGTAGATGGGCCGGGCGCCGCGCCCGCGCCCCAGGTTGACGATCGCGAGGCCGGACGCCGCGAGTCCGGAGAACGCCTGATCGTGATCGCGGACGTACTGGTAGTCGTGATACGACAGGCCGGCCTGCCGTCCCTTTCCGGTTTCGTTCACGATGACGCCGAGCTGGGACGAGTCCCCGATCCCGGCCAGCGGCGTGAGCGCCATGCTCTTGAGCATCGTGAAGACGGCGGCGTTGACGCCGATGCCCAGCGTCAGCACCGCGACGACCGTCAAGGCGAACGCCGGACTCTTGGCGAGGACGCGCACCGCGTAGCGGACGTCGCTGATGTAATCGTGAACGTACTCGAGCCACGACGGGATCCAGACGCGGCGGGCCGCTTCCGTCGTCAGCGTCACGTTGCCGAAGTCTTTCAGCGACGCGAGCTGCGCGCTGCGTCGATCGGCGCCCTCGGCGACCCGCTCGTCGGCCGCGATGGCGAGATGCGCGCGGATTTCTTCCTGGAAATCCTGATCGTCGAGACGCCGCCGCTTCAGGCGCGTGAGCCAAGCCCCGATCGACATACGCTACTCCTCTGTTTCGGGCGCCAATGCCGGTTTCATCACCCGGCCGATCGCGTTCACGAGCTCGGTCCATCGCGATTCCTCGCGAAGGAGCTGCTTCCTGCCCTCGGGCGTGAGCCGGTAGAACTTGGCGCGCTGGTTGGCCCCGGTCTGGGCCCACTTCGAGGTGACCCAGCCTTTCTTGGCGAGCCGCTGCAGGGCCGGATAAAGCGAACCCGCTTCCACCTGCAGGACGTCGGACGACTGCGCGCGGATCGTCTGGCCGATCGCGTAGCCGTGCTGCGGTCCCCACTGCAGGGTCCGCAGGATCAACATATCTAATGTGCCGTGCAGCAGGTCGGTGCGCGCGTCGGGCCGGGTCGAATGAAGGGTCATGGCTATAGAAAGTCTATAGCCCTAAGACGTAGAGAGTCTATAGCCTGTTCCATGCTGCGGGCACGGCGCGCCCTGGGCGCCGAAGCGCGTGGATCGGCAGGGCGCGACGGCGCCTGCTACACTGCCGCCCCAAAGAGGAACCTTATATATATGGATATGAAACCCCTCGCCGGTGTCGTTGCCGTGCTCGCCGTCAGTGGGTCCGGCGCGCCGGCCCGGGTTGCCGCCGCTGCCCCCATCGCGTGCGAGGCCCTCAAGCAGGTGGCGCTCGCGGATGGAACGCTGCTCTCCGCCGAATCCGTGCAGGCGGGCGCGTTCGTTCCTCCTGGCGCCTCCAATCCAAACGCCGCCGCCGTGTTCAAGACGCTCCCGGCGTTTTGCCGCGTCACCGCGCGGCTGACGCCGACGCCTGACTCCGACATCCGCGTCGAGGTGTGGCTGCCGCAATCGGGGTGGAACCGCAAGGTTCAGGCCGTCGGCAATGGCGGGCTGGGCGGGACGATTCCCTATCCGGCGCTCGCGGCGGCCGTCAAGGCGGGCTATGCCTCGGCAGGGACGGACACCGGCCACGTCGGCGGCAACGGTGATTTCGTGCCGGGACATCCCGAGAAGCTCGTGGATTTCGCGTATCGCGCCATTCACGAAATGACCGTCACTGCGAAGACCGTGGCGGCCGCGCACTACGACGCGCGCCCCGTGAAGTCCTACTTCAACTCATGCTCGACCGGAGGACGGCAGGCGCTCATCGAGGCGCAGCGCTATCCGGACGATTTCGACGGCATCGTGGCCGGCGATCCGTCGTGGGATCAGATGCGGCTCTACGCTGCGCGCGTCGCGCTGAACATCTTCATGAACCGGGAACCTGCTGCGGTCATTCCGCCGGGCAAGTACCCGGTGATCCACAACGCCGTGCTGAACAAGTGCGACGCACTCGACGGCGTGAAGGACGGCGTGATCGAAGATCCGGCGCGCTGCTCGTTCGACTTCGCCACCCTGACGTGCTCGGGCGAGGATCGCGCCGATTGTCTGACGAAGCCGCAGGTCGAGTCCGCGAACCGATGACGTCGAGCGTGCGGTGAAGGCTGACAAGGGTTTGCTGTACGGCGGCGATCCTGATCTCACGCGCTTCTTCAGCCGCGGCGGCAAACTGCTCATGTATCACGGATGGGCGGATCCGCTCGTGACGCCGGACGCCAGCTTGATCATGTACAAGCGCATCAACGACGCGGTGGGGCGCGCGGCGGCGAACTCGCTGGCGCTGTTCATGGTGCCGGGCATGGGCCACTGCCAGGGTGGACCGGGCACTGATCAATTCGACAAGGTGGCGGCGATCGATCAGTGGGTCGAGTCAGGCACGAAGCCGCAGTCGATTCCCGCCGCGCACATGACGTCAGGCGTCGTCGATCGTACCCGACCGCTCTGCGCGTATCCGGCGACCGCGCACTACATCGGCAGCGGCAGCACGGACGACGCGAAGAACTTCCGCTGCGGGGCGCCGTAGTCGCGACGTCGTCTACTGCGTCTACTGCACCTTCGGAAACACGATCGGCAGCACGGCGTCGGTCGTGTACACGCATCGATCGTTGTGGCCGCACTCGGAAACGATCTGCATCGCGTGCGTCGCGCCGAAGCGCTCGTTGATGTACTTGACGTACGCTTCGCCGCGCGCGCGGCGCGTCGCGCCCTGCGCCATGGCCGGGCACGACGAGTCGAATCCGCCGAGCGGCAGCGTGTCCACCTGACCGAAGAGGAACGTCGTCGGACGGGACACCAGCTGCTTCTTCAGCTGATCGTCGCTCGTGTTCGCCGTGTAACCGCCCGTGCGATTCTCGAGGCCGGCCGGCCAGCGATCGTAGTTCGGGCACGCGGATGCGTCGAACGCGCCGTACGAGAACGTCGTGTGCGGCTTCTCCGTCTCCCACGCGCCTTTCGCGTTTTCCGGCGTGGCATCGTCCAACGCCTGCGGACGCGTGCTGTCGGGCCACGCGTAGCTCGAGGGATTCGCGACGACGTACGTGACGGGGACGCCGAGCGTGCCGATCGTCTCATGGACGCGATTGGCCATCTGATAGCGCGCGACGAACTGCCCGCCGGCCGAATGGCCCGCGACGACAATCGCGCGCATGTTCGGGAACATGCTCTTGTTCGCGAGCTTCTTCAGAATCTGATCGACGAAGTCGAACGACGTCAGGTCGGGATGGCTCGGCGAGGTCCCGCCCGATCGCCAGCTGTCGCCGGTGCAGCTCCAGCTCACTTCGTTGGGCGCGAGCGTGTCGTGGCAGTTGCCGGCCGCCGACGCGATCCGCGGCGAGATGACGACCGTGTCGTCGAGCGCGCCGGCGAGGAATGCCGACGCGACCGCGGTCGAGAAGTAATGATCGGCGTTGCGATTGGTCCCGTGCACCATGATGAGCGCGCGGCGGATGTTTTCGTCGCGCGCGTCAAGCGAGCGCGTCCGGTAGATCGACGATCGCGCCGGTCCTCCGCCCAGCGCCACCCATTCCGTGCACGCGGTCGTCGCGGTCACGCAGGCCGGTGCGGGCGCCGGCGCGCGATTCTGCTGAGCCGATGCCGCGAGCAGGCCGATGAGGAGCAAAGTGAATGTGCGCATGCGGCACACGATATCTCAAGTCGCCCGCCGGAGACGCGCGACGCGGGCGCGGCATGAGGACGACCGCGATCTGCGCCGCCGGAGGTGATCCGGCGGCGCAGACGTGCCACTCATGCCGTGCGGAGCGCGCCGCTAGTAAACCGTAATCGCTCCGAGGAAGGTGTCCAGACCGAGGTTGGTCGCCGGCGAGAAGAGCGCTCCGGTGATGGGCGGCGGCGTCGTCGAGCAGTCGAAGTCCAGCGTCGAGTAGAACCCGATGTAGTACGTACCAATCGTGGCCGGCGCCGTGAACGTGAACGCGTTATTCCCGCCCGAGGCGAGACCGAATGGAATGACCATGCAGGACGTGGACGAAATCGAGCCCGGCACGACCGTCGTATCGACCTGCACGAGGCCGGCCACGATCTCCTGGATGCAGCCGGGGCAGTAGCCGTTGCGATTGACGGCCCAGTCGAAGTTGATCGTCACGAGCGATCCCGGCGCGACGTGAAGCGCCGGCTTGCCGCTGCCGTTGACGTCGGCGCCCGTCGCGCTGAACGATCCGCGATCGTTGATGCCGATCGTCAGCGCGGGAGGTCCGGCCGGACCGGTCGCGCCGGTCGCACCGGTGGCGCCCGTCGATCCGGTGGAACCCGTCGCGCCCATGGGGCCGATCGCGCCGGTGTCTCCCGTGTCCCCTTTGTCGCCCTTCGGCCCGACGGCGCCGACCGTCAGCACGAACGCGCCGGCGCGGCCGCCGTCGTCGTCATCATCATCGCGGTCGTGGCCCCGGCCATGGTGCACAGCGGCGCGCACGACGACGAGGCGATAGCTGCCCGGTCCCAGCGCGGGCATCGGCACGGTCAAGCTGGTTCCGCCGGCGCCGACGACACCAGCCAGAGCCGTTCCGTCCAGAAAGACCGACGGCGCGGGACCGAAGTTCGATCCGGTCACCGTGAGCGTCGCCTGGTCCGCCGACACGCTGGCGCTGACGACGGTGAGCTGGCCGTGTTCGTCGTCGGCGCGGATCGCGACGCCCGCCAGGGCAAAACAGACTGCCAGGATACCCGCGAGCAAGACATGGCGCTTCATCGAATCGCTCCCTACACGCGACGTCGACACGTTGCTCGATCGCAACGTTCGCGGTCGCGCAACCGGGTCTTGTAGCACAACGCCCACGCACGTATTCCGCAAAACTTGTTTGAGTTCACATTAAATTAATGTGAGGTCAAACGAGTTTACTGAGACTTCATCCGACTCTTCGGGACTGTCTGGCGAGGGAGCGCTTCTACCTGGTCGCTTCGACGAGCTCGATCTGATTGCCGTCCGAGTCCTTGAGGAAGGCGTAGTGCAGGCCTTCGCCCGATGTCGCCGGCGGACGCATCAGCGTGCCGCCGTTCGCCTTCACGGATTCGATGGCTTTCTCGAGGCTCGGCACTTCGAGGATGAGCGACGCCATGGCGCCGGCGGGCGCATTCCGCGGACGAGTATATATAACGATAGGCGTGCTGGTGGATTTCCTGGCCATGTCGGCCGTCGATCCGCTGTTGATGACGATCTCTTTCGTCGTCGCGGTGTTGACGGGCCGCCGCGTTTCGGACATGCCGAACGCTTTTTCGTAGAACGTCGCCAGCGCGTCAGGATCGGTGGCCAGGACGCGAATGGCGCGCACGTAGATCCCGCTCTGCTGCGCCGTCGCGATGCTCGCCGACAACATGACGCAGACAGCCAGCGCCCCTCCTGCAAATCGCATATTCGTCCTCTCCGTTACGGCGCTGATTATGTACGATCGGACAGACGCCATGAAACCCTGCGACTGCCGTGACCGCCATGTGCCACGCCGCGTCGTCCTCACGGGCGGTCCTGGCGCGGGCAAGACTGCGGTGCTGGAACTGATTCGGCTCTTCTTCTGCGAGCACGTCAAGACACTCCCGGAAGCCGCTGGCATCGTGTTCGGCGGCCGGTTCCCGCGCAGCGATTCCCCACCGTTGCGTCAGGCGGCACAGCGTGCGATTTACCACATCCAGCGCGAGCTCGAGTCGGTTGCCGAGACCGAGAACGCCGCTGTCGTGCTGTGCGACCGGGGCACGGTGGATTGCGCGGCCTACTGGATTGGTGAGGGCGACCTCTTTTCGGCCGTCGGCACCACGCGCGCCCGTGAAATGGCGCGGTATGACGCCGTCATCCACCTGCGTACACCGACGTCACCCCGCGCCTACAATCGCGACAACCCGCTGCGCCTCGAGTCCGTCGAGGAGGCCGCGGCGATCGACGTGCAGATCGCTTCGCAGTGGGCCGAGCATCCGCGCCGCTTTGTCGTGGAACCGACGGAGGATTTCCTGCACAAGGCCGCGGCAGCACTGGCGCTGCTGCGAAACGAGGTCCCCGATTGCTGCCGCCATCACGTTCGCCGGTTCTTCTGGGACGACGTGGCGGGCGCGGAGCCCGGGCAGTGATTCCGCGCCCCGCGTGGAAGCTCCACGATCGAGAAACGTCGCGAGCGCCTCGGGATCGGTGTCCAGCACGATGAAGTCGAACGTGTACAATCACCGCCCACAGGAGACGTTCCATGCGCGCACGTAAAGTTGCCAAAGGCGATTGGGTGATGGTGCCCGAAAAGACGGCGCACTGGTTCACGCAGATCGACGGCACACTCGTACTGATGTCCATTCATCTGCCGTCACGCTGAGCCGGCGGTGCGAACATGAAAAAGTCGGGCGCGAGCCAGGGCCAGCCGGCATCGGAGCTCATCTCGAAAAGAATCGCCGACCTCGGGGACTGGCGCGGGGAAACCCTCAGCAGAATGCGCAAGCTCATCAAGGAAGCAGACCCGGACGTCGTCGAGGAGTGGAAGTGGATGAATCCGGTGTGGTCGCACGACGGCATCATCTGCACGGGCGAATCCTACAAGAATCACGTGAAGCTGACCTTCGCCGAGGGCGCGTCTCTGAAGGATCCGGCCCGTCTCTTCAACTCGAGTCTCGACGGAAACGTACGCCGCGCGATCGACATCCACGAAGGAGAAGACGTTGACGCGTCCGCCTTCAAGGCGCTCGTTCGCCAGGCGGTCGCCCTCAACGCGAAGTCCTAAGAGCGAGCGACGCTCATGCCGCCGCGGACCACAAATCCCAGCACGAGAAGCGCCACCGCACCCGCGGCGTTGATCGTATCGCCCGCGGCGGCGCCGACGAGGAAGGCGACGGCGCCGGCAAGCACGAGGGCGACGGACCAGGGGTAACCCCACGCGCGGAACGGTCGCCCGCGGTCCGGCTCCGACCGTCGCAGCGCGACGAGCGCGAAACAGCAGATGACGTAGTTGGCGGCAAGGAAGAACGCGACAACGGCCACCAGCCGCTGAAACGTGCCGGTGGCGACGAGCGCGAGCGCCACCACCGTCGTGGCCAGCATGGCGGCAGCTGGCGTGCCGCGCGCGGTCACCGACGCCGCGCGCGTCCACAGCAGTCCATCGCGCCCCATCGCGAACAGAATCCGCGTGGCGATCATCAGGATCGCGTTCAGCATCGGCGGCAGCGAGACGATCGAGAGAATGGTAATGATCTCGCGGCCGCGGCCGCCAAGAAGAATCTGCGCCGCGTCGGCGGCGGGGAGCGTCGAGCGCGCGAGGTCCCCAATCGGCAGGACGGACAACAGCGCGATGTTCACAAGCAGGTACACGACGATGACGGATGCGACGCCTCCGATCATCGACCGCGGCAGGTTGCGGGCCGGGTCGCGATCTTCCTCGGAGAAGTACATCGCGCTCTGCCATCCGCCGTACGTGATCACGACGGATTGAAGGGCGACAATTAGCCCCGAAAGTGAGAGCAGCCCTGTAGGCGACGGCAGCGACGGCGCCTGTGATGCCGCGCCCGATCCGGAGGGGAGGCCC
>JAIQFX010000145.1 GCA_020073005.1 Terriglobia bacterium | reverse complement strand
CCGGTCACGAAGAAGAAGTCGTAGCAGACGCCGTGGAGCAGGATGCCGCCGTAGAGCATCCAGACGAGCGCGCTGTTGTCGCCGTACGCGAAGAACGCGTAGCGCGCCGTCCACGCCGCCATGCCGACGATCAGCATCCACTTCACGCCGAGCCGGCGGAAGAACCACGGCATCACGAGCATGAAGAAGATCTCGGACATCTGGCCGAGCGTCATCTTCCCCGCCGCGTTCGTGACGTTCAGCTCGTTGAGAAACAGGTTCGCGAACGCGTAGTAGAACTGCAGCGGGATGCAGACGAGAAACGATCCGATCACGAAGACGGTGAACGACCGCTCGCCCATCAGCTTCAGCGCGTCGAGACCGAGGACGTTGCCGAGCGTGACGCGATGCGCCTTGGCCGTCTCGAGCGGCGGCGTGTGCGGCAGCGCGAGACAGAAGGCGCCGAGGACGAGCGATCCGGCGCCAGCCAGGCGCAGCGGCACGGCGGTCGCCTCGAGGCCGAGCGTGCCGATGCACAGGCCCGCGACGATCCAGCCGATCGTCCCGAGCACGCGGATCGGCGGGAACTCCAGGCCGGGATCCTTCATCTGCCGGAACGACAGCGAATTGCTCAACGCGAGCGTCGGCATGTAGCACAGCGCGTACGCGAGCAGCACGACGTAGAACGGACCGAACGTCGTCTGCGTGGACGCGAACAGCAGGACGCCGCCGCCGACAACGTGCAGCACCGCGAGAATCCGCTCGGTGGCGAGGAATCTGTCGGCGACCATGCCGACGAAGAACGGCGAAATCATCGCCGCCAGCGCGGTCGTGCCGGCCGCCAATCCGATCTGCTCGCCCGAGAAATGCAGCGTCTCGCCGAGCCACGTCCCCATCGTCACGTACCACGCGCCCCAGACGAAGTACTGGAGGAACATGAGCGTGGAGAGTTTGAGGCGAACGTTCGTGGTCATGAAGGAAGAAGGCAGAAAGAAGAAGGAAGAAGTGAAACTGTGGAACTCTTCAGTTTTCTCTTTTCAGTTTTCTGTTTTGAGTTTCAAGTCCACCAAGCCTCAACCGGCGGTTCCGTCAGAATCACGCGCGACAGGAGATCGATCGCCGCGCGCAACCCTTCGTCGACCGACGCGAGCGCGTCTTCGTGCTCGATGCTCATCACGTAGTCGTACCCGGCGAGCCGCAGCGCGCTGACGATGCGCTTCCATTCGAGCTCGTCGTGTCCCCAGCCGACGCTGCGGAACAGCCACGACCGCTCGGCCATCCGGCGGTACGTCTTGGTATCGAGCACGCCGTTGACGGCGATGTTGTGCGGATCGAGCGCGACGTCCTTCGCGTGGACGTGGAAGATCGAATCGCCGAGCGCGCGGATCGCGGCCGGCACGTCGACGCCCTGCCAGAAGAAGTGGCTCGGGTCGAAATTGATGCCGAGGTTCGGGCCCGCCGCCGCGCGCAGCTTCAGCAGGCTCTCGACGTTGTAGACGATGAAGTTCGGGTGCGCTTCGAGCGCGACTTTCACGCCGTGATCGGAAGCGAACTTCGCCGCGTCGCGCCAGTAGGGGATCGTCTTCTTCTCCCACTGCCACTCGAGCACTTCGAGGTGTTCGGGCGGCCACGGCGAGGTGACCCAGTTCGGATGCTTCGCGTCCTCGGAGTCGCCGGGACACCCGGAGAACGTCACGACAACCGGGACCTCGAGCTGCTCCGCGAGGCTGACGGTCTTGCGGAAGATCTCATCGTCTCGCTTCGCGATCGCGCGATCGGGATGGAGCGGATTGCCGTGGCACGACAGCGCGCTGATCGTCAGGCCCGCGTCGGCAATCATCTGCCGGTACTTTTGCGCGGACGCCTTGTCTTTCAGCAGTGCGTCGGGGTCCAGATGATCGTGTCCGGGCCAGCCGCCGGTGCCGAGTTCGAGCGCCTCGATGCGCCCGAACGTCTTGACCTTGGCGAGCATCTCGCTCGTCGAGAGCTTTCCGAAGACCGGGGTGAACAGACCGAGTTTCATCGTGTGACTTTCGTCCAGACGGCGCCGTGGCGGTGGCTCTCGAGAATGGCGTCCACGACGCAGGCGGCATCATAGCCGTCTTCGAACGTCGCGAACGCCGGGGGGCGCGGATCGGAGGGTTTCTTCCCGTCCGCGATGAACGTGTACACGTCGTGCATCACGTTGCGGAACGCGTCGGCCCATGCTTCCTGGTGTCCGCCCGGCAGATGCGTGTACGCCTTCGCCGCCGGGCCGAGCAGCGATGGATCCTTGGCGAGCGTCGCGTTCGCGGCGTCGCGACGGCCAATCCACAGCTCGTTCTGCCGTTCCTGCTTCCAGTTGAGCGACGCGCGACGGCCGTTCACCTCGAACCACAGATCGTTCTTGTGGCCGGCGCAGACCTGGCCGATCGACACGCTGCCCTTCGCGCCGCCATCGAATCGCACGAGCACCGTGGCGAGATCTTCGCTGCTGACCTTCACGGCCTCGCGCGTGCCCGTGCTCGCCTGGGCGAAGGCTTCGGTCGGCGCGTGTGACCTGAAGCGCGTGTCGATCACGGTCGTGAGATCGGCGAGTACTTCGACGATGCGATGGCCCGTGACGTGCTGGACGAGATCGCACCAGTGCGATCCGATGTCGGCGACGGCGGAGCTCGGCCCGCCCGCCTCGGGGTCCAAGCGCCACGAGTAATCAGTGGATTCGAGCAGCCAGTCCTGCAGGTACGCGCCGTGGACGAAGTGCACCGCGCCGAGCGCGCCGCCCGCGATCATCTCGCGTGCCTGCTGCACGAGCGGATTGCCGCGATAGTTGAAGGTCACGGCGTGGACGACGCCCGCCTGCTGCGCCGCGTCGCGCAGCTGACGCGCGTCGCTCGCGCTCGTCGCGAGCGGCTTGTCGGAGATCACGTGCTTGCCGGCCTTGAGCGCGGCGAGGATGACAGGAAGATGCAGCGCGTTCGGCGTCGTGTTGTGGACAACGTGGACGGCGGGATCGGCGATGAGTTTCTCGTAGCTGCCATACGCTTTCGGCACGCCGAGCGCGTCGGCCTTCCGGCGCGCCGACACCTCGCTGCTGGCGGCAATCGCGACGATGTCGACGAAACCGAGCCGGCGCACCGCGTCGATGTGGTGCGCGCCGACGAAACCTGGGCCCACGAGGCCCATGCCGAGACGTTTCCTCATGCGTCGCGCGAGCCCTTCAGGCGAGCGACTGTTTCGCGTACGCGAAGCACTTCTTCACTTCCTCCACCGACGTGCCCGTTCCGCGGTACTCATACTCGATGTAGGCGGGAATCGGCCACTTCTCCCGCTTGAGCAGCTGCAGCACTTCGCGAATCGGCGTCTCGCCCTGGCCCCACGGCAGGTTGTCGCCCTGGTTCTTCTTCCGGTCCTTCAGGTGCAGGTTCGTGATGTCCGCGTGATGCTCGCGGATGTACGCCATCGCGTCGAAGTTCGCGGCCGTGAAATGGCCGATGTCGAGGTTGACCTTGAAGTACTTCGACATCTTCATCGCAGCCGCGAAGCTGTCCGGCGTCGAAAACTCGTTCGGATCCTTCGTGTTCGAGTGCCCGTGCATCGCGACGATCATCTTGTGCTTCTCGGCGAACGGCGCGATCCGTTTCGCGACCTCGAGCGTCGTGGACGCCGTGATGATGCCGGCGCCGAGCGCCTTCGTCATCTCGAAACCGCGATCGATCTCGTCGTCGGTGTAGCTCGCGTTCGGACTGTAGTTGTACGCGTAGATCGCGATGCCCGCCCGGTCGAACTTCGACTTTATCGCGCGGAAATGATCGAGCGGCGTCTCCAGCCGCCACGTGCGCGCGTCCTCCCGCGCCTTGACCGCTTCCGGCGACGGCGGCCCGCCGCGCTGGCCGCGGCCCGCGCTGAACTGCGGCTCCACCTGCGGCGCGAAGAGCTCGCACTCGCCGAAGCCGCAGGCTTTCATCGCGTCCAGGACCGGATCGATGGCGTCGCCGCCTGACGTCCGCGGCAGATCGCGGAAGCTGTACGTCTGGACGCCGAGTCGCACGCCGTTGACCTTCGGGTCTGTGGCGTCCGGCTTCAGCCGGACCAGCCCCGCGAGCGTGAGCATTCCAAATTCACGTCGTGTAAGCATGATGACCTCGACAGTCCGGCTAAAGCCGGACGCCACGAGTGAGTGCTAACGCGTCATTGATACAACGCGAACGCGTACAGCGTGTCGCCGGCGGCCGCGAGCAGATACTGCCGGCCGTCCACCATGTAGGTCTGCGGCGCGTTCGTCACCTGACCGATCGCCGAGTGCCAGAGACTCCTGCCGTTCGCCGGATCGAACGCGACGAGGTTGCCCGAGACGTCGCCGCCGAACAGCAGCCTGCCCGCGGTCGTGAGCACACCGCTCGCGCCGCCGCGCGACGTCGCCGAGCGGTACTTGTGCTTCCACACGATCTTCCCGGTCTTGTAGTCGATCGCCGTCATGTACGACGTGGACGCGCCGAGATTGATCTCTTCCTTCCCGCCGAGCCCCATCGCGCCGCGCGGATCGGTTTCGGTCAGGTAGTACATCGCGTAGGTTTCGGCCGTCGGCACGTACAGCAGGCCGGTGTCCGGACTGTACGCGGGCGGCGGCCAGTTCGTCGCGCCGCCGTTCGCCGATGAGACGAGCGCGCCCGCGATGTGATAGTCCTTCGCGGGATCGCGGACCGGCTGCCCCTTCGCGTTGATCTCCTTCGCCCAGTTCACCGTGTCCGAGAACTGGCTCGTGACGAGACGCTCGCCGGTCGTGCGATCGAGCGTGAAGTAGTAGCCGTTGCGGCTCGCCGTCAGGACTAGCTTGCGCGGGTTGCCGCGGAAGTCCGCGTCGACGAGCACCGGCGTCTGCGCGGAGTCCCAGTCGTGCGTGTCGTGCGGCGACGTCTGGTAGTACCACGCCATCTTTCCGGTATCGACGTCGATCGCGACGATCGCGCACGTGAAGAGATTGTCGCCTTCGCCGCGCGCCTGCGAGGTGTACGCCGGCGTCGGATTGCCGGTCCCGACGATGTAGAGATGCGTCTCGGAATCGTACGATCCGGGCAGCCACATCTGCCCGCCCCCGTGCCGCGCCGCGTCCAGACTCTTCCACGTCTCGAGTCCGGGGTCGCCGGGATTCATCGGCACCGAATAGAACTTCCACTGCACGTCGCCGGTGACCGGATCGAACGACGTCAGGAATCCGGGCGCGTCGAGATCGTTCCCTGTTCCGACCAGCACGTGATTCCCCACGACCACCGGCGCCGTCGTCGAAAAATACTGCTGCTTCACGCTGGCGATTTCCTTGTGCCAGCGCTCCTGCCCGGTGCGCGCGTCGAGCGACACGAGGTAGTCGTCCGGCGTTTCCATGTAGAGGTAGTTGCCCCACATGCCGACACCGCGGTTGCCGATGTGCGTGCCGCCCTGCGTCGTCCAGAAGTAGTGCCACAGTTCGTGGCCGTCGTGCGCGTCGAGCGCCCA
>JAIQFX010000072.1 GCA_020073005.1 Terriglobia bacterium | reverse complement strand
GGCACGCTCGGCGTCTGGATCGACGCGCTCGGCCTCACAGCGGGCGCGCGTGTGCTGCACGTCGGCTGCGGACTCGGGTACTACACGGCCGTGATGGCGCATTGCGTCGGCGCACGCGGCGGCGTCGTCGCGTTCGAGGTCGACGATGCGCTGGCAACGGAGGCGCGGCAGAACCTGGCGCCGCTTGCGTGGGTCGACGTCCGCCACGGCGACGCGTCCACGATCGACGGGCGGTTCGACGCGATTCTCGTCAACGCCGGCGTCACGCATCCGCTCGACGCCTGGCTCGACGCACTCGGCGACGGCGGGCGCATGATTCTCCCGCTGACGTCCGCGATGCCCGTGATGGGCGCGACACTCGGCAAAGGGCTCGTGATCGCGCTCACGAAACAGAACGCGACCGACTACACCGCCCGCGTCCTGGCCCCGGTGGCCGTGTATTCCGCCGTGGGATTGCGGGACGACTCGATGAACGAGCGGCTCGGCAAAGCGATGATGGCCGGGCCGATGAAGTGGGCGGCCGTGAAACGACTTCGCCGCGACCAGCACGACGAAGCCGACACGTGTTGGCTGCACAGACCGCGCGGATGCCTATCGACGGCATAATCTAGGGATGCCGCATCTATTCGAGCCGTTTCCCCTTCGCTCGCTGACCTTCGCCAACCGCGTGATCGTGTCGCCCATGTGTCAGTACTCGAGCGTGGACGGCTTCGCGAACGACTGGCACTTCGTCCACCTCGGCAGCCGCGCCGTCGGTGGAGCGGCGCTCGTCTTCACCGAGGCGACCGCCGTGTCGCCCGAGGGCCGCATCAGCCCGCAGGATCTCGGCATCTGGGATGACGGTCACGTCGCCGGGCTCGCGCACGTCGTGCGGTTCATTCACGCGCAGCGGACGCTCGCCGGCATTCAGATCGCGCACGCCGGACGCAAAGGCAGTACCGCGCGTCCGTGGGATGGTGGCCGCGCGGTCGCGAAGGCTGACGGCGGATGGGAGCCTGTCGGGCCGGCCAACGTCGCGTTCTCCGGTACGTATCCGGCGCCGCGCGCGCTGAGCGTCGCGGACATCGCCGCGATCGTTCGCCAGTTCCGCGATGCCGCCCGCCGCGCGCTCGACGCGGGCTTCGACGTCGTCGAAGTGCACGGCGCGCATGGATATCTGATCGGCGAGTTCCTGTCGCCGCTCGTCAACACGCGGACGGACGAGTACGGCGGATCGTTCGACCATCGCATCCGGCTCTGTCTCGAGGTCGTCGACGCGGTGCGCGGCGTGTGGCCGGATCGCCTGCCTGTGTTCGTGCGCATCTCGACGACGGACTGGAAGGATGGCGGGTGGGATCTCGATCAGTCGGTCGAGCTGGCGCGGCGGCTCCACGCGCGCGGCGTCGATCTGTTGGACTGCTCGTCGGGCGGGACCGTGCACGATGCGAAAGTCACGCTGGGCCCCGGCTATCAAGTGCCATTTGCCGAGCGGATCCGGCGCGAAGCGGGGATTCCGACCGGTGCCGTCGGATTGATCACCGACGCCGCGCAGGCCGACGCGATTATTCGCAACGGACGGGCCGACTGCGTACTGATCGCGCGCGAGCTCTTGCGCGATCCGTACTTCCCGCTGCGTGCCGCCCGCGAGCTCGGACATCAGGTCCCGTGGCCCGCACAGTATCTGCGCTCGGCGCCGCAGGGGACTCCTGCGCGATGACGCGCAGAGTCGGTCGTCGGTAGTTTCCAGTCGCCAGTCACCAGCCACCAGCCACCAGTATGATGTTCGTATGCGCGCGCTCCTCGTCGAAGACGACATCACGATCGCCGAGTTCGTCGCGCGCGGACTGCGCGAAGCGGGCTTCGCCGTGGATCAGGCCGCCGACGGCGACGCCGGCCTGACTGCCGCGACGGCGCAGACCTACGACGTCGCGATCGTGGACGTCATGCTGCCGAAGCGCGACGGTCTGTCGCTCATCGAAGAGCTGCGCCGGCGCGGGACCGCGACGCCGGTCCTGATTCTCAGCGCGCGGCGATCGGTCGATGATCGCGTGCGCGGGCTGCAGGCCGGCGGCGACGACTACCTCACCAAGCCGTTCGCGTTCGCGGAACTGCTGGCCCGCGTGCAGGCGCTCGTGCGCCGCGCCAGCCGCGCGCCCGAGCCGGCGACGCTGACGGTCGACGACCTGACGCTCGACCTGCTCTCGCGTCGCGTCACGCGCGCCGGCCAGACGATCGATCTGCGCCCGCGCGAGTTCACGCTGCTCGAATACCTGATGCGCAACGCCGGTCGCGTCGTCTCGAAGACGATGATCCTCTCGCACGTCTGGGAGTACAACTTCGATCCGCAGACGAACATCGTCGACGTGCTCGTGAGCCGCTTGCGCGACAAGATCGATCGGCCGTTCGAGAAGAAGCTGCTGCAGACGGTGCGCGGCGTGGGGTACGTCTTGAAAGGGGACGCGGGCCACGGGGACGGGTCTCGGATATGACACGTCCCGAGACCCGTCCCCTTGTATTCGGTCTGCGCATCGCGCTCTGGTACGCGACGCTGTTCGTCGTCGGCGCGCTGGCGATCGTCTTCCTGACGTATTACCTGACCGCCGCGTCGCTCGCGCAGCGCGATCAGCAGATCATCCGCGGCAAGCTCGGCGACTACGCCGCGGCCTACGCGCGCGGCGGCGTCCGCGTGCTGGCCGCGACCGTGCGCGCCGAGCAGGAGGCCGCGCCCGAGCGCCTGTTCGTGCGCGTGGTGAATCGCGGCGTCGAAGCCATCGTCCTCAGTAACGCCGAAGGCTGGGATCCGGCGACGCTCGAAACGGCGTCGGTGCAACTCGCCGACGGCACCTTAGTGCAGGTGGGGAAGAGCACCGAGGCTCGCGAAGCGCTGCTCGCGCGCTTCCGCGCCGTGCTCGGCGTCGTCGCCCTGTCCATCGTCGTCATCGCGCTGACCGGCGGTTGGCTCGCGACGCAGTCGGCGGTCGTGCCGATCCGCCGGCTCACGCGGGCGGTGCGCCGGATCATCCGGACCGGACGCACCGATGCGCGCGTCCCCGTCGCGGGCACCGACGATGCGATCGACGAGCTGACGGTGCTGTTCAACACGATGCTCGACAAGATCGAAGGGCTCGTCGACGGCATGCGCGGCGCGCTGGACAACGTCTCGCACGACTTGCGCACGCCGCTGACACGTCTGCGGGGGACGGCGGAGATGGCCCTGGCCGCGGCGGCGAGCGGCGACGATCGCGAGCGCGACGTTCAGTACCGGGAGGCGCTCGCGGATTGCGTGGAAGAAACGGATCGCGTCCTCGTCATGCTGAACACGCTGATGGACATCTCCGAAGCGGAGAGCGGCGCGATGAAGCTGACGCGCGAGCCGGTGCCGCTGGCGGAAGTCGTCGCGCGCGCGGTCGATCTCTATCGCGACGTCGCCGATGCGAAGGGCGTCAGCCTCGTGTCACACGTGGCGTCCGGCTTCAGCCGAACCACTGACGACGTCGTCGTGACGGGCGATCGGATCAGGCTCGACCAGGTCGCCGCCAATCTGCTCGACAACGCGATCAAGTACACGCCGGCCGGTGGAGACGTCCGCATCGATGTCCGCCGTGACGGCGACGCGGCCGTGCTGCAGGTGCGCGACACCGGACAGGGCATTCCCGCCGACGAGCTGCCGCGCGTGTTCGATCGCCTGTTTCGCGGCGACGCCAGCCGGACCGAGCGCGGCCTCGGCCTCGGCCTCAGCCTCGTGAAAGCCGTCGTCGAAGCACACGGCGGAGAAGTGCAGGCCACCAGCGAGCCGGGCCAGGGGGCGACGTTTACCGTGCGTCTTCCGCTCGCCTGAAAGGCTCGCGCCACAACCGATTCCTCACCAACCCCACCTGCCTCACCAGCCCCACCCGCCTTTCCTCTCACATTTGTAATGTTCCGGCAACGGCCCTGAAAGGCGGTGTGCCGTCAAAAGGGTTAGTTGAAGTTCTTCCAGGAGGACACAGCAATGTACGAACGTTTCACTTTCGGTCAGCGCGCAGCCCGGGCCGCCATGGCCGTCGCGGCGGCAGTGGTTCTGGTAGGCGGGGCGGCGTGGTACGGCGGGGCGGCGAGCGCGCAGTCGACTCGAATGGCCACCGTCACGACGCCGATTGCGCACGCGATTGCCGGCGGCCGCGATTCGTACGCGGACGTCGTCGACGTGGCGTCGCCCGCCGTCGTGACTATCCGGACCGACGGCAAGGCGCGCATGTCGGAGACGCAGTTTCAGATTCCGGACGATGATTTCTTCGAGCAGTTCTTCGGCGGGCGTTTTGGAAACGGGCGCGGCAGCGGGCGGGGCAACGGCCAGCGACAGGCGCCGCGGCAGCGCGGCCTGGGATCCGGCGTCATCGTGACGACCGACGGCTACATCCTGACGAACTATCACGTGGTCGACGGCGCGGACACGATCACTGTCGATCTCAACGACGGCCGCACGCTGACCGCCAAGACGATCGGATCGGACAAGCCGAGCGATCTCGCACTGCTGAAAATCCCCGGTCATGACTTCCACGCGCTGGCGCTCGGCGATTCGGACGCCGTGAAGGTCGGCGACGTCGTGCTGGCGGTCGGCAATCCGCTCGGCGTCGGCCAGACCGTGACGATGGGCATCGTCAGCGCGAAGGGGCGGTCGACCGGCGTCGGCGATGGCGGCTACGAGGACTTCCTGCAGACCGACGCGCCGATCAATCACGGCAACTCGGGCGGCGCGCTCGTGAACATGAAGGGCGAGCTCGTCGGCATCAACTCGCAGATTCTGTCGGCCGGCAGCGACGGCAACATCGGCATCGGCTTCTCGATCCCGGTCAACATGGCGAAGAACGTCATGGAGCAACTGCGCTCGAAGGGCAAGGTCACGCGGGCGCAGCTCGGCGTGACAGTGCAGGGCGTGACGTCGGACATCGCGCAGAGCCTCGGGCTGAAGGAAACGCGCGGCGCCATCGTCAGCGGCGTGACGCCGGGCAGCGCGGCCGACAAAGCGGGCGTGAAGCGCGGCGACGTCATCGAGTCGTTCAACGGTCAGGCCGTGCACGACACCAACACGCTGCGCAACCGCGTGGCGGAGGCTGGTCCCGGATCGGCGGCCGATCTCCTCGTCGTCCGCGACGGCAGCGAACGCCACGTCAAGGTGACGCTGGACGAAGCGAATCCCGAGCGAGTCGCGCGCGCGCAGCAGGGTGAGGAGCGCGGCGCCGCCGACGGCGACGACACGGCGGCGCTCGGCGTGTCGGTGTCGCCGCTGACGCCGGATGTGGCGGCGCGGCTGCGCGCGCCGCGGGACGCGCACGGCCTCGTGGTGGAGGACGTCGATCCGGACGGCCGCGCCGCGAGCGCGGGCATCCAGTCGGGCGACATCATTCAGGAAGTGAACCGGCAGCCGGTGAAGTCGGTCGAGGATCTGCGCGCGGCGCTCAAGAAGTCCAGCGACCGGCCGACGCTGATGCTGATCAACCGGCAGGGGAGCGATGTGTTCGTGACCGTGAGGCCGGCGAACGGCTGACAGCTGGCGGCTGTCAGCGATCAGCGGAGCGCGGCGCCGCGCTCGGCCAGCAGCTCGCGCATGATCGAACGGTGACAGCGCCGTTCGTCCTCACAGTAGCAGCCGATCGAAAAATCGGTTGTGTGCGACAGAGCGGCCAGAAGATCCCAGACGCGACTGGCTTCTGGCCGCTTCATTTCCGTGCGATACCTTCGCGCAAACGTCTTCCAGCTCCGATCGTCCTTCGCGCCGTGTCCCAGCTTCACCAGCGCCTCGCTCGGCGCGAGATTCGGCAGCCAGAGATCGTAGAAGTCGCGCTTCGCGAACTCGCTCTTGGGCACGCCGCGCGGCGGACGCCGCACCGTGCCGATCCGCAGTCCCTCGTTTGCCGCCCGCGGACTTCCGAGTCGCACGATTCGAATGGACATTTCTTCCGCCCTCAGCCTTCAGTCCTCAGCCCTTAGAATGGCGCCAAGGAGTTTCCATGCCCGCACCGACTCATCATCGCTGGGATTCGGTTCAGAAGAAAGAGGTCACGCCGGGGATCGTCCGCCAGTTCGTCAGCGGCGAGCGGGTGAGCGTCGCGAAGTTCTCGCTCGCGGGCGGCACGTCCGTGCCGTCGCATTTGCACGAGAACGAACAGGTGTCTTACGTGGTCCGCGGCGCGCTGAAGTTCCGCTTCCTGGATCGCGAGGTGATGGTGCGCGGCGGCGAGCTGATCGTGATTCCGTCGCTCGTCCCGCACGGCGTTGATGTCGTCGAGGACTCCGAAGCCATCGACGTCTTCAACCCCGTTCGGCAGGACTGGATCGACGGGACCGACACGTATTTCAAGAAATGAGGTCGGCCGTCACGGCACGTTGATGCACTTCGTCTGGACCGTGATGCTCGGCCTCCACGCCGGACACGTGCCATGCAGAGAGTTGTTGAACACCTGCACCGTGCACCCGTTCGCGCTGTTGATGAACGTGTCGAAGATACCGACCGAGTTGTCGATGCACTGACCCGCGACGGTGGAGATGAACGACCCGCAGCCGACCACCACGCTACCGGCCGGGCAGGCCTGGCTCGCCGAGGACAACGCGCACGTGATCGGACCCAGATTTGGATCGCATCCCAGCACCGTGGAGCTGAAGAGGCTCACGGTATTGCCAGGCCCCGCCGGACCTGTGGCGCCTGTCGCGCCAGTGGGTCCTGTCGCTCCGGTCGCACCTGTCGGGCCCGTCGCGCCGGCGGCGCCCGTTGGACCGATGGGTCCGATCGCACCAGTGTCACCGGTCGGCCCGGTCGCTCCCGTTGGCCCAGTCGGTCCTGCCGGGCCGGTCTCGCCCTTGAGTCCCTGCACGCCCTGCTGACCCTGCGGTCCCACCAGACCCTGCGGACCTTGCGCGCCGACTGGCCCCTGCGGGCCCACCGGCCCGATGGGACCAACGGGACCCTGTGGACCTTGCGGACCGGCGACGTTCCATTGGACGAGCGTTTCGTTCCTCTTGCAGGTTTCGTCGGCGCTTATCAGCCGCGTGAGCCTGGCTTCATCGTCGTCTTTGTCGATGCGGACGCACGCGTAGAACACGCCGTTCGAAGGAATCTGGGCGCTCGCACGCGTGGCGAACGCGCCGACTCCCGTGAGACCAATCAGGATCACCCAAACAGTTCGCCAGAGCGCGGCACGAGGAACTCGCAACATCGTCATCTCCTGAAACACGTCGAAAGAACTTGGAAGGAGAACGCGAGATTGTAGCACCCGCGTCACGCAGTAAAATGGCAAATTCGGTTTGACGATTGTACCTATGGACCTGGGACTGAAGAACAAGATCGTCATGGTCGGCGGCGCCAGCAAAGGGCTGGGCTATGCCGTGGCACGCGCCCTTGCCGCGGAGGGCGCGCTGGTGTCCATTGCCGCACGCGATTCGGACGGTGTCCGCCGGGCGGCGGACACGATTCAACGTGAAACGCGAGGACGCGCGATCGCGGTGGCCGCGGATCTGAGCCGGGCCGACGCGATCGAGCGATGGCACGCCGCGACGATCAAGGAGTTCGGCGGCGTCGACCTGCTGTTCGCGAACACCGGGGGGCCGCCGGCCGGGACGGTGTTGGGCTTCGACGACAACGCCTGGCAGGCTGCGTTCGATCTGCTGCTGATGAGCGTCGTCCGCACGGTGCGTCTCGTCGTGCCGTCGATGCGCGCGCGCGGCGGCGGCGCGATTCTCATCGGCACGTCCTCGACCGCCAAGGAACCCGTGCCCAACCTCGCGCTCTCCAACGTGATGCGCTCCGGCGTGACCTCGCTCGCGAAGACACTCTCGGTCGAGCTGGCGCCCGACAAGATTCGGGTGAACACGCTCCTGCCGGGCCGCATCTCGACGGATCGCCTGCAGCATCTCGACGAAATCAACGCGAAGCGGACCGGCATCACGGCTGAGGAGCAAAGCAAGCGATCGGCGGCGATGATTCCCTTCGGCCGCTACGGCGCGCCGGATGAGTTCGGGAAAGTCGGCGCGTTCCTGCTCTCCGACGCAGCGTCGTACATCAGCGGCGCCGCCGTGCAGGTCGACGGCGGGCTCATCAAAGGACTGCTGTAAATGGGACTCGCGCGAAATATTCTGCTCGCCGCATCCACCAACGCCTGGCTCCGCGAGCGCGCGACAAAGACTGCTTTTGTCCGGCGATCTGTCTCGACGTTCATGCCGGGCGAGCGCCTCGAGGACGCGATGGGCGCCTCGCAGACGCAGCAGACGCAGGGCATCGGCACCATCTTCACGAAGCTCGGCGAGAACGTGACGAAGCTCGAAGAAGCCGATGCGGTCGCCCAGGACTATCTCGACGTCCTGGACAAAGTGCACGCCGCGGGGTTGCGCGCGCAGATTTCGGTCAAGCCGACGCAGCTGGGGCTCGATCTCGACAAGGAGATCTGCGTCCGCCATCTGCAGCGTCTGGTCGACCGCGCGGGGGAGCGCAACAACTTCGTCTGGATCGACATGGAGAGCTCGCCGTACGTCGATCCGACGATCGATCTGTTTCGCCGGACGCGCGCGCGGTCGGCCCACGTCGGCATCGCGTTGCAGGCGTACCTCTATCGCACTGAGAAAGACGTCGAGTCGCTGGTGCCGCTCGGGTCGGCCATTCGGCTGGTCAAAGGCGCGTACCTCGAATCGCCGTCCGTGGCGTTTCCGAAGAAGGCCGACGTCGACGAGAACTTCTACAAGCTGTCGTGCCGGATGCTGCAGGAGGACGCGCAGCGCGCGGGCGGGCTCCTGCACATCGGCACGCACGACCCCCGCCTGGCCGACCGTTTAACAACCTATATAGATGTCAGGCAGGTGCCGAAATCGGCCTATGAGTTCGCGATGCTGTACGGCATCCAGCGCCCACTGCAGCAACGCCTCGTCCAGGCCGGACGGCCCCTGCGCGTGCTGATCGCGTACGGCGACTACTGGTTTCCGTGGTACATGCGACGCCTGGCCGAGCGGCCGGCGAACGTCTGGTTCGTCGTGAAGAATCTCTTCGCGTAGGTGACTGGTGACTGGTGGCTGGTGACGAAGGACTGAAGTACATGAAAACGCTCATTCGCGGCGCGCTTGTCGCCGCCATCGTTGCAGCATCGTTCGGAGCCATCGGCGTCGCGCAGCGGCGCGGCGGTGGTGCCGCTCCTGACGGCCTGGCCTTCCGCTTCGTCGGTCCAGTTGTCGGCAACCGCGTCGCGTCCATCGCGGGCGTGCCGGGCGATCCCTCCATCTACTACGCGGGCGCCGCATCGGGCGGCGTGTGGAAGACGACCGATGGCGGTGGACGCTGGAGTCCCGTCTCGGACATGCTGCCGGTCGCGGCGATTGGCGCGCTCGCCGTCGCGCCCTCGGATCCCAGCGTTGTCTGGGCCGGCACCGGCGAAGCGTGGGCGATTCGCGACAGCGACGTGATCGGCGACGGCATCTACAAGTCCGTCGACGCGGGCAAGACGTGGACGCACATGGGCCTCGACGAGACGGGCCGCATCGGCCGCATTCTCGTCCACCCGACGAACCCCGAGATCGTCTTCGCGTGCGCGATCGGCCGCATCACCGGACCGCAGCAGGAGCGCGGCGTCTTCCGCACGACCGACGGCGGCCAGCACTGGGACCGCGTGCTGTTCGTCGACGAGAACACCGGCTGCTCCGGCCTGACAATGGATACAAAAAACCCGCGGACGATGTTCGCCGGCACGTGGCAGGTCGAGATGCATCCGTGGGCCGAGCTGAGCGGCGGTCCGGGCAGCGGCGTCTACGTGTCGCGCGACGGCGGCGCGAAGTGGGCGCGCGTCGAGGCGCAGGGCTTGCCGCGATCACCGCTCGGCAAGATCGACGTCGCGGTCGCGCCGGCGGATTCCAATCGCGTCTACGCGCTGATTCAGACGAAGGATCAAGGATCGGTCTGGCGATCGGACGATGGCGGCGGCTCGTGGCGCGTCGTCAACTGGCAGCGCGGATTGATCGGGCGCGCGGGCTACTACATCCGCATCGCCGTGTCGCCGACGAACGAAGACGAAGTGCTCGTCTCGAACAGCTCGTTCTGGCAGTCGACGGACGGCGGTCGCACGTTCGAAGAGCGCAACTGGGGCGGCGATAACCATGACATCTGGTGGGATCCGAAGAACGCCGATCGATTCGTCATCACGCACGACGCCGGCCTCAGCATCACCGAGCAGCACGGCCGCAGCATCCAGCGGCTGAATCTGCCGATCGGCCAGATGTACCACGTCACCGTCGACAATCAAGTGCCGTACTACGTGTACAGCAACATGCAGGACGACGGCACGATGCGCGGGCCGGCCAACGCGGCCGAGGGCGCCGGCGCGGGCTACAACGGCAACGGCAACGTCTGGGATCACGGCGTGGGCGGCTGCGAGTCAGGTCACACGATGCCGGATCCCGCAGATCCGAACGTCGTCTGGTCCACGTGCTACGGCAACAAGGTGACGCGCTACGACGCGCGCACGAAGACGCCGCGGTCCGTCGCGCCGTACCTGATCACGCTCGACGCGCCGCCGACCGAGTCGAAGTATCGCTGCCACTGGACGGCGCCGCTCGCGATCGATCCGTTCGATCACAACAACGTCTATTACGGCTGCAACGTCATCTTCCACACGAACAACGGCGGCCAGAGCTGGAAGATCATCAGCCCCGATCTTTCATCGCAGGACGCGAGCAGGATCATGCCGTCGGGCGGCATCGTCGGCGACAACCTCGGTCAGTTCGCGCCGGAGGTGATCTTCGCCATCGCGACGTCCGAGGTGGAGAAGGGCCTGATCTGGGCCGGCACGAACGACGGCAAGATCTGGTACACGCGTGACGGCGGCGCGAAGTGGAACGACGTCTCGAAGAACGTCACGGGCATGCCGGCCTGGGGCGTCATCTCGAAGATCGAACCGTCGCACTTCAACGGCGGTACGGCGTACGTCGCGGTGGACAACCACTTGATGGACAGCCGCGAGCCGTACATCTTCAAGACGACGGACTACGGCGCGACGTGGAAGCGTGTGAACGGCGATCTGCCGAACACGCATCCGCTGTCGTACGTGAAAGCGGTCGCCGAGAATCCGAACAAGGCCGGCTTCCTCGCGGCGGGCACGGGTCACGCGTTCTACTATTCGGCCGACGATGGCGCGCACTGGACGGAGATTTCCGCGGGACTCCCGCGCGCGCCAGTCAGCTGGGTCGTGTTCCAGAAGGCCTTCCATGACATCGTCGTCTCGACGTACGGCCGCGGCGTGTACGTGCTCGACGACATCACGCCGCTCGAGCAGACGACGCCGGCGACGACAGACGCGGCGGCGCATCTGTTCGCGCCGCGCGCCACGTATCGCTGGAGCCAGCGCGGACGCGCGTTCATCAACTATTCCGTGAAGGCAGCGCCGCGCAACGCGCAGCTGCAAGTGCTGGACGCGGAAGGCAAGGTCGTCCGCTCGCTGCGGACAACGCCGCGTCCCGGCATGAATCGAGTGGCGTGGGATCTGCGCTACGACGCGCCGCGTCTCGTGGCGCTCAGGACGACACCCGCGGACAACCCGCACATCTGGGAAGAGCCGCGCTTCCGCGGTCAGGACACGCGGCCCGTGACGCACTGGGGTCTCGAGCCGGCGCAGGTGGGCCCGATCGTCGTGCCGGGGAAGTACACCGTCACGCTGACCGTCGACGGGCAGTCGTACACCCGGCCGATCGAGATCCTGAAGGATCCGAAAGTCCCCGCGTCGCAGGCGGATCTCGATTTGTCGGTGAGGCTGCAGCTGCGGCTGCGCGACGACATCAGCGCCGCGGCGGACATGATCAATACGATCGAAGTCATGCGGAAGCAGCTCGAGGACGTCCAGAAGGCGTACCGGAACGACGCGAGCCCCGACGTGAGCAAAGCCGCGCTGCTCACGCAAGTCGCCGAGATGGACAAGAAGCTCTACGACGTCGAGACGAAGCTCCTCGAGCCGGCGCAGATGACGAGCGACGACAAGTATTTCCAGCAGGCCTACCGCGTCTATATGAACCTCATCTGGCTGAACGGCGAGGTCGGTCCCGGCGCGGGCGACGTCGCGGGCGGCGCGGATTTCCCGCCGACCGACACGTCCGTGAACATGATGGAAGGCATCGAGGCGGACCTGAACAAGGCGAAGAACGACTACAAATCCCTCCTGGATCGCGATGTCCCCGCGTTCAATCGGGCCATCGGGAATGCGATCACGCCGCTGACCGGAGGCAAGTGACCCGGGCCTGAAATCACGTTGATCCGAGCGCTCGGTGACGGCGCGCCGCAATCGGAGAGAATCGATGACAATTCTCTTGATTCCGGGCCACGTCCCCCTTACCCTTTGTTCCCAATATCGGACACTGTTCGTCTTGTAAGACCTTGTCGGTGAGGCGCAGGCCTCTGGGGAGGGTGTATGAGTCGTGTGGTTCGACGGATAGGAGCACTCCTGTGTCTCCTGCTGATCGTCGGTGTGGTTCCTGCGACGGCGCAGGTCAGCACCGGCGAGGTCTTCGGCAAGGCGACTGACGGCACCGGCGCGGTGCTGCCCGGCGTTACGGTCACGTTGAGCGGCCCGGCGCTCATCAACCCGATGGTCGCCGTCACGACGGAGACGGGCGCCTACCGGTTCCCGCGGATTCCGATCGGCACCTACACGGTCGCGTTCGAGCTCACGGGCTTCAAGAAGTACGTACGCTCGGACATCATCATCCAGGCCGGCTTCAACGCCGAGGTCAACACCAAGCTCGAGATCTCGACGGTGCAGGAGACCGTGACGGTGACGGGCGAGAGCCCGGTCGTCGACACGAAGTCGACGACGATCGCGTCGAGCTTCACGCGTGAAGCGCTCGAGAAGATTCCGAACGCGCGCGACCCGTGGGTCATCATCGAGCAGACGCCGGGCATGGTCATGAGCGGCGTCAACGTCGGCGGCAACCTGTCGGGCCAGCAGACATCGTTCAACGCGATGGGCAGCGGCACGAACCAGCAGTGGAACATCAACGGCGCGGTCATCAGCGACATCGCGTCGGGCAACTCGTCGCCGACCTATTACGACTTCGACTCCTTCGAGGAAATCCAGGTCACGACCGCGGGCGCCGACGCGTCGCAGCAGGGCGCGGGCGTGCAGGTGAACTTCATCACCCGCAGCGGCAGCAACAACCTCACCGGGTACGGCCGCTTCTACGACACGAACGACAAGTGCTTCGGCGAGTTGGGCAATTGCCAGTCCATCAACGTGACCGATGACCTGCGCAAGCAGGGCGTCGGCGGCGGCAACCCGATTCAGGATATCCGGGATATGGGCGCGCAGCTGGGCGGGCCGATTGTCAAGAACAAGGCATGGTTCTGGGGCGCGATGTCGCGTCAGGACGTCCGGGTCGGAGTGGTCGGGTTCTACGACACGTCGAAGTCCGGGTGCCAGGCGATCGCGAACAGCCCGAACAAGCTGAACGCCGACGGGTCGTACGCGAACTCGATTCAGAGCATCAAGGACTGCCTCTTCGGCGACCTCACGACGTTGAAGAACTACAACGGCCGTCTCCAGTATCAGGAAGCGACGGGGCACCAATCATCGTTCTCGTACACGTACGGCGACAAATTCCGGAGCTCGCGGAACTGCGATGCGTTCCACCCGCTAATCACGTGCGCCCAGCAGACGGGCCCGTCGATCTTCTACACGGGCGACCATCGCTGGATTGTCAACAACCGGCTGACGATCATCGGCCAGTACACGCACATCCACGAGGATTGGTTCCTCGGCTTCGAGGATCCCTCGCTCGTCGACATCCAGGCGATCAACTGGGTGGATATTGGCGGGTCGACTGGCTACTGGGATCGTAGCAAGTCGGGCGCTGCCTACCATACGATTCGGCCACAGGATGACGGCCGCGCCGACGGCAACTACTTCGCGTCGAACTTCCTCGGCGCGGATCACTCGATCAAGTTCGGGTTCGCATTCCGCCGGTCGCCTGTGGAATCACTCAGCACGGTCGGTGGCGGCGCGGTCGCGCGGTACCGAGGGATTTACACTTTTGCGCCAGGTGCGTACAACACTACGCTGGACACAACAGCAGCCGGATTCGCCACCAATAAAGGTGCGTGCACGATCAACGGCGTGTCGTATGCGGCGGGCACGGCGACCGGATGCGACGAAGCCGACATCCAGCGCGATGCGGACTTCACCTACACGCTGTACCAGCGCGACGCGTATTTCCAGGACTCGATCAAGAAGGGCCACGCGACGATCAACCTGGGTCTGCGCTACGACCACCAGCACGACATCGCGACGCCAGGCACGGTGCCGGCGAACCGGCTACTCCAGGCGCAGCTGCCCGCGATCAACTTCCCGGGCGCGGACTCCGGCGTCCGTTACAACAACTGGTCGCCGCGCGTGGGCCTCACCTACGACCTGCGCGGCGACGGCAAGAGCATCGTGAAGGCCAGCGTGGCGCGGTACTACGGCATCGGCGTGTTCACGGCACAGGCCTTGGAGCCGACGGGCTCGACGACGACTCTCAGATTCCCCTGGAAGGATCTGAACGGCGACAAGATCGTCCAGGCGAACGAGCTGCAGGTCTACAAGGCGGACGGCAAGACGCTGAACCTGCTGAACAGCCCGGCGGGCTACGATCCGGCCAACCCCGGATCGCCGATCACGACGTCGATCGTCGACCCGAACATGAAGAACGACACCACCGATGAGTTCATCCTCGGCTTCGATCACGAGCTGATGACCAACTTCGGCGTGGGCGCGATGTATATCTACCGGAAGTACAGCAACTTCTGCGGCAGCGCGCAGCAGGGCTGTGTCGGCAACGCGGTCCGGTATCTGGACTCCACGGCGAACTACACCGGACCGGTGGCGTTCACGGCGGCGTGCGGCAACTCGCTCTGCGATCAGCCGAGCTACACCGGCTTCTACTTCAACGGACCAACGCTGCACTCGAACACGATCGAAGAGAACATCGGCCAGTACCGGACTTATCAGGGTCTCGAGCTCACCGCGCGGAAGCGGCTGAGCAACCACTGGATGATGACCAGCAGCTACGTCTACAACCACGAGAAGTTCTACGGCCTGACGCCGAACCTGGACTATCTCGATCCGACGAACCGCGTGCCCGTCGACCTGATCGACGGCTACGAAGACGGGACGCGCAACGCCCCGCACGTGTTCAAGCTCTCGGGAATGTACCAGCTGCCGTACGAGATCACGGCGTCGGCCAACTACAACGCGCACTCGAACTTCCCGTTCAACCCGACCATCGTCACCGGCACGCGGCCGAACGGGTTGGGGACGGCGACGATCAGCCTGACTCCGGCGAACGCGCTGCGGCTGCCGACGGCGCAGACGGTCGACCTGAACTTCGACAAGAGCATCAGGCTGGGCGGACCGCGCCGGATCACGCTGAACATGGCGATCTTCAACATCTCGAACGTCAACACGGCGCTGGGACAGACGGTGCGGCAGAACACGTCGACCGCGAACTACCTGACCTCGATCGTCGGGCCGCGCGTCCTGCGGTTCGGCGCGCGGATTAACTTCTAGCGATCGGGGTTCAGGGTACCGGGTTCTTGGTTCGGGGCCGGGCGTCATGCCCGGCCCTTTTTTTGTCGCCGCGCGATCGTGGTATATCCTGTGCACGTCCTCATTCCTCTTTCTTCATTCCTGACTTCGAATCGCGAGGCCCCATGACGACCACGTTCCGTGCCTGTGTGACGAGCGCTCTTCTCGTGCTTCTTTCGGCGCCGCCGGCGTTGGCCCAGCGCGGCGGCGGCAGCGGGATGCGCGCCGGCGACTCGTTCAAAGAGCGGAAGGTCGCCGAGTGGCGGGGCAACGCCCAGGTCTCGGGCAAGATCACGGATGAAGCGGGGAAGGGCGTCGCGGAGGCGAGGGTCACGTTCATCTTCACGAAGTCCAACGACGGGTTCTTCGCGACGACGAAGAAGAACGGCGAGTTCTCGGCCAAGGACATCAAGGCGGGTGAGTGGCGCGTGCAGATCGACGCGCCGAACTTCATCACGGTGCGTCAGACGCTGACGATCGCCGACAGCAAGAATCCGCCGCTCGCCGTGACGTTGAAGCGCGACAACAGCCCGGAGCTGCTGACGAAGGCCGAAGGGCTGTTCAAGGAAGGCAAGAACGCGGAGGCGCGCGCCGAGTACATGACCGTGCTCGCCGCGCACCCCGAGTTGACCGGCATCAACCGCGCGATCGCGTTCACCTACGGCCGCGAGAAGAATCATCCTGAAGCGCTGAAGTATCTCGATCTGGCGCTGGCGTCGAACCCGGACGATACGACGCTGCTGCAGCTCGCCGCGGCGAGCGCGATGGAGACCGGTGAGTTCCCGCGCGCGATGAAGTACCTCGGGGCGATCGATGCGGCGACGCTGGCCGATCCGGATGCGCTGCTCAACGCGGCGCTCAACCTGCTCAACCGGAGGCGGTCCGTGGACGGGGCGACGGTGCTGAACCGCGTCATCGAGCGCTTCCCGGAGAACGCCGACGCGTACTTCTACCGCGCGTACGCGAATCTGCAGTCGAACAAGACGGCCGAGGCGAAGCCTGATCTGGAGAAATATCTGGCGCTGTCGCCGTCAGGGCCGCAGGCCGCGAAGGCGAAGGAACTGCTGGACTCGATCAAGTAAGGAGGTCGCACATGCGACGCCGTCCCGCCTGGTCCGTCTCGGCTGCGGCGGTGAGTCTCCTGCTGGCAGGATCTCTGCTCGCGCAGGACAACTATCAGTTCAGCGATCCGAACGTCCAGGACATCTTCCGCTACGCGCGCATGGCGGTCGGCGGCGGCGCCGTGTCCAAGCTCAAGGCGCTGGAGTTCAAGGGCACGTCGAAGGTCGAGATGAACGGCTTTCTGATCGACTGCAAGGTTGACATCAAGATTCTGCTGCCCGACTACTACCTCCGCGTCGATGCGGCTCCCGCCGACGCCAAGCTCGCCGGTTATGCCGGCAAGACGATCCTCAGCGCGATTCGCTCGGGAGACCACCTCACGCTGCCGCCCGATAACCTGACGTCGGCGATCCTCAAGAACGAGCGGGCGCGGCTCGCGCGTTTCCTGCTCGGTACGGTGACGTACGTGACGCCCGACGTCTCGATGGTGTTTCACTCCTCCGGCCTCAACGTCGACATGGTCGATCCGCGTGTGAAGGCGAGGACGTCGGCGACCGCCGAAGGCCGTGGCGAGCCGAACATCGCGGACATCACCAGCCGGGACGGATTTTCCGCGCGCTTGACCGTCGACGCTTCCGACAAGTGGCCCGCGAAGCTGCAGTACCCCGGCAGCCCGGCGGAGGAGACGATGACCTTCAAGGATCGCCGCGAGGTCAGCGGTCTGAAGATCCCGTTTCGCGTGACGACGGCCGCCGGCGGCCGCGTGATTGACGATCTGATCTTCGATCAGGTGCTGGTGAACCCCGAGATCGGCAAGGGCGACTTCAAGCGCTGACGGACCGGTCGCTCTCTCTTTCCCCGACAATTCATCGTCACAAGAAGAGAGGTCCGAAGTATCTCTACTCGAACGTCTTGGCATTCGAGGATCGCAAGCACGACAAGGCCGCGGCGGCGGAGCACAAGCGGCAGTGGAAAGCCGTGCACAAGGCGCAGAAGGCGATGTACAAAACGCGCGAGCGATTAGAATAGTCAGCGATGCGCGCGGCGGCGATCCTCTTGATCTGTAGCGCGGCCCTTTCAGGGCCGCGATTCATTCGCTCGCCTGAAAGGCTCGCGCTACAAGACACTTCGCGCGAATTCCGCGTCCGGCTGGATACAAGCAAGGGACCGATCGTCATCGCGGTGCACCGTGACTGGGCGCCGCACGGCGCCGATCGGTTCCGCGAGCTCGTGACGGCGGGCTACTACGACGACAACCGGTTCTTCCGCGTCGTCAAAGGCCAGTGGGCGCAGTTCGGCATCAACGGCGATCCAAGAGTGGCGACCCAATGGCGCGCGAGGACGATTCCAGACGACCCGCGCGGGCAGTCCAACGTGCGCGGCCGCGTCGCGTTTGCGTTCAGGGATCCGAACGGGCGGACGACGCAGGTCTACATCGCGCTGAAGGACCTGTCGGATCCGCAGGACGCGCAGGGCTTTGTCCCGTTCGGCGAAGTGATCGACGGCATGAACGTCGCCGACGCGCTCAACAGCGAATACGGCGAGACGGCCGGCGGCGGCATTCGCGCCGGCACACAGCAATCCGTCTTCGACGGCGGCAACGCGTACCTCGACCGCGAGTTCCCACGGCTCGACCGTCTTGTGAAAGCCACGGTGATGCGATGAATCTTCAGGATCTGCGAACGCTGCTCGAGTACCACTACTGGGCGCGCGATCGGTTGCTCGACGCGCTCGATCCGCTCACGTCCGAGCAGTTCAACCGCGATCTCGGCAGCAGCTTCAAATCGATCCGAGAGACCGTCGTCCACGTCTACGCGGCGGAGTGGGCGTGGCACTCGCGCTGGCAGGGGCAGTCGCCCACGGCGCTCATGAAGAGCGACGGGTTCCCGGATGTCGCGGCCGTGCGGCGCGCCTGGGCCGATCACGAGGCGAAGATGCGCGCGTTCCTCGAGAGCCTCGGCGAAGCGGGGCTCACGCGCGTGCTCGAGTACAAGCTGCTCAACGGCCAGCCCGGCGCGTCGCCGTTCTGGCAGATGCTGCAGCACGTCGTGAACCACGCGAGCTACCATCGAGGACAGGTGACGACGATGCTGCGGCAGATCGGCGCGTCTCCGGCGAAGTCGATGGACATGATTGCGTTCTATCGGACGAGAAGCTAGTGGCTGGTGGCTGGTGGCTGGTGGCTCGGCCACACACGAGGGCTGAGCGCTGACCTTTCGAATGTTTTCGCTGAC
Organism: Terriglobia bacterium; assembly: GCA_020073005.1. Taxonomy (GTDB): domain Bacteria; phylum Acidobacteriota; class Vicinamibacteria; order Vicinamibacterales; family CAVVIG01; genus SRVP-36. The sequence goes on along the minus strand of JAIQFX010000072.1, from coordinate 9,667 downwards.
GTTGTTCGGCATCGCCGCGGCGGCCGTGCTCGCCTTCGGCTGGCAGGACGGCGAGCCCTGGACGGCGGCGGCCTTCGTCGTCTTTTTTTCGTCCCGCGTCGCGCGATCGATCGTCAAGCATCCGCTGAACGGCGTGCGCGACACGCAGCCCACGCGACACGCCAGGCGCTTCGTGCTCGTGACGGCGGCCGGCTGGCTCGGCGCGGGCGCGCTGGCCGCGATCGCCGCGCTGGCGGGGGAAGGACAGGAGTGGTGGTACGTGGCGCCGTGCTTCGTCGTGTTCGGCGTGCTGAATCTGCTGCTGCTCTCCGGCCGCGCGCACGCTCAATAGGGAATCCAGACCGCCATCTCGCCCTTGCCGCGATTGTTCCAGGCATAGTACGGCACGGCACGGACGGGGACGGGAGTCCCCTGGCGACTCGTAGGACTCCCGTCCCCTTCAATGACGTCGACGCCGTTCAGCAGCTTCGCATCGAAGTGATGCTGCAGCGCGGTGTCCATCGGCAGCTTGAGATCGGCGACCGCGCCGCCGTTGTCGACGCCTTCCACGCAGTAGATGATCGGTCCGCGCTGAATCGCGGCCTTGCCCCGATCCTCGGCCACGCGATTGTCGGCGACAACGCGCTCGATCGGCATGGGCAGATCGAGCTGCACGACGTCGCCCTTCTGCCAGCGCCGCTGAATGCGGGCGAAGCCCTTGTCGATCGTGAGCGGCGCGGCTTTGCCGTTGACGGCGAGAGCGACATGTCGCGCGAGCCTTTCAGGCGAGCGATCGGGCGCGAACGTGTAGAGTCCGCCCGGCGATGGATTGCCCCGCGACCAGCCCGGAATCCGCACCGCGAGAGACACGTCCGTCGGCCGATCGGGATCGACGTGGATCGTGATCCGGCCGTCCCACGGGTAATTCGTCTCCTGCGAGACCTGGGCCTTCGTTCCACGCACGTCGATCGACGCGCGGCTGCCCACGAAGAGATTCACGAACAGCTCGCGGTCGCGCTGCGCGTATATCAGGCCGGGCAGCTCGCCCATGAGGCGCGCGAGATTCGCGGGACAGCACGAGACGTCGAAGTACGCCGCGCGCTCGATCCGGCCGTTCGACACGAGCGGATTCTGGTAGAAGAACGCGTCGCCAGACAGCGAGACGCCGGAAAGGTAGCCGTTGTAGAGCGTCCGCTCGAACGTGTCGTAGTACGCCGCGTCGCCTTCGCGCAGGAACATGCGGTGATACCAGAGCATCCCGCCGATCGACGCGCACGTTTCCGCGTACGCGCGGTTCGGCAGGACGTAATCGTCGCCGAACGCCTCCGTGCCGCCGACGGCGCCGAGCCCGCCTGTCAGATAGATCTTCTTCTCGACGACGTCGCGCCACAGCGCGTCGACGGTCCGGCCCAGCGCATCGTTGCCGGTCAGCGTCGCCGCGTCGGTCATGCCCGCGTACAAGTACGTCGCGCGCACCGCGTGCCCGACGGCTTGCGTCTGTTCGACGACAGGCTTGTGATCCTGGCGGTACGCGAGATCGTTGTACATCCGGAACGGATCGCCGACCGGAAACTCGTGGAGCGGCGGATTGTGCGGCCGGCCGCGCTGGTCCAGAAAGAACGCCGCCTGGTCCAGGTACTTGCGATCGCCGGTCACGCGGAACAGCTTCACGAGCGCGAGCTCGATCTCCTCGTGTCCCGGCACGTCATGGCGCTGCGCGGGACCGAACGTCCTGCAGACGAGGTCCGCGCTCTTGAGCGCGATGTTCAGCAGCGATCGCTTGCCCGTCGCCTGAACGTGCGCGACCGCGGCCTCGTAGAGATGGCCCTGGTTGTAGAGCTCGTGGCTCGTGTGCAGCCACGCCCAGCGCTCCGGTCCCGCGCCCGGCGCCGGGTTCTTCGGATCGGCGGTGCGCGCGGCGTAGAGATAACCGTCCGGCTCCTGCGCGGCGGCGAGGATCGCGATCAGGTCGTCGATCTTCTTGTCGAGCGCCGGATCGGGACGCACCGCGAGCGCGTACGACGCGGCTTCGATGATCTTGTACGTGTCCGTGTCGTCGTACCGATGTCCCTTATACGCGCCTTCGACCTCGTGCGCGGCCTTGAGAAAATTCTCGACGCGGCCCGTCAGCTCGTTCTGGCGAAGGATGTGCGGAATCGTGACGGTGCGATTGATCTCGAGTCGCGGCCGCCAGAAATTGTCGGTCAGTGTGACGGCGGTGAGAGGGACGGCGTGGATCGAGTAGTCCGACGGAAGGGAGAAGGCAGAAGGGTGAAGGATGAAGAAAAGAAACGCCACGACGAGCATGATCATCTTCTTTCCCATCCTGCCCCTCCTGCCTCTCCCGCCTTACTGCTGCGTCGTGCTTTTCACGGCACCCTGACCGCGAGTGCCCTGGATGAACTTCGCGATGTCGGCCTTGAGCGCCTTGTGCGCAGACGGCCGGATGTAAATCATGTGACCGGCTTCGTAGTAGCCGAACGACACGCGGTCGGTGAAGGACTTGTCGTAGCCGAGGTGCGCGAAGTTGTATTCCATCCCGCCCATCACCGTCGCCATGTCGTAATAGCCCTGCGCGACGAAGATCTTGAGGAAAGGATTGTGCGACATCGCCGACCGCAGCGGCTCGGTCATGTCCATGTAACTGTTCGAGAACTCATCCCAGCTCCACGGCCGGACATTGCCTGATGAGGGGTAGTGCAGGTCGGATTCCCACTTCAGCTCGTTCTTCACGTAGTCCTGGAACAGCGCCGTGTACGGCCCCTGCAGCGCGCTGTTGGACAAATCGAATTCGTCGCTGTCGCCCGCCGCGTCGCCTTCGATCGACGTGAAGCGGCTGTCGAGGCGGCCGATGACGAGCCGCTTGTCGCGCAGCAGCTCCTTGCGGAAGCGGCCAGGGTCGATCCGGAGATTGGCGCGCTCGACGAAGTCGACCGAGAGCCCCGTGAGCCGCGCCAGCTTCTGCGCCGTCGCCTTCCGCTCGGCCGGCGTCGCCCGGTTGCCCTTCGCGAGCGCGGTCAGGTACTCGCCGAAGGCGAACGCCCGCGATTCGTCGACGGCCTTCTTCAGATCGCCGGCGAGATCCGCCGGCAGCTTCTTGTGATACCAGGCCGACGCCGTGTAGGTCTCGATGTGCGCGGCGTACGCCGCGTCGTTCTCCGGCGACGGCGAGATCGTCTGGTAGGTGAGCAACGACGACACGAGCGCGATGCCGTTGAGCTCGATGCCGTGGCGGTTCTGCAGCTCCTGCGCGAGGCCGGCGGACCGGATCGTGCCGTAGCTTTCGCCGATCAGATACTTCGGCGACGGCCAGCGGCTGTACGACTTCAAATATTCGTCGATGAACTCGCCGAACGCGCGCAGATCGCCGCGCACGCCGTGGAACTGGCGGTTGTCGACGCCGGACACGACGCGGCTGTAGCCGGTGTCGATGGCGTCGACGAACACGAGGTCCGTGACGTCGATGAGCGAGTTCGGATTGTCGACCAGGTGATAGGGCGGCGACGGCTGGAAACCCTCGGCGGCCAGCTCCACGTGCCTCGGCGCGAACGATCCCATGTGCAGCCAGATGGTGGCGGCGCCCGGTCCGCCGTTGTAGAGGAAAGAGACCGGACGCGTCTTCACGTCCTCGCCGTCCTTCGTGTACGCGACGAAGAACATGCGCGCCGACACCTGACCGTTGTCCAGCCGAATCGGCAGCGTGCCCGCGGTCGCGGTGTACTTGATGTCGCGGCCGTCGAGCCGCACGGTGTGCGCGGTCTGCGAGACTTTCTCTTCGGCGGCGCCGGCGGTCTCGACGCGCGGCGCCGCGGGGGCGCCTTCGGTCGCCGGAGGCGTCTGTGGCGCGCCGCCGCGTCCTCCTCGGCCCTGGGCGAGCGCAGCCTGCGAGGGTAGCGCGGAGGCGAGCAGAAGAAGGACGACTGCGACTCGGTTCACCATGGTTGGCTCCTGTAGAACTGCCGCGGCTCGACGCGCGACGCGTCACTCTTCATCGGGCGGACCTCCGCCTGACTTCGCCACGTCTTCCTGCTTCACGCGGTCGACGTTGAATTTCACCGCGCTTGCGATGATCTTGTCGAGCGTCTCGTCGAAGTCGAACGAGGTCGCTTTCGAGAAACGCGTGTAGTTCACGCGCGAGACGACGAACGACCGCAGGTAGGGACTGGTCAGCCCCCGCGCCTTCAGCTTCTCGACGGCCGCGGTCACCGCGTCGTCGAGCTTGAGGATCTTCTTCGCGCGGCGCTCGCGCTCCTTGAGCGCCTTGCCGATCGGATCGTCGAGGAATTCGTCCACGCGACGGAGGATGGACTGGTACGCGCCGCCGCTCAAGCGCGGCCGCTCCTCGTAGCACGCGCCGAGCGTCAGAAACGCCGGCTGCTCGAACTCGAACGCGAACGACGACTCGGTTTCGTCGCGTTTGCCGAGCGCGCGCGCCATCCGGATGGTTTCGAGCGACTTCTCGCGGAGGTTGTGCGCCTTCTCGGTATTGAGCGCGAGGATTTTGAACGCCACCTCGGGGTCCGGCACCATCAGCGCGACGACCGTACGGATGCCGAGCTTCCTCAGCGCCTGCAGGCGGTGGTTGCCATTCGGCGTCCAGTAGCGATCGTCGTGGCGGATCGCGATGATCGGATCGAGGAAGATGCCGATCTTCTCGACGACGCCCATCAGCCGCTTGACGTGCGTATCAGATGGATCGCGCTGATACGGCGTCGGCTCCACTTTGTCGACCGGCAGGGCCGCGAGCAGCAGCGGCGTGCCGCCAAAGGGATCGTGGTACCGTCCGAGCACCGCGCCGCCGTCGGCGTCGACAAGCGCGGCGAGGCGATCGAGATCAGGACTTGCGGTCTCGCTCGTTTCCGCTGTCGTCAGGCCAACGGATCCGGCCGCGACTTTCTTGCGGCGGACCGCCTTCTTTCGGGGCGGCACCTTACTTCCTCGCCGCCGGCGTCAGCATCGTCTCGACCCGCTTGCCTTCGCGCACGTAGATGACCTTCGTAGGCTGGCCGATCTTCAGCACGTCGAGCGCGTACGTGTAGTCGTAGATGTTCGCGATCGTTTGACCGGAGATCTCGACGATGATGTCGCCCTTCCGCAGGCCGGCCTGTTCCGCCGGTCCGCCGCCGATGACGCCGCTGAGCAGCAGGCCCTTCACGTCGGTGGAATAGTCGGGAATCGTGCCGGTGAACACGCGCGTGCCGGCGCGCCCGCCGCCGGGCTGCGTCTGCTGCTCGACTTTCGTGAACTGCGGGGCCTCGGCTCCGTCCTCGAGCCGGCGCACGATCGCCGCTGCGAAATCGGCGACGCGATCGAGATCCTCGTAATCGATTTTGTCCGCCGTGTCCGACGGCTTGTGATAGTCGGCGTGCGTTCCCGTGAAGAAGCTGAGGCACGGAACGCCCGACGAGTTGAACGTGGAGACGTCGGTCGGCTGATACGGATCGGTCTGCAGCAGCAGATCGAAGCCGGCGGCGATGTTGGTCTGTTCGATCAGCTTCGCCCACGCCGGGCTCGTGCCCGTCGCCTGGACCGTGAGCTTGTTGTCCTGCATCCGACCGACCATGTCGAAGTTGAGATACGCCGCCAATGCGTCGAGCGGCAGCGGCGGCGCCGCGGCGAACGCCGCTGATCCGATCAAACCGAGCTCTTCGCCCGACCAGAAGCCGATGAGGACGTTGCGGCGTCTCGGTTGCCTGGCGAGCGTGGCCGCGATGTCGAGGACGGCCGACGAGCCCGACGCGTTGTCGTCGGCCCCGAAGTGAATCTTGTTGGCGTCCGCCTTGTCGGCCAGCGTGTTGCCGGCCTCGCCGTGCCCGAGATGATCGTAGTGCGCGCCGATTGCGACCCACGGTTTGGCGAGCGTGGTCGCCGGCACGGTCGCGGGCAGGTACGCCACGACATTGTTTCCCGTCCGCTTTTCGCGCACGACCGCGGCATGCACCCCGGCGGTGACGCCGGGCAGCTCGAATCCCGCAACATGCGGGTTGGCGGAATCGAGCGCTTTCTGCGCCTCCTCGACCGTCTTTCCCGAGCTGGCGAAGAGCGCTTGTCCAACGGCGCCGGTGACGCTGATCGCCACGATGCCGGATCCCGCGAGTGCCGTGTCGAACGTGATCGGCGCGAGCTCGCCCGCGTTGGGCGATCGCGGACCGGTGAGGACGATCATCGCCTTCGCGCCGTGCTGCCGCGCGGCCATCGCCTTGTAGCGCAGATCCGCATAGCGCGCGAGGATGCCCCGCGTCTTCTGATCGGCGTCCTCGGGGAAATACCGCAGGACGACGACGACCTTATCCTTCACATCGAGCGTCGCGTAGCTGTCGTAGCCGAAGTCCTGGCTCTCGGGGACGACGATGCCGTAACCGGCGAAGACGACGGGGCCGGTGACGTCACCGTTATCGGAGAAGGACAGCGCGCGCGCGCCGCCGGGCATCTCGCTCGCCAGCGCGATCGTCGAACCGCCGTCTTTTGTGCCCGCGGTGAATTCGAAGGGCAGACGGAAATCCTTCTGGCCGGGCAGTGGCCGGGCGCCCATCTTCCGCAATTCCGCGATCAAATAATCGCTCGCGAGACGCTCGCCGTTCGATCCAGCGAGGCGTCCTTCGAGCTTGGTGGACGCGAGCGCTTCGACATGGCGTCGCGTGCGCGACGGTGTGTCGGCTGCTGACAGGAATGCAGCCGCGGAGATCGCGCAGATCGCAGAGGAGAGAAGGAAGCGTCGCTTCATTACTTTTTGCTCGACTTTCTGGGAGGCGCGTTGCGAATCGCTTCGAGCGCCTTCTCATGATTCCATTGGGCGAGGAACAACTGGCCGGCGGCGCCGCCCGAGCGGCTCGACGTCCACGCCAGTTGCTTGCCGTCGGGCGACGGGACGGGAAGCCCGTCGAACCCGTCGGAATAGGTCACGCGCACCGGTTCCTTCTTGCCTTCGGTGTCCACCATGAACAACTCGAAGTTCTCGAAGCCGAGCTTGTTCGACGCGAAGATGATGTATTGCCCGGAGGGGTGCATGTACGGCGCCCAGCTCATCGAGCCGAAGTCGGTGATCTGGCGCTGATCGGTGCCGTCGGGGTTCATCATCCAGACGTCGGCGATCAGCCCCTTCTCGTCGAACCGGCGCCAGACGATCTTCTTGCCGTCCTGCGTGAAGAAGGGCCCGCCGTCGTAGCCGACCGCAGTGGTCAGCCGCTTCTGGCCGGAGCCGTCGGCGCGCATGATGTAGATCTCGGCGAAATAGCTCGGGTCGGTCTCGAGTTGTTTTTTCTCCGCGTCGGTCAACGTGCGGTTGTACGCGTCCCGCATCGACGTGAAGACGATCCACTGGCCGTCAGGGGAGTAGCTGCCCTCGGCGTCGTAGCCGCGCGCGGTCGTGAGCCGCTTCATCGCTTTCGTCTTCTCGTTGTACGCGTAGATGTCCATCTCAGGGTCGTAGTCCCACGCGTAGCGCCGCTCCTTGCCCGACGCGCGGAAGGCGAGCTCATCGTCCTGGTACTGCTTCGACTTCGGGTCCGCGTGCGTCGAGGCGAATTCGATCTCGTCAGTGCCCGGTCTGAAGAACGCGCACGTCGTCTTGCCCAGTCCCGGCGAGATGCGCGTCGTCTCGCCGCTCCCGAGGTCGAGCACGTAGATTTGGTAGAACGGATTGCCCGGCTCGCGTTCGCTCTGGAACACGAGGCGCCTGCCATCGGGTGACCAGTACCCCTCTCCAGCGCGCCGCCCCTCGACAGTCAGCCGGCGCACGCGCGTCAGGAAATCACGCTCCTGGTAACCGGAAGGCTGCTGCGAGAAGGCGGGGGTGGCGAGAACAAGCGTCACGATCGCGATGCGAAAGAAGTTCATCAGGCACCTTAAGGAGAGGAGTGGCAACGGAGAATTATCGCCGGACACGGGGCCAGACGCTACTCGCGCCGGCGTGAGCCAATGACGAACTTGATAGGACATTGTGTTCCACTAATACCCAATGTGCATCGTCATGGAACATATTCCACTAAGCTCTTATATATCATTAAGTTGCAAGACACATTACATCCTGATGTTGCGATATAGAACAGACTCTATATGACAACATAGCCTCTTTGGTCGCACAGACAATCATGTAAGTCATTGTAGAAAAGAGACTTAATGGCCACGTGTCGAAGAACGGACACTTGGCTTCGCCTTTGCTATTCCTTTCAGCATGACTGCATCTGCGGACCATCGTATTCGACACAAAGCCGTTTGGGGATCGAGGGTCGTCCTCGCTGCTCTGGCTTTGCTACTGCTTGGATTTGCACCTAGCGCTTCGGCCGCCAGCCGTCCGTCCCACGCCCCGAAAGTCGCAGCGCCGAGCCGTCATCAGCGGCAGGCGCCCAAAGCGAAGCCGGGCCGGCCGAACGCCAACGCCAAGGCGTACAAACTCGACCATGAGCTGACGCAGCGCGCGAAGAACGCGCACAGCACGCTCACCACGCAGGTGCTCGTGCGGCTGCAGCCCAAGGCGGCGCTTCCCCAGAACTTCAGGCGATACGCCAGGAACGGGAAGCTCCTCCGCTCCATCAATGCATACGCTCTTGAGCTGCCCGCTCGGGCTGACCGGCGCCGGCGTGACGGTCGCGGTCATCGATTCCGGCATCGCGACCTGGCATGACGACCTGACCAATCGCTCCAGCGCGCTCTATCCCTACGGCGATCAGCGCGTCCTCCGCTTCGTCGACTTCGTCGACGGCAACAGCGGCAATCCGCACGACGAGGACGGACACGGCACGCACGTCGCGGGCATCATCGCGGGCAACGGCTTTGACTCGGACGGCCAAAAGGCCGGCGCCGCGCCGGACGCCACGCTCGTGTCGCTGCGCGTGCTCGATGGCAACGGCAACGGCACGATCGGCAACATCATTGCCGCGCTGGACTGGGTCCTCGCGAACCATGTTCAGTACAACATCCGCATCGTCAACATGTCGGTCGGCGCCGCGATTCACGAGTCGGCGTGGACCGACCCGCTGACGCTGGCCGCCAAGGCCGTCGTGGACGCCGGCGTCGTCGTGGTCGGCGCGGCCGGCAACTTCGGCAAGAACACCGCCGGATTGCCGCAGTACGGCGGCATCAGCGCGCCGGGCAACGCGCCCTGGGTGCTGACGGTCGGAGCGTCGAGCACCAACGGCACGCCGAATCGCGGCGACGACACCATCGGTTCGTACAGCTCGCGCGGACCGACGTACTTGGATTGGACGGCGAAGCCCGATCTGGTCGCGCCTGGCACGGGCACCGTCTCGCTGGCGGCGCCTGGCAGCAATTTCTATCAGCACAAGCTGAACGCGCTACTGCCTGGCACGGTGAACACGGCGGACCTGCCGTACCTGAGCCTGACCGGCACCAGCATGGCGGCGCCCGTCGTTACCGGCACGGTCGCGCTGATGCTGCAGGCGAATCCCGCACTGACGCCGAACGCCGTCAAGGCGATCCTCGAGTACACCGCGCAGAAGTATCCCGGCTACAACGCCCTGACGCAGGGCGCGGGCTTCCTCAACGCGGTCGGCGCGGTCCGCCTCGCGCGCTTCTATGCGAACGCGCAGGCGGGCGACACGATGCCGACGCAGAGGATGTGGAGCAAGCACCTCATCTGGGGCAACCATCTGCTGACGGGCGGCGCGATCAACGCGAACGCGAACGCGTTCCGCCTCGGCACGCCCTGGGGCGCGGCGAAGCTCGACGA
>JAIQFX010000144.1 GCA_020073005.1 Terriglobia bacterium | reverse complement strand
ATAACCCGGATGCTAGCTTCTATCCACAAAATCCTGGGAACTCCAGATCGCTTTTGGAAACTGTCCGGCGCGGGCCAAGCGCCAGATCGTCGTGTCGCTTAGGTGGACGCGATCACGAACGGCCGCTTCACGAAGGAGACGGGTGGGAGTTGTTGAAGCGCCTCGCAATTGCATGTGTCCATCTGTACCATGCGTTTTTTGCGGCACTCCGGCTGGTCGTGTTTTGGACGCTTTCGGACGGAACGCGATCGCGCGATGGCGGGGCTCGCCAACTTTGACATCAGGACGCGCGGGCGCGCGTCGCGCGCGCCGCGCGCCAACCCACGCGCCTGTCACGCATTGCGACGCCCGCACACCGCGTGCATACTGGTGTGCAACGCCGTGAAATCGCCATCGCTCTTCAGTGGGAGCAACGAGGGCTGTCGCCCACAACTGGTGACGAGCCGCACTATCTGATCATTGCTGACGCCGTCAGCCACGACGGTCGGCTGGCCGTGGGCGGCGCCTATGGCCGAGACGCGTTCATAGGCAAGATCGCGGGGCCGATTGACTGGTGGAATCACACCGTCAGCGGACCACGCGGCGTCTTCAGTGTGCACGATATTGGCCTACCGATCGTCGTCGCGCCTGTGTTCGCGAGATTTGGCGTCTCCGGTGTCCGGATCCTCATGGGTGCGATCGCCGGTCTCATCCCATTGATCGGCTTCCGAATCGCGCGTCTTCGCGGCCTTGGATTCAACGAAGCGATTGCCCTCAGCGTCTGCACCTCGTTCTCGCTGCCCTTCCTCGCCGCCGGCGGACAGATCTATCCCGACCTCGTGACCGGCGTGATCCTGCTTGCGCTCACGACGATGACTCTTGCGTTGACTGATCGGGGCATGCCCATCTGGACGCTTGCCCTGACGGGAGTGGTTCTGGCGGTTCTGCCCTGGCTACACATCAAGAACGTGCTCCCGGCGCTGACATTAGGCGCGACGCTCGCGTTCGTGGAATACAGCCGCGCGTGGGGGGGGGCAGTTGTCAGACGCCTCGCGTGGCTGGCGACACCCGCAATCGCCTCTGGGCTCCTGTTGAGCTGGTATAACCACGTCGCGTTTGGCCACATCCTCGGCCCGTACACCGAGCAGACGGCGGCTGGGGCCACCGGGCGTCAGGCCGCCATGATCTTCCTTGGTTTGCATCTGGATCAGGCGCAAGGCGTATTCGTGCAGCAGCCGCTTTTTCTGCTCGGGCTGCTGGGACTCGGACTGCTGGCGCGCCGTTCACCGACGCTGGCCGTCGGACTCTGCTTTACGTACCTGGCGGCCATCGTTCCGAATTCGTTCCATCCGTGCTGGTACGGCTGCCACTCGATCAGCGGGAGGTTCATGTGGAGCGTCGCCCCGCTCTGGATCGTGCCGGTCGTATTCGTCTATGCCGGACTGGCGCCCCGGGGACGACGAGTGATGCTGATCATGTGCTCAATCGGCGTGGTGTCGCAGATCCTGCTCTTGCAGCGGTGGCGGCCGGGGGGACCGGGGCGGTTGTACCTCGTCTTCGCCAAGGACCTCTTGAAACGGGATAGTCTGTTCGATGCCGGATGGCGGCCGTGGCTGCCGTCATTCTACGACTTCGATCGGTACGCGACGTATGCACCCAATCTCATCGCGATGGCAGTCGCTGCGGCCCTGATCGCGCTCGGCCTCGTGTGGGCGCGTGGCGCGGCGCGGGAGAATTCGTAACGAGTTGCCCTCCCTCTTCAGGAGACGGGGCCGCTCACCGCAAGGCCACGCTCAAAAGTTCCAGCCCACCTGCACTTCGTACGTTCGGGGCAGCCACGAAAGTGCGTGCCGCTATGCGGCGATCGCGATTCCCCCTGGGGACGCCATAAGACGGACCGCATCCCACCCCCGGTATACGTCGACGAGTCCGTCCAGTAGTTCCGTCTTCTTGGGTGCCTCCCACCGCCAGACCTCTGATTCTTCCCATAGGACGATTGGCCCGATGAGTCGCCGCAAGACGAGCCGTGACACCTGGGGCTCGGTCCGCAGGTCGGCCTTCCATTGGGCGGTCCGCTGTTCGAGTGCCGCGCGAAGGCGCTCGATGTTCGGTGGGGCCGGGCGTTGGATTCTGAGCCGCGCTTCAACTCGGTCGAGCGCCGCTTCACGCTCTTGAAGTTTGGGCGCAACGCTTCGCGTCCCCGCCGCCGCCAACTCAATCAGGTTGTCGATCTCTCGTTTGAGTCGTTCACGTTCGGCATTGAGTTGGACGCTCTCGTCTACGTCGCCATGATCCACGAGCGCCAGAAGCTCCTCGATGTAGCGTGTGTCGGGCACTTCATGGGTCGTGGCACGCGGACCGAGTGGCCAAGTTGGGTGCTCTTCCTGGAACACGCCGGTGCCCCAGAAGGCCGACCCGAGGGCGAAACCCCATTCCGCAGTACCGAAACCACGCTCCGTCTCGCGGACCTGGTAGATGCCGATTGCCTATCAGAACCCTTGATGGTGACCGCGAAGCAGACGTAGGTGCCGAGTGTCCGCTGGCGATGTGTCCAGGCGATGAAGCGCTCGAATCCTTCGACCGACGTCGGGGGCGGCGAGATGAACCGCGCGACTTCGTCAGTCGTCAGGAGGGCGAACAGTGACGCGGCATCGGAAGCTCGCGCGTCACGTGCTCGCCGCGCAGAACCGGGAGCCCCGCCTCCCTGATAACCGTCCGCTCGGACCGATGCTCAATCTGCTTCGGGGCGATCACGTGCCCGCGCTTCGTGATGAGTTGATCGCCGAATCCGTGGCTGCTAGAGCGGCTTATCAGTCGACGGCCACGACGGCGGCGGGGCGACCACCGCCGGCTCCGGGAGCGCCTCCAGATCGGTGCTCGTCGCCCACACGATGTTGGTACCCCAGACGATGTTGGTGCCCCAGACGATGTTGGTGCCCCACACGATGTTGGTGCCCCACACGATGTTGGTACCCCACACGATGTTGGTGCCCCACACGATGTTGGTGCCCCAGACGATGTTGGTACCCCAGACGATGTTGGTACCCCAGACGATGTTGGTACCCCACACGATGTTGGTGCCCCACACGATGTTGTTGGAGTACATCACATCGCCGCCGAGGATCGTGTCGCCCCACAGGACCTGCTGACCCCAGCTGTAGCCCTGCTTGCCGAGCGTCGACGATGGCGTGATGCCGGTCACCAGCCACCACTGGCCGACGTCGACACTCGGATCGATCGCCTGCGTGAGCGTGATGGCGCCCGCGGCGTTGAGCTCGCCCGCGCCCTGCGTCAGCGGGTCGGCGCCGACGAGCGGAATCGCGGTGTACTCGAGGATCGCCTTGACCGTGTTCGGCGGGAGCGGCGAGGAGCCGATGTCCAGATCCCAGTCGTGCCAGCCGAACTTCTTGTAACGCGCCTCGAGAACGAGCGCCGCCGTGCCGGAGGCGACGGCCGCAGCCATGCTCGTCCCGCTCAGGCTCAGCATCGCCGCGCCGTTCGAGGCGGCGTTCTGCGAGTTCCCGAGGTTCTTGTACAACGTCATGGACGTGGACGCGTCGGACACCAGCTTGTGTCCCGGCGCGACGATGTCCGGCTTCGCGTAGGCGTCGAACCACGTCGGCCCGCGCGAGCTGTACGGCGCCACGACGTCATCGTCGCGCGTCGCGGTGTTCTTCGTGTCGACCGCCCCGACGGTGATGGCGTCCGGCGCGTTGCCGGGGGAATTGATGCCGCCGTAGCCCGATTGCTGCGTGTCGGCGTTCCACCCGTTGTTGCCCGCGGCGACGACCACGGTGACGCCTGCGCGCACGCACGCCTCGACCGCCTGCACGAGCGGGTCGGTGGCCGCTGGCTCGTAGATCGGGTGGCCGAGCGAGAGGTTGACGACCTGAATCCAGTACGCGTCCTCGTTATGGTGCTGCGTGACCCACTCGAGCGCCGCGATGACGTCGCTCGTGTCGCCCTGCCCATTGCTGTCGAGCACCTTGAGACCGACCAGGCCGACGTTGGGCGCGATCCCCTGGAACTGGTTGCTGGATCCCTTCCCGCTCCCGCCGATCAGGCCGGCGATGTGCGTGCCATGGCCGTATCCGTCAGACGGCGCGGTCGCGACTCCCGTCCCGCTGGTGAAATCGTAGAACGCCCAGATGCGCCCACCGAAGTCGGAGAGCGGCGCGATGCCCGAATCGATGATCGCGACGCCAACGTCGCCGGCGGTCAGCGAGCCGCGCCCGACCGGCATCGAGAGACCGAGCGTCTGCCGGAGCTGCGGCGAGACCGCGGCGGTCACGCCGTGCGCCCGCACCGGCGCGTCGAGCGACACCGAGCGGACGCAGTCGTCGGCCTCGAAGTCGGCGAGGTCGGCGGCTTTCACCTGGGCCGAGACCGCCGCAATCGACTGGTGCCGAGCCTTCAGTTTCGCGCCGTGCCGCTGGAGAGAAGCGACGGCCGCATCCTGGCACCCGGGGTTCACGCTGATGATGACTTTTTGCGTCGCGTCGGCGGGTCCTGATGTCGCTTTGAGCAGCTCATTGTCGAGCTTCGCGTGAGGTCCACCACGCCCTCCCCCCTTCGGCGCCGCGAGTGCGGGACTCACGAGGGCGGCGACTAACCCGAGCGCAACAGACCAACGTTTAGGGCCCCAGACGGCCTTACGCTTCAAGGGCGAAGAGTCACATTGATAGTCATATCGATAACGAAACAGGGAGCAAGATGAAGACCACTACCAAGTCTGTGTTCACAAGATCGCTCTAAATAACTGAAAATATGTCGTTTGCAGACTTGAGTCGGCAGCAGGCCTGCCTAAAGACAAAGCTCGAGAACTGACTGTAATGTCACATTCTGGAACTGGAATCAAATCGTCTTTGAGCGATATTTGAGTTTTATCCTAACAAATATGCACGTTATTGGCTCGTGTTCCGTTTTGGACAGATTGTTCCAATTTTGCTCTCTTATATCCTTTAAGGTACTAATATGTCCTCTTAAAGGCTATATATGATGCGCGCCATGTCGATAAAAGGCCGCCCGGTATCGGGATATCTTGGCGGTGGCCCTGTGGGGATTCAGCTCATGCGACGCGCCGAAGCCCCTCGACGTGGCGGAGCCACAGGACGACGTGGTTCAGACTTGGAGTGAAAACCGTTTGAGAGCCTTACGCGTAGTGACAGTTCGGGGTTTCCATGCCCGCAGGCGATGCGCGATCATCGCGAAGGCCGCGTTAAGACGCTGCTAGACGGCATGCAGCTTGCTCCATCCGATTCACCGTTAGTGGCAGCTACAAATATGTTTGCGGAGTTCCGTTTCGCCGCACGCGCGCTCTCTCGATGGCGGATCGGTGCCCTCGCCGCGATGCTGACACTGTCCATCGGCATCGGCACGACGACCGTGGTCTACGCGCTCACGCGCGTGCTGGTGGCGGATTTCCCCGGCGTGCCCGACATCGATCGCCTCTCGCGCATTTATGCGGCGAGCCCGGCTCTCAGCGTCGAGCGCGCGCCAGTCGCCCTCAGCGATATGGATTCGACGCTGTCCCATTTCACCTCGTTCGCCGCGATCGGCGCCTATCAGCAGGAGACGGTCACGATTGGATCCGGCGTCGCGGAGCGGAACGTGACGGGCGGCTACGCGACGCCCGCGTTCTTTACCGCGATGGGTGTGTCCCCCGTGGAAGGACGACTCTTCACATCGGCGGATCTCGACGCGGGGCACCCTGTCGCCATCGTGAGCGAGGGGCTGTGGCGGCGCGACTTCGCCGGCGGCCGCCTGCACGCCGCGACCATCGTCCTCGACGGCGTGGAGCGGGCGATCGTCGGCGTGATGCCGCGAACCTTCTCGTACTCGCTCGTCGGCGTCAGCGCTGATGTGTGGGTCCCGCTTGTGCGCACGCCAGCCGGCGCGTCGGCGGCGGTCACGGT
>JAIQFX010000071.1 GCA_020073005.1 Terriglobia bacterium | reverse complement strand
ACGTCGCGCTGGCCCGCGTTGTTGGCTTTCAGATACGCGCGGATGACGAGGAGACCGGTGTACTCGCCCTGCGCGCCCGAGTTCGGCTGCAGCGAGACGGCCGCGAATCCGGTGATCGCGCAGAGCATCTGCTCGAGCTGGTGGAAGATCGCCTGGTAGCCCGCCGCCTGCTCGATCGGCGCGAACGGATGGATCTTGCCGAACTCCGGCCACGTGATCGGCAGCATCTCGGACGCGGCGTTCAGCTTCATCGTGCACGAGCCGAGCGGGATCATCGACGTGTCGAGGCCGATGTCCTTGCGCTCGAGGCCGCGGATGTACCGCATCATCTGCGTTTCGGAGTGATGCGTGTTGAACACCGGATGCGACAGGAATGGCGTCACGCGCGCCAGGCCCGCCGGATAGCTCGGCGCCAGCCCCTTGGTGGAACGGTCGAGCGCGACGGTCTTCGCGCCGGCGCCGGCCGAAAACGCGCCGATGATCGCGAGGATGTCGGACTCCTCGACCGTCTCGTCCAGCGCGACGCTGATCGTATCGTTCTGCCGGTAGCCGAGATTGACCCCGGACGCGACGGCCGCCTTCACGATCTGACCTACCGCGCCGACACCGCCGGAAACGGCGAACAGCGGCGTGTCGAAGTACTGCGGGTTCAGCTGGCGATAGCCGAGCTTGCCGAGCTCGCGCTCGAGGAGCTTCGCGTAGCCGTGCACGCGCGTCGCGATCGCCTTCAGGCCCTGCGGCCCGTGATAGACCGCGTAGAGTCCGGCGATGTTCGCCAGCAGCGCCTGCGCCGTGCAGATGTTCGACGTCGCCTTCTCGCGGCGGATGTGCTGCTCGCGCGTCTGCAGCGACATGCGGTACGCGGTGTTGCCGTGCACGTCGATCGAGACGCCGATGATGCGGCCCGGCGCCTGGCGCACGTGCTTCTCGAGCGTGGCGAAAAACGCCGCGTGCGGGCCGCCGTAGCCCAGCGGTACGCCGAAGCGCTGCGAGTTGCCGTAGACGATGTCCGCGCCCATCTCGCCGGGCGGCGTGAGGAGCGTCAGGCTCAGCAGATCCGTGCCCACGGCGACGGCGACGCCGGCGCGCTTGGCCCTGGCGATGAAGTCGGTCAGATCGTGCACACAGCCCGACTCGTCCGGCGTCTGCACCAGCGCGCCGAACACGCGGTCGCCGAACTGCGCCGTCGCGAGATCGCCGATGACGAGCTCGATGCCCATCGGCTCCGAGCGCGTCTTCAACAAGTCGATGGTCTGCGCGAAGCACCGGTCCGACACGAAGAACCGCGCCGGGCCGACGACCGAATCGATCCGCTTCGCCTGCACGCGATGCAGCATCGTCATCGCTTCCGCGGCGGCCGTGGCTTCGTCGAGCAGCGACGCGTTCGCCACTTCCATCCCTGTCAGATCGCGGACCATCGTCTGGAAGTTCAGCAGCGCTTCGAGACGGCCTTGCGCGATCTCGGCCTGGTACGGCGTGTAGGGCGTATACCAGCCCGGATTCTCGAGCACGTTGCGGAGAATGACGCTCGGCGTGATGCAGTCCGAGTAGCCCTGGCCGATGAAGGATCGGAAGATCTGGTTACGTGATGCGGTCTGGCGCAGATCGCGCAGGAACTGATACTCGGTCACGCCATCCGGCACGTCGATCGGCTTGGTCAGCCGAATCCGCTGCGGAATCGCCTCGTCGATCAGCGCGTCGAGTGACTTCGCGCCGACGGCTTTGAGCATCGCCGCCGTTTCGCCGGCGTCGGGACCGATGTGACGGGAAGAGAAAGATTCTGAAAAGAACATCGTATGGCTGATGGCTAAGGGCTGATGGCTGATCGATTCGCTCGGCTGAAGCCTCGCGCTACGTGATGACTTTTTCGTACTGGGTCGCGTCGAGGAGGCCGTCGGTCTCTCCGGCGTTCGTCATCCGGATCACGATCATCCAGCTGCCGTGCGGGTCTTTGTTGACGGTCTCCGGCTTGTCCTTGAGCGCCGAGTTCACCTCGACGACTTCGCCGGTCACCGGCGAGTACAGCTCCGAGACGGCCTTCACCGATTCGATCGTGCCGAAGGACTGGCCCTGCTTCAGCTTCGCGCCGACTTCCGGGAGCTCGACGTAGACGACGTCGCCGAGCTGCGCCTGGGCATAGTCGGTGATGCCGACCTTGCCTTTCTCACCGGCCAGGGCGATCCACTCGTGGTCTTTCGTGTATTTGAGGTTGGTCGGATAGGCCATCGGTTCCTCACGGTCCGGTCCGGCTGAAGCCGGACGCCACGCCACTCACTCGCGCTACTTTGATCTCTTATAGAACGGCATCGGCACGATGCGGGCGCGCGTGCGGCGCCCGCGGATGTCGACGTCGAACTCCTTGCCGATTGCCGTGTGCTCGATCGGCACGTACGCCATGCCGATCGCCTTCTTCAGAAACGGCGTCTGCGTGCCGCTGGTCACGAGTCCGCATTTCGTCTCGCCGACGTACGCGTCGTAGCCATGACGCGCGATGCCGCGGTCCACCATTTCGAAACCAACGATCTTGCGCGTCACCCCGCTTGCCTTCTGCTCGCGCAGCGCCGCCGCGCCAATGAAGTCGTCTTTCTTCCAGCCGACGATCCAGCCGAGGTCGGCTTCCAGCGCTGTCGTCGTATCGTCGATGTCGTTGCCGTGGAGGCGCATGCTGGCTTCGAGCCGCAGCGTGTCGCGGGCGCCGAGGCCGCACGGGATCACCTCCGCGGACGTGCCGGACTCGAGAATCGCCTGCCACACGCGATCCGCGGACTGCGGCGGGACGAAGACTTCGAAGCCGTCCTCGCCCGTGTAGCCGGTGCGCGACACGGTCGCGCGCACGCTGGCGACCTCGCCGTGCGCGAACCAGTAGTACTTCATGCCGGCCAGATCGATGCCGGTCAGCGGCTGCAGGACCTCGAGCGCCTTCGGGCCCTGGATCGCGAGCAGCGCGTAGCGCGAGCTGGCGTCCACGGCGACGGCGTCGCCAACATTCTTTATATGCTCGGCGATCCAGGCGTAGTCCTTCGGGATGTTGCCGGCGTTGACGACGAGCAGGAAGTGCGCGGGCGCGAGGCAGTAGACGAGCAGGTCGTCGACGAAGGTGCCCCGCGGCGTCAGGAGTCCGGAGTACTGCGCCTGCCCCACCTGCAGCTTCCTCGCGTCGTTGGACGAGATGCGCTGGACGGCGGCGAGGGCGTCTTTGCCGGCGATTTCGATCTCGCCCATGTGCGAGACGTCGAAGAGGCCGGCGCGCTCGCGGACGGCCATGTGCTCGGCGACGATGCCGGAATATTCGACCGGCATGTCCCAGCCGCCGAATGAAACCATTTTGGCGCCCGACGCGCGATGGCGAGCGTTGAGCGGCGTCTTCTTGAGAGGTGCGGCGGCGGCCTGTTCCATTGAGGGAGCGAATCCGGTGACGGGAACAGGTAACGGTACTATGCGCGTTCGAGCCGGGTCAAGAACTCGGAGGGCTACTTCAGGATGCCGCGATCAACCAGGACGTGGACGACGACAGCGCAGAGGCCAAAGAAGTAGCCGACTCCGAGGATGAGATACCACGCTTCTGCGTGCGTCATGCGTCACTTCCTCGACTCCGCCATTATACCGCCGAAGATGAGCGCTGCCGCGCCGATCACAACTCGCCTCAAGGTCGCTGGCCCCAAGGTATTGGGAGCGAATGCGGCATCCAGCGGCACGAACACGATGACTAGGATGCCGATCTCGCGCATCGTCTCCCCGAACACGCGCTCGATGCGCCGTCCATCGAACATTGGTCGATACTACGGCCGCCCGGCGCGACGAATGGCCCCGCCGGCGTACGCGCCCGCGACGGCGCATGCTGAAATGATCGCGGCGCCACCGACGAGTACGATCGGCCAGATCGTACCCGGTCCGACGACGATCAGCACGACCGTCATGGACGCGACGGCCCCACCCGAAAAATAAGCGCCGCGGACCAGCGAATCGCGCTGGTCCGCGGCGCCGAGTGCGCTGCCGAGCAGACTGACGACGAACAGACAGACGGCGGTGAACGCCACCGCGCGGCCCGAGTTCAAGAACCACGCGGCATAGTCGCCGCCCGGCGCGAACCATGAGCGCCAGGCCGCGGCCTCGACCGCGTGCGCTCCAACGAATGCCAACGCGCCGAAGACGACGTCTTTCCATCGAGTCATCGGTTCACGCTCGTTAGAGGACACACATCAATACACCATGCCCCATTGAGGCGGGGAGCCGCCGTCGGCGAAGCAACTCACGACCCACGCGTTGCAGAAGTCGCACGTCCAGCTCGTCCAGAACTGCCACCAGCTGGTCGACGAGCACCCGTTCTTCGCGTAACAAGTGTCGTGCATGTCGCAGCAGTATCGCAGAACGGTGCCGTCGAGCCAGTGGAGGCCATCGCAGCCCGGCTCGTCAGCATGCACGGTCGGCGCAAAGAACTGCAGAAGGCGATTGGGCGACGGCGTCTGAGCGCGGGCGACGAACCCGTTCGCGTTCATCACGGTCTTGAAATGATAGAACGCGATCGTCTGGAGGTTCAGCCACGTCATATCCGGCGTGAACGGCCACGCTCCGGACTGGCCAACGTGTTCCGCGCCCAGGTAAGCCTTGGTCAGGCCCGGAAAATCCCACATCAGCAGGCGATCCTGCACGTACCAATTCACGGCGCCGACGTCGACGCCATCTCTCGTCAATCGGCTCACCAGGACGTCGCCGTTCACCGTGCGTCCTTTGAACGCCTCCCGGCGCGCGACCGATCGTCGAACCGTCTTCGCGACGAGACCGTTCGCCCATTCGGTCTGCAGCTCGAGGGTTTCCTTCTCCACGTCTCGCCCCGCCGCGCCCTTGGGTCGCATCAAGCCGTCCTGCCACTGCAGAGCCGCCGTGGCCGGATCCACGCGGTCCTTCCACAGGCTGTACGCCTGCCGATTCACCCAGTCGAGCGTCGGCCGGACGCCGGGCTCGCGAAACGCCTGGAGAATCTTCCCGTCCTGACGCACGTACTGCAGGACATCGTTCGCATCGTCGATGCGGTCGACGTTGAAATGGCCGACCTCATTGCCGTCCGCATCGTGCACCTTCGCGTGGAGCCCACCGTCGAAGCGGCGCTCGGCCACGACGACGGTGTCCGCGAAGCGGGCCGTGAGACGGGTCGTCTGGCTCTCGAGGCTGTAATACGTCGCGCCCTTCTGTCCGGGGCGCGCGCCGAATCGCTGTCCAGCCGGCAGGGTTCTGACCTGCGCGCTTCCCTGCGCCGGCGGCATCGCTCGCAGGCCGGCCGCCCGCCACGGTGCCGGAACGACGATGCCGAGCGCGAGCAAGGTGACGCACACGACAAGCAGCTTCCGCAGTGTGATCCTCATATCCTTCCCTCCGACCGCCTGGTCCGGAAGGCCCAGCAGGCAGGGCCCTTCCGAAAGGACGAACGTGCGACCCCGCAGCGTCGTGCTGCCCCGTTCTCGTCCGCCGGATTCGCCGGAAACGCCCGGCGCACGCGTTAGAGGCTCGACCCCGCGGCCAATGCGGGCTCGTTCTGGCCAGTCTCCCGTGGCTCAATGGGCTCAGCGACCTCGGCTGACTCGATCCGCGGTTCCTTCGCCTGTGTCTCGTGGAGCGGATGACGCAGGTACGCCTGCAGCGTGTGATAGCTGATGCCCAGCACCTGCGAGGCCTCGCGCTTGTTGCCGTGACACTTGTCGAGCATCAGCCGCGCGTACCGGCTCGCCCATGTGCGCAGCGTCTCGTCGCGACTGACCGACGGCGCAAGGGCCGTCGCATAATCCCGCCGCACCGCGGGCGGAAGATCGTCGAGCTCGATGACGTCCGAGGCGGCCAGCGTGACCGCGCGCTCCATGAGCCGTTCGAGCTCGCGCACGTTGCCCGGCCAGTCGTACGTGATCAACGCGTCCGCCGCGGCCGGCGACAACTCCACGCTGCGGGTCGACCGGTGACGATCGAGAAAGTAGTTCGCCAACTCCAGGATGTCGGCCCGGCGCTCGCGGAGCGCCGGCACGCGCACGTCCACGCCGCTCAGCCGGTAGAACAAGTCCAGGCGGAATTGCTGGCGGTCGACCAACGCCGCCAGTCCGCGGTTGGTCGCGGCGATGATGCGGATGTCGACGCGATGTGCGCCCTGGCCGCCGACGCGCTCGACGGCCAGATCCTGAATCGCCCGCAGCAGTTTTGCCTGCGCCGACGCCGAGAGATCGGAGACCTCGTCGAGAAACAGCGTGCCTCCGTCCGCCACTTCGAACTTGCCCCGTCGTCCGCGGACGCCGGTCGCGGTCCGGTCCTCGATCCCGAAAAGCTCCGCCTCCAGGAGCGTCTCGACGAGCGCCGCGCAGTTGATCGCGACGAACGGTCCGTTGCGGCGACGGCTCAGATCGTGGATCTGGCGGGCGACGAGCTCCTTGCCGACGCCGCTCTCGCCTTCGAGCAAGATGGTGAAGTCCGTCGCCGCCGCCCGCTCGATGGTGGACCGCAATCTC
Source organism: Terriglobia bacterium (assembly GCA_020073005.1). GTDB lineage: Bacteria > Acidobacteriota > Vicinamibacteria > Vicinamibacterales > CAVVIG01 > SRVP-36. The sequence goes on along the minus strand of JAIQFX010000071.1, from coordinate 40,308 downwards.
TGCATCACGGCCGTCGAGCCGACGAGCGGCACCGACGTTTCGCGCCGCGGCCGATTCGCGCAGAACAGACCGGCGCGCGCCAGTTGGAGCCGCGACCGTTCGAGCTCGAGCACGAGAGCGCCGATCTGCGCGCAGATGCCCAGCATTTGAAAGTCCCATTCGCCGAGGCCGCAGCCAGGATCGAAGGTCGCCTCGAGCACGCCCGGCGACATCGGGTCCGCGCTGGGCACTTCGAGCGCGACCGACTCCACGCCCATCGCGCCTTCGAGCCGCGTCGCCCACAGCCCGCCGTCCCGCAACTGCACCGTCTTCACCGGCACGAGACGGCGGACCATCTCCTCGAACGCACCACGCATCAACGAGATGTCCTGCTGGCGGTCGAGCGACCGCATCAACGTCCCGAGCAACGTGGTGAGCGCCTCACGGCGTTCGCGCTGCCGCGGAGTGTGTGTCATGGCGCGGAGACTCTGAGCGGCCGCCGGAACGGTCATGTCGAAACTCCTGGGCAAGGTGGCGCGACAGCCTCCAAAGTCGATGCCAGAGGGCGACGGCACTCGCGAATCAAGAACGCCTTGTGAATTCGTAAGGATGGCGGCCATGTCAGATCGCCTCGTGGGTAGCGTCGACCCGAGTTTCGTGCCGCGCCGGGCGTTCCACGCCGGGCAACCCATACCCGTGTTCGCCGAGATACCACGGGAGGTGCCGATCGAATTGCACGGCGCCCCGATACCAGACTGAGGCCGGAAACAGCTTCGACACGTCGCACCTCAGGACGCGACCCCGGATGCTCGTCTTGCCCGACCTGGTTTCCATGTGCAGCTCCACCGATGTGCCCGGCAGAAGCCGATGCGTTGTCTCGACGAGCGCGCCACCTTCAGACACGTCAAGCAGATCCGCGTGATGTCCTGGCCTGACGCGAACCGCCGCGATGCCGTGCGACGACGCTTCGCGAAACCGCGGCGCTGCGCGCCGTTCCTCGGCGACAGGACTCATAGCGGTTGCCACTTTCCAGATCGGCCGTCGAACTTGAGAATGCGCGTTTTCCCTGTATCGCCGTAGAGTCGCACGACGTACTGCGCGCTTCGGCGGCCGCGGATGTACAAGCTGCCGGAGGACGCGGTCCCGATGGCGGAGAAACTCGCCAGGTTGCCGGCTCCCAGTCGCACAGGATCGTTTCCTGGTGGCTGACCGCCCACGTCGACTGCTGGCACACCAGGAATCGTCCCGAACTCCACACCGGGGAACTGATCGCCGAGCCGCTCGATCGATCCGAAGCGTCGATCGACGCCGCTGACGATCTCACGCGTGCGGACGCCGTTGGCGTTTCCATCCACGTACATTCCGTAGCTGAACCCATCGTTCCCCGCGACGAACTGCACTGCCACGGTGGCTGACCGCCGCACCGCTTCCATTCGCGCGTACTGCAGTCGCGCGGCGATGTAACGCGCCGCGCCGGCCGCCCGCACACCGTCCAGCCCAGGAAGAATCTGCGGTATCGCGATTCCCGTCAGCGTGACGGCCAGGCCCATGCCGAACAGCAGGTCGACGAGCGAGTAGCCGCGGCACGAGCGTCGTCCCGTCATAAAGCCTTGGGGCCCGGCCGCGTGATCCGGCCGGGCCCTTCGCGGATCAGTGCTGCTGCTCGTGGTCGGCTTTCGCCGCGGTGACCGTGATTTGCGCCTTGAGCTTCAGGAAGTTCTTCTCCCCGACGCCGCGGACGTTCATCAGTTCCTCGACCTTCTTGAACGGCCCGTTCTTCTGCCGGTACTCCACGATCCGGGCGGCGGTCTTGGCGCCGATCCCGGGCAGCGCCTCGAGATCCGAGGCGGACGCGGTGTTGATGTTGACGACGGTGCCGGCCGCCGGCTTCGCGGCGGTCGCGCGCGGGGCGGGCTTGCTCTGCGCGGACGCGACGTTCGGCTGAACGGCGAGCAGAGAGACGAGAGCGACGAGGAGAAACGCAGCGCGAATCATCTGAACCTCCTGTGAATGAGGACTCTGGCCGACTGAAGTCGGCGAGGACGCGATAGGGGTCGGGTCCCACGTTGGACGAGCGGTCGAGCCAGAGTCGCGAGAGCGCATCGCAAAGACCGCGCCCGATCCCGACGATCGCGCGTGACGCTGGAATTGTCTGGAACGAGAGGAGATGAGAAATCGCGCCCGCGCGAACGCGAAAGACGGCTGTCGTGCCTGTCAAAAGCGACGCCTGACGTTTGCAGGGAGATTCAGAACTCCGCTTGCAGTCGATGGCGCATCACCGCATGATGCGGCCGCGATGCCGAAAAACATCATCCTCTGCTCGGACGGGACCGGAAACGCCGACATCAAGGGCCGCGGCACCAACGTCTTCAAGCTCTTCGAGGCCGTCGACCTCAACGAGCACCGCACCAACCCCGAGCTCGAAGCGCAGCTCGCCTTCTACGACGATGGCGTCGGGTCGAAGGGATCGATGCTCACGCGGCTCATGGGCAACGCGACCGGCTACGGCCTCGCAGCCAACGTCAAGCAGCTCTACCGCGAGCTGTCGCGCGTCTACGACGAGGAGGACCGGATCTTCCTCTTCGGCTTCAGCCGCGGCGCGTTCACGGTTCGGACGCTGGCGGACATGATCGGCAAGTGCGGCGTGCTCAAGGGCGACACGTTCGAGACCGCGACGGACTTGCGCAAGGCGGTCGACGCCGCCTACGACGCCTACCGCGCTTACTACGACAGCCACCTGACGAGTCTCATGGTCCGCCTGACGAACGGCGCGGACGGCCCAACGCGAGTCCGCGAGTTCCAGGAGAACTACGAACCGTACAGAGACGTGAAGATCAGGTTCATCGGTGTCTGGGACACCGTGGACGCCGTCGGTCTTCCCTTCGCCATCGCCGACACCGTCAACACCTTGATCTATCAGTTCAAGTTTCCCGATCGACTGCTCGGCGAGCACGTCCAGCACGCGTATCACGCGCTGTCGCTGGACGATGACCGCCGCGCGTTCGAGCCGGTCCTGTGGCACGCGGGCGAAGGCGACACGCGCATCGAGCAGGTGTGGTTCGCCGGCGTGCACTCGAACGTCGGCGGCGGCTACCCGAAGCAAGGGATGTCGCTCGTCGCGCTCGATTGGATGCTCGCCCACGCAGAAACGCATCGCCTCCGCCTGCAGCCGCTCGACAACCAGATGTTCCGCGGCCACGCGAGCGTGGACGACATGATGTACAACCCACGCGCCGGCCTGGGTCTGTTCTACCGCTGGGCGCCGCGCGACGTGCGCGCGTACTGCGAGAAGAGCGGCATCGACCAGCCCACGATCCACCTGACCGTGGCGGAGCGCATCGCGCATGGCACGGACGACTACGCGCCCGGCAACATTCCTCCGCGCGCGACGGTGGCGTTCACGCCGCCCAGCGGCCAGGATGCCGAGGACGTTCGAGAAAGGAAGGTGGACATTCTGCAGCGCCGCGCTGCCGCGGTCCAGGAGGTGCTCGACCGCGCCCACCAGGAGCGCGGCTATGCCCTGGACGCCGTGAAGGACGTCGTCGAGTTCGGCGACCTCTCGTACTGGCTCTTCATCGTCGGGTGGATCTGCCTGGCCGGGCTCGCTGTAGCGCTCGGCGCCGACGCCATCCGGCACCGGCATGTCGACTGGCACTGGTGGATCCTGTGGCCGCTTGGCGGAGCGCTCCTGGCGCTCGCGCTCGCGTCGGGTCTCTCGCGGCTCGTGGACAACATCCTCAGCGACAAGTTCTCCACGTTCTGGCATCCGTACCAGCCGCAGCTGAGGAAGGCGCTGAAGCAGGCCCATGCCGTGGCCCGGGCCGAGGCGCGCGGAGAGGTTCCACCGCCGCCGCTCGTGACCCAATCATGAGGCAATCGCTGCAGCTTCCCGGCGGCACCAGTCGAGCGTTTTCTTCAGGCCGTCTTCGAACGAGACGGTCGGCGTGTAGCCGAGGAGCGCTCTGGCCTTGGTGACGTCGGCCTGCGAATCCTTCACGTCGCCGGTGCGCGGCTCCTTGTAGATCGCCTGCAGGTTCGTTCCGGCGATCCGGTTCATCACCTTCAGCAGCTCGTTCAGCGACGTGCGGCCGCCGGTCGCGACGTTGATGATTTCGCCGGCCGCCTTCGGCGCGTCACACGCGCGCAGGACGCCGTCGACAACGTTCGCGACGTAGGTGAAGTCGCGCGTCTGCTCGCCGTCGCCGTAGATGACCGGCTGCTTGCCGGCCAGCAGCGCGGTCGCGAACAACGAGATGACGCCCGAGTACGGCGACCCCGGGTCCTGCCGCGGACCGAACACGTTGAAGTACCGGATCGAGACGGTTTCGAAGCCGTAGAGCTTCGTGAACAGCTGGCAGTACACGACGGCCGCGTTCTTCTGCAGCGCGTACGGCGACAGCGGATTCGCCGGCATGTCCTCGCGCTTGGGCAGCGTCGGCGTGTTGCCGTACTCCGACGATGACCCGGCGAAGACAAGTCGCTTGACCTTCGCGTCGCGCGCGGCGACGAGCATGTTGATCGTCGCGTCCAGGTTCGCGCGGTGCGACGCGATCGGATCGTTCACCGACCGCGGCACGGACGGAATCGCCGCCTGATGCAGCACGTAATCCATGCCGGCGACGCTCTTCACGGCTACGGGCATCTCCGCGAGATCGCCTTCGATGAACTCCACGCCGCCGACGTGCTCGAGATTCCGTCGCTTCCCGGTGACGAGGCTGTCGACGACGCGCACGCGCTGGCCGCGGCGAACGAGCTCTTCGACGAGATGCGAACCGATGAATCCGGCGCCGCCGGTGACCAGATATGAAGACATAAGCTCTCGCTCGCCTGAAAGGCTCGCGCTACAACCTCATGTTGCCCGAATGGCTCGCGCTACAACCTCATGTTGCCGAAGGGCTCGCGCTACAACCTCATCACTGCGGGAAGCCCGCCTTCGAGAGGCCGGGCGTGAGCTTCAGCGCGTTCTGGTAGTAGAGCTTCTTCAGGACGGGATCGGGCAGCCCGATGCCGTACAGCTTCCAGAACGCGTGGTAATCCCGGTAGTAATCGAAGTACTCGTCGTTGGTTTCGAACACGCGCCAGTAGTACGGATACTCGTCGGGCTGGTAGCTGTCCTTTCCGAACAGAATCCGGTCCTGGTACTTGATGAAGAACTCGTGCGACGCGCGCGGCTGGCGGCCGAAGTCATACAGCACGGCGGCGACATCGTAGTACACGTTCGGGTTTTCGTCGAGCAGCTTCCCCGCGCGCGCGAGGTCGTTCGCGTGCCACCCGAAGTGCGCGAGGATGAACTTCGTGTTCGGGTGACGCTTGACCATGTCGTTCCGCTCGGTCATCAGCGTCTCGAATCGCACGCCGGTCTGATGACGGCGGTCCGGGTACAGCGCCAGCTCGAGCCATCGCTCGTTGTTGTAGTCGAGCGGATCGAAGAACGCCGGCGGCTCGGCGATATGGATCAGGACGGGCACGTTCATCCGCGCGCAGACGTCCCAGATCGGGTCGAGCTCCGGATCGTCGACCTTCAGGCGGCTGCCGTCGCGCTTCGTGTCGAACATGCCGAGGTCCTTGAAGATCTTCAGGCCCGTCGCGCCGGCCTTGATGTCGGCTTCGAGCTGCGCGGCGGCTTTCGCGCCGAAGCCGGGACCGACGTCGCGGAAGTTGACGTTCGCGAACAGGACCATGCGGTCCTTGTACTTGCTCGCGCGCAGCGCCTCGACGCCGCGGCTCAGCTGACTGCCGGAACCGCCGCTCAGATTGACGAGGATGCGGAGGTTGTTGTCCTCCATGCCCTTCATCACGCGGTCGTACTCGCCGGCGGAAATCGGCGTCGGCTGATGGCTGTGGATGTCGACGACGGGAAACTTCGCCCTCGGGACCGGATGCTGCGGCGTCACGAGCAGCGACTTCGGTTTGTACTCTCGAATGTTCGGCGGTGGAAACTCGGGCTGCCGGCCTTCAGCCGGACGCGGACGGATCTGTCCTGGCGCCTGCTGGCCGGAGAGCGCGACGGCGAAGAAAAGAATCGCGGCGAACGGGAGCAGGCGCTTCATAAACTCAAGAGTGAAAAGAGAAAACTGAAAAGTGTCGCAGCAAGCCGTAAGCCGAATTCTGTCCGCCTCCGCGCCTTTCGGCGCTTCGGCGTGACGATCATTCCTCTAGCCTCGCCATTGCTGGCGAGATCAAGCGACCGACCCGGAGGCTTCGGACGGGCCGTCCTGAAAACGCCTCCCTATTTGGTCTTGCTCCATGCGGGGTTTTGCCTGCCACCCGTGTTACCACGGGCGCGGTGCGCTCTTACCGCACCTTTTCACCCTTGCTTCTGAAGGTCCGGCTGAAGCCGGACCCCACAGGTTAGCGGTGTGTTTTCTGTGCCACTGTCCTTCGAGTTGCCCCGACCGGGCGTTACCCGGCGCACTGCCCTCCGGAGTTCGGACTTTCCTCTCCCCTTCGACTCACGGCGCACTCGCGTGCGCCGCTCGCTCAGGGCAGCGATCGTCCAGCTTGCTGCGACGGATCCATTGTACATGGGCAGGCCAGCCACCCTTCCTGCCCGTCCCGCCCTTCCCGACTATCCGTCGGACTCTTGCGTGATCTGGTACTGTTCCAGCTTCTTGTAAAGATTGCTGCGCGGCGTGCCGATGATCTCCGCGGTCTTGGAGATGTTCCACCCGTTCTCGCGCAGCTTGCCGACGAGAAACGCCCGCTCGGCGTTCTCCTTGAACTCGCGCAGCGTCCCAGCCTTCGCCGACTCACTGTCGCTCGTCGGCTTCGGCTGGCCAGCCCCTCCCGATGGTGAGCGGACACTGTCCGGCAGATCCGCGAGATCGATCGTGTCCCCGCCCGTCATGATGATCATGCGCTCGACGGTGTTGCGCAGCTCGCGGATATTGCCCTTCCACCGGTACCGCGAGAGCGCGTCCAGCGCGACCGACGAGATCCGCTTGGGCCGGACGTTGTTCTGCCGGCTGAAGTATTCCATGTAGTGGCGCACGAGGATCGGGACGTCCTCGGGCCGCTCGCGCAGCGGCGGCACGTGGATCGGTATCACCGCCAGCCGGAAGTACAGATCCTCGCGGAAGCTGCCCTTTTCGATCTCTTCCTCGAGGTTCTTGTTGGTCGCCGCAATCACGCGGACGTCGACCTTGATCGTGCGCGCGGATCCGAGCCGCTCGACCTCGCCTTCCTGCAGCACGCGCAGGACCTTGGCCTGCGTCTTCTGGCTCATGTCGCCCACTTCGTCGAGAAAGATCGTCCCGCGATCCGCCTGCTCGAACTTCCCGACCTGCTTCTCCGTCGCGCCGGTGAACGATCCCTTTTCGTGCCCGAAGAGCTCGGACTCGATCAGCTCCTCGGGAATCGCCGCGCAGTTCACCTGGATGAACCGTTCGCGGCTCCGCAGGCTGTTGCGATGGATGGTCCGCGCCACGAGCTCCTTGCCGACGCCGCTCTCGCCCTGGATGAGCACGGTGGCGTTGGTCGGCGCCGCGCGGCCGACGGCCGCCATGACCTGCTTGAGCGCCTGGCTCTCGCCGACCATCTGATGCCGGACTTCGACTTCCTTCTTGAGCGACCGGTTCTCGTCGCGCAGCTGCCGCTGGTCGAGCGCGTTGCGCAGGCTGACCAGCACGCGCTCGCTCGCGAACGGCTTCTCGATGAAGTCGAACGCGCCCTTCTTCGTCGCCTCGACGGCCGTGCTGATCGTGCCGTGTCCCGACACGACGACGACCGGCAGCGCCTCGTTCATGTTGCGAAGGCGGTCGAGGACCTCGAGGCCGTCCATGCCGGGCATCTTGACGTCGAGGAGGACGAGATCCGGGTTGTCGCGCTCGACCAGCGCGAGACCTTCCTGGCCGGTGGCCGCGCCGATGAATTCGTAGCCTTCGTACTCGAGCGTCATCCGCAGCGAATCGCGGATCGCCGCTTCGTCGTCGATGACGAGGATGCGTGGCTTGGGCATCTAGCGCGCTTCCACTCGGACCGTCTTCACCTGATGCTGGTCGACGTCGGGCACGTAGAGGTAGAGGGTCAGGATGTCGCCGGGACGCGCGGCGCGCACGAGCCGCCGGAACTCGCTCACCGAGTCGACGCGCTGGCGGTTGATCTCGAGGAGCACCGTGTTGCGCTCGATGCCGGAATCGAACGCGGCGCTCGTCGGCTCGACGCGCGCGATCAGAATGCCCCTCGCGGGCCGCGGCAGCTCGAGCGTGTCGATCGTCTGCCGATCGAGATCGCGCACGTTCAATCCCAGCGGGCCATCCGTGTCGGGCCGGGCGCGATCGCCGGACGCCGGCTCGGATCGCGCGTCCTGCTTCTCGCGGGGCGCGCGTTCGGTCAGTTTGACGGTGAACGTCTGCTGCCGGCCGTCGCGCACGACCTGGAGCCGCGCGGCTGAACCCGGCGCGTGCGACGAGATGCTGCGAATCAGCTCATCGTCGTTGGTGACCGGCTCGTTGTCGAAAGACACGATGACGTCGTAGGGCTGGACGCCCGCGCGATCGGCCGGCGAGCCCGCGATCACGTCCTGCACCATCGCGCCGCGATGCACCGGCAGCTTCAGCGATCGCTCGAGATCCGGATCGACGTCGCGCAGGCCGACGCCGATGTAGCCGCGGCTGACCTTCCCGCGCGCGCGCAACTGCGGCAGGATCGCGCTCGCCGTCGCGATCGGCACGGCGAAGCCGATACTGCTCGCCCGCGAGCTGATCGCCGAGTTGATGCCGACGACCTCGCCGCGCGCGTTGATGAGCGGTCCGCCGCTGTTGCCGAAATTGATCGCGGCGTCGGTCTGGATGTAGTTGTCGAGGCTCTGATCGAAGAGCTTCCGGCCGAGGAAACTGACGACGCCGACCGTCACGGTGTGCTCGAAGCCCAACGGGTTGCCGATCGCGCACACCCACTCGCCCATGCGCAGCGCGGTCGAATCGCCGAGCGGCGCGACCGGCAATCCGGTCTGGCCGTCGACTTTGATGAGCGCGATGTCGGTGTCCGGATCCGTGCCGACGACGTGCGCGACCAGCGTCCGGCCGTCAGACAGCTTGACCGAGATGCGCTCCGCGCGATCGACGACGTGGTGATTCGTGAGGATGCTGCCGTCGGCGTCGATGATGAAGCCGGTGCCGGATCCGCGCCGCGGCGAGTCGGGATCCGTCGTCCGGCGCCGCGTGTCGCGGCCTCGCGCCGTCGCTTCGATGTTCACGACGGCGGGATTGAGCCGCTCGACGACGTCCGCGAAGCTGACGAGAGAGGCCGAGGGGACGGGTCTCGCTGAAGGGGGGACGGGTCTCGCACCAACTTCCGGCGAGACCCGTCCCCTCGCACCTGCGTGGACCGACGGCTGCGAGCTCCCGCCGGCGAAGATCGCGCCCACGAGGAACGAGACGACGGCGGTCAGCGCGACGGAGACGAGGGTGAAGCGGCGAGACACTAAGTCCTCATTATAAGAGCGAGGAACTTCTCCTCATCCAGCGTTTCCACGCCGAGTGTCCGCGCTTTCTCGAGCTTGCTGCCCGCTTCGGCGCCGTACACCACGTAGCTGGTTTTTTTGCTGACGGAACCGGACACTTTCGCGCCGAGCCGCTCGATCGCTTCCGTCGCCTGCTCGCGCGTCATCGACGTCAAGGTGCCCGTCAGCACGAACGTTTTCCCCGCCAGCGGTCCCGGCAGGTCAGTCGGCTCCGGCGCCTGGCTCGCCATATTGACGCCGGCGTCCCGCAAGCGGTCGATCAGACGCCGATTGCGCGGCTCGTCCGCGAACGCGCGCACCGATGCCGCCACGACGGGACCGATCTCCGGCGCGGTCTGCAGCGCCTCGACCGATGCAGCCATCAGCCCGTCCATGGTCCTGAAGTGACGCGCCAGCGTCGCGGCGACCTTCTCGCCGACGTGCCGGATGCCGAGCGCGTAGACGAGGCGGGACAGGTCGTTCGACTTGCTGCGCTCGAGTTGTTCGATGACGTTGCGGCCGACCTTACCCAGCTTGCGCGGCACGGCCCGGTCGGATTTCGGATCGCGCGGCGCGACGACCAGCTGCTCGAGTTGATCGGCTTTCAGCGCGTAGAGATCGGCGTAGTCGTGGACGAGGCCCTGTTCGATGAGCTGATCGACCAGCGACGCGCCGAGCCCTTCGACGTTCATCGCCGTCCGCGAGGCGAAGTGCTCCATGCTGCGCCGGATCCTCGCCGGGCACGACGAGTTCTCGCAGCGCCAGACGACTTCCTCCTCGTCGCGGCGCAGCTCGCTCTCGCACTCCGGGCACCGCGACGGCATCTGCCACGGGCGGCTGTCCTCCGCGTGCGGCGGGATGAACTTCACGACCTTCGGGATGACGTCGCCGCCCTTTTCAATCAGAACGCGATCGCCCTCCCTGAGGTCCTTTCGCGCGACATCGTCGGCGTTGTGAAGCGTTGCCATCGAGATCGTCGACCCGGCGAGGAACACAGGCTCGAGCACCGCGTACGGCGTCACGGCGCCGGTCCGGCCGACGTTCACGGCAATCGCTCGCAAGACCGTCGTGGCTTGCTGCGCCGGGAACTTGAACGCGGTGGCCCACCGCGGGAACTTCGCCGTCGCGCCGAGTCTCTCGCGCAGGGCGAGGTCGTCGACCTTGATGACGACGCCGTCGGTCTCGAACTCGAGGGTGCGGCGCTTCTCCGCCCACTCGTCGCAAAATGCGGCCACTGCGCTGATATCCGCGCAGCGCCGCCAGTGCGGCTCGACGGGCAGGCTCCACTCGCGCATTGCCGTCAGCATCTCGGCATGCGTCATGTGGCGTCCGCCTTCAGGCGGACCGTCCTCGGCCGGCTGAAGCCGGCCGCCACGTTCGACGACCTGATACATGAACGCGGACAGCCCGCGCTTGGCGACGAGCGCGGGATCGAGATTCCGCATCGTGCCGGCAGCCGTGTTGCGCGGATTCGCGAAGAGCGGCTCGCCCGCATCTTCCATCTCGCGGTTAATCCGGTCGAACGACGCGCGCGGCAGATACACCTCGCCGCGCATCTCGACGCGTCCCGCCGGACCGTTCCGCAGCGCGAGCGGGATCGCGCGAATCGTGCGGACGTTGGCCGTCACGTCCTCGCCGCGTGCGCCGTCGCCCCGCGTCGCCCCGCGCACGAGATGTCCATCCTCGTACGTCAGCGCGATGCTCAAGCCGTCGATCTTCAGCTCCGCGACGTACGCGACCGGCGCCTCGCCGGCACCGGCGCCCTTGCGCACGCGCTCGTCGAACGCGCGGAGCTCCTCGTCGTTGTACACGTTGTCGAGGCTGAGCATCGGCTGCGCGTGCTCGACCGTGGCAAATCCCTCGACGGGCCGGCCGGCGACGCGCTGCGTCGGCGAATCCTGCGTGACGAGCTCCGGATGCTCGGCTTCGAGGCGCTCCAGCTCGTGGAGCAGGCGATCGAACGCCTCGTCGGAGATCTCCGGGTCGTTGTGGATGTAGTAGCGCTCTTCGTGGTGCCGGATGGCGTCGCGCAATTCGCGGACGCGGTCGGCGATCGGCTTCACCGGTCCCGGGACAGGACGTAGTCCGGCAGCGCGAGCAGGGCGTCGCGTTCGGCGCTGGCGGGGAACGCGTAGAGCGGCTTCTTCGCGGTCTCGGCGAAATCCTCGGCCTTGCGCTGCGCGTAATCGATCGACGCGTGCTCCTTCAGCAGGTGCAGGAGCTCGTGCCACGTGTCCTTCGTCACGGCGCGCGACGCGATGACCTCGCGCACGATGCGCGAGCCGGCGCCGCCGGTCTCGTGCTGCAGGAGATGGATCAACGGCAGCGTCACCTTGCCTTCGCGCAGATCGCTGCCGATCGGCTTCCCCACCGCCTCGGCGTCGCCCGTGAAGTCCAGCAGATCGTCGACGAGCTGGAACGCCATGCCGAGGTTGAAGCCGTATTCGCGGAGCGCCTGCTCGTGCTCGCTCGACACCTTGCCCAGCATGCCGCCGATCTGCGCGCAGCCGCCGAACAGGTACGCCGTCTTGCGGCGCATGATGTCGAAGTGCTGCTCTTCCGTGATGTCCGCGTCGCCGTTCTTGGTCAGCTGGTACAGCTCGCCCTCGATCATGCGCAGCGTGACGTCGCAGAGCAGGCGGATGATGTCGAGCTCGTCGTGCGTGAGCGCGAGCGCCATCGACTTGATGTACAGGTAATCGCCCAGCAGCACCGTGATGTCGTTGCCCCAGCGCGAGTGAACGGCGAGGCGGCCGCGGCGCAGATCCGAGTCGTCGATGATGTCGTCGTGGACCAGCGTCGCGGTGTGGATGAACTCGACGACGGCGGCGTAGAGGATCGCGCGGTCGCCCGTATATCCGCTGAGCCGCGAGGCCATGAGCAACAGCGCCGGACGGATCCGCTTCCCGCCGCTCGTGCGGATGTACTGCCCGATGCGCGGGATCAGCTCGACCTGCGACTGGACGTGACGGCCGAATTCAACGTCCACCTTCTCCAGGTCGGCGCGGATCGGCTCGAAAATCTGCGACAGGGCGAGCGACGACTTTTGCACGGTCAACTCAGGTGAGTGCGGACAATCACAACACAACTCGCAGAGGGTGTCAAAGCGTTACGGGCGAAACAGCGCGTGGAAATTCGCGGTGGTGCGCTCGGCCATCGCCTCCGGCGCGACGCCGTGCAGCCCCGCCAGCGTCTCGGCGACCCGCGGGACCCAGGCCGGCTCGTTGCGCTTGCCGCGGTGCGGCACCGGCGCCAGAAAGGGGCTGTCGGTTTCAATCAACAGACGATCCTGCGGCACCACGCGCGCGACCGCGCGCAACTCCTCCGCCTTTGGAAATGTGAGGATGCCGGCGAACGAGACGTAGAACCCCAGGGCAAGCCCGGCCTCGGCCAGCGCCCGATCGCCGGTGAAGCAGTGCAGCACGCCCTTCACGTCGCCGCCGCCCTCCTCGCGCAGGATCGCGAGCGTGTCGGCGTCGGCCTCGCGCGTGTGGATCACGATCGGCAGGCGCCGTTCGCGCGCGAGCCGGACCTGCGCCCGGAACACCGCCTGCTGCACGTCGCGCGGCGAGAAGTCGTAGTGATAGTCCAGACCGATCTCGCCGACGGCCCTCGCGTCCGGCGTCGCGGTCAGTTGATCGCCGACGACGGCGGCGGCCCGCGCCGGCGAGTCCGCGAACTCGTGCGCCTGGTGCGGGTGCACGCCGATCGAGACGCGCGCCTCCGGCCACAGCGCCTGCACGCGCGCGGCCTGCTCGGCTTCTTTCGGATTGCCGCCTTCGAGGATCACCATCGCGCGCTCGAGGCCGGCCTCTTTCGCGCGCTGGATCACGGCGTCGAGATCCGCGGCGAACTTCTCGTCGGCGAGGTGGCAATGACTGTCGATCACGGGTTCTGTTGCTGGCGTTCGAACGCTGCGAAGTGATTCTCGAGTTGCGTCTGCAGGCGGCGCTTCGTCGCGCGATCGGCGAACGCGAACTCGAGCGAGTTCCGCGCGAGGCGCTTGATCGTCAGGTAGTCCAGTCCTTGATCCTCGACGGCCCGCAGAAATTCACGCGTGTGGCTCGACCGCGCGACCCCGGGATCGTCGGTCGCGATCGCGACTGGGACACCGTAGCGGAGGTACGCCGCCAGCGGGTGCGCGGCGCCGCTGATCCCGAGGATCACATCGTTGCTGCTGAGCGCAATCTCGATCAGGACGCGCCGGGCGCTCAGCTCGCGCAGCAGCGCCGTCGGATTCCGCTCGTGCATCACGTCCACGCCGTGGCCGATCCGGAGCGCGTGTCCGATCCGAACGGAGTCGCGGATGTGCGAGTGAAGCGCGGCCGGCGGAGCCATGCCGGGCGCAAGCTCGCCGGCGTGCAGCGTGATCGGCACGGCCGGATACCGCTCGTGGAAGAACTCGAGCATCCGCATGTGCTGCGGGAAGTCGCGGATGGAGACGGGGTCGTCCTCGGGCGCGACGAGGTTGAGACTGACGACGCGCGGGTCGGCGCTCGCGAGTGCGAACCCGGCGAGCATCTGCGCAAACACCTGCTCCGGCGCGCCGGCCCGGTAGACCTGCGAGATGTAGCGTACGGTGACGGCGCACCCGGGCGCGGCGTCGCTCGAGCCGCAGTGCAGGACCTCGCGCTCGCGCGCCTCGGCTTGATCGAGCCGCGTCCGCGCCTCCGCGAGGACCGCGTTGAATCCGTTCGCCACGAGGCGATCGCGCATGCGCCGGAAATCGGCGTTCCAGCCGGCGGCCGTGCCGCGCATCGCGGCGGCGCCCCCGTCGGTCGCGAGCATCAGCTCGACGTACTCGTCATGCTCCGCGGCCGCGCGGGACACCGCTTCGGCCAGCATGTCGCCGACGCGTCCGGTCGCGAGATTGAAACGCGCGAACGTGGCGAAGAAATGATCGCGGCCGCCGCGCGCGGCATTCCCATCACGCCAGTTGCGCATCGACCACGCGTCGAGGACCTGGTCGTAGATCGGCGAGCCTTCTGACACGGTCGAGGCTGCTGGCTTGCCCGCCGCCGCATCGCACGACGGCCGCGCGAGCGACAGCGTGGCAGTGACGAGGCAGAGACCGGCGTCGCCGGCCCACCGCAGATAGCTCTCGGCATACACGGCGCCGGAGAGATGCACGTGCAGGTCGCCGCCCTTCGGCATCTCGTGGAGGAACTGCTCGAGCTGGACGTGGTCGCCGCGGATCGCCTTGAAGCGCTCCACCGCCGCGGCCTCGGCATCGCCGGGCCGCGGAACCGCCCGCGTCGATGCACGGAGCGTGACTACGCCGACAGGGGCGACAGCGGTCGCCAGCAGGCACGCCGCGCAGACGAGGCGGAACCGCGACACGATCAGCGGACTCGCGTGCCGGGCGGCGGCGGCGTCTCGAACGACACGACCGTCGGCTTGCCGCCGTCGGGGCTGGCGGCCAAAACCATCCCGTTCGACTCGACGCCCATCAGCTTCGCCGGTTTCAGGTTGAACACGACGACCACGGTCTTCCCGATCAGCGCTTCAGGCTCGTAGGCTTCGGCGATGCCCGCCACGAGCGTCCGCTGTTCGGTGCCGACGTCGACCTGCAGCTTGAGCAACCGGTTCGACTTCGGCACGCGCTCGGCCGCGAGCACTTTCGCGACGCGCAGCTCGACTTTCATGAAGTCGTCGATGGAGATGCGGTCGCCCCCAGCGGGTGCCGCACCGGGTGCCGGAGTGCTGGGTGCGGCGGTGCCGGGTGCCGTGCCGGGTGCAGCAGTGCTGGGTGCCGGTGCAGGGTGCGCACCAGGCGCGCCCGGTGGTAGCGGGTTCTCACTCACGGTCGTCAACTCCTTCCGGGGCCACAGAGGTCCTTCCTGCAAGAGCACGCGCTCGCCGTCGCTGCGCCAGCGGCCATCGCGTTCGAACAGCAGCGCGTCCGGCGACACGCCGACGCGCCGCAGAATCTCTCGGCTCGACGAGGGCATGATCGGCTCGAGCAACACCGCCGCGAGCCGGATCGCTTCCGCCGCGTCGAACAGCACCTGCGTCAACCGATCGGCCGACGCCGGATCTTTCGCGAGTGTCCAGGGCGCCGTCTCCGTAATGTGCAAGTTCGTCGCATCGATCAATCGAAATACGGAGGCCGCCGCTTCGTGAATCGCAAACGCGTCCATGGCGCGCCGATAACACGTCGCGACTTCATTGGGCAAGTCTCTTAGCCGCGAAGACGTTTCACCCGCCGGCACAACACGGCCGTTGCGATACCGATGCGCCATCGCCGTGACTCGGTTCACCAGGTTGCCGAGATTATTCGCCAGATCGACGTTGTAGCGCTCGTCGTACCGCTCCCACGAGAAGTCACCGTCGCCGCCGAAAGTGACTTCCTTCACCAGGTACAGTCTCAGCGGATCATGACCGAGGCGATCGGCCGCGACGATCGGATCGACGATCGTGCCGAGCGTCTTGCTCATCCGCTGCCCGTTCATCGTCATGAAGCCGTGGCCGAAGATCTGTTGCGGCAATTTCAGCCCCGCGCTCATCAGCATCGCCGGCCAGATGACCGCGTGGAACCGCGTGATGTCCTTGCCGATGACGTGCAGATCGGCCGGCCACCAGCGCGCGAACATTTCTTGATCGCCGCCGAGCCCGACGGCGGACGCGTAGTTGATGAGCGCGTCGAACCAGACGTAGACGACGCTCTCCGGATCGAACGGGAGCGGGATGCCCCAGGACTGCCCCGCGCGGCTGACCGAAATGTCGACGAGCCCGCCTTCGATGAGCCGCAGGATCTCGTTGCGGCGGACGTCCGGCTGCAGGAACTCCGGGTGCGCCGCGAAATGATCCAGCAGCGGCTGCTGGTACTTCGACAGCCGGAAGAAGTAGTTCTTCTCCTTGATCCACTCCGGCTTGAGCGTCGGATGCAGGGGGCAGTTGCCGTCGACGAGATCCTTCTCCTGCTTGAACTCCTCGCAGCCGACGCAGTACCAGCCTTCGTAGACGCCTTCGTAGATGTCGCCCGCCGCGTGAATCCGGTTCGTGATCTCAGTGACGCCGGCCCGATGCCGCGGCTCGGTGGTCCGGATGAAATCGTCGAACGAGACGTCGAGCCGCTTCCACGTCCGGCGGAACTCCTGCTCCATCTGATCGCAGTACTTGAGCGGATCGAGTCCCTCTTCGCTCGCCTTCTTGAACACGTTCTGCGAGTGCTCGTCGTTCCCCATCAGGAAACGCGTCTCGAAGCCGCAGAGCCGCTTGTAGCGGGCGATGACGTCCGCGCACACCTTCTCGTACGCCGTGCCGAGGTGCGGCCGGCTGTTCACGTAGTCGATGGCGGTCGTGAGAAAGAATCGCTTCACCCCTGCTGAGCCTTTCCGTACGCCTGCACGGCGAGCGCTTGCACTTCCTTGACGGACAACTGGCTCGCCGTCGCCAGCTTCGCGCAATCCTCGAACTCGGGAACTGCGTTGACGACGCGGCCGTTGCGCCGCGCGACCTTGAAGCGGACGGTCCCGATCAACGTCTCGACCTTGACGATCTCGCGGTCGAGGCATTCACGGTCCATGTCGTGGTACCGCAACCCGATTGTCGTCGTCTCGCGGAAGATGACGTCGGCAATCGCCGTGCGCTTTTCGGGCGCCACGACGACGGTCAGCAGCGTGCCGGGCCGATTCTTCTTCATCTGCACGGGCACGTAGAACACTTCCAGCGCGCCCGCGGCGTACAGCTGGTCCATCACCACGCCGAAGATCTGCGGGTTCATGTCGTCGATCTCGCACTCGACGACGGTCACGCGGTCGCCGTGCGCCCGCGCCGTCTCGCGGCCAATCAGCACCCGCAGCACGTTCGGCGTCGCCCCGTCGTCGCGCGTGCCGGCGCCGTAGCCGACCTTGTCGATCGCCATCGCCGGAATCGGGCCGAACGCGGACGCGTACGACGACACGATCAGCGCGCCGGTCGGCGTCACGAGCTCTTTCTGGACGGTGCCGCTGTACACCGGCGCGTCGCCGAGCAGCTTGACCGTCGCGGGCGCGGGCACGGGAAAGAGTCCGTGCGCGGACTGCACCATGCCGCCGCCGACGTTGAGCGGCGAGCAGACGACGCGGTCCGCGCCGGCCCACTCCATCGCGAACACGATCCCGACGATGTCGATGATCGAGTCCAGGGCGCCGACCTCGTGCAGATGGACTTTCTCCACCGGCATCTGATGGATTGCCGCCTCGGCTTCGGCCAGCCGCTGGAACAACGCCTTCGCCCGGTCGCGGCCGGCCGGCCTGAGCGCTGACTTGTCGATCAGCGCGAAGATTTCCGGCAGCGATCGATGCGGATGTGAGTGATCGTGCTGGGTGCCGGGTGCGTGGTGCCGGGTGCCGTGCTGGGTGCGGGGTGCAGGGTGCTGTGCCTCGTGCTGTGCCGGGTGCTGGTGGTCGTCATGCACATCGTGATCGTGCTCGTGGACGACGAAGTGCGTGGCCGACACGTTGGCGCGGAGCACCTTGTGGGCGTGGATGTGCACACCTGGCAGCGCCAGGCTTCCGAGCGCGCCTTTCAACGCTTCGAGCGGCAGACCGGCGTCGAGCAGCGCGCCGAGCGCCATGTCGCCGGAAATGCCCGAGAAGCAGTCGAAATACAGCACCTTCGCCACTACAGCTCCCTCATCTCCTTGAAGCTCCAGTATCGTCCGTCGCCGAGCACGATGTGATCGACGAAGTCGATGCCCATGAGCACGCCGGCCGCCGCGAGCCGCTGCGTCAGCTCCGCATCCTCCGGGCTTGGCGATGGATCGCCGGACGGATGATTGTGGAACGCGACGATGGCCGCGGCGCCGCCCAGCATGGCTTCGCGGTACACGTCGCGCGGCGCGATGCCGGCCGTGTCCAGCGTGCCGACCGTCAGCACCTGCACGCGCAGCAGCCGGTGCCTGGCGTCGAGCAGCATGACGCCGAACTGCTCCGTGCGGCGCGATCCGAACCGCGGCATCAGGTACTCGGCCGCGTCCCGTGGACAGAGGATCTGAGGCCGCGCACCGGGCGGCCGCGTCAGCGTCCGCCGGCCGAGCTCGACGGCGGCGACGATCTGCGCCGCTCGCGCGCGTCCGACACCCGCGATCCGCACGAGATCGTGACAACTCGATCGCGCCAGGCCGTGCACGCCGCCCGCGCTCGCCAGCAGTTCGTTCGCCAGCACGAGCGCGCTGCCCCGCCGCGAGCCCTGTCCGACCACGAGCGCGACCAGTTCGTTGTCGCCCAGCGCCGCGGCCCCGTGCCGCGACAGCTTCTCGCGCGGCCGATCGTCGAGCAACAGGTCTTTCATCGTACTACAAGCTCTCAGTTGACGGCTCTCAGCTGTCAGTGCCGCTGTCCGTCTCACGCGCCCCCGCCGCGCGCTGACGCGGCCGGCGGTTTCCCGCGGCGGTCTCACGCCCTCCCGACTTCGACCTGCCCCATCCGAGACAGGCAAGAAGCCCGCCGAGCATCCGCTTGGTCTGGATCAACACGTCCAGAATCTGCTCCTGTGCCGTCTCCGTGATGAACGCCAGATCAAAACTGAGGATCGTCTCGCATTCCAGTTCGCACGCCGATCCCATGGCGACGTCCAAGAACCGCCGGAACTCACGGTCGCCGCGACGGCCACACCCCTCCGCGATATTCGAGCAAATCGACACGCTGGCCCGCCGCATCTGACTCCTGAGGCCGAACGCTTCACTCTCCGGATAGTC
Source organism: Terriglobia bacterium (assembly GCA_020073005.1). Taxonomy (GTDB): domain Bacteria; phylum Acidobacteriota; class Vicinamibacteria; order Vicinamibacterales; family CAVVIG01; genus SRVP-36. The sequence continues at coordinate 21,205 of JAIQFX010000071.1, read as the reverse complement.
CACGGTCATTTCGTAGATCGATTTCGTCAGCCGCCGAGCCATCTGCCACACCGAGAGATTCCTGAAGTCCTGCACCGCTCCTCCTTCCGACGCACGATTGACCGCGTTTCTGAGCGTGCCGCCCACTGAGAGCTGACAGCCGAAAGCTGACAGCTTGTATACTTGTGCCCATGTCGTTCGGTCGTTGCATGATGCTGCCTCTCGCCGTCGTCGCGGCACTGAGCGGCGCCGCGTGCGGCGACGATCCTCCCGACAAGGAAATGCAGGCGGCGCAGGCCGCCATCGACGCGGCGCGCGCCGCCGGCGCCGATCAGTACTCCCACGACGAGTTGGTCGCGTCACAAGAGGCCCTCGCCCACGCGAAGGACGCCGTCACGCAGCGCGACTACCGGCTGGCCCTCAGCCAGGCGCTCGACGCGCGCACGCGCGGGCAGAGCGCCGAGCACGAGGCGACGACCCGTAAGGCCGCCGCCCGCGGCGCCGCCGACGGCGCAATCTCGGACGCGACCATGGCGCTCACCGCCGCCCGTGCGACGCTGAAGGCCGCCGAGACGGCGCGCGCACCGGCCCGAGCGCTGACTGCCGCTCGCCGCGCAATCGCGGACAGCGACAAGGCCCTGCAAAAAGCGCGCGCGGCGTATGAGAAGGAGAACTTCCCCGCCGCAGTGGAATCGTTGGACGGCGTGGCCGCACGCCTGCAGACAGTTACAAAGGATCTGAGCCCGGCGACCCCGTCAAGCAACCGCCGGCGTCACTGAGCTCTATTGGCAGAATCTGATCGGCGCGGCTCGTCGCCGGTACGAAGAAACTAGCGTCCCGCCCACTCTCCGTCGAACAGCACCTCGGCCCACCCGGTGAGGTAGACCGCCTCGTCTCGCCACTCGACCCGCTGCGCGCCACCCGGCGCCACCACTTCGGCGTCGCGCGCCGCCCCGCCGAACGCCGCGGCAGCAATCAGCGCCGCGCACGATCCCGTACCCGACGACATCGTCGGACCGACGCCGCGCTCCCAGATCAGAATTCGCACGACCCCGGGGCTTTCGACGACGGCGAACTCGACGTTCGTTCCGTCGCGGAACGCCTCATGCCGCTCGATCGCCGGTCCCAGCCGTCGGAACCGCGTCTCGTCGGGCAACGGCCCGAGCACGACGCTTTGCGGGTTGCCGAAGCTCATCGTCACGACCTGGAGCGCTTCGCCGGCGGCCGTCAGCGGGATCCGCCGCAGGCGTTCCGGCAGACCCATGGCGGCGCGGAATGTCTGACGGGTTTTGGCCGTCGCGGTCCGGGTCAACTGCTTCATGCCGCCCTCGGTGTGAATCGTGATGCCGGCGGCGGCGCGCGTGTCGTGCCGCAGCAGGAGCGCGGCGAGCCCTCGCACACCGTTTCCGGACACTTCGGCGCGCCCGCCATCGGCGTTGAACAGGACCATCGTCGCGCCGTGCGGCGCCGAGGCGAACAGGATCAGGCCATCGGCGCCAATGCCGGTGTGACGATCGCAGAGCTCACGGGCGAGCGCGTCCAGGGCCATGCCTGCAACGGCGGCGGCCTCGATGTACAGAAAGTCGTTGCCGTACGCGTGGGCTTTGCTGAACTTAATCATCGAGTCATCTGGTTATCTGGTCATCGGGCGGATTTTCGAGAACCATTCGCCCGGCCGGGCCGTCAAACTATAACCCACGCACTGCACGACAAAGGCACCGCATGATCCGTGATCTCGATTCGCTCGTCTCCCGCACGCTCGACGTCCTCGTCGTCGGCGGCGGGATCACGGGGCTCGCCGTCGCGTACGACGCCGCCCAGCGCGGCCTGGCCGTCGGGCTCGTCGACCGCGACGATTTCGGGAACGCCGCCGCCATCCGTCAATGGCCGATCGTCAGCGGCGACGTGCGCCTCCCGTCCGCGACCACCCGTCATGACGCGCGTGAACGGCAGACGCTCGCGCGCCTCGCGCCGCACGCCCTGCAGCCGGTCGCCTGCGTCGTTCCGATCTACCGCTCGCTTCGTCATGGCACGCTGGCCACGCGGACCGCGTTTGCCGCCGGCAGCGTGATCCGATCGAAGCGCGCCCGCGATCTGCCGCCCTCGCTTCGCCTGCCGCGCGCCCGCGTCGTGTCGCGTGGCCACGCCATTCAATCGGCTCGTCTTCGCGTTCGCGCAGGCCGCGGCCGAGCATGGCGCCTCGCTGGCCAACTACGTCGAGGCGCTCGCGCCGCTCGTCGACGGCCGGCGCGTTGTCGGCGTTCGCGCCCGTGACGCGGTGAGCGGGAGAACGATCGAGATCAACGCGCGCGTCACGATCAACGCGACCGGCCCGGCGATCGACGCGCTGCTGACGCGGCTCGACGCCGCGATCGGCGTCCCGATGCAGAATCGCCTGACGCTCGTGACGACGCGCGACGCCGGCGAGGAGGTGCTGGGCGGCTTCGGTGAAGGCCGGCGGCCGTTGTATCTCGTCCCATGGCGCCAGCGCGCGATCTTCGGTCCGTGGTACGGCGACACGGACGTTCCCGCATTCATCAAGCAGCTGAACCAGGCGTTCCCCGCGCTCGATCTGTCGACGAAGGACATCACGCTCGTTCACCGCGCGAGCGTCCCCGCGCCGGCCGGCGACCACGCGATCGACCACGGCGCGACCGGGGTCGACGGCGTGATCTCGGCGATCGCGGCGTCAGCGGTCACGGCCCGGGCACTCGCGGAACGCGTGACCGACCTCGCGCTGGTGAAACTCGCGCGCGCGGCGTCGGCGTGCCGGACGGCGGAAACGATCCTGCCGGGCGGCAGCCTCCGCGACGTCGGCGCCGCGATCGGAGAAGTGCGTCGCGAGTACGACGCGGGTCTGCCGACGGACGCGGTCCCGCACGTGCTCGTCGCGTACGGATCGCGACATCGGGAGTTGCTGGAATTGGCCGTGGACAGGCCGGAGTGGCGCGCGCGCGTGGCGGCCGGATCGCCCGTCATCGGCGCCGAGCTCGTCCACGCCGCGCGGGCGGAAATGGTCACGCGCCTCGCCGACGCCGTCGTGCGGCGCACGCCGATCGGCGCGCTGGGCGAACCCGGCGAAGAGGGACTCACGCGCGCGGCTGAAATCGTCGGCGGCGAGTTGCGCTGGCCAGCGGATCGCGTGCGTGAGGAAATCGCGGCCGTTCGGACGCTCTACGGGACCTTGAAGCCGTTGAAGACGTAGGTGAGGCCGGTCGTGAACCCGATGGTCGGATCGACCGTCGTCAGACCGAAGAAGAGTCCCGCGTCGAGCCGCAGCATCCCCACGGTGTAGCGCCCGCCGAGCTTCAACAGTCCGCGCGTCTCCGTGCCGGGAAACGCTTCGCCGCTCCGCGTCGAGACGCGGCCGTTCAGCTCGCCGACCAGCTCCGCCTGTTGCGTGACCGCACGCGCGAACGAGAGGCCGTACATCAGGTCGTCGTTCTGCCGCGCGCCATTGGTCGGATCGCTGAGGATGCCTACGCCGAGATTGCCGACGACGCGGATGGACTGCACGGTCTTGGCGCCGAGGATCGAGATGAAGAAATCGGTCGTGTTCGGATCGAGGCCGCTGGCGTTCGACGCGTTCGGCAGCTTGGTCGCGAAGCGGATGCCGATGGCCGGACGGCTGTCGCTTTCCGACAGGAGACGGATCTTCGTCGCGATGACCGCATCGTCCACGCCGTGCGTGCTGTCGCCGACGGGAACGTCCGCGGCCAGCGGCGCAAACGGGTTGCGCTGGCTGATGTTGAGCCGGCTGTAGAAGTCGCCGTCGATCTGAAACTCCGCGATGGAGCTGATGCCGAAGCTGATCCCGATGGTCGGCACTCGCAGCAGATTCCCTTTCAGTCCCGACACCGGATACTGCTGATCGTGCGTCAGGTCGATTCCGGTCTCGAGCAGGATGCGGCCGGCGCCCACCGGCTCGGGATCTTCCGTGGCGAGCGGCCGCTGCTGTGCCGCCGCGGGCACTGCCACCAGCGTCCAGACCGTGACGAGAGCGATCAGACCCACACATCGATAGCGCATGCGAAACCTCATGGCGTCAGAAACGTTTTCGGCTATCCAGCAGCAGCGTGACTGGACCATCGTTCACGAGCTCGACCTGCATCGCCGCCTGAAACTCGCCCGTCGCCACGGCGACGCCGCTCGCCTGGAGCTGGCGCACGACGTCCTCGTAGAGCGGCTTCGCGACCGCCGGCGGCGCGGCGTCGTCGAACGAGGGGCGCCGGCCCTTCCGGCGGATCCTCGAAGACGCGGAGGTCGCGGACCTTGCCGGCAATGCTCAGCACGTCGTCCGGGCCGTCACCTTTCTCGACGCCGACGAACACCAGCAGCCCGCGCTCGATGCGGCCGACGATCTGATGCCCGACGGTGACTGAAGCGCTGCGCACGCGTTGAACGACGGCTCTCATCGCAGAGTCCGGCTAAAGCCGGACACCACTGAACCCTTCCGTGGCCGAAACCTTCTCCGTGGTGTCCGGCTTTGGCCGGACCTGCGCGCGAAGCTCGGCGGGCGGATTCAGGCGCGTGTCGAGCAGCTGCCGCGGCGCGACGTTCGCCAGCGCCTTCAGCATCGACTGCTTCACGCCCGGATGTTCCCGCTCGAGCTCCATCAACAAGCGCTTCGTCCGCTGGCGCTGCAGGCCGAGGTCGCCGCACGCCGGGCAGCAGCAGCCGATGATGGGCAGGTCGCACTCTTTCGTGTAGCCGCGCGCTTCGTCCTCGCCGACGTACACCAGCGGCCGAATGACGACGTGCCGGCCATCGTCGGACACGAGCTTCGCGGGCATCGCCTTGAGCGCGCCGGCGAAGAACAGATTCAGCAGCAGCGTCTCGATGAAGTCGTCGGCGTGGTGGCCGAGCGCGATCTTCGTCGCGCCTTCTTCCTTCGCAATTCTGTAGAGCACGCCGCGGCGGAGGCGGGCGCAGAGCGAACACGGCGTCGCGCCGTCCTCGAGGATGTCGTCGATCGTCTGCCCGATCCCCGTGTGCTCGATACGATAGTCCCAGCCCCGCGCTCTGCAGGTGCTCGCGATGAGGTCGTGCTTGTATTCCTTGTAGCCCGAGTCCACGTTGACGGCGACGAGCGTGAAGCGGATGGGCGCGCGCTGGCGCAGCACGTCGAGGACCTGCAGGAGGGCCCAGCTGTCCTTGCCGCCCGACAGCCCGACCATGACGCGATCGCCGTCCTCCAGCATCGCGTAGTCGACGATCGCCTTCGTCGTTTTCTTGGCCAGCCGCGCCTCGAGCTCGCTGCGATATCCCATACGTTTTGATCTTAGACGATCAATGCCGCCTCCAGGCCGCCCCATCGGCCGGCGGCTCGTTCAACGACGCGCTCCGTTCCGCGACGAGCGTGACCGGCGTCCCCAGCAGCTTGAGCAGCCCCAGGTGGTCCAGCATCCTTTCCGACTTGATTGTGAAACGGCGCGACCCGATCGCGCGATGCAGGACGTAGGGCAGCACGAACTGCCGGTGCACCGAGCGCACGCTGAACCCCGATTGGTCCAGCGCTTCAACAATCGCCGCGTGCCTGACGACTCGATACGTCGCAGACCGCCCGCCCAGCGTGCGCGTGACGCGACGCACCATCGCCCCCGGCAGCGAGACGCTCATGACAGGAAAATAGTCGAGGACGACGAGACGCTCGGCGACCCGGCACAGCTCCGACACATACCTGCGCCACTCCGGCGTGTGCATCAGGAGTCGAAGGCCGACGGCGATGTCGAAACTGCGATCGGGCAGGCTGAGCGCGCGGGGATCGCCGAGGCGGAATTCGATCTTGACGAGCTCGGCCGCCGCGCGGTGGCGCAGCCGGTTGAGCGTCGTCTCGGACGGCTCGACCGCGGTCACCTTCGCGCCGCCGTGCGCGAACAGCAGCGCCGCGCGTTCGCTGCCGCCCCCGACCGCGAGAATGTCGCGCTCGTGAATCCGTCCGGCGAAATTGGCCAGCACGCGGTCCTGCGTGCCCGCCACCAGATCGCCGATGGGCCCTGACAGCCGGCGATCGTCGAGCGCACCCCGCAGCGCGGGATTCACCTCCGGCATTGCGCCTTGGCGAGTGTCAGGGTGGGCACTGTCCCGGTGATTTTCGCATGAAACCGTAGTACAGTGACGCGTCCGTTCCCGCGATGTCCTCGGCTCCGGCCCCGACTTCTCCCATGCGCCGTTACGGCATGCTCGTCCTCAAGCTCGGAGTCAGCATCGCGCTGCTTGCGCTGCTCTTCTCGTGGGTCGACGTGTCGGCGCTGTGGCAAACCGCGCGGCGGGCCTCGCTGCCGTGGCTCGCGGCCGCGCTCGGCCTGTACACGATCAACATGATCGCGACGGCCTGGCGCTGGTACCTGCTGCTCGAGGCCCAGAAGGTCCACATCCGCAAACGGTCGCTCTTCGGCTCGCTGCTGGTGGCCGCGTTCTTCAACAATTTCCTGCCGAGCAACATCGGCGGCGACGTGATCCGGATCAGCGACACGGCCAAGCGCGCGGGCTCGAAGACGCTCGCGACGACGGTCGTGCTCGTCGACCGCGGACTCGGGCTCATGGCGCTGGTGTTCGTCGCCGCGATCGGCGCGACCGTCGCCGTCGCGACGCATCACGGCGTCATGCCGATCTGGCCGGCGTGGCTGTGGGCCGGCTTCATCGCGGGCGTGGCGATCGCGGGCCCGGCGATCTTTGCGCCGCACGCGTTCAGCCGGCTTCTCCGCCCGCTCACGATCTTCCACGCGGAGTGGGTCGGCGGCCGCATCGAGAAGCTGACGCACGCGCTCGCGAGATTCCGCGACAGCCCTGGAGCCATCATGGCGTGCTTCGCCGCGGCGATCTTCGTGCAGGCGACGATGGTCGTCTTCTACTTCGCGGTGGCGTACGCGCTGCGGCTGGACGTCGGGCTGTGGGACCTGAGCGTCATCGTCCCCATCTCGTTCGTCGTGCAGATGCTGCCGATTTCGTTCGGCGGCTTCGGCGTGCGCGAGGCGACGTTCTCGATCTACTTCATCGGCATCGGGCAGCCGAAGGAAGCGGCGATCGCGATGTCGCTCGTCGCGCAGGCGCTCATCATGCTCTTTTCGCTCAGCGGCGCCGCCGTCTACGTGTCACGCGACCACCGCCGGCACCACCACGCTCACACGCCGCACTAGGTTCACGGGGTTCACGGGGCTCACGGGGCCTGACGACGCCGCGATCGGTTCCACGCCAGGTACGCGAGGAACCCGGCCACCAGCACGCCGACGGCGATCAACGACGCGGCGACGCCGTGATCGCGCATGTAGGCCATCGCGCGATCGCCGTACTTCACCGCCAGGATGCCCAAGGCGAGATAGCGCGCGCCGCGTCCGATGGCGATGGCCGTCAGGAAACTGCCGACGCTGATCTCGGCCGCGCCGGCCAGGACGACGAACACTTTGAACGGCGCGGGCGGCGGCAGAATCGACGGGACGAGCACCGCCATCACGCCATAGCGTTGAAACGCGTGCATCGCGCGGTCGACGGTCGAGCCGGCGAACCGCTTCCGGACGAGCATTTCACCGCCCCTGCGTCCGAGGTAGTACATGATGAGACAGCCCGCCATCGAGCCGACCGTGGCGCAAGCCGCGTACAACAGCATCTTCGACGGCTGCTGCGTGACCATGTAGACGACCAGCAGGTCCGCAATCTCGGGAAGCGACAGGAACGAGGAGTCGAGGAAGGCGACGAGGAAGAGTCCCGGCGCGCCCCACACCAGCGCGAGCGCGCGCAGCCTGTCCGCAAAACTGCCCATAGAATAAGCAGGTGATTATACCGTCCGGGCGCCGCGCCGTTCCGATCCTGCTCGCGATCGTCGCGGCGATCGGCGGCGCGGCGGTCGCATGGCACTACGCGAATCTCGGGCTGACGCTGAGTCACTACGACGCGCGCGGACATCTCGTCGTCGCGCGGCGCATCTTCGACAGCCTCACGCCGGGCTGGCAGCAGATCGGTGCGGTTTGGTTGCCGCTGCCGCATCTTCTCAACGCGCTGCCCGTCCAGATCGATCTGTTCTATCGCACGGGCGCGTCGGCCATCGCGATCTCGATTGCGTCGTTCGCGGCCGCCACCGCCGCGATCGGATGGATCGTGCTGCTCATCACCGAATCGACTGCCGCGGCGATCGCGGCCGCCGCCGTCTTTGCATTGAATCCGAACGTTCTGTATCTGCAGGCGACGCCGATGACGGAACCGCTGCTGCTCGCGCTGTCGACGGTCGCGGTCGGATTGTTGATGGCGGGATCGCGCCCCGGCGGGCCTGAAAGGCCCGCCCCACGAATCGTTGGCTTCTTCAGCCGCGCCGTGATCGGCGAATGGTTCGTCGGCAGCGACTTCTTCGTTCCGGAAAACAAGTCGCTCGGCGACCCGCTGCTGTCAGCGGCCGAGATCGGCTGGGGCACACGGATGCTGAGCGGCACGGCGCTGCTCGCCGCTGGCGCGGCGGGCGCGGCCATCGTGGCCGTCGTCGGCGTTGCCAGCCGGCAGCGAGCTCGCGCGCTGATCGCGCTCTCGCTGATGTCCACCGCGGCGATTCCATGGGTCGCGTTCCTGAAAGGCCATCCGTTCCGCATCCGGTACATGGTGCCGCTCATCGCGATGGAAGCCGTGGGCGCGGGCGTGCTCGCCGGGATCGCGCGGTGGCGTGCGGTGCGCATCGCCGCCGCGGTCGCCGTTCTCGGCCTCGTCGCTTACGAACTGCGCCCGCTCGACGCGTCGGCGCCGATGGTCGTCGAGGCGCAATGGGATCGGCCGAACGGTCCGGTGCGCGCGACCGTGACCGCGTGCCTCGGGTCGCCGGCGTCCGGCGAGAAGATCATGGCGAGCATGGGGTCGCTCGGCCATTACATGCAGGAGGCGTCGCACTCGGGCTTCGCGATCCGCAACTTCCTGCACGAAGGCAACGGCGATCTCTGGCTCGCCGCGCTCGCGGATCCGAAGCCGTTCGCCGACTGGGTGCTCATCGAGGAAAAGGCGCAGGGCGGCGACATGCTGGCGAAGCGATCGCGCGAGCACCCGGAGTTCCTCAGTGGGTACTCGCGCGTCTGCGAAGGCGCGGGACTCGCGCTCTACCGCCGTCAGAACTTGAAGTTGACGGTCAGCAGGTAGTTGAAGCCGCCGAGATCGATCTTCGTGCCGGCGAAACCTTGATCGGCCGGCAACGTCGCGTCCGCCGACTGATAACGAACTTCGCCGCCGACCGCCCAGCCGGCGATTGGCACACGCACGCCGCCGAGAACAACCGGGCCCCGGGCCGTGCCCGAGCCGACGAAGTTGCCGCTGAAGATCGAATTGTCGTTGGCGAGGAACTGTCCGGTCTCGGTGTAGCGCCAGTTCAGCACGCCCACGCCGCCGCCGATGTACGGCTCGATGCCGTTGTGCCGCCCCATCGGCAGAAAGCGCACCGTCGCCGTGAACGGGATGATCCGGAGCTTGAGGTCCTGGGTGATTTCGCTGCCGTTGGCGTTGACGAAGTCGTTGTAGACCGTGGGCACGGTCCGCGAGTAGAGGCCGACGCCAAGTCCGCCTTCGAACCGGTCGCCGAGCCCGACCAGATACTCGCCGCCGATCGTCGGCGCGTTGAAGTCCTTGATGTTGAACGACAGGAAGTCCAGGTTGTTGACGAGGACGTCGTTGCTCTGACCGTTGACGGTGTCGCCCCGCGCGTCCGCGCTGCGCGGCGTGAACCCGCCGACGTAGAGGCTCACCCACTGTTGAGCGGAAGCGACCGAGGGCACTGCGATCCCGGCCACGACGAGAAACGGCAATAGTCGACGCATGGCGCGCTCCTTCATGGCTGGCTGTAGCAGAAGCGATGCCAGAAACACGCCCGCAAAGCGCCCGAAATCAGCGGCGTTCGCCCGGATGTGTCTCACGCGGGTGTCAAAACGTCCAGAAATGAGTGATCAGTGCGCCTGGTCCCACGTGCTCCGGTAATCCCGAATCACGTCGAGCATCGCGTCGTGGAGGTGTCCGTTTGTGGCCAGGATGTGGCCGCCGCGCGACGTGAACGGCGTGCCGGTGAGCGTCGTCACGCGGCCGCCCGCTTCCGCGACGATGAGCGCGCCGCCCGCGATGTCCCACGGCTTCAGATCGCTCTCCCAGAATCCGTCCATGCGACCGGCCGCCACCCAGCACAAATCGATCGCTGCCGATCCCAGACGTCGCACGGCGCGGGCACGGCCGACGAACCTGCCGAACAGGCCGACAATCTCGTCGACGCGCGCGTGCACGTCGTACGGGAATCCGGTGACGAGCATCGCGTCGACCAGTTGTTCCGCCGACGACACGTGCAGCGGGACGCCGTTGAGAAATGCCCCGCGGCCCCGCTCGGCGGTGAACAGCTCGCGGCGATTGGGATCGTAGACGGCGGCCACCTCGGCGACGCCGTCGATCTCCAGCGCGAGCGAGGCGCAGAAAATCGGCAGACCGTGCGCGAAGTTCGTCGTTCCGTCCACGGGATCGAAGACCCAGCACGGGCCCGGCGGCGCGCTCGCCGCGCCGCCCATCTCTTCGGCCAGGATCTGATGGTCGGGAAACCGCGCGCCGATCATCTCGCGGAACATGCGCTCGACGGCGAGGTCGACCTCGGTGACGAGATCGATGGTGCCTTTCTTGTCCACCTGCAGGGCCGTGCCCAGGCCGGCCATCTGCATGTCGCCAGCGCGCACGACGGCTTCGATGGCGGTCGTCAGGAAGATCGGACGAGGGGGCACTCAGGTCTTCGTCAGGCGGCGTCGCCGGCGGGCTGCACGCGCTTGACCATGCGGATTTCCATCCCGCCTTCCGGCGCGCGCTGCAGCTGCACGTCGTCCATGAAGTTGCGAATCAGGAAGATGCCGCGGCCGCTGGACTTCAGCAGGTTTTCCGGCGCGAGCGGATTGGCGACGACCTCGGGGTCGAACCCTTCGCCCTGGTCGCGCACGCGAATCGCCAGTTCCGGGACATTCGATGGCGCGGCCGTCTGAAACTCGACGAAGACGCGCTTGCTGGCGTCGTTGCGGTTGCCGTGCTTGATGGCGTTGATGACCGATTCGCGGATGGCGACGCTGACCCAGTGCAGCGAATCTTCGTCGAGCCCCACGCTGCGCGCCAGGTGATCGCTCACGACCTGGACGAAGTCCAGCATCTCGAACGCGCTGGTGAACTCGAGTCGAATCAGCTGTGTGCCGTTGACCGCCATGATCTCCTGGGCCGCGCGGCGCGCGGGCGCGCCGTGCTGGCCGCGACGCGAGTAAATACCATCTGTTGCATGACGTCAAGGCAGGCGGAAAACCGCCGCAGGTCGCGTAAGATCATCTCTTCATGCCTCTGACGTCCGCCGCCACCATCACGCCCGCCCGGCGGCTTCGCGGCCGCCTGCGTGTCCCCGGCGACAAGTCGATCGCGCACCGGTACGCGTTGCTGGCGGCGCTCGCGGACGGCCGGTCGTCGTTCACCAATTTCGCCCCCGGCGCCGACTGCCGGTCGACGCTGGCGTGTCTGCGTCACCTTGGTGTCGAGATTACGGAGGGGCCGGCACGCGCCGTAGTTGTAGTGGGACGAGGATTCGGACAACTCCGTTCGCCCGACGGCCCGCTCGACGCCGGGAATTCCGGCACGACGCTGCGACTTCTGGCCGGCGTGCTGGCCGGGCACGCGTTCACGAGCACGCTCGTCGGCGACGCGTCCCTTTCACGGCGCCCGATGCGGCGCGTGATCGCCCCGCTCGAGCGCATGGGCGCCCGCATCGAGGCGACCGACGGCCATCCCCCGCTCGTCGTGCATGGCGGCCCGCTGCGCGCGATCGAGCATCGCCCCGAGACCCCGAGCGCTCAGGTGAAGAGCGCCGTTCTGCTCGCCGGTTTGCACGCCGACGGCACGACGACGGTCGTCGAGCCCGCGGCGACGCGCGATCACACCGAACGGGCGCTGCGCGCGTTTGGGGGCACGGTCGGCGTGGACGGACTCGCGGTGTCGGTGTCCGGCGGCCAGCGGCTCAGCGCGCAGACGCTGACGATTCCAGGCGACTTCTCGTCCGCGGCGTTCTGGCTCGTCGCGGCGGCGGCGCTGCCCGGCTCACACGTGATCGTCGAAGACGTCGGGCTGAATCCGTCGCGCTCGGCGCTGCTCGACGTGCTGCGGCGGTTCGGCGCACGCGTCCAGGTCGACGTGACGGCGACCGAAGCCGGCGAGCCGCGCGGCGTCGTCACCGTCGAGCACGACCGCACGGGATCGCTCGAGATCGCTCCGATTGAGGTGCCGGGCCTCATCGACGAGTTGCCGGCGATCGCGGCCCTCGCGGCGCACGGCGGCGAGGTCAGCGTCCGCGGCGCGAGCGAGCTGCGCGTCAAGGAAAGCGACCGCATCGCCGCGCTCGTCGCGGGATTGCGCGCGCTGGGGATCGACGCCGACGAACGCGCCGACGGCTTCGTCGTCCGCGGACCGGCGTCGGGCATGGGCCGGCCGCGCGGCGGCGTCGCCGACGCGCGCGGCGATCACCGGATGGCGATGGCGTTCGCGATCGCGGCGCTCGGCGCCGAGACGCCGTCCCGGATCGACGGCGCGGATGCGGTCGGCATTTCCTATCCCGGCTTTTTCGAGACGCTCGACCGACTCGTCCGGTGAAGGCCGACAAGATCTACCTCGTCGGGTTCATGGCGGCCGGCAAGACCACGCTGGCGCGGGCGCTGGCCCGCCGCCTCGGGTGGCAGGCCGTCGACATCGACGAGTTGATCGAACAGCGCGAGCACATGCCCGTCGCGGATATCTTCGCGAAGCAGGGCGAGCCGTATTTCAGGGCCGTGGAGCGCGCGGTGCTGTTCGAGCAACTGGCGCCGCGCCACCTCGTCGTCGCGACCGGCGGCGGGACTTTTGTCGATCCCCAGAACCGCGCCGCCATCAACGGCGACGGCGCATCGGTCTGGCTGGACGTCCCCCTGGAGCGCCTGATCGCGCGCGTGCCCGCCGACGGCCGGCGCCCGCTCGCCGCCGATCGCGCCGGCTTCGAACGCCTGTATCATCAGCGGCGCGCGGCGTACGGGCAGGCCCACGTCCGGCTGGATGCCTCGCGCGCCGGGGTCGACGCCCTGGTCGAGCAACTGGTCGATTGGCTGGAGGGATAGTTGCGGTATCTGATCCTCACCGACATTCACGCGAACCTCGAAGCCCTCGACGTGTGCCTGGCCGACGCCAAGCGGCGCACGTACGACCAGACGCTCGTCCTCGGCGACCTCGTCGGCTACGGCGCCGATCCCAACGCCGTCATCGAGCGCGTGCAGGGGCTCACGCCGCTGGCCATCGTGCGCGGCAACCACGACAAGGTCGCGTGCGGCCTGGAACAGGCCGAGGGGTTCAATTCCGTCGCGCGAAGCGCCGCGCGCTGGACGCTCGACGTCCTGACGCCGGAGCACCGGACCTGGCTCGCCGACCTGCCGCTGGGGCCGATCGACGTGGACGAGGTGATCCAGATCTGCCACGGATCGCCGTTCGACGAGGACGCCTACATCTTCGACGAGCTGGACGCGGTCCGCGCGCTCAAGCTCTCGTCGCGCCCGCTCTGCCTCTTCGGCCACACGCACTACCCCATCACGTTCGAGCTCTCGGCCGAGGGCTTCGACAGCATCGGTCCGTCGGCGGCGCCGGTGACCGAACTGCGGATGAAGAACGGCTCGAAATATCTTGTGAACCCGGGATCGGTCGGACAGCCGAGGGACGGCGATGCGCGCGCGGCGTACGCGATCGCCGACACCACGCAACGCAAGGTCGAGTTGTTCCGCTTGAGCTATCCGGTCGAAGAGGCGCAGGCGAAGGTGATCAAAGCGGGCTTACCCGAGGTCCTGGCGCAGAGGCTGGCGCTAGGAAGGTAGAAGTCTTCAGACTTCAGCCTTCACACTTCCAACTTTTCGACTCTTCTCTTCCCGTCGTCTGAGTTCAGCAGCGTACGCGTCCCGCGCGGCGCGCGAGCCGAGCATCCACCCGATGACAATGCCGACCAGGATCATGGCCGGGATGAAAATGAAGTGGCCGGCCGTCATTTCGTGCTCTTCCGCCGTTCGAGCGCGCGCATGTCGGTCTCGACCTTGTTCAGGCGCCGCCAGATCGTCCAGAGATAGAACATCATCGCGACCCAGATGATGGCGTACGCGGCGATGACGAGCGGACCGGCCGGAAGCTGTTCCGTTCCCTCGCCCGGCTTGACGGGCACGAACTCACCCTGAGCGGCCGGCTGGAGAAAGGCGAACGCGATCAGGAATCGATTCAGGAGCAACACGGTGTCAATCCTCCTCGGCCAGGTATAACGCGTCTAGCGCGGCCCGTTGCCGCTCGAGATGCAGGCGCGCCGTCAGCAGCAGCAGATACATCAAAAAGAGTGCGAGCGCGCTGAACCAGAACGGCCCGCGGATCAGCGGCGGCAGGGTGGGCACGACGCTCGTCTTCGGGTGCAGCGTCCGCCAGAAATTCACCGACAGGTAGATGAAGGGCACGTTCGCCGTCCCGAACACCGCGAGCGCCGCGCCGAGTTTATCCGAGCCCGGCCCCCCGTACTTGCGCACGAACAAGTATGAGATGGCGATCAGCCAGCCGACGAACGACATCGTGAGCCGCGCGTCCCAGTCCCACCAGATGCCCCACGCCTTCCGCGCCCACAACGGCCCGGTGGCGATGACGATGAGCCCGTACAGCACGGTTAACTCCGCGGACGCCATCGCGAGGCGGTCGGCTCCCGGATTGCGCCGCCACAAGTACAGCGCGCTGGCGATCCCGCAGACGACGGCCGACAGCAGCATCACCATGCCCGACGGGGCGTGGAAATAGAAGATCTTCGACACGAGGCCCATCGACGACTCGTACGCCGCCTGGTCGATCATGAACGGCGCGTACGCGAACATCGCGGTGGCGACGACGAGAAGCGGCATGAAGAGTTTGCGCATAATCGGCTCGCTATTCTGTCATGAGCGGCTCGAACGTCCAGAGCGCGATCGTCATGAAGACCACGTCCATCGACGCCAGGAGTCCGATCCACATGATCGCACTGGGGACATCGGCCGGCGACTGCATCAGCGCCGAGGTCCCGCGGACCCCGGCAATCATGACGGGAACCGTCATCGGATACAACAGGATCGGGAGCATCACGTCGCGGCTGCGCGCGCGTACCAGCATCGCCGCGAAGAGCGTGCCGACACTCGAAAAGCCGATCGTGCCGGCCGCCACGAGCGCCATCAGCAGCAGCGGCTGCGCGAGCAGGGGCGCGTGGAACAGGAGCGCCACGAGCGGCACGAGCAGCGCTTCGGCGACCGCGAGCAGCACGACGACCCCGAGCATCTTGCCGACATAGATCGCGGCGCGCGGCGCGGGCGCGAGCAGCAGCGCGCGCAGCGTCTCGGAGTACCGTTCGCGCTCGAACGTCTTTCCGAGCGCCAGCGTGCCCGCGAACTCGACGGCGATCCACAGGATGCCGGCGGCGGCGTCCAGCAGCGGCTCTCCTTCTTTCACGAACGCGATCGAAAAGATCAGCACGCACGACAGCGCGAAGAGGAGCGTCGTGTACAGAATCTCGCGACTCCTGACTTCGATCGCGAAGTCCTTCTTCAGCACGAGGAGCGCGGTCCTGGTGAACACTCAGGCGCGCCCCATCACGCTGCGATACCGCGCGCGCAGTCCGGCGGCCGCGGGTTCGTCCGAGAGCAGCTTGCCCTCCCGAATCAGCGCCACGCGCGTCACCAGCCCGTCGGCCAGATCCAGGTCGTGCGTCGCGATGATGACGATCGCGCCCGACGCGGCCAGTTCGCGCAGCCGGCCGGCGACGATGCCGACGGCGTGATCGTCGAGGCCGGTGAACGGCTCGTCGAACAGCACGAGCCGCGGATGATGCAGCAGCGACCGTTCGAGGGCGAGCCGCTGGCGCATGCCGCGCGAGAAGCCCTGCACTTCCTCGTGCCCGCGATCGGCGAGCGCCGCTCGCTCCAGGGCCGTGTCGATCGCCGGCCCGGAATGGACGCCGTAGAGCTGCGCGAAGAACTCGAGGTTCTGCCGCGCGGTGAGCTCGGGATACAGGTGCAGTTCGTGCGCGAGCAGGCCGATGTGCCGTCGAAGCCCGTCGCCGAGCGCGCGCGCCCGCTGCCCGCCGTAGTGGATTTCGCCGGAGGTGGGCGCGACGAGCGTCGCCAGCGCGCCGATGATCGTCGACTTCCCCGCTCCGTTCGGGCCGAGGAGGCCGAGAATGTCGCCGGCGCGCGCGGTCAGGGAGACGTGCGAGAGCGCGCGGCGCCGGCCGAAATGCCGCGAGACGTCCAGGAGCCGAACTTCGTCGAAATCGCTCACGCGGTTGCCACGCCAGCGCGGCCCGCCGGGTCGGGAGTGCTGTCGCGGTCGTCGAGCGCGCCGTAGATGTGTTCGAGCGCGGCGACGAGCTCATCGCGGCGCGCGGCGTAGCGGCGCTCGTCGACGCGACCGCCCCGCTGATCGTGCTCGAGGCGCACGAGATCCTGGAAGAGCTTCTCGCGCCGGGCGATGAGCCGCTTGCGCTCGGCGGCGCGGCTCGCGGAGTCATCGTCTGGACGGCTGCTCGCCCACACGCCGATCAGGACAATCAACCCGGCCAGCGCGAGCGCAACGATCATCGGGACGTTGCTGTGGTGCGGGAACCCGGCGATCGTGAGCGTGAACGCTTTGCCCGCCGCCACCTTCGTGCCCATCCCGGCGATGAACGTCTCGCCCTCGGCGGCCATCTCACGCACTTCCGCCAGCTGGCCCGACTTCAGCGTCGTGTCCCCGACTTTCTTGACGACGACCTGCAACTGCTCGAGATCTGCGGGAAGCGCCTGCGTCAGATCGACCGAGCCCCCGCCGCCGGGCAGCTGAAACGCGACCTGCGCGAGCGTGTGGCCTGGCGGAAACGGCCGCTCCACCGTGACGCGCGTACCCGCGACGCTCGCCTTCGGCGACGAGCCTTCCATGATCGCCGTCCCGACGGCGTCGCTCGGCACGTCGAACACGAACGGCGCGGCCGTGTTCACCGGCACGCGCGCCGTGTTCTCGATGTCGAGCAGGTAATAGACGTTGACCCCATCGTCGCCGGGTTCGATCACGATGCGCGACTGGCCGGAGAGCGTGACAGCGCCGTCGATCGGCGGCGCGTCGGGCGTCGTCGCCGGGCCCTTCGTGGTGTCGGTCGCCACCAGCATCAGGCGCACGCCGCCGCTCGCGGGAACCGGAAACTCCTGCGAGTCGAGCCGCTCGCCGTCGACGACCGCCGACGCCTTGACCGTCGTGCCCGGCGTGACGCCCGAGAATTGCGCGCGGCCGCTCTCGTCGGTCTTCTGCGTCAGCGTCTTGCCGCCGGCGCGCAACTCAACGGGATGATTCGTGATGTTGTTCGACAGATCGCCGCGAATGAGCCGGACCGAGATCGCGCCGTCGGGAAGATCGGTGACCGGCCGCGGAATCCCCGACATCTGTTTCATGTCGGGCATCGCGAACGAGCCCTGCGGTTGTGCCTGCGAGGAGTCACCGCGGAGGACACAGAGGACACAGAGGAAGAAACCCAGAAGACTTCTCCTCCGCGTCCTCCGCGTCCTCCGTGGTGAATCTACTCGAGCCCTCACAGCTTCGCTCCGCAGTTCTTGCAGAACCGCGCGTCGTGATCATTGCTGGTCGCGCAGGCCGCGCACGCGCGCTCGGCCGCAGCCTTCGCGCTCCGCGCGCCCTGATCGCCGAGGCGCTTGCCGAGATCCTTTTCGATCTGCTCGCGGTACCCGGTGCCGGCGTCGAGCTGCCGCATCAGGCGCGCCGCGCGCACGCGCAGGCGGCTCGACATCTCCTGCCAGTCGGCGTCGGAGAGCTTGCCCATCGCGCGATCGAATTCGAGCTCCTTGATCGACCGCAGCGCGAGCATTTTCTCGCGCTCGAGCGCGGTGCGGGTCCGCTCGCCGATCATCACGGTGCGATCGTCCTCGGGCGAGACGAGCGGCTGCAGCATGCGCAGCGCGGCCATGCCGACGATGGCCGCCGTTGCGATCAGGACGGCGAGCAGGATGACGGACGCCGCGCCCTGGCCGCGCGCCATGAAGGTGACGGCCGTCGCGCAGCCAAGCGCCGCCAGGACGAAGAACTGCCAGGGTTGGAGGCCGTGGTCCGGCTGAAGCCGGACGCCACGACTCTCGGACGTGGAGTCCGCCTTCAGGCGGACCTTCTCAGTCGAGGTCTCTGAGCTCATCGTCGATGCGCTCTTCGAGCTCCGACTCGGTGGCGGCCGGCGTCTCGGTCGACGGCTTCGTCGTGTGCGACCACTTCACGGCCGCGAAGCCGATCATGACGGCTCCGCCTCCGCCGAGGAGGTACGGAAAGAGCCACGCCAGGCGGCTGAAGCCTTCGTCGATCGGCGCGCCGAGCATGTCCTGGCTGCCGCCATGGCTCGCGATGACCGCGCGGATGACCTCGTCGTGCGTCTTGCCTTGATCGAGCAGCGCCGCGACTTCAGCGCGCAGCTCGTGCGACACCTGACACGGATCCTTGCGGCATTCGCCGATCGCCGCGTGGCCGCACGCACCGCACGTGCAGACGATTTCTTTCTGCAGCTGCGCTTCGAGCGGCGTGCGCGCGAAGTACGACGTCTGCGTCGACGCCGACGCCCCCGGCATGCCGGGCTGCGCGGACAGCGTCGTGCCTCCGAGGAGGACGCACGCGAGCAGCGCGCCGGCGGTCGTCGCGACGCCGGCGGGCATCTTCGCGAGCGCGAACGAATAGGCGCGCTCAGGCAGGAGCGCGATGCCGGTGCCGAGCGCCAGGATGCCGAAGCCGAGCCAGATCCAGTCGACCAGCGGGTTCACGTGGACTTCGAGCGTCGCGGATTGCGTGGCCGCGTCGTAGCCGCCCAGCACGATGTAGAGATCCTCCGGCAGCGTCCTTCGGATGGCGACTTCCGTCGTCGGCTCCTGCTCGTGCCGCCGGTAGTACCATTTCGCCGGATACGCGGTATCGAGTTGTTTGCCGTTCGCGAAGACGGCGATGTGCCCCGTCACCATCTGCTTCTGGCCGTCGTCGCTGACCTTCACGGCCAGGTTCTTCAGCGTGTAGCGCCCGATCGTGTTCTCCTGACCGACCTCGAGGACGAACGCCTTCGTCCGCTTGAACCCGTTGCCCGCGAATCCGAGGCAGATGAGCACGATGCCCAGGTGCACGACGTAGCCGCCGTAGCGGCGCTTGTTGCGCCCGACGAGGCCGATCATCGCGGTCAGCATGTCCGTGCCGGTGTTCTTCCGCCGGACGGCGCCCCCGCGCCAGAATTCCTGCACCAGCGTCCCAGTCACGAACGCACACAGCGCGAAACAGAAGCCCGACGACCACAGCGGAATGCGCAGCGCGATCATCGCGGCGGCCGTCACGAGGCCGGCCACCGTCGGCCACAGGAATTGTTCGACGAGGTTCCTCACCGTGGATTTCCGCCACGCGAGCAGCGGTCCGACGCCGGTCAGCACGAGAAGAATCAGCCCGACCGGCAGCATCCACTTGTTGAAGAACGGCGCGGCGACCGTGAGCCGCTGGCCCGCGACGGCTTCGCTCAGCGTCGGGAACATCGTGCCGAACAGGACGAACATCGCGGAGAACAGCAGGATCCAGTTGTTGACGAGGAACGCGGCCTCGCGCGACAGCCAGGAATCCAGCTCGTTGCGCGCCTTGAGCAGCGGCAGCCGGTAGATCACCAGCGCGATGCTGAAGGTGAGAATCACGACCATGAAGCCCGTGAACAGCCACGCGAGCGTCCGGTCCTCGCCGAAGGCGTGCACCGACTGCACGACGCCCGAGCGCGTCATGAACGTGGCGAAGATCGTCAGGAAGAACGTGATGATCACGAGCATCACGTTCCAGACGCGCAGCATGCTGCGCCGCTCCTGCACCATCACCGAGTGCAGAAACGCGGTCGCGGTGAACCACGGCAGCAGACCCGCGTTCTCCACCGGATCCCACATCCAGTAGCCGCCCCAGCCCAGTTCCTCGTACGCCCAGATCATGCCGAGGAACAACCCGATGGAGAGGAACAGCCACGCGAACATCGTCCAGCGGCGAACGGCGCGCAGCCACGAGTCGTCGAGGTGGCCGGTGATCAGCGCGGCGATGCCGAAGGCGAACGGGATCGTCATGCCGACGAACCCGGTGTAGAGCGACGGCGGATGAATCGCCATGTAGAAGTTCTGGAGGAGCGGGCTGAGGCCCTGCCCTTCCGAAGGCGCCGTCGTGAGGAACGTCGTGAACGGATTGCGGTGGACGACCATCAAGTACAGGAAGAACATCTGCACCGTTGAGATGGTCGCGACGACGTACGGAATCAGCTCGCGATGACGCTCGCGATTCACCCAGACCGCAATCGATCCGAAGACCGACAGCAGAAACACCCAGAACATGATCGAGCCGTCGAGACCGCCCCAGTACGAGGTGATCTTGTAGAAAAGCGGCTGGACGCTGTCCGAGTAGTGCTCGACGTACTTGATCGAGAAGTCGCCGGTGAGGAACGCATTGATCATCACCGCCGACGCGCACGACATCAGCGCGCAGACCAGATAGAACGCGCCGATGCCGCTCTCAATCAGCCGGCGCGACCCGCGGCGCGCGCCCACCACCGCCACGACGGCGGAATAACTGCACGCGACGAAGCTGGCAAGCAGGAGGAACGTGCCGAGTGAGGCCATGTCGTGGTCCTACGATCCGGATGTTGCGGATTTACTCGCTGCCTCGTACTTGGAGGGACACTTCGCCATCACGCCGTCTTTCTCGACCTGGAATCCGTTCGGCCCGAACTGCCCTTTCAACACGACCTCGGCTTCGTCCTTGAACGTGTCGGGCAGGATGCCGGTGTAGGACGCTTCCACGATGCCGCCGGTCGACTCGTGTCGCGCCGGATTGTTCTGGACCTTGAACTTGTACTCGAGAGACTTGGTGTTTTTCACCCACGTGCCCGGCACGACGTAGCCATGCAGCTGCAGCTTCTTGCCTTGCCACTCCTGCTGGTTGGCGATGACCTCGTCGATGTTCTTGAAATACTCCGTGCCTTCGCGGAGCGTGCTCCAGAGCATTCCCGTGAAGGCGAGCCCGAGAACCAGCACGGTGGCGCCAATCTTGATATATCGGTGTGTCATAAGGACTTCCGGGAAAGGTTCACGTCAGAATAGCCCTGTTGGCCTCCGGATGCAAGGACCGGTGCACCCGCAAACACGCCTGAATCAGCTGTTGCGGGTCCGTTACCGCC
>JAIQFX010000070.1 GCA_020073005.1 Terriglobia bacterium | reverse complement strand
GCGCGAGCTCGACCTGTTCGAGGCGCTGCGCAGCGCGGTGGCGGCGGAAGCGCCGCGCATCCAGGCGTCCGCGCGCGCGCTCGCGTCGCTCGACGTGCTCGCGACGTTCGCGGAGGACGCGGCCGTCAACAACTACATCAAGCCCCACATGCACGACGGCGACGAGATGGCCGTCGTCGACTCGCGGCATCCGGTCGTCGAGCGGCGCACGGCGGCCGCGGGCGAGCCGTTCGTGCCGAACGACGTCACGCTCAACGCGTCGGCTTCTCAGCTCGTCATCCTGACCGGCCCGAACATGGGCGGCAAGTCGACGTACCTGCGCCAGACCGCGCTGCTCTCCGTCATGGCGCAGGCGGGCTCGTTCGTGCCGGCCCGCGAAGCCAAGCTGCCGCTCGTCGACCGCATCTTCGCGCGCGTCGGCGCGTCGGACAACATCGCGCGCGGCCACTCGACGTTCATGGTCGAGATGCAGGAGACCGCGAACATCCTCCACACCGCGACGTCGCGCAGCCTCGTCGTGCTCGATGAGATCGGCCGCGGCACCGCGACCTTCGACGGCTTGAGCATCGCGTGGGCGGTCGCCGAGTTCCTCGCCACGAATCCGCGCATGCGCCCGAAGACGCTCTTCGCGACGCACTACCACGAGCTGACGGATCTCGCGGACGCGACGCCGGGCGTCGTCAACTTCCACGTCGCGGCGCGCGAGTGGAAGGACGACATCATCTTTCTCCGCAAGATCGTGCCCGGCCGCTCCGATCGCAGCTACGGCATCCAGGTCGCGCGTCTGGCCGGTCTGCCGCAGGCGGTGATCGATCGCGCGCGGGAGATCCTCGCGGCGCTCGAACGCGACGAGCTGACGCGCGGCGGACGGCCGTCGGTCAGCGGCACGCCGTCGGAGCCGCAGCAGCAGCTCGGCCTGTTCCAGGCGTCGCCGCAGGACACGCGCCTGCGCGACAAGATCGCCGCCGTCGACGTCGATCGGATGACGCCGCTCGAGGCGCTCGCGTTCCTGGCGGAGTTGAAGAAGGAGACTCAGGAGTGAGGGCCGCAATCCTCCTCGTGCTGACGCTGCTGGTCAGCGGCTGCCTCCATCGCCCGACCGACAACCCCAACGTGATCGTAGTCGGCGTGACCAGCGGACCCAACAATCTCGACCCGCGCATCGGCACAGACGATGTGTCCGGCAAGATCTCGCAGCTCGTCTTCAACAACCTGATGACGCTCGACGAGCATCTGCAGGTTGTGCCGGATCTCGCCGAGCGTCTCGATCATCCCGATCCGACGACGTGGGTCGCGACATTGCGGCCGGGCGTGCGGTTTCACGACGGTCACGAGCTGACGTCGGCGGATGTCGTGTACACGTTCCGCAGCCTGCTGGATCCGAAGCTGCTCTCGCCGCGCAAGGGCGCGTACAAGATGGTTCAGGCAATCGACGCGCGCGATCGCTACACCGTCGTCTTCACGCTGAAGGAGCCGTTCGGATCGTTTCCGGCGCAGCTCGTGCTTCCGATCGTGCCCGACGGCGCCGGCCCGGCGTTCCGCGAGCATCCGGTCGGGACCGGACCGTATCGCTTCGTGGCGCACGTCGTCGACGATCGCGTCGAGCTGGCGCCGTTTGTGGATTACTTCGGCGGACGGCCGGCCAACGAGGGCCTCGTGCTCCGCGTCGTGCCGGACGACATCATGCGCGGCCTCGAGTTGCGCAAGGGCACGATCGACATCGTCATCAACGACCTGGCGCCGGACGTCGTCTATCAGCTTCAGCGGGACGCGCGGCTGCAGGTCGTGACGTCGCCGGGCACCGACTATCAGTACGTCGGCGTCAACCTGCGCGATCCGATCCTGCAGGACGTGCGCGTCCGCCAGGCGATCGCGTACGCGATCGACCGCGACGCGATCATCAAGTACCTCAGGCGTGGCCTCGCGATTCCGGCCAGCGGCATGCTGCCGCCGATGTCCTGGGCGTTCGAGCCGAACGTCGCGACCTACGCGTACGACCCCACGAAGGCGCGCGCGCTGCTCGATGACGCCGGCTACCCCGTGAAGGATGGCATCCGCTTTCAGCTGACATTGAAAGTGTCGAACCTGGAGTTCAACCGGCTGCAGTCCACCGTCATCCAGCAGAATCTGCGCGATGTCGGGATCGCGCTCGACATCCGCACCTACGAGTTCGCGACGTTCTACGCCGACGTGCTGAAGGGCAACTTCCAGCTCTTCACGCTGCAGTGGGTCGGCGGCGCCGTCGCGGATCCCGATATCCTCCGCCGGGTGTTTCATTCGGGGCAGGTGCCGCCCAACGGTTTCAATCGGGGGTTCTTTCACAACGCACGGATCGACAGCAGCCTCGATCGCGCGGCCGCGCAGGACGATGTCCGGCTCGCGCGTCCGATCTATGACGACGTCCAGCGCGAAGTGGCGCTCGACGTGCCCTACATCAGCCTGTGGTGCAAGACCAACGTCGTCGTCGCGCAGCGGTCGTTGACGGGTTTCCACCTGCTGCCGACCCTGGACTTCATCTTCCTGAAGAATGTCTCGCGGACGACGACTGATCAGCGCGCTGCTCGTTAGCGCGGCCGCGTTTCACGGCGCGTCAGCGCGGGCTGCGTCGCTCTTCGATCCCGCCCTGCGCTTTCGCGCGCTGCGCACGCCGCACTTCGTCATCTACTTCCATCAGGGCGAAGACCGCATGGCGGGCCGGCTCGCCGTCATCGCCGAGAACGCGTGGCAGGCGCTGCAGCAGCCGCTCGGCGTCAAGCCGCCGCCACTCACGCACGTCGTGCTCGCCGATCAGACCGAGCAGCCCAACGGCACGGCGACGCCGGTGCCGTACAACACCATCGTGATCAACGCCGTCTGGCCCGCCGGATCGGAATTCATCGGCAACCTCGACGACTGGCTGCGGCTCGCGTTCACGCACGAGTTCACGCACATCACGCATCTCGACCGATCGGAAAGCTGGGCGCGCGCGCTGCGCGCCGTCTTCGGACGACAACCGTTCGTGTTTCCGAATCTGTATCTGCCCGTGTGGCAGATCGAAGGTCTCGCGACGTACGAGGAGAGCGCCATCACCGGCGAAGGGCGGCTGCACGACGGCAGCTTCCGCGCCATCGTCGACGAGGCCGCGCGCCAGCACACGCCGGCGCGGATCGATCGCGTCGGCGGCGGCCTGGTGGACTGGCCCGGCGGCCTCGGCGCGTACGCGTACGGCCTCGGCTTCCACGAATACCTCGCCGACCGCTTCGGCGCCGCGACGCTCGCCACGCTGGCGGATGCGACCGCGAGACGCGTGCCGTACACCGGATCGCGCGTCTTCAAGCGGATCTACGGCGAATCACTCGGCGACTTGTGGCGCGACTACGAGGCGTCACTGAGCAGCCGCGTCGCGGATACGCCGGCTGACGTCGGACTCACGCGTCTCACCCACCATCGATTCACCGTCGCGGGCCCGCGCTTCGATCGCTTCGCCTGCGCCTCGTGTCCGGCTGAAATCGTGTACTCGGTGCAGACGCCGCATTCGCTCCCGACGCTGAACCGCGTGCGCCTCGACGGCGGCAGCGCGCAGCCATTGACGGTGCGCATTCTCGGCACGACATCAGCGATCGGCCGCGATGCGATCTACTTCGATCAAATCGAGCTGCGCCGGAACGCGGGCTACTACGGCGACCTTTATAAGATGTCGCGCGCCTCAGGACGCGTCGAGCAGTTGACGACGGAGGCGCGCCTGCTGGAGCCGGATCTGTCGCCCGACGAGCAGACGATCGTCGCGGTCCAGAGCCGGCCGGGCCAGCGTGATCTCGTTCTGGTCCGGCTAAAGCCGGACGCCACGACACTCGGGCCTCCAGACGTGGCGTCCGCCTTTAGCCGGGCCGCAATCGAAACGCTGATTGGCGAGCCCGACACGCAGTTCAACGCGCCGCGCTGGTCGCCCGACGGACGGACGATCGCCGTCGAGCGGCATCGGCTCGGCGCGATGGCGGAGATCGTGCTCGTGGACGTCGCCTCGAATGCCGTGCGCGTGGTCGCCTCCGATTCCAGCGGCCGCGTCGTCACTCCCACGTGGCGGCCAGATGGGCATGCCATCGTCGTCGCGATGGCGCATGAAGACGCGCCGTTCAACCTGTATGAAATCGCGGTCGATGAATCCGGCGCGACGCGGAAGCTCACGCACACGACCGGAGGCGCGACGTGGCCGGACGTGTCGCCCGACGGAAAGCTGATCGTGTTCGCGGGCTACACGACCGAGGGCATCGAGCTCTTCTCGCTGCCGTATCCCGAGCAAAGCGAGGAGTCGAACCCGCGCGTCCGACCCATAGCGACCTCCGCGGCCGGTCGGGCCGACACGCAGGCCAGCCCCTACTCGTCGACGGCGTACTCGCCGTTGCCGACGTTGAAACCGACGTCCTGGTCGCCCGTCGTCGACAACTCGAGCGATCAACTGCGCGTCGGTGCGTCGGTGTTTGGCTCGGATGTGCTTGGCTATCACGTCTACTCGGCCACCGCCACCTGGCTCGTGTCGGGGCCGGCCGGATCGATCGCGCCCGGGCCCGGGGTGCCCGATTGGGAACTCTCGTATCTCTACAATCGCTGGCGCGTTGCGCCGTTCGTGAGCGCGTCGACGGAAACGTCGTTCTTCACCGGCCTCGACGGCACGACGGGCCGGCCGTTGCCAATCACGCTGCGGGAACGGCAGCTCGAGGGCGGCGTTCAGTTCCCCGTCCTTCACATTCGTCAGTCGCTCGTCGGACAGCTGTCGCTCTTCCGCGCGATAGACGACTACACGCTGGCCGGCCAGAACATCGCGCGCAATCGCACATCCGCGCGTCTGGCCGGCGCGTGGACGTCGGCGCACCGCTACGGCTACTCCATCAGTCCCGAAGACGGCATGGCCGCCGGCTTCACGGCGGAACTCACGCGTCACGAGCTCGGCGCGGCGGCCGATGCGACGCGTGTGACCGCTGACGTTCGTGCGTACGTCCCGGGGTTCGGGCAGCATCAGGTGCTCGCGATCCGCGGCGTGGGCGCAGCGATCACCGGCGATGTCTCGGTCGCGCGCACGTTCCTGATGGGCGGCGCCGCAAGGGGCCCCGGCCTGATCGACTTCGGGTCCGCGCCGACGACGCTCATGCGGGGATTCGAGAGCGACACCTTTGGCGGGACTCACGTGGTGCTGACGAATCTCGAGTACCGGATCCCGCTCGCGCGGCCGCAGCGCGGTCTCGGCACGTGGCCGGCGTTTCTCCAGACGATTCACGCCGCCGGCTTCACCGACGTCGGCCACGCCTGGACGAACCTGTTCCGCGCGCGCGACATGAAGGTCTCGGTGGGCGCGGAGCTGTCGGTCGACGCCGTCGCGGGCTACTTCTTCCCCGTCACGCTGACGGCGGGCGTGGCGCACGGACACGACGGCAGCGGCTCAGTACCCGATCAGGTGACGTGGTACTTCCGGCTGGGCCGCGCGTTTTAGGAAACACGTCGCGTATAATCACTCACGCATGAAGAAACAATCGCGCTTCCTGCAGACGCCGATCGAGCCGTTCACCGTCGATGCCGGCGCCACGGCGGAAGACGTGCTCACGCGCATGGAGCGCATCTCGTTTCAGGGACGGAATCTCGCGACCGCCCATCGCGTCTGGCAGAAGATGCTGCGCGACGACGTGACGATCTTCATGGGGATGGCGGGCGCGCTGTCAGCAGGCGGCCTGCGCATGGTCGTCGCGCATCTGATTCTGAATCGCTACGTCGACTGCCTCGTCTCGACCGGCGCGAACCTGTACCACGACCTGCACGAGACGCGCGGCCGCCATCACTATGTCGGCTCGCCGCATGCCGACGACGCGGCGCTCGCCAAGGATCGCATCGACCGCGTCTACGACACGTACGCGAGCGAGGAAGAGTTCATCTCGAACGACAACTGGATCGCCGATTTCGCGTCCACGCTCGAGAAACGGCCGTACACCTCGCGTGAAATGCTCTATCGCCTCGGCGGATATCTGTGGAAGACGACCGAGCGCGAGGGCATCCTGACGGCGGCGTATCGCGCGAAGGTGCCGATCTTCTGTCCGGCGATCGCCGATTCCTCGATCGGAATGGGCTTGTCGCAGGCGCGCCAGAAGACGCCCGGCGCGGGTCACATCGACATCATCGGCGACATCGTCGAGTCAGCGAACCTCATCATTCAGCGTCCGCGCACGGCGTCGGTCGTCCTCGGCGGCGGCACGCCGAAGAACTTCATCAACCAGGCGAGCGTGCAGGCCGAGTTCTACAGCGACAAGGTGCACGGCCATCGCTTCGCGCTGCAGATCGTGACCGACACGCCCGCCTTCGGCGGCGCCTCCGGATCGAGCCTCGAGGAAGCGCAGAGCTGGGGCAAGCTGGCCACCGACTCCCCGCGCGTGTCGGTGCAGGCCGACGCGACGATCGCCCTGCCGCTGCTCGCGACAGCGTTGGCGACGAGCAGCGCGGGCCTTCTCTCGGCGCGCAAGAAACCGGTCTTCACGATGGAGCCCGGCCCGATGACCGTCGACGGCCGCCCCGTCCCCAGCGAGCGTTTCCTCGAATGACGCCGACGGGCCCGACCACCAACGAGCCGTTCACGATCGGCGTGATCCAGGACGCCGCGTCCGCGGATCTGGCCGCCAACGTCGCGCGCGCGGAGCGACTGGTCCGAGACGCGGCGAAGCGTGGCGCGCAGATCATCTGCCTGAAAGAGCTTTTCAACGCGCCGTACTTCTGCAAGTCGCAGCAGGCCGAGCGCTTCGATCTCGCCGAACCGATTCCAGGCCCGACGACCGCGCGCATGCAGCGGCTGGCGGAAGACCTCGCCGTCGTCCTTATCGTGCCGCTGTTCGAGCGCCAGGGCCCGGGCGTCTATCGGAACGCCGCGGCCGTGATCGACGCCGACGGCCGTCTGCTCGGCGCGTACCGGAAGATGCACATTCCGGACGATCCGCTCTTCAACGAGAAGTACTACTTCACGCCGGGCGACGCGCCAGGATTTCGCGTGTGGCAGACGCGCTACGCGACGATAGGCGTCCTGATTTGCTGGGATCAGTGGTATCCCGAGGCGGCGCGCATCACGAGCCTCCTCGGCGCGCAGGTCCTCTTCTATCCGACCGCCATCGGCTGGCATCCATCGGAGCGGGCCGAATGGGGCGCGGCGCAGGTCGACTCGTGGCGGACCATTCAGCGCTCCCACGCCATCGCGAACGGCCTCTACGTCGCGGCGCCCAACCGCGTCGGTCATGAAGACGAACCGGGCACCGACGGCCTCGATTTCTTCGGCCGTTCGTTCATCGCCGATCCGTACGGGCGCTACGTCGCAGAAGCCGGCGAGACGGAGGAGATTCTGATCGCGCGCTGCGACCCGGCGATGGTCGAGACGGCGCGGCGCCACTGGCCGTTCCTGCGCGATCGGCGCATCGACGCGTACGGACCGATCCTGAACCGCTATCTCGCTTGATGACCGCAGCCGTCCAACTCCCCCGCTGGCGGATGCCGGCCGAATGGGAACCGCATCGCGCCACATGGATTGCCTGGCCGCACTTCGAACCGGACTGGCCGGGCAAGCTCGAGCCGATTCCCTGGGTGTACGCCGAGATCGCGCGCGCGCTCGCCACCGTCGAGCCCGTCGAGATTCTCTGCAACTCCGAGGACGTCCGGGATCGCGCCGAGAAGATCCTCGCCGCGCACGACGTCCGTCGCGACCGCGTCCGCCTGCATCTGGTTCCACTCGATCGAACGTGGCTGCGCGACAGCGCGCCGACCGGCGTCCTCGGCGCCGACGGGAAGCTGTCCCTCGTCAACTGGGGGTTCAGCGGCTGGGCGAAGTACTCGAACTGGGAACAGGACGCGAACATCGGCCGCGCGATCGCCGGCATCACGGGCCATCCGCGTCTGGAGCCGCGCCGCGCGGACAACGGCGAACGTATCGTGCTCGAGGGCGGCGGGATCGAGGTCAACGGCCGCGGGCTGCTGCTGACGACGGAGGAATGGCTGCTGAGCAGCGTGCAGGTCCGGAATCCGGGCCTGACCCGCGAAGGCTACGAGCACATCTTCCGCGAGTGGCTCGGCGTCCGCCGCACGATCTGGCTCGGCGAAGGCTGCGTCGGCGACGATACGCACGGTCACGTCGACGACATCGCGCGCTTCGTCGCGCCGGACGTTGTCGTGCTGGCTGTCGAAGAGGATCCGACCGACGACAACCACGCCAAATCGATCGACAACGTGCGCCGGCTCGAGGCCGCCTCGCGCGATCCCGAAGTCGGCCCGCTGCGCATCGTCCGCCTGCCGTATCCGCGGCGTGTCGTGATGGCGGGCGAACGCCTGCCGGCCAGCTACGCGAATTTCTATATTGCGAATGGATTGGTGATCGTGCCGACGTTCAACGACCCGAACGATCGGATTGCGCTGAACCTGCTGGCGGAGCTGATGCCGCGACATCAGATCGTCGGCATCCACGCGGTCGACTTGGTGTGGGGGCTGGGCACGCTCCACTGCCTGACGCAGCAGGAGCCCGCGATCTTATAGGTCCGCCTGAAGGCGGACCCCACGTCACGGGAGCGCAGTCACCCACGTCACCGAAGCGCAGTCACCCACGTCACGGGAGCGCAGTCACGTGATGTCCGGCTTCAGCCGGACCGTCCTACGTCTTCTTCAGATTGTCCAGTTCCTTGCGCGCGTCACCGGTGTAGGGCGATTCCGGAAATTCTTCGACGATGCGGTTGAACGTCTGCTGCGCTTCCGTGCGCTTGCCGGCGTCGAGATACACGCGGCCCAACTGCATCAGGATGCCGTCGACGGGCAACGGGCCGTCCTTCCGCAGCGAGAGATCCTTGAAGGCGTTGATCGCCTGGTCGTACTGGCCGGCGCGCGCTTGCGCCTCCGCCAGCCCGAGCCGCGCCATCTGCCCGTAGATGCCCGTGCCGGCCGCGTCGATCACCTGCTGATACGCCGTCGCCGCCTGCGGCGCCTGACCGAGCGTCATGTAGGTCGAGGCCAGTTGATAGCGCGCGTAGATGCCCGCATCCGCCGACGGATACGCGTCCGCGGCGACCTTGAACTTCGTCAGCGCCGCCTGCGCGCGCTCGCGCTCGGTCGGGAAATAGATGCCGTTCGCCGGCGTGCCCGGGGCCGGCGGCGGTCCGATGCGCGCGTCCTGCACCGTCATCGCCTCGGCCAGGAGCGCCGTCGCGCGCGACTGCACGTGCTCGCGCCAGCCGTAATAGCCCGCCGCCGCCAGCACTACGGCGGCGACGACCGCGATGATCACCGTGCTCTCGCCGCGGCGCGTCTCGAACATCTGCCGCGCCAGGCGCACGAAATTCTGGACTTCGTTTTCCTTGAGGTGTTGCCGCTCTGTTCGCTTCATGGTTCCCCGACCAACAACTGACGACCGACCTGCGGACTCTCGACTACCGACTCACGACTACCGACGCTGGGATGGCGCGCCCGGCCGGAATTGAACCGGCGGCCCCCCGCTTAGGAGGCGGGTGCTCTATCCGCTGAGCTACGGGCGCCTGACAGCGGACTCGTCAGTGTACCCCAAGCGCCAGGACGCTCAAAACCCCGTGGACGGCACGGGCGTTCACGCTACACTGGCGCAACCTTGGGGCGTCACTCCATGAAATCACTACCGATTGCGCTCACGCTTGTGCTGTCGATGGCGACCACGCCGCTCCGCTTCAGCGCCGCCGCTGACGCTCCGCCTCCGTGGGCGTATCCAGTCGCGGCACCCGGCGGCGCGGCGCCCGCTCCCGACGATGGCAGCCCGAAGCGGGTGCCTGGAAGCGCGATCGGTCTGACGCTGGCGCAGACGCGCGACGGATTCGACGTCCCCGACTGGCATCCGGACGGGCACCCGGCGATGCCGCCGATCGTGGCGCGCGGACGGAGACCGGACGTTCGCGGATGCGGCTATTGCCACTTGCCGAACGGCTTCGGCCGTCCCGAGAACGCCAGCCTCGCCGGCTTGCCCGCCGCGTACATCGCGCGGCAGATGGCCGACTACAAGAACGATCTCCGGAAGAGCTCGGAACCGAAGATGGGGCCGCCGGCGGCCATGCTCGCGCTTGCGAAAGCGGCCGGCGACGACGAGGTCCGCGTCGCCGCGGAGTACTTCGCGTCGATCAGGCCCACGCCCTGGATTCGCGTGGTGGAGACTGCGACCGTGCCGAAGACGCGCGTGGTGGGCGGAATGTTCGTGCCCGCCGACGACGGCGGCACCGAACCCATCGGGCAGCGCATCGTGGAGGTGCCGGAAGATCGCGCGCGCACTGAACTGCGCGATGCGGCCTCCGGCTTCATCGCATACGTGCCGCCCGGCAGTCTCAAGAAAGGCGAGGCGCTCGTCACGACCGGCGACAGCGGAAGGACGATCCGCTGCGGCATCTGCCACGGCGATGATTTGCACGGGCTGGGATCCGTGCCGGCGATCGCCGGACGATCGCCGAGCTACACCGGGCGTCAGCTCTGGGATCTTCAGCACGGCGCGCGGCACGGCCGGGAAGCGGATCTGATGAAGGCGACCGTCGCGAAGTTGACCGAGGACGACCTGATCGCGATCGCCGCCTTCACGGCGTCGCGCGTGCCATGACGTCGATCAGCTGATGAGCGCCTGCAGCGCCTTCGCGACCCGCACGTACTCCTGATAGCGGCGCTGGTACAGCTCCAGTTTTTCGCGCTCGACCGCCTCGAGTTTGCTGCGGCCAAGCGCCGATGCGCCAGCCGCGGTCAACTCCTGTTCCGCGACGGCCGCCTTCAGTTTGTACTCGGCGTCGTGCGTCCGCTCCCAGGCGAGCCAGTCGGCGGTCCACTGGGCGTGCGCAGCCTGGAGCTGGTCCTTCGTGAACGGGAACGTTGCTCCGGCGGCGCGATCGAGGGACGCGAAGTCCTGCGGGAACAATTCGCGCGATGTCTTCGCGAGCGGCTGCCAGACAAGCAGCGCGCGCGGGTCCGACCGAGCGGCCGCCTGCCCTGACGCGAACAGCTGAAGCAGCGCGACCGTTCGGCCGCGCGCGGCCTCCTCGCGCGCCGCGCGCAACTCTCCGGCGATCTGCCGTCCGAAGAAGGCGCCCACGCCGGCGAGCGCCAGCGCGGCAATCAGGATCATCACGAGCTGTAGCACGAGCCTTTCAGGCGAGCGATCAGTACTGCAGGACGGCGTGGACGTTCTCGCCGGGCAGCTTCGCGCGCCCGCTGAGCGCGACGAGCTCGATCAGGAACGCGAACGCCAGCACGCTTCCACCGAGGCGCTTGACGAGATCCATCGTCGCGCGCGCTGTCCCGCCCGTCGCCAGCAGGTCGTCCACGATGAGCACGCGCTGCCCTTGTCGGACCGCATCGTCGTGGATTTCCAGCGTGTCGGTGCCGTACTCCAGGTCGTAGGTCGCACTGACCGTCGTCGACGGCAGCTTGCCCGGCTTGCGCACCGGCGAAAACCCGGCGCCCAGACGATCGGCGACCGCTGATCCGAAAATGAATCCGCGGCTCTCGATTCCGACGACGAGATCGATCCGCTGATCGAGGAACGGCTGCGTCAGATGATCGATGGCCGCCTTGAGGCCCGCGCGATCCTGCAGCAGCGTCGTGATGTCGTAGAACAGAATGCCGGCCTTCGGAAAGTCCGGCACGTGACGTATCTTCTTTTTCAGATCATCCATGGTCATTTGATGGTGAAGCCGACGGCGCGTCCGTCCGGCACGGTGACGTCGACCTCGACGTGATCGACACGGGCGCCGCGCGGACCCTGCCGAATCGATCGCTCGAAGCGCTCCATGGCTTCGGCGTCGCCTTCCGCGACGACCTCCACGGCCTCGACGGCCTCGACAGGACCGTCCGTCAGATTCCGCACCCAGCCGTGAACGCCTTCACGGCTCGCCGCCGCTTCGGTGAAGAAGCGGAAGCCGACGCCCTGCACGCGACCGCTGATCACATACCGCCGAGCGACGCGCATGGGGCCGCGATTATATCCGTTACTGATTCGGCTTGCCGTCCGTCTTCTCTGTCTTCAGGGGCTCTGCCTTGAGCGGTGCGACCTGCTGCCGCTGCAGCGTCTGATTGACGGTCGGCATTCGCGTCTTCACCGTCGAATCGAGTTTCGACAACTGCTGATCGAGCTGAGTCACGAGCGTCCGGAAGACCGTGTACACCTGCTCGGTCGGCCGGACGTCCGCGCTCTCGACGACGCCCTGCAGCGCCGCGATCTTGTTGTTGAGCTTGATCGGGAAGTTGAGCGGGTCCTGGCTGCTCTGCAGCTTGACCTGATAGATCTCGCTCTCCACGTCGCTCAGCGCCTTGGCCAAATCGTCGAGCGCCCGGACGACGGGCGCCGCCTTCGCGTCCTTCTTCCGCTCTTCGATCTGGGTCTTGATGCCCCGGATGAGGAGGACCGCTTCGTTCGCCGCGCTCGCCTTGTCGCGAATCTGGATGGCCAGATCGAACTGCTCGCGCAGATCCTGATCGGACACGTCCTTGAGGACGTGCGGCTCGCGCCGGATCGTGAACGGCTGTGTTTCGGTCTGACCGTCGGCGGTCACGCGCACCTGGTACGTTCCGGGTGGCGCCTGCGGACCGCGCGAGTTGGCGGCCCACATGATCAGGCCGGGAAAATCCGTCGCGCCCGCGTAGCGCATGTCCCAGTTCAGCCGGTGCAGTCCGGCGCTCACCGCGGGATGCGGCTCCGGCGGCCGGCCGAATCCGCCGTCCTCGCTCGGTGGCGCCGGCCTGCGCTCCGCGTCGGCCGGCGTGCCGGTGAACGTGCGGATCACCTTGCCCTGGCCGTCGAGGAACTCCATCGTGACGTTCTGCGCGGCCGCTTTCAGGTAGTAATCGACGGCGAGCGCGCGATCGAGACCGCGCAGCGCGTCCTCCGGCTTGTAGAGGTGGAAATTGGTCGTCGTCTGGAGTCCGCCCTGTCGCAGCGGCGAGATGTTGTCCATGACGTAGAAGCCCCGGCCGTGCGTGGCGATGACGAGGTCGCGCGCGGCGTTGTCAAACGCGATGTCGTGCACGGGCGTGTCGGGCAGGTTCTGCTTCAGCGACTGCCAGTTCGCGCCGTCGTCGAACGAGATGTAGATGCCGTGCTCCGTGCCCAGGTACAGCAGCTTCGCGCGCTTCGGATCTTCGCGGATCGCGCGGGCGAAGTCGGTCGCGCCGACGCCGTTCGTGATCTTCGTCCACGTCGCGCCGTAGTCGTCCGTCCGATAGACGTACGGCGCGAAGTCGTCCTGCTGATAGCGATTCGCCGCGACGTACGCCGTGCCGGCGCGCAGCGGCGACGCCTCGACCAGGCTGATTCGGGCGAAGTCCGGCAGATCCTTCGGCGTGACGTTTCTCCAGTTGGCGCCGCCGTCGCGCGTGACCTGCACGTAGCCATCGTCCGAACCGGTCCAGATGACGTTCGCGTCCCGCGCCGACGGCGCGATGCTGAAGACCGTCGCGTACGTCTCAACTCCCGTGTTGTCCTTCGTAATCGGGCCGCCCGACGCGCCCATCGTCTTCGGATCGTGGCGCGTGACGTCGGGGCTGATCTTGGTCCAGCTCTGCCCTTCGTTCGTTGATCGCCAGACGTGCTGCGAGCCGACGTAGATGACGCCGGGGTTGGTCGGCGCCATCACGATCGGGAACGTCCACTGGAAACGCTCCGCGATGTCGGCCGACGCGTACCCCATCGGGTTGTCCGGGTAGGGATTGACTTCGCGCTCCTGCCCCGTGCGGCGATCGA
Source organism: Terriglobia bacterium (assembly GCA_020073005.1). Lineage (GTDB taxonomy): Bacteria > Acidobacteriota > Vicinamibacteria > Vicinamibacterales > CAVVIG01 > SRVP-36. The sequence goes on along the minus strand of JAIQFX010000070.1, from coordinate 14,294 downwards.
GCCGCGTGATGAGCCCGCCGTAACTGCCCGCGTAGAACACGTCGGGCGCGCGCGGATCGCTGGCGATGTAGCCGCTCTCGCCGCCGCCGACCGAATAGAACACGCGGTCCGCGTCGCCGCCCGAGCCGCCGGGGCCGCCCTGGGCGGCCTGACTCGACACGCAGGCGGTGCTGTTGTCCTGCTGCGCGCCGCAGATGTGATACGGCACGTGCGCGGTCGTGATCACGTGGTAGAGCTGCGCGGTCGGCATCGTCTCGGCCGTCCAGGTCTGGCCGCCGTTGACGGACACGTTCGCGCCGCCGTCGTTGGCTTCGATCATCCGGTTCGAATCGTTGGCCGCGATCCACATGTCGTGGTTGTCGCCGTGCGGCACGCGGATCGTCGTCCACGTCTTGCCGGCGTCCACCGACTTCATGAAATTCACGTTGAGCACGTAGACCGTGTCCTTCACCTTCGGGTCCGCGTAGACGCGTGAGTAGTAGAACGCGCGTTGCCGCAGATCGCGGCGTTCGGTCACCTTCGTCCACGTCGCGCCGGCATCGTCGGTCGAGAAGAAGCCGCCATCCTCCGCTTCCATCTGGACGTACACGCGGTTCGAGTCAGCGCCCGACACCGACAAGCCGATCTTGCCGAGCATGCCTTTCGGCAGGCCGGGATTGCGCGAGATCTCGGTCCAGCGATCGCCGCCGTCCGTGCTCTTGAACAGGCCGCTGCCGGGACCGCCGCTCGACATCTCCCAGGAGTTGCGAGACGCCTCCCACAACGCGGCGTAGATCACCTGCGGGTTGTTCGGGTCGAGCACGATTTCGACCGCGCCGGTCTTGTTGTCCCGGAAGAGAATCTTCTCCCACGTCTTGCCGCCGTCCTTCGAACGGAACACGCCGCGATCCTGATTCGGCGCCGCATGGTGCCCGAACGCGGCGACGTACACGAGATCGGGATTCGTCGGATGCACGCGGATGCGCGAGATGTTCTGCGTTTCAGTCAGCCCGATCTTCGTCCACGTCTTGCCGGCGTCCGTGGACTTGTACGCGCCATCACCTTGAATGATGTTGCCGCGGATGTCCGCTTCGCCCGTGCCGATGTAGACGACATCCGGGTTCGACGGCGCGACGGCCACGGCGCCGACCGACGAACTGGAAATGTGACCGTCCGTCACCGGCTGCCACGTCGTGCCGCCGTCGGTCGTCTTCCACAGGCCGCCGCCCGTGGCGCCCATGTAGTACTCGTTGGGTCTGGCGACGCTGCCGGCCGCGGCCAGCGATCGTCCGCCGCGATTGGGACCGACGTTGCGCCAGCGCAGGGCGCCGAACGGACCGGCGTCAGCCGCCTGCGCCGGACCGCCGCGGCGCTGGGCTGTCAGCGTCGCCGGAGCCAGAGAGAGGACGCCCGCCACGAGCAGGGTCAGGACGAGAACAAGAGTTTTTCGAGACATGGTGGTCATTTTACTGTGCCCTGCGCTCACTTTGCTTTGGTCACGACGACAAACCGCGCGTCGGGCGTGAACTCGCGCCAGAGCACGCGGCCGGTCGTGATCCACAGGCCGTCCCGTTCGGCCACGATCCTCAACGGCGCGCCGCGCGCGACAAGCTCGTCGTAGCCCTGGCGGAGCATCACCGCGTAGAAGGAGGGCGACCCCGCGAAGAACGCCGTTGCCGCCTCCGGTTCGTCCAGGATCGTCGTCTGGCGATCGACGTAGAAGCGGAACGACGGCGCCCAGCGATTCAACCGATAGCTCGCGATGCGGTCGTCCGGACCGGCCCGGCTCCCCACCAGACGCGCGACGTCGGCGACGACCTTCTGCTGCTCGACGGCCGGAACCACCGAGATGAGGAGCACCGAGTACGTGACCAGGAGCGCGCCGGCCACGATCCACGGCGCCTCACGTCGAGCGCGACGCGACGCCGTCAGCGCGACGCCCGCGGTCGCCATGGCCACCGGTGCGAGAATCGCGGCGCGCGGAAGCGCGAGCCGGAGCACCACGAAGTATCCGGCCGCAAGGCCTACGGCCGCCAGCACGGGCCCGACCAGCAGAAGCCCGACCCGCGACCACGCGCGTTCAGTCGTCCGCGATTCATCGTCGTGATTCGGCAGCGCGCGGGCGCACAGGAGGCACGCGGCCGGCGCGGCCGGGAAGACGTAGTGATCCAGTTTGAACGACGAGAGCGAGAAGAACCCGACGACGACCGCGAGCCACGCCCACAACAGCACTTCCACGCCGTCGAGCCGCTCCTTCCGGATCAGCAGGCGGACATTGTCCACCAGACGGCCCACGAGAACGCCGGTCCATGGCAACAGACCGGTCGCCAGGATTTGTACGTAGAAGAAGATTCCCGGCTGGTTCTGAAACCGGCTCGCACCGAAGAGCCGGACGTTCTCGTCGAGGAAGTACCCGTCGATGAACGCCTGCCCGAAGCGTAAGTACATGGAGATGAACCACGGTGACGTCGCGAGGACGACGAGGATCAGACCGGTGATCCATCGCAATCCCAGGAGCCGTCTCCGGAGATCGGCGGAGATCATCACGGCGATTCCGAACGCGAGGCCGCACAGCACGAGCGCCACCGGACCCTTCGTCAGAATCGCAAGCGCGACTCCGGCATAGCCCGCCCACTGCCACCGCGGCTGATCGCGAAGCGCGGCGACGGCCACGGCGGCCGCGCCGCCAAAAAGGAACAGCGTGAAGAGCGTGTCGAGGATGCCGAAGCGGGCCAAGCCGAAGACGCCGGGGCTCGCCGCCAGCAGCAGGCCCGCGGCGACGCCGACGTCCAGCGACACGACCGACGCGCCGAACCACGCGGTGATCCCGATGAGCCCGAGCGCGGCCAGCGCCGGCACCAGCCGCGCCGCGAACTCCGTCCGACCGAAGACGATCATCGCGGCGGCTTGAAGCTGATGGAAGAGGACCGGTTTGTCGAAGAACGGTTCCGCGTTGTAGTACGGCGCCCACCAGTCGCCGGACGCGATCATCTCGCGCGACGTCTCGGCATAATGTGCTTCGTCGGGATCCCAGAACGTCGGCGCGCCGAGACGGAAGAACAGCACGACGAAGAGAAGCGCGGCGGCCAGCGCGATCCGCATCGTGAGGATTATGCTCCTTGACCGTGACCGGCAATCGTCATAGCCTCTTTCGACCGGAGCCACTGATGACGACCGCCACGCCCGACACTCATCGCACCGTTCGCGCGCTCGACGTGAAGGCCGACGCGTTTTCGACGGTCGCCAACGCGATCGAGGACATGTACCGCGACACGCTCGACGTGATCCTCGCGCGCGGCGCGTTCCCGCGCGCGCCGCTCGCCGCCGCGGGCGACTTTCTGGATCGCGACGACCACAATCCAGGATGGACGCGGCCCAACGAGAAGATGCCGGTCGAAGATATCCAGCTCCTCGGCACCGACACGCCCGCGACGCCGACGTATCGCGCGCCGACCGGCGATTCGCTGGACGCGTACCTGAGCAGCGCCGCGAAACATCTCGGCGAGGCGGAGCGCGTCTGGAAGGGCGCGTTCGAGGCCACGGGCGAGATTCAGCGCGCGCTCGCGCGCTTTGCCGGCGGACGGCCCGTCGAGCTGCCAAAGGCGTCGGACGGCCGGTCGTATCTGCCGTACACGCTGCGGCGGCTCACCGACGGCAAGCAGATCGGCATCCATCACGACTACCACTATCCTCTCTCGCTGTACAGCGAGCTCGCGCCGCAGGTCGATACGCAGACGCTCGTCAGCTGGGTGGCGACGCTGCGCAAACCTGACTCGGGCGGCGATCTGTTCGTCTACGGTGTGACCGCGACCACGCCCGACGCGCCGAAGATGCCGAACGGGTTTCAGTACGATCTGGCGGCGATCGAGCAGCGCTACCACTTCGCGAGATTCACGCCGGAGATCGGCGACCTCTTCCTGCTCGCGTCGGGCCGGTGCCTGCACCGCATCGACAAGATCGTCGGCCCGAAGGCGCGCGTGACGATGGGAGGGTTCCTCGCGCTCGACAAGGATCGCCGCCGCGTCTTCTTCTGGAGTTAGAGCAGCAACGCTTCCACGCGGTGCGCGTGGACCATCCCCTCGCACGGCGACCACGCGAACACCGTGAACCGTCCGTCCTGTGACGCGACGAGCGCGACGGCGTCGCGCTGATCGTGGACGAACTGCGCGGCCGAAAGATGCCGCGTTCCGCCCAGCTGCGACGGATTCAGCACGGCCGCGGTCCCGCCGACGATCGGCTCGGTCAGGGTCACCTGCTCCACCTGCGGCGCGCCGCGGCGGCGCGCGATCTTCGCGCCGAAGGCGAGCAACTCGAAGCCATTCGTCACGACCGTGGCGCCGTCCACCGCCGTCAGCCCCGCCACCGCGTGCACGGCCCGCTGCAGCGCTTCGCGCCACACGCGCTTGCGTGACGCGTCGGGCGTCTCGCGGCTGAGCTGCGCCAGCTCGGCGAACGCCGGCACGACGGCGTACGGAATCGGCCGCACGATGGATTCCTGCCAGGTCTGGCTGGCGTCGGGCACCACCAGCAGCGAGCCGCCGCGTCCGTGTCCGCGCATCGAAACGGCGAGCTGCACGAGCACGTTCACCGAATCGACCCACGACGCCGGCGAATCGAAGCCGAGCAGCGACGTCAGCAGCGGCGGACAATCGGGCAGGCTCGACGCGCGCTCGTCGACGACCTTGATCTGATCGCCTTCGATGACGGCGACGTTGACGAACTTCCCCGCCTCGTCGCCGCGGTGATGCTTCACGACGAGCAGTCCGGGCGCCGCGACTTCGACGACGAGGCACAGCGGCGGAATCGCGCGCACGGTGCCCCACACGGACAGCGTGCCGTCCTCGCCCGGCCAGACGCCGAGGTGGATGCCCGCGCGCTCGACGGCCGGCGCGACCTTGGCCAGCGCGCCCGGATCCAGTTTCAGCCGGCGCTCGAAGACGAGCGGATGATCCGTTTCCGCGGGCGAGACGTACGCGAGCGAGATCTTCGGGACGAAGCTCTCTTCACGCCGCAGGCTGGCCCAGAACGCCGCATCGATGATCGCTTCGATGGTCGCGGCATCCGGGGCCGTCGCGAGCTTCGTCTGTTGCCGCCGCCGCGCGTCGGCCACATGCTGGGCGAAGTGCGCCTCGACGGCCGGCGCGACCGCGCGTGCCGCGGGATAGGCCGGTGACGTCATGAATGCCGGCGGCCGGGACCGGACCACGGCCGGCCTCGCGGCGGACGAGACGAACTACCGGGGTGTCTCGACTGCCCGGGGTGACCGGACTGACCTCGCGGGCGTCCCTGCGGCGGACGCGGCGGCCGGTGATCGAGGTTCGCCGGCGGACGGCCGGCATAGTCGAAGTCGGGCAGCGTGACTCGCGGCAGCCGATTGCCGATGGCCTTCTCGATGTCGCGCAGACTTCCTTCTTCTTCCGGCGCCACCAGCGAATACGCCGCGCCGGTCAGTTCTGCGCGCGCGGTCCGGCCGACGCGATGGATGTAGTCCTCGGGCACGAGCGGCAGATCGAAGTTCACTACGTGTCCGAGCGCCGTGACGTCGATGCCGCGCGCGGCGATGTCGGTCGCAACAAGTACTTTGTACTTGCCGCTCTTGAATCCGGCGAGCGCCTCGGTCCGCTGACTCTGCGACCGGTTGCCGTGAATCCGTTCGACCTTGACGCCGTTTTCGCCGAGAAACTTCGCGAGGCGATTCGCCCGGTGCTTCGTGCGTGTGAACACCAGCGCGTCGTTCATCTCAGGGCCGCGCAGAAGATGCAGCATCAGCGTCGGTTTCAAATGCTGCGGCACGGGATAGATCGCGTGCGTGATCCCGACGGCCGGCGCGGATCGCCGCTCGAGATTGATCATGGCCGGTGTGTGCAGCATCTCCTTCGACAGCTGCACGATCGGCGGCGGCATCGTCGCGCTGAAGAAGAGCGTCTGGCGCTTCGCGGGCAGGTGGCGCAGGACGCGACGGATGTCGGGAAGGAATCCCATGTCGAGCATCCGGTCCGCCTCGTCGAGGACGAGATACTGCAGTCCGGCCAGCTTCGCGTACGGCGCGCGGAAGTGATCGAGCAGCCGGCCGGGCGTGCCGACGATGACGTCGACGCCGCTGCGGAAGGCATGCTCCTGCGGGCCCATGCCGACGCCGCCGAAGACCGCTGCGGCGGTCAGCGGCGTGTGGACGGCGAGATCGTTGAGGTCCTCGACAATCTGCGCCGCCAGCTCGCGCGTCGGCGTGAGCACGAGCGCGCGCGTCGTCCCGCGCGACTTGTCCATCAACCGATGGAGGATCGGCAGCAGGAACGCCGCCGTCTTGCCGCTGCCGGTCATGGCGCAGGCCAGGAGGTCCTGACCCTCGAGCACCTTTGGAATCGCGTCCGATTGAATGGCCGTTGGCCGGGTGAAGCCGAGATCCTTGAGACCCTTGAGGAGGCTGGGATGCAGTCCGAAAACAGTGAATGGCACAGACCATTATGACCGGACGGTCAGGTCGTCGTACAATTGGTCTGTGAACAAATCCCGGCCATCACAGCAGAAGCGTCAGCGCGAGCGCCAGCGCCAGGAACGGCGCACTGAAAAGCAGGCCCGCCGCCAGGAAGCGGCCGCGGCCAAGGCCAGCCAGCCGGCACCCACCGCGGGCTACGATCCGGATCTCGAAGGCATCAAGCCGGGTCCGCAGCCGCTGCAGGACTGGCAGAAGGCCGACGCCGAGTAAGTCCGCTAGCGCGGTGTCATCGCACCGTCGACCGTGACGGTCACGTCTGCCGTCGTCGACAACGCCCCATCATTCGCCGTCGCCCGCAGCACGTAGGTTCCGCGTTCCGGAAAACGCGCCGTGGCAGCTGCTCTGCCCTCGTCGACCGCCATGGGCCCCTGCGGATCGAACGTGACGTTGCCCGGGCCCCGCAGCTGCATCCACGTCAGCGTCAGCCCGCGCGGGCGGCCCGACGCCGACGAGTTGGCCTGCGCCTGAATCGCCGTCGCGTCGCCGGCGGGCTTCGGACGATTCACGACGGGCCGCGGTTTCGGCAGGCCGTCGTCGCTGACCATGGCGGTCAACACCTGCGGCGCCTTCGCACTGACGGTCGCCAGCGGCGCGATCGCGATCGCCGGCGGCTTGTTCGGATCGTCGGTGCCTGGATTCAGATTGCCGCGCGTCATCACGATGCGCTCGGTGATTTCCTCGACCGGCAGCAGCTCGCCGTACGCCTTCTCGGTCCGGCCGTTGGCCGTAATCGTCCACGTCACGACCTGCTTGCCGAAGCCGCTCGGCACGCGGACGCGATAGACCCAGCTCTGGCGGCGCGGCAGGAAGAACGTCGGCTGGCCCCGGTCCGGTCCGCCCGGCTCGACGCTGTTGTTCGGGCCGGCTGGGATCGCGGGCTCCTCCTGCCAGTTGCGATTGAAGTAGCCGAAGACCAGATCGAAGCTGCCGTCGGCGTTTCGAATCCAACCTTCGAAGTACGGCACCACGTCCTGCCCGCTGACGAACTTCGTCGACGGCAGCTCGGTCGGCAACTGACGCGCCTCGCCGGCCGCGATCGCCGCGATCGTCATGCCGATCGCCGCAACGCAAGCCCACCTATTCATTCGTGAGCTTCTTTCTGTCCGCGACACGCTGCTGGTACTCGGCGTCGTCGATGTAGAACAAACTGACCCACGCGAAGCTCATCTCGTCGATCGTCCGCTGGCCGTAGCCGACCCAGTTCCGCGGGTTCGGGTTGTACTTGTTGGCGGCCGTGTTGTCGTGCCACGCGGTGATGTGAATGATCGTCCCCGCCGGCAGAATCGGCGCGACATCGTCGGCGTACGGATACGTGATGTGCCAGCCGAACTGATAGTTGCTCACGCAGCTGAGCGTCTCCGTGCGAGCCGGGCCCGGACGCGCGGAATCCGCGCGGATGTCCGGATAGATCGCTTCCATGCACATCGCCTTGCCGCGGTTGTGCATGTGCGGCTGGTACGCGGACAGCACCGCCGGCTTCGGCAGCCGGAAATAGCCGTCGGTCCGCACGATCTGCCCGGGCGAGATGTCGATGTCGTTGTTGTCGCCCATGTGCTGCGTGAACGCGACGTGCTTCGGGACCTTGCCCTTCGGGTACCGCTTGAATCCGATCGAGATGTTCACGAGCGATCGCTCGCCGCTCGGATGCAGGTGCAGGTTGAAATGAATCTTCGAGCCCGCTCTGATCAGCCGGCCGGAATCCTCCGGAAACAGGTCGCCGTTCTTGCCGAGCGCGTACTCGTTGAAGAAGAAGCCGACGGGATCCTCTTCTTCGTCCTCGATCATGTTGGCCGTCGCGTGGTGAACGACCTTGAAGCTGTACGGCTCGGGCTTGGTCTCGACCGCGCTGATGTACATGTCCTCGGTGAAGCCCGGATCGACGTCGACGTCGTAGAACTCGTCCGGTCCGTTCGCCTTGAGCTCGTACGGCTTCGGCAGCGAGACGATCATGTCCGGCTTGCCGATATGCCACTTGTCGACGTCGGAGAACGTCCGGGGCTCCGGCAGGTCGCGGGCGCTGCCGGCCGGCGCGCCTTGATCGACCCACGCGACGATCGTCGCGATCTCGGCCTCGCTGAGCGACGGATCGTCCTTGAACTTCGTGATGCCGACGTGGCGATCGATGTACCACGGCGGCATCTCGCGGGCGGTCACCTTCTGCTTGATGGACCGCGCCCACGGCCGCGCGTCCTGATACGTCAGCAGCGACATCGGCGCAATCGCGCCCGGCCGATGGCAGTTCTGACAGGCCTTCTGCAGAATCGGCGCGACGTCTTTACTGAACGTCACCGCCGGCGCGGGCTGTTGACCGGACGTCGCGGAGTACGCAAGACTGACGAACGCCAGCGCAATCATCAGACGTTTCATCGTCCACCTCTTCAGACTTCTACCCCGGCAACCTGAACGCCAGCAGCTCGCCGGAATAATTCCCGCCGCTGATGGCGATGACGATGTACTGCTTGCCGTTCAGGGAGTACGTCATCGGCGAACCGCTCTGCGGCGCCGGCATGTACACGGCGCCGACTTCCTTCCCGTCGACCTTGTTGTACGCGCGCAGCATCGCGCCGCGCTGGCCGGTCGGCGTCATGAACACGCCGCCCTCGCCCGCGATGACCAGCGTCTTCGTCACGAGCGGCCCAATCAGCCCCGGCCGGCCCGTGCGCGGAATCGTCAGTCCTTTCAACGCGGGATTGTTGCGCACGTTGTCCGGCGTCTCGCCGTGCGCGATCTGCCAGAGAATCTCGCCCTTGTTCAAGTCGATCGCGGAGATGCGCGCGTACGGCGGCTTCAGTAGCGGCAGGCCGCGCACGTTCACGCCCCCTCCGCCGCCCTCGCCAGGCGTTGCGGCCGCGGCTGCGGCTGGCGTATCGCCCGTGCGTCCGCCGCCGGCTGCGGATCCGGATCCGCCGGTGCGCCGCGCGCCGCTCAGCGCGTTGCCCTGGATGTAATTCATGTCCGACATGTTGTCGGGCGGCGGCACGAGGCCGAGCGGACTCGCGCCGTTCTGCGAGTAGATGTACGCGATGTGCGTTTCCGGATCGTACGAGCCGCCGGGCCAGTTGGTGGCGAACCCGGACGTCAGCGTCGCCAGCGGCCCCTCCACCTTACTTACAACCGGCGGCGTGAAGATCGGGCCGATCTTGTAGCGCTCGATGACCTTCAACGCTTCGGCGCGCAACTCGGGCGTGAAGTCGATCAGATCATCGACCGACACGCCCTGACGATCGTACGCCGGCGGCTTCGTCGGGAACGGCTGCGTCGGCGAGTACCACTCGCCCGGCACGTCGCCCTTCGCCACCGGACGCTCTTCAATCGGCCACACCGGCTCGCCCGTCTCTCGATTGAAGACGTAGAGGAACCCCTGCTTCGTCGGCTGCGCGACGGCCTTGATCGGCCGGCCGTTCACCGTGATGTCGACGAGAATCGGCGCGCACGGAATGTCGAAGTCCCAGATGCCGTGGTGCACGAGCTGGTAGTGCCACTTCCGCTTTCCCGTCTGCAGGTCCACGGCGACGAGACTCTCGCCGAAGAGCCCGTTCCCGGGGCGATGACCGCCGTAGTAATCGCCCGTCGGCAGTTCGACGGGCAGGTACGCCAGTCCCAGTTCTTCGTCGACGGAGATCTGCGCCCACACGCCGGCGTTGCCGGTGTACGACCACGAATCTTTTTCCCACGTGTTGTTGCCGAACTCGCCCGCTTGCGGAATCGTGTGGAAGATCCACAGGCGCTTCCCCGTGCGGACGTCGAAGCCTCGCACGTAGCCTTTCTCGTTGCGCCGGCTCTTGGGATTCGCGCCGGTCTTGTGTGCGGCGCCGATGATGACGACGTTCTTCGCGACCGTCGGCGTCGAGTGCAGACCGACCTCGCCCGTGATCAAATCCATTTCCTGGTCGTCGTCCAGTTTCAGATCGACGACCCCGTTCTTGCCGAAGCTCGAGACGGGGATGCCGGTCTTCGCGTCGAGTGCGATCAGGCGATAGCCTGGTGTCACGTAGAGAATCCGTGCGTTACCTCCCCCAGTGGCATCGGCCCAGTACGCGAGACCGCGGCCCGACAGCTGACGCGGCGCGTTGGCGCCGCGCGCGCCTTCGTTCTCGCTGTGCATCCACAGCATCTCGCCGGTGCCCGCGTCGAGCGCAACGACGGCGCGCCGCGAGCCGGCGGTCGAATACAGCACGCCCTTCACCATCAGCGGCGTGGATTCGAACTGATACTCAGGGCGCGGACCGAGGCTGTCGGTCTTGAAGCGCCACGCGACCTCGAGCTTGCTGAAGTTCGCCGCGTCGATTTGCGCGAGCGAGGAATAGCGCGTGTGGCCGAGATCGCCGCCGTAGGTCGGCCACTCGCCGTTGGTGGCGCCGGACTGGCCGAGCAGCAGCGCGGTCGCCGAGAACACCATGACCGTCGCCAGACACGTCTGTCGTGCGCGCATCATCGCCCCTCCGCAGATCACGTAGACCGGGTGCTTTGGACCCGGCGAAGTTACCGCGAGCCTTGACCGTGTTGCGTGTCCGTCAGCGCCAGCACGGCGAACGCCGTCGCGGCGTCGCTCATGAACTTCCCGGCGTCCGACGCCGGATCGCGCTGCTTGTTCAGCGACGATGCGGCCCAGCGGCCGTCGGTCCGATCCTGATGCTGGTTGAGCCACATCAAGCCGCGCGCGACGTTACTCTGCGAGCGCGGCAGACCCGCCTGCTGCAGCACGAACGCGATCACAGCCGTCGCGTAGCCGTCGCTGTTCATATCGAGCGCGCTGCCATCCTGCCGCTTGTAGTTGGGCGCGAGCGTGGCAGTCGACCAACCTCCGTCGCCCTGCTGCTTGGCGATCAGCGCGTCGATCGACGCCTGACGCTCGGCAGCCGACAAGACGCCGCCCAGCTTCGAGGATCCCCAGAGCAGCATCGCGCGATTGAACAGGTTCGGCGTCTCGGCGCCTTTATGCAGGTACTCACGCAGCGCCTTCACGCGATCCTGAATCACCGGCGTGGACGAGTACCCGCCGGGCGCCGTCCCGATCGCGACGGCCGCGAGCGAGGCGCCGAACAGCGGCGAGTCGGCGGACTCCCACGGCTGGTACGTGAAGTTGAGCCACGCCCAGGCGCCGTTCTGTTCGCCCGTCTTGAACTGGAGCGCCCACATATTGTCGAGCGCCAGCCGCGCATCGTCTGACAACGATCCGCTCTCCGCGTCGCGGGACGTGAGGATCAGGGCGTTCATGACCGACTCGGCGCCGCGCGATTCGCTGGTCTTCGGCAATCCGCGCACCTGGTCGGGATAGAACGGCTCGACGTCTTTCCACATCCGCACGCGTTTGGTCACGTTCGCGATCAGCTTCTGCTCGGCCTCGGACGACCCGCTCTCGTGCAGCGCGGCGCGCAGCGACGACCGCGCGATCGCATACGGCACCGCGGTGTGGCACGACACGCAGAACGTGTCGTGATCGCGGCTCGCGTTCGGCCAGCTCTGCCACCAGAGTTGCCGGGCATCGAGGTAGGCGCCGGCGGCCTTCGCATTCCAGGCGGCCGGCGCCGGCGATTGCGCGCCGACCGTCGCGACGATCAGGCAGGCCCCGAGGCATGACGACAGCACGGCGACGGCGCCAGCGGTTCGGCTCATTCCATCCTCCCAGGCCGTGAAAGCGGCCCAATCGGGCCCTATTATGCTGCTAAAATCGGCCGATCTTTCCGGGAGAACTTCGTCATGCCCGCCTACAGTTTTCGACTCAACAATCGCGCGGTCTCTGTCGACTCGTGGGACGCCAATCAGCCCCTGCTGTACGTCCTGCGCGGCGCGCTCGGGTTGCACGGACCGAAGTTCGGCTGCGGCCTCGGCCAATGCGGCGCCTGCACGGTGCTGGTGGATGGACAGGCCACGCGCTCGTGCACGATGCCCGTGAACCGCGCGGCCGGCCGGGGCGTCACGACGCTCGAAGGGCTGGGAACGGCCGAGCGGCCGGACCGCGTGCAATCCGCCTTCATCGCCGAGCAAGCGGCGCAGTGCGGCTACTGCACCAGCGGCATGATCATGGTCACAACTGCCCTGCTCGCGCGCACGCCGAAGCCGACGCTCGATCAGGTGAAGCAGGGGCTCGCCGGCAACCTCTGCCGCTGCGGCACCCACACGCGCATTCTGCGCGCCGCGATGCGCGCGGCGCAGGCATAGGAGATCAGCCATGCCGACGATCTCCGCTCTCGCCATGACACGTCGCGGTCTCCTCAAGGCGGGCGGCGCGCTCGTCGTGAGCTTCGCTTTCGACGCCGCGCTGCCGCGCGCGCTGACGGCCCAGAGCCGCGGAGCGACCGACGATCCATCGAAGCCGCTCGATCCCGAAATCGTGGACAGCTTCCTCGCCATTCACGCTGACGGCTCGGTGATCGTCTACTCGGGCAAGGTCGACATCGGAACCGGCATGCGGATCGCCGTCGCGCAGATGGTCGCCGAGGAAATTGGCCTGCCGGTGACTCGCATATCCGTCATCGACGGCGATACCGGTCTCTGCCCCGATCAGGGCGGCACCGGCGGCAGCAACGGCCTGACGCGTGGCGGCATGGAGATTCGCCGCGCCGCCGCGACCGCGCGTCGTGCTCTCTGGACGATGGCCGCCGATCGACTGCAGCGACCCGCGGCGGATCTCACGATCGCCGACGGACAAGTGCACCCGCTTGACGGCGGCGCCGGTGTTTCAATCGCGTCGCTCATCGGCGATCGGCAGTTCTCGGTGAAGGTCGATCCGAACGTGACGCTCGTCGCGCCGTCGAAGCACACCGTCATGGGCAAGCCGCTGCCGCGACCGGACGTCGTCGACAAGTGCACGGCGCGCCATGTCTACGTTCAGGATTTCAACCTGCCCGGGATGCTCCACGGCCGCGTCATCCGCCCGCCGGCGATCGGCGCGACGCTTCAATCGATCGATGCGGCGTCGCTGTTCGGCATCCCCGATGTTCGCATCGTGCGAATCGAGAACTTTCTCGGCGTGGTCGCCAGGGATGAATGGGCGGCGGTGCGCGCCGCGACCGCGCTGAAAGCGACGTGGACCGATACGCAGACGCTGCCCGGTCACGCCGACCTCGCGCGGCACGTGCGTGAGAGCGCGATCGATCGCGATCAGGACATCGTCAACACGGGCGACACCGCGACCGCGCTCCGCGGCGCGGCGAAGACGCTCTCGGCGACGTACTTCTGGCCGAATCAGAGTCACGCGCCGCTGGGACCGTCGTGCGCCGTCGCCGACGTGCGCGGCGACAGCGCGACAGTCTGGTCATCCTCTCAGGGGACGCACGGTCTGCGGGCGAATCTCGCGAAGGTCTTCGGCCTGGATCCACAGAAAGTCCGCGTCGTGTTTCTCGAAGGATCAGGATCGTACGGCACGAGCGGCTACGACTACGCGGCCGCCGACGCCGTGCTGCTGTCGAAGACCGTTGGTCAGCCCGTGCGCGTTCAGTGGTCGCGACGGGACGAATTGCGGTGGGATCCGAAAGGCCCGCAGCAGCTCCTCGACCTGCGCGCCGGCCTCGACGCGAGCGGCCGCATCGTCGCCTGGGACACGCAGATGTGGCTGCCGACGGCACGGCCGGGCGCGCGAGCGTACCTCGCGGCGGACGCGGCGGGCATTTCGCAGGAACACGGCATGAACTCGGGCCTGCTCTCGCAGAACGGCGATCCGCCGTACGAGGCCGAGCGGGTCCGCGTCGTCGCGCACTGGCTGAAGGACACGCCGCTCGTGCCGTCGAATCTGCGCGCGCCCGGAAAGATCGCCAACGTGTTTGCGGTCGAGAGCTTCACGGACGAGATCGCAGCGGCGACCGGTGTCGATCCCGTC
>JAIQFX010000005.1 GCA_020073005.1 Terriglobia bacterium | reverse complement strand
ATGCGCAAGGCCGTCTGACGTACAACCTGCAGACCGTGACTACCGCGTCAGGCCCGTCGTTGATCAGCCAGACGTTCCAGACAACGGCCGGCATCAGCGACGTCTACGTGATGATGCTGAGCTTCCGCTACACGTTCAACTAGGGACGGCGGAGGCCGGAAGGCCGAAGGGCCGGGATGAGCGATCATCCCGGCCCTTTCTTTCATACAGGCCGCTACCTTTATCTATAGTGGCTGATCGGGCCGTCCAGGCGGCGGAGGTGGTGGGGGCGGCGGCGGAGGCGCATCGACGATCTTGTAGTCAGGCGGCACGGTGAAGAGATCGTGCGGCGGTTCGGCGCGGCTCACGTTCGTCAGCCGGTACTCGACGTCACCGGTCCGCGGATCGTGATGCTCCGACAGCATGATCAACTTCAGCTCGGGCGACTCCCACCGCTCGTCGGTCACCACAATCGGACGATCGTTGCCGATCCGGCCCGCCGGGATCGTTTCCGTGCGGCGCATTCCACCGGCCTCGATTCCTTCGATCTGTTTCGATCCGAGCGGCGGCGGCACGCCGCCAGGATCTCCCGCGGCCGACGTCGTCGGCCGCGGACGGCCCGCACATCTGGAGCGCGTAGCGGTAGATGGGGCCGTGGTACTTCGCGAACAGCGTCGCGAAGGCGTCCTCGTCGCCCCGCCGCACCCGACGGACCAGCCGGGCATCATCGCCCGCTCCGGAAGTCACTGCATTCATGTATTGCGGGGTTCGCGGGGGAAAGTTCCAAAAAAAATGGCCGCCTCGCTGAACGAGGCGGCCAGACTTCCAAGTTTTCTGCTTTCGGTTCTAAGTTTCTAATTGCTTCCGGTCGTCGCGCCACCGGCCCGGCGCATGCCTTCGGTGACGATGCCGACCTTGTCGACGCCGACGCCCTTGGCCGCGTCGATGACTTCCATGATGTCCTTGTAGCGCAGCGTACCGGCGCCAATGATGAACATCGTCTTGTCCTTGCGCTGCTCGAAGATGTTCCGCAGCCGTTCGGACAGCTGCGGCAGCGTGACGTCCTGGTTGTTGATCGCGATCTTCTTGTCGGCGCCGTAGTTCAGCACGATCTGGCTGACCTCGGGCGTCGCCTCCGTCGACTTCTTGCTCTCGGCCGGCAGGTTGATGTCGACGCCTTTCTGCGTGAGCGGCAGGGCCGCCATGAAGATCACGAGCAGCACGAGGAGCACGTCGATCAGGGGGGTCACGTTCATGTCCGAACTGGCATGAGGGATCTCGCCCTTGACGACCTTCTCGGCGCCGAAGTGCAGGTGTGCGTGCGCCATTACTGGCCTCCCGTCCCTTCCGCGCCCTTCTTCCGCTCGGTGATGAGACCGATGTCCTCGACGCCCGCCTGGCGCAGCTGATCCATCGCGGCCATGACGGCG
The DNA here is from genome assembly GCA_020073005.1 of Terriglobia bacterium. Classification (GTDB taxonomy): domain Bacteria; phylum Acidobacteriota; class Vicinamibacteria; order Vicinamibacterales; family CAVVIG01; genus SRVP-36. The sequence continues at coordinate 104,970 of JAIQFX010000005.1, read as the reverse complement.
CTGTACTCGACCTCCTCATCCGCCTTGATGAGGACGACTTTCTCCTTCATGTTCTCGAGGGTCTCGGCGACTTTCCGGCCCAGATCCTGCTCCGTCACCGGCTTGGCGTTCAGGTAGAACTGCTTGTCGCGGCCGATCGCGATGACGGTCTGGCCCTGTACTTCAGGCTTGTCGACCGTGTTGGTCGCTGTCGGCAGCTTGACGCTGACGCCCTGCTGCAGCATCGGCGCCACGAGCATCATGATGATGAGCAGCACCAGCATGACGTCGACGAGCGGCGTCACGTTGATATCGGATTTGACTCCGCCTTTGGCGCCGCCGAGGTCCATTCCCATAGGGTTACTCCTGCAATTGCGGAACGCGGATTGCGGACTGCGGATTGATCAATTCGATCGAATCCGCACTCCGCATTCCTCAATCCGCAATATTACGCGGTCTTCCGGATGAAGTAGTCGACGAGCTCCGACGACGAGTTGTCCATCTCGACGTTGAAGTACTCGATCCGGCCGCTGAGGTAGTTGTAGAACCACACTGCCGGGATGGCCACGACGAGACCGAGCGCGGTCTCGACGAGCGCTTCCGAAATACCGACCGAGACGGCGCCGATACCGGCCGAGCCGCTCGCGCCGATGCCCTGGAACGCGTTGATGACGCCGACCACGGTGCCGAGCAGTCCGACGAACGGCGCGGTCGACCCGATGGTCGCGAGCGCCGAGACGCCCTTCTTCAGGTCCGACGCCGTCAGCGCCGCCGCGCGCTGAATCGACCGGCGCACGGTGTCCATCAGGTCCTCGCGCTGCAGGCCGCCGGCGCTCTCCTGCTGGAACTGGTATTCCTGCAGGCCCGCCAGCACGACCTTCGCGAGGTGGCTGTACCGGTAGTTCTTCGAGGAAGCCAGCGCGATGGCGTCCTTCAGGCGGCCGTCCTTCAGGTGCTTGGCGACCTGGGGCGCGAACATCTTCGACTGGTTACGAGCCTGGGTAAACGTGAAGATGCGCTCGATCGCGACGCCGAACGACCACATCGACATGAAAAAGAGAACGAAGGCCACGACCTTCGCCACGATACCCATCGACTGATACATCTGCATTAAATCCACGGTCCATCCTCCCTCGAATGCCGAAAATCCGAAGTACGAAGCCTGACGTGTGAAGTCGTCGTTACTGCAGCGTGAAGTTCACCGTAACCGTCATGATCACCGGCACTGGCACGTTGTTGAGCAGCGTCGGCGTGAAGACCCACTGCCGGACGGCGTCGAGCGCCGCCGCGTCGAGCAGCGGGATCGAACGGAGCACCTTGGCCTCCTGCACCTGACCGTTGGGACCGATCGTCGCTTCGATAATCACGACGCCCTGCACGCGCGCCGACTGCGCGATGGCCGGGTACACGGGTTTGACGTCCTTGATCTTCGTGGGCGGCTTGATGTTTCCGCCGACACGCACCGGCGCCGGTGGAGGCGGCGGCGGAGGCGGCGGGGGCGGCGCTTCCGCGAGGCCGCCGACGATGCCGCCGGTCACGCCACCGACGATCCCGCCTTCGACGCCGCCGACGGCGCCGCGGGCGGTCTCGATCCCGGTTTCAGGTTTGATTTCTTTCGGCGCTTCGATCGGCGCCGCGTTGACGTTCACGTCCGGCGGCGGCTTCGGCGCCTGAGCAGCCTGCGGAGGCGGCGGGGGCGGCGGCGGAGGTGGCGGCGGCGGCGGCGCGGCCGCAATGAAAGCCGTCATGACCGGCGGCGTCGGAAGGACATCTGCCGCCATCAAGGGAATGATGATCACGGCCCCGATGATCACCGTGTGCGCGATGATCGAAACGGGAACCGTATACCACTTCTTGCTGCCCACCTTGATGGACGGATCGACGATATCGCCGAACATGTCACGTGGCACGGGGTCTCTCCTCGGTAGCTACTGCAGCGTCAAGTGGCGCAGAAGGCGCCGATTATAGTCAGCCGCAAAACAGGGAGTCAACGAAACTCGGTACGCTTAGACACCGCAACGGGCCAAATGGCCGACCGAATTGGCGGCCAGGGCAGACCAGATGTAAAAAGAGGTCACGAACCTACTCCGACCCGATGCGCATCCTGTAGAACGAACGCCAGACGAAGATCGTCGAAAGTGCGAAGAAAATCGCCGCCAGACCCCGGCTGACGAACGGTCCCTGCTCGACGGCCAGCCGGACCGCCAAACTGACCGCCAGGAGTCCGAATAGTGTCGTGAACTTGATGACCGGGTTCATCGCCACCGACGACGTGTCCTTGAACGGGTCCCCGACCGTGTCGCCGACGACCGTGGCGGCGTGCAGCGGCGTCCCCTTCTGCTTCAGCTCGACCTCGACGATCTTCTTCGCGTTGTCCCACGCGCCGCCCGCGTTGGCCATGAAGATCGCCTGGTAGAGCCCGAACAGCGCGATCGAGATCAGGTAGCCGATGAAGAAGAACGGCTCGAGGAACGCGAACGCCAGCGTCGAGAAGAACACCGTGAGGAAGATGTTGAACATGCCCTTCTGCGCGTACTTCGTGCAGATCTCGACGACCTTCTTGCTGTCCTCGACCGACGCCTTCGTCGCGCCTTCGAGCTTGATGTTCGCCTTGATGAACTCGACCGCGCGGTAGGCGCCGGTCGTGACGGCCTGCGCTGACGCGCCCGTGAACCAGTAGATGACCGCGCCGCCCGTGATGAGGCCCAGCATGAACGGCGGGTGCAGCAGCGACAGCTTCGACACGTCGTGCGTGAGCCCGTTGGTCAGTTTCACGATGATCGAGAAGATCATCGTCGTCGCGCCGACGACGGCCGTGCCGATGAGCACGGGCTTCGCCGTGGCCTTGAACGTGTTGCCCGCGCCGTCGTTCTCCTCGAGCATGTCCTTCGCGCGCTCGAAATTCACGTCGAAGCCGTGCTCGCGCTTCAGCGACTCCTTGATGCCGGGAATCTGCTCGATGACCGACAGTTCGAACACCGACTGCGCGTTGTCGGTGACGGGCCCGTAGGAGTCGACGGCGATCGTCACCGGGCCCATGCCGAGGAAGCCGAACGCGACGAGGCCGAACGCGAACACCGCCGGCGCGAGCATCAGGTCGGCCATGCCGTACCGGCTGACGACGTAGGCGGCGCCCATGAGCGTCACGATGCTGAGGCCCAGCCAGTACGCGCTGAAGTTGCCCGCGACGAACCCGGACAGGATGTTCAGCGACGGCCCGCCTTCGCGCGACGAGGTCACGACTTCCCTGACGTGACCCGAATCGATCGACGTGAACACCTTCACGCCTTCGGGAATGATCGCGCCGGCCAGCGTGCCGCACGTGATGATCGTCGACAGCTTCCACCACAGCGAGCCGTCGCCGAGTTCGGGCACGAGGAAGTAGGACACCAGATACGTGATGCCGACGGACACGAACGAGGTCAGCCACACGAGCGACGTCAGCGGCGACTCGAAGTTCATCTTGTCGACGTGTTCGTAGCGGCTCTTCGCGTACGACTCGTTGACGAAGTACGACAGGCCGCTGGCGATGATCATCGCGATGCGCATGACGAAGATCCACACGAGCAGCTGCACCTGGATCTTCGGGTCGTGCACCGCCAGCAGGATGAACGTGATCAGCGCGACGCCCGTCACGCCGTAGGTCTCGAAGCCGTCGGCGCTCGGACCGACCGAGTCGCCCGCGTTGTCGCCCGTGCAGTCCGCGATCACGCCCGGATTACGCGCGTCGTCTTCCTTGATGTTGAAGACGATCTTCATCAGGTCCGATCCGATGTCGGCGATCTTCGTGAAAATGCCGCCGGCGATACGGAGCGCGGCGGCGCCCAGCGACTCGCCGATCGCGAAGCCGATGAAGCACGGCCCGGCGAGCGTGCCCGGAATGAACAGCAGGATGCAGAGCATCAGGAACAGCTCGACGCTGATGAGCAGCATGCCGATGCTCATGCCGGCGCGGAGCGGGATGTGGTAAATCGGAAACGGCTTGCCGCGCAGGCTGGCGAACGCCGCGCGCGAATTCGCGAAGGTGTTCACGCGAATGCCGAACCACGCGACGCCGTAGCTGCCGGCGATGCCGATCAGGCTGAAGAGCAGGATGATCGCGACGCGCAGCGGCTCCATGTGCTCGATCCACCCGAAGTAGATCAGGATGATCGAGCCGATGAAGACCTCGAGAATGAGAATGAACTTGCCTTGCGTCGTGAGGTACGTCTTGCACGTCTCGTAAATCAGCTCCGACACCTCCAGCATCGACCGGTGCACGGGCAGGTTCTTGAGCTGCGTGAACGTCAGCAGGCCGAACAACAGACCGAGCCCGCAGATCAGGAGGCCGCTCATCAGCAGCGCGCGGCCGTTGATGCCGTGGAACTCCACGACGGACAGATCGGGCAGGATCAGGTTCGCTTCGCCGCCGGCTTCCGACGCCGCGGCGGCGGGCTGAGCGCCCTGCATGGCGGCGTGCAGCGGTCGCGGTGAAACTAGAATCGAACTGCAGAGCAGAATGCCGAGCATCGGTATGACGAGCCGGCCCAGGAGTTTCTGAACGGTCACAGACATTCCATCTCTCCCACGTCGCGCAAAAGCTGGGATTATATGCGTACCTTGGGCGGCAGCGCCATGCCGCCGGTCAAGAAAATCCGGATGCCGTCCTCGACGGAAATGTCGGGAAACACCGCCCGGTCCTGCTCGCAGATCACGATGTCGCCTAAATAGAGGTTATTGGTCGGGACGTACACGGCCAGCAGCGCCTCCGGCCCGCGCCCGCGATCCACGGTGAACTCGCGCGTCAGGAATCCGAGCGCGTACCCGCGCCGCGGATCCTCGATCATCACGACGCGCTTGAAGCCCGACTCGTTGTCCGGCGAGAACGCCGTCACGAGCTGCTTCACCGGCGAATAGATCGTCCGGAACACCGGCACCTTCTGCAGCCACGACTCCGCTCGCTGCAGCACACGCTTGCCGATGACGTTGCGCGCGAACGTCCCCACCAGCACGATCGCCACCGCCGTCGACAGCGTGCCCAGCCCGGGAATCCTCCGCCCGAGCAGCCGGTCGTACAGCGGCGTCGTCAGACCGTCGACGACGTTGAAGATCCAGATCAGCGCGGCGACGCTGATGAACAGCGGCACCGTGACGAAGAACCCGGCGATGAAATTACGGCGCAGCCACTGCATAGAGCCACACCACGACGCTCGCGGCCAGCGCGATCCGGTACCACGCGAAGGCGGCGAGCGAGTGATTTCCCAGATAGCGGATGAAGTACTTCACCGCTGCGTAGCCGACAATCGCCGACGCCGCGACACCGATGACGATCAGCGCCGCCCCGCCTTCGACACCCGCCTTGAGAAGCTTCGGCGCTTCCGCCGCCGCGGCACCGAGGATCGCAGGGATTGCGAGCAGGAAGATGAACCGCGCCGCCTCGATGCGCCGCAGGCCCAGGAACAGCGCCACGGTAATCGTCGCGCCCGATCGCGACACGCCCGGCACCAGCGCGAACGCCTGGGCCACGCCGATCAGGAGCGCCTCCATCACGGTCAGCGAGCGGTCGCTGCGCGTCTTGGCGCCGCGTTCCGCCACGAAGAACAGAATCGCGCCCAGCGCCAGCGTGGCCGCGGCCACGGGGGGCGTGCGCAGCTCCTCAATCAGGTGCCTGAACGCCAGACCGGCAATCACCGCCGGGATCGTCCCCACGACGAGCAGCCAGATGAGCCGCGATTCCTCGTCCGAGGCGGGGTTGAACCGCGGCAGCGCCGCGACCATCCGCGCGAGATCCTGACGGAAGTAGATAAGGACGGCGATGAGCGTCCCGACGTGGCAGGCGACGTCGAACGCCAGCCCGAACTTGTCGCCGTCGAAGCCGAAGAACGCCCGCGCCAGAATCAGATGCGCCGAGCTGGACACGGGCAGAAACTCGGTCGCGCCCTGGACGAAACCGAGGAGTGCCGCCTGAACGGTTGTAGGCATCAATAGCTACGAAGCTCGTGCCGCGAGCGACGTCAGGAGCGCCGTGCCCGCCGTGATGATCGTCCGGCTCAGCGTCTGGTTGACCGACGCGTTGATGATGTGGCCGAGCGAATCGCGCCGCATCGACCGCATGTTCTCGCGGATCCGGTCGAAGATGACGATCGTGTCGTTGGTCGAATAGCCGGTCATCGTCAGGATGGCGGCGATCACGTTCAGCGACATGTCGTAGCGGAAGAACGCGAGGAACGCGAGCGTGATGAGCAGGTCGTGAATCGTCGCGATGACCGCGCCCACGCCGAAGCTGAACTGAAAGCGGAACCCGAGGTAGGCGAGGATGCCGATGAGCGACAGCGCCGTGGCCCACAGGCCCCGGCTCGTCAGCTCCGCGCCCACGGTCGCGCCGACAATCTCGGCGCCCTGCCGCTTGAAGCCGCCGATGTTCGCCTTTCTGAGCGCGTCCTCGACCTGCTGCGCCTCACGGCTCAGCGACGCGCCGGACTCCGCGCCGACCTGCGGCACGCGAATCATGATCATCTGCTGCGCCGGATCGCCGTAGGTCTGCACGACGGTGTTCTGCCCGCCGGCCGCGTAGTTGCGGTCGAGCGCCTGGCGCACCTGCTGGACCGACACGGCCTGATCGAAGCGCTCGATGACGACGGTGCCGCCGGCGAACTCCACGCCCTTGGGAATGCCCTTCGTGGCGATCGTGAAGATCCCCGCGAGGATGATGACCCAGGAGATGGCCAGCGCGTGCCAGCGCCAGCGGAGGAAGTCGTAGTTGGCGTCTTTGAAAATATGCATGGCGTTAAATGCTGAGCGTCGCGACCTGCTGACGGTTCGCCAACGCAACCTCGTAGAGCGTCTTCGACACGAAGAGCGACGTGAACAGGTTCGAGACGAGACCGAAGAACAGCGTCACGGCGAAGCCGCGGATCGGACCCGACCCGAACTGGAACAGGAACGCGGCCGAGATGAGCGCCGAGATGTGCGTGTCGACCAGCGTCCAGAACACGCGGCTGAAGCCCGCGTTGATCGCCGCGCGCACGCCCCGCTGCGCGTCGATCTCTTCCTTGATGCGCTCGAAGATCAGGACGTTCGAGTCGACGCCGATGCCCATCGTCAGCACGAACCCCGCGATGCCCGGCAGCGTCATGACGGCGCCGACGTACGCCATGAGCCCAAGCAGGATGATGAGGTTGAAGACCAGCGCGACGACGGCGTTCACGCCCGAGAGCCTGTAGTAGGCGAGCATGAACATGGCGACGAGCAGCAGGCCGACGACCGACGCCGTCACGCCCGATCGAATCGAGTCGGCGCCGAGCGTCGGCCCGATTGTCCGCTCCTCGAGATACGTCAGCGTCGCCGGCAGCGCGCCCGACCGGAGGATGAGCGACAGGTTCTGCACTTCTTCCTGCGTGAAGGTGCCGAAGATCTGGCCGTCGGTGCTGATCCGGCCGTCGATGCGCGGCGCGGACTGCACCTGGCCATCGAGCACGATCGCCAGCTGCCGGCCGATGTTCTCGCTCGTGACCTTGCCGAACTTCCGGCCGCCCTCGGTGTTGAGCGTGAAGCTGACCGCCGGCTGGTTGTTCTGATCCAGCGACGGCCGCGCGTTCCGGAGATCGCGCCCGGTCACCGCCGCCACGTGCTTCACCAGGTAGTACACCGTGCCCGCGGGCTCGCCCGGCGCACCGCTCGAGCCCGGTACGATATCCGTGTTCGGCGGCACTTGGCCGTTGACCATCAGGCCTTCCTTGGTCGGCGACGGCCCCTGCTCGACAATCTTGAGCTCCAGCAACCCGGTGGAGCGGATGATTTCCTTGGCGCGCTCGACGTCGGTCACGCCCGGCAGCTGGACCAGAATCTCGTCGCCGGCCGCGCCTTGCTGCGCGATGCTCGGCTCGGTCACGCCGAGATCGTTCACGCGCCGCTCGATCGTCTGCCGCGCCTGGATGACCGCCTCATCCCGCAGGTTCACCTGAATGTTCGGCTTCATCGTGAACGTGTACGTCCCGTTCGTTCCCGAGCTGCGATCGAAGTTTGCCTGGACTTCCGTCGCCGCCTGGCGGAACGCCGCGTCCTGCGCCGGCGGGACGCCTTCCACGCGGAACTGCGTCGAGCTGATCGCCGTGATGCCCGTGACCGGAATCGTGCGCGTCTGCAGCTCCTCGCGCAGGCGGTCGGTTTCCGTGTCCGTCTCGAGCCGCAGCGCATCGTCGGTCTGGACGCGAAGCACCAGATGCACGCCGCCCTTCAGATCGAGACCGAGCTTCAGCTGTTTGTCCATCAACCATCCGGGCGAATGAACGCCGTAGCGCGATGCCACGATCGGATACACACCGAGCGCGGAGAACACCACCAGCGTGGCGAGGACCGTGATGACTTTCCAACGGAGGTTCGACATGGTTAGTTCGCTTTCTCTGGCTCGACGACCGGCGGCTGCCCCTGGTATCCGCCGATGGCCGCCCGGGAGACTTCGATCCGGACTTTGTCAGCGATCTGGACCTGCACGCTCTGCTCGCCCAGCCGCGTAATCTGGCCGTACATGCCGCTGGTCGTGATGATCCGATCGTTGACCTTCAAGTTGTCGAGAAACTCCTGCACCTTCTGCTGCTTCTTCTTCGCCGGAAGCAGGATGATGAAGTAGAAAATCCCGAAAATCAAAACGAACGGGATGATCTGCATCAGCGGGCTGGCGCCCTCCGGCAGCATGCCCATGGCGAATACGGAACTCACACCAAACATTCTATTGTCCTGGCCGCGGGCCCTAGGGATCGATTGAATCGCTGGGCTGGTGGGACAAGCGCTGATGGAACGCCACCCTGAAACTTTCAAACCGCCCAAACGCTATAGCGTCCCTAATCCGCCTGAGGGTGTCAAGGTAAAAGTGCAGATTATGCAACGTGTTAAGGGTGGACGCGTTGATCTCGCCCGTGGCGAAAAGGTGCCGGAGATACGCGCGGGAACAGGTCCGGCACGTGTAGCACGAACACTCCGGATCCGGCGGGCCGTCGTCTTCCGCGTAGCGCACATTCTTAATATTGATGCGGCCCCGGCTCGTGAAGAGCTGGCCGTTGCGGGCATTGCGGGTCGGCAGGACGCAATCGAACATGTCGATCCCGCGGGCCACCGACTCGACGAGGTCCTCGGGCGTGCCCGTCCCCATCAGGTATCGCGGCCGGTCCTCGGGCAGCCAGGGCGTCGTCCGCGAGACCAGGTCGTACATCACGTCGACCGGTTCGCCGACGCTGAGGCCGCCGACGGCGTACGCCTCGAAGCCGATCGCAACGGTCTCGCGGGCGCTTTCCTCGCGCAGGTCCGGATACACGCCGCCCTGCACGATGCCGAATTGCGCCTGGCCCGGCGTGCTGACCGTGACGCCCGGCACGAGGCCGTCGCGGAGCGCGAGGAACCGATCGCGCGCGCGGCAGGCCCATCGCAGCGTCCGCTCCATCGACGCGCGCGCCGCCTCGGCGTCGGACGGATACGCGAGGCACTCGTCGAGGACCATCGCGATGTCGGAGCCGAGCTGCGACTGAATGTCGGTCGCCTTTTCCGGCGTCAGCGTGTGCGCCGAGCCGTCCAGGTGCGATCGGAAGTGCGCGCCGTCTTCATCGATCGTCCGCCGCGCCGCGAGGCTGAAGACCTGATACCCGCCGCTGTCGGTGAGAATGGGCTTCGTCCAGCCGATGAACTTGTGCAGGCCGCCGCGGCGCGCGATCAGATCGTCGCCGGGCCGTAAGTACAAATGGTAGGTGTTGCTCAGCAGGATCTCGGTGCCGAGCGATTCGAGGTCGCGGTGCGTGACGCCCTTCACGGCGCCCTGCGTGCCGACCGGCATGAACGCGGGCGTCTCGACGACGCCGTGGGCCGTCGTCATGACGCCGCGCCGCGCGCGGCCGTCGCTGTGCGTCACGCGAAAGTCGAAAGACACGTGTTAAGTTTAATCGAGTGAAAAAGCTTCGTGTCGGCGTGGTCTACGGCGGACGGTCCGGCGAGCACGAAGTGTCGCTCGCGTCGGCCGCAGCGGTGTTCGAGAATCTCGACCGCGATCGGTACGAACCCATCGCCATCCGGATCGAGAAAGACGGACGATGGTCGCTGCCCGCGCGGCCGCCGGCGCTGACCTCCGCGGCGGACGCCATTCATGCCAGCAGAACCGCGTCCGCTGAACCGTCGCGCGAAGCGCACCTGATGCCGCGCCCCGGCGGCGACACCCTGGTGACGATCGTCCAGCAGGATCAGCGCGCGGACGTTTCGGGCTTTGCGCTCGACGTCGTCTTCCCGGTGCTGCACGGTCCCTACGGCGAAGACGGCACGGTGCAGGGACTTTTCGAGCTGGCGAACGTGCCGTACGTCGGCGCGGGCGTCCTGGCGTCCGCCGTCGGGATGGACAAGGCGGTGATGAAGCTCGTCTTCACCGCGAAAGGCCTGCCGGTCTGCGATTACGAAGTCGTCCTGAAGCGCGATTGGCAGCGCGACGAGCGCGCGATCATGAAGGCCGTCGCGAGCCGTTTGGGATTCCCGGTGTTCGTGAAGCCCGCCAACCTCGGCTCGAGCGTCGGCATTTCGAAGGCGAAGCACGCCACGGAATTGCGCGCGGCGATTAACTTCGCGGCGGAATTCGATCGCAAGGTCGTCATTGAAGCGGCGGTGCCGAACGCGCGCGAAATCGAGTGCGCCGTTCTGGGCAACGACGAGCCCGAAGCGTCCGTGCCCGGCGAGATCATCCCGTCGCGCGAGTTCTACGACTACGAAGCGAAGTACCTCGACGCCGCGTCGACGACGCGCATTCCCGCGCCGCTGACCGAGGCGCAGACGCGCGACGTCCGGGCGATGGCGATTGCGGCATTCAAGGCGATCGACGGCGCCGGCATGGCGCGCGTCGACTTCCTGCTCGCGCGCGACAGCGGCGTGTTGTATCTCAACGAGGTCAACACGATTCCCGGGTTCACAATGATCAGCATGTACTCGAAGATGTGGGAAGCCAGCGGCCTGTCGTATCCGCAGCTCCTCGATCGCCTGATCGCGCTCGCGCTCGAACGGCACGCCGACAAGCAGCAGCTCCGGACGAGCATGTGAAATCGGTGGCTCGTGACTGGTGCCTGGTGGCTGAACGCCGCTGGCAGGCGGTCGCGGCCTGGTGGCTCGCGGCTGCTGCGATCCTGGCGCTCGCCACGCCCGCGCACGCCGGACTCACCGAAGCGCCGCGCCTGGCGGCCGTCTACGACACCATTCTTGGCGCGCGGTTCGCCGACGTCGAGGCCCAGCTCGCGCGGACCTGCCCGCCGGCGCCGCGCGAAGCGTGCCAGGAGCTCGGCGTCGTGTCGCTCTGGTGGCAGATCCTCCTCAACCCGGAAAGCCGCGCGCTCGATCAGAAGTTGAACGCGGCCGCCGCGGCGTCGATCGCGTCCAGCGACGCCTGGACGCGGCGCGAGCCGCAGCGGGCCGAAGCCTGGTTCTACCTCGCGGGATCGTACGCGCCGCTCGTGCAGTGGCGCGTGCTGCGCGGCGAACGGCTCGCGGCGGCCCGCGAGGGCAAGAAGATCAAGGACGCGCTCGAGCACGCCCTTCAGCTCGATCCGACGCTCGCCGACGCGTACTTCGGCATCGGCCTCTACCACTACTACGCCGACGTCGCGCCGCTGTACGCGAAGCTGCTGCGCTGGCTGCTCCTGCTGCCCGGCGGCGACCGCGAGCAAGGCCTGCGCGAGATGCTTCAGGCGCGCGCGCGCGGCGAGGTGCTGCGCGGCGAGGCCGACTTTCAGCTGCACGTGCTGTATCTCTGGTACGAGAAAAGACCGAAGGACGCGCTCGCGCTGCTCGAGACGCTCGACGCGCAGTACCCGACGAATCCGCTCTTCTTGGAGCGAATCGCCGACGTGCACGAGATTTACTTCCACGATTCGCGCGCCAGCGCCGCCGCGTGGCGCGCCCTGCTCGATCGCGTGGGCGCGAATCGCGTCTTCGATCCGCGGACGACGGAGATCCGCGCGCGTCTCGGCCTCGCGAGCGAGCTGCTTCGCCTGAACGACGTCGACGCGGCAATCGCGCAGCTGCAGATCGTCGTCGATGCGCGTCCGTCCGAGCCGATCGGCGCGCGTGAGCGCGCCGGCGAGCTGTTACGCGACGCGCGCGCGCGCAAACATTTTTGACTTTTCACGCACGTTTGTGCTTGACACTGTCGCGCAGGGGTCCATAATCTACATCTGGTATGAGGATGGTGAACTCAGGCCATCCCTAGCGACGGGCGACGCGTCGCGTGCGCGTGCCAGGCGGCAGCCACTGACGACGCGTGGATCGCTCGAGTAAGCAAATCCCACATGAAAGGGGGGATAACTGACAATGGCGAAGAAAGCCAAGGGCGGGAAGAAGAAGGCCGGCAAGAAACGGTAAGCTGACCTCTCCCGTGGAATAAAGGGGGCGGCGGTCGCCCCCTTTTCATCTGTACCTACCGCGATCCCGTCGACATCTGCACGCCGTCCCACACGCGCACGCCGCGAATCACGTCGCCCTGCTGAATCTGATCCACGATTTCCATCCCCGCGATCACGCGGCCGAAGATGGTGTACTTCGCGTCGAGATGCGGTTGCGGTGAGTGCGTGATGAACCACTGGCTGCCGCCGGTATCGGGCCACGGATCGAGCGCCATCCCGACCGCGCCGCGCAGGTACGGCCGCTCGTTGAATTCGTCGCGGATCGTGTAGCCCGGCTCCCCTTCGCCGTCGCCGCGCGGATCGCCGTCCTGCACGACGAAATCCGGCACGACGCGATGCACCGCCAGCCCGTTGAAGTACCCCTTGCGCGCGAGCGACGTGAAGTTCTCCACCGTCAACGGCGCGTCGAGCACGGCCAGCTCGATCTGGATCGTTCCGCGATCGGTGTCGATGAACACCTGTGTCGACACCGGCGGATTCGTCAGCCGCGTCTGCCGGTACGCGTCGGCGGCCAGCGTCGTCGGCGCCGGGCGAATCTGGTGCTGGACGTCGGCCGACGCCGCGGGATCGAGTTGCGTCGCCAGCATCGCCGCGCGCACGCGCACCGCCCAGTCCTTGTCGGCGAACGCCGATTGCAGCACCGGCATGGCCGCCGCCGCGCCGTACTTCGCGAGCGCGGCCAGCGCCGCGGCACGCGCGGCGTACCCGGAATCGCGCTGACCCGCGCGGTATGCCTCCGCGAGCGCCGGCGCGCCGTCGGCGGGCTTCAGATCGCCGAGGCCGGTCGCCGCGGCGGCGCGCACGACGGGGTCGTCGGCTTTCAGCCGATCGAGCAGCACGGCCGCGGCATTCGGCGCCTGAAGCTTCACCAGCGCGGCCAGCACGGACGGGATGACGCGCTGATCCGCGTCCTTCACCATCGTCAGCACGCGCGGCAGGCCGATTTCAGGAGGCAGCCCTGAGAGAATCGTCGCCAACGTGGCTCGGACGCTCCAGTCCTTGTCGGGATCGAGGCTCGAGAGCAACAGGATGAAGTTCTGCTGATCGATCGCCGCAAGCGATCGCAGCGCGGCCGCGCGCAGCGCGGGGCTCGCTTCGAACACGAGGTCGGTGAGGGGATCGAACGCCTCGGGATCGCGGATGCCGCCGATCGCCGTGGCCGCTTCGAGCCGCATCTGCGGATCGGCGCGCGCGTCGCGGATGATCCGAAGCAGCGGTGCCGCGGCGGAAGGATCGCCAACGCGGCCGAGCGCGCGGATCGTTTCGACGAGGACGAAGCGTTCGCCGCTCGAGAGCAGCGGCATCAGAACGGGCAGCGCCGCGCGGTCTTTCAGCGTCGCGAGGCCCTTCACCGCGAACGCGCGCGTGTACGGATGCGATTCCTTGGCGAGCGTGAGCAGCGCCTGCAGCGCGCGCGGATCTTCGCTCCGCTGCAGCGCGTACGCGACCGGCCACCAGCGCACGCGCGGCTGCCCGCGCTCGTCGAGCACGGCCGAGGCGAGTTGCGGGTACGCCTTCAGCCGCACGAGCGCGTAGAGGCACAGCCTGAGCGTCGACGTCGGCGTATCGCGACGTCCATCGTCCTCGTCGCCCGGCGGAGGCGTGACGACGCCGGACCGGACGATCTGAGCGGCGAGCCGGCCGATCGCCTCGGCGGCGTCGGCCGCGCCTATGAGACCGAGCGCCTCGGCGGCGCTCCCTTGCACCATCGGCGCCGGATCGTTGAGCGCGTCGACGAGCGGATCGCGCGCGCTGACCGCGCCGATCAGGCCCATCGCGAACGCGGCCATCTGCCGCACTTCGGGCTCCTCGTCCTTCAACAGCGGCACCAGCGGCGCGACGCCTTCCACCAGCCGGACGCGGCCGATCGCCAGCGCCGCGCGGCGGCGGATGCGCGCTTCTTCGTCCGACAGCATTTCAATCAGGTCGGGCGGCGGCTCTGGCGCGGCCGCCACCGGCGCGCGCTGCCCGCGCGTGACGAGCGGCGGCGGCGGGACCGGCGGCGGCGCCGGATCGCGGAGCATGCGCTGATCCTCCAGGCGGAGAATCGACGCCATCTTCTTCTCGAACAGATTGGGACCGGGAGTCGGGGTCGCGGCGGGGGCCGGCGGCGCGCTCGCGCACGAGCCGGCCAGCAGCGCAAAGACGAGAGCGATCGATGGGCGCATCATCGTGTTGAAGTGTCGATCACCAGCCGCCGCAGCGTGGCGCGTTCCAGCCGGTCGGCGCGGATGCTCACGCCGAGACCGGATCCGGTCGGGACCGCGATCGTTCCGTCGGCGGCCACTTCGATCGGCGGATCGATCAGATCGGGATCGAAGTACCGCTTGCTCGCCGCGACGTCACCGGGCAACGAGAAGTTCGGCAGCGTCGACAGATGGATGTTGGCGGCCCGGCCGATCCCCGACTCGAGCATCCCGCCGTGCCAGACCGGCACCTGATGCGCCGCGCAGAGATCGTGCACCGCGATCGACGGTCCGAGGCCGCCCACGCGGCCCGGCTTGATGTTGATGATGCGGCACGCGCCGGCCGTGATCGCGTCGCGCGCGGCGTGCACGGATTTGATCGATTCATCCAGGCAGATCGGCGTCTTCAGCATGCGCTGCAGCGCCGCGTGATCCGCGATGTCGTCGTAATCGAGCGGCTGCTCGATCATCATCAGGCCGAACGCGTCGAGCGCGGCCAGATGCACGGCGTCGGCCAGCGTGTAGGCGGCGTTCGCGTCGACCATCAGCGGGATCGCCCCGAATCGCGCACGGAGAAATTCAACGGGCGCCAGATCCCAGCCCGGCTTGATCTTGATTTTGATGCGGCGGTACCCGGCCGCCAGCTCGTGCTCGACCTTCGCGGCGAGCGCGTCGAGCGACGGCTGGATGCCGATGGACACACCGGACACGATCCGGCCGCGCGCGCCGCCGATGGCGCGGCAGAGCGGCATGCCGCCGAGCCGCGCGAACAGATCCCACGCGGCCATCTCGACCGCGGCCTTCGCCATGTGATGCCCGCGAATGGCGGCGAGCGCGGGGAACACGTCGCGCGGATGCGCGAACGTCGCGCCGACGACGCGCGGCGCGATGAAATCCTCGACGATGTGCCAGACGGTCTCGTTCGTCTCGGCGCTGTAATACGGATCCTGCTCGGCGACGCACTCGCCGTACCCGGACGCGCCCTCGCCGTCGGCGCGAATGACGATGAAGTGTTTGTCGTCGATGCGGCCGAAGCTGGTCTCGAAGAAGTGGACGAGCGGGAGCCTCAGCAGTCGCAGCTCCAGACGTTCGATCTTCACGGCGCGATGATATCATCGGCCCGCCGTGCAGTTCCGCTACATCGCGATCGAAGGACCGATCGGTGCGGGCAAGACGGCGCTCGCCGAGCGGCTCGGCACGCGCCTCGACGCGACCGTCGTGCTGGAAGAGACCGAGAACCCGTTCCTCGCCGACTTCTACGCCGACAAACCCGGCGCGGCCCTGCAGGCGCAGCTCTTCTATCTCCTCAATCGCCATCGCCAGCAGATCGCGCTGCGCCAGGCGGACCTCTTCAGCCAGTCGACGATCTGCGACTACGTGTTCGACAAGGACAAGATCTTCGCCTACCTCAACCTCGACGACAACGAGCTGTTCATCTACCAGCGGCTGTACGATCTGCTCGCGCGCGACGTGGCGCCGCCGGACCTCGTCGTCTACCTGCAGACGCCGACCGACGTGCTCCTGCGCCGCGTGCACAGCCGGCGGATGGACGCCGAAGCCGTGGCGCTTCAGCCCGACGACGACTACCTGCGCGAGCTGAACGAGGCGTACCACCATTTCTTCTTCCACTACACCGCCACGCCGCTGCTCGTCGTGGAGACGTCGCAGTTCGACTCGGACGCCAGCGACGAAGCGCTCGACGATCTGATCAAGCAGATCCGCGCGATGGGACCGGGGACGAGGTACTACGTTCCAAGAACAAAGTAGCCCTTAGCCCTTAGCGCTTAGCCCTGATAAGCTCAACCTACATGGCGTGGTTCAAGAAGACCCGCAAGCCGATGGCCGCTCCGGTGAAAGAGAAGCCGAGCCGCGTGCCGGAAGGTCTGTGGGTCAAGTGTCCCGGCTGCGCGCAGGCCATCTACAACAAGGATCTCGTGACGACGCTCAACGTCTGCCCGAAGTGCGGTCATCACTTCCGGCTCGGCGCGGCCGAACGGCTGCGCTCGCTGTTCGACGGCGCGTGGACCGAGTACGACAAGGATCTCGTGTCCACCGATCCGCTGGCGTTCACCGATACCAAGCCGTACCGATCGCGATTGAAGGCCGGCCTCGAAGGCACCGGCCTGAAGGACGCCGTCATCACGGCCTCCGGCGCCATCGACGGCATCGAGACGATGGTCGCGTCGATGGAGTACGAATTCATCGGCGGCAGCATGGGCGTCGTGGTCGGCGAGAAGATCGCGCGCGCCATCGAGCGCGCGATTGCCGCGCGCATGCCGGTCGTCATCGTCTGCTGCTCGGGTGGCGCGCGCATGATGGAAGGCGCGCTCTCGCTGATGCAGATGGCCAAGATCTGCGGCGCGCTCGCGCGCCTCGATCGCGAGCGCCTGCCGTACATCGCGGTGCTCACCGACCCGACGACCGGCGGCGTCACCGCGAGCTTCGCCATGCTGGGCGATCTCAACATCGCCGAGCCGAAGGCGCTCATCGGCTTCGCGGGCCCGCGCGTCATCGAACAGACGATCAAGCAGAAACTGCCCGAGGGCTTCCAGCGCAGCGAGTTCCTGCTCGACAAGGGCATGCTGGATCTCGTCGTCGATCGGCGCGAGCTGAAGGCGGCGATCGCGAGCGCGCTCCGCTTCATGGGCGCTGCCCCGCGCGCGCCGCAGAGTGAAGCGGCGAGCCCTTAGCTTCTGTTCCTTCCGCCTTCCAACTTCGCACTTCTGACTCCAGTGGACCCTCTTTCCTACCTCTTCAGCCTCGAACAGTTCGGGATCAAGTTCGGCCTCGACAACATCTCGACGCTCGTCGCGCGGCTCGGCCATCCCGAACGCGCGTTCCGATCGATCCACATCGCGGGCACCAACGGGAAGGGCTCCGTCACAGCGATGGTCGACGCCGCAATCCGCGCCGCGGGCCATCGATCGGCGCGCTACACGTCGCCGCACCTCGTCGATCTGTCGGAACGCTTCGTCATCGACGGACGGCCGGTCGCGCGCGAATCGCTGGTTGCCGCCGTCGCCGACGTGCGCGACGCGGTCGACGCGTCGCGCGCGGACGGTTCGCTGGCCGTGCAGCCGACGTTCTTCGAAGTGACGACGGCGGTCGCGTTCGAACTTTTCCGCCGCGCCGGCGTCGACACTGCAGTGCTCGAAGTAGGACTCGGCGGCCGCCTGGATTCCACCAACGTCGTGTCGCCCATGGCGACGGCCATCACGTCCATCGCGCTCGATCACGAGCAGTATCTCGGGTCCACGCTGGCCGAGATCGCCTTCGAGAAGGCCGGCATCATCAAACCGGGCGTGCCCGTCGTGATCGGCGACCTCGCGCCGGACGCCGCTGTCGTGATCGAACGCGTCGCGCGAGAACGCGGCGCCGAAGTGATCCGCGCATCAGCGGCAGACGCCGCGCCGTTCACGATCGGCCTGCGCGGACGGCATCAGGTGGCGAACGCCGCCGTCGCGGTGCGGATCCTTGAAGTGTTGGACGCGCGAGGGCTCTCGATCCCAAAGAGCGCGATCGCGCGCGGGCTCGCGGAGCCGGGCTGGCCCGGCCGGCTGGATCTGCGGCGCCTGCCCGACGGCCGCGAGTTGTTGCTGGACGCCGCGCACAACCCGGCCGGCGCCGCATCGCTGGCGTCGTACCTGCGTGAGCGTCAGACGACGTCGCTGCCGCTCGTCTTCGCCGCCATGCGCGACAAGAACATCACCGGCATCCTCGCGGCGCTGGCGCCGGCGATCGGCAGTCTGGTCGCGACGCGCGCGTCGAATCCGCGGTCGGCTGATCCCGCGGCGATCGCCGAACAGGCACGCGACGTGGCGCCGTCGCTCGCGGTGACCATCGAGCCGTCGCCCGCGGACGCGCTCGCCGCCGCGTGGCGCGAATCGCCATCGATCGTCGTCGCCGGATCGATCTTCCTGCTCGGCGACGTCATGAGACAGGTCGGCGCGTCGTGATACGCTTCGACGACGCTCAGGAAATGCTGAGATCGCTGCGCATCGCGCCCTGTCTCGTCGCTGTCTTGATGCTCGCGGCGTCCGCGCGAGCGCAGTTGGGACAGCCGCCTCCGCCACAGCCCCCGGCGCGACCGCCTTCACAGGCGCCGGCACAGCCCGACATCGGCAGCGATACGATCGCCGACTCGCGCATCGCGACGAATCAGCAGAAGGACTGGCACTTCATCGGCCACGTCGAGTTTCCGATCGACAAGGACACCAAGATCTACGCCGACGATGTGAAGTACACGAGCGACGACGACATGGCGTTCGCGACGGGCAACGTCACGTTCGCGCAGGGCAGCAACCGGATTTCGGCGGAGCGGGCCGAGTTCAACACCAAGGAGTCGCTGGGCACGTTCTACAACGCGACGGGGATCATGACGGTGAAGCCGCCGTCGCGCCCGCAGGCGCCGCGTCCCGGCGCCATCGCGCCGCCGGCCGTGCCGGGACAGGAAACCTCGGTCATTTTCTTCGGCGAGAAGATCGAAAAAGTGGGACGCAAGGAATACAAGATCACCAACGGCGGCTTCAGCACGTGCACGCAGCCGACGCCGCGCTGGGATCTGCATGCCGGCACGGTGGTCCTGAAGGTCGGCGACTACACGGTCCTGAAGCAGGCGGTGCTCACCGTGAAGGGCGTGCCGATGCTCTACCTGCCGATCATGGCGTATCCGACGAAGAAAGAGGATCGCGCGACGGGGTTCCTGATTCCGGCGTACGGCGTGACGTCGCTACGCGGCCAGTCCATCCACGACGCGTTCTTCTGGGCGATCGACCGCAGCCAGGACGCGACGATCATGCATGATTGGTTTTCGAAGGTCGGTCAGGGGGTCGGCGGCGAATACCGGTACAACTACGGTGCGACGGGAAACGGATTTCTCAACGCGTACATGCTGAATCAGCACGAGGCGACATACGTGCAGCCGGACGGGACGACGACGATCTCGGATCCGGGCCGCTACTTTCAGGTCCGCGGCACGACGAGCGAGACGCTGCCGGGCAACGTCCGCGTCCGCGGCAACGTGAACTACTTCTCCAGCATCACGACGTCGCAGACGTTCAACACGAGCATCTTCGACGCGGCCAGCAACCAGCGGAGCATCGGCGGCAACATCGTCGGCGCGTGGGGCACGTACACGCTGAACGGCACGCTGGAGCACACCGAGTACTTCTACAACGCGACCGACTCGTCGCTGTCCGGCGGCTGGCCCAAGGTGGCGTTCTCGCGCAACGAGCGGCCATTGTTCGATTCGCCCGTCTACTTCTCGGTCGGCACCGAGTTCGCGCACCTGCTGAAGGACAGCAACTTCAGCGGCGTCGACGCGAATTCCAGCCTCACGCGACTCGATCTCTCGCCGCAGATCCGGTATCCGTTCAAGCAATGGCAATGGTTCACCGTCAACACGACGCTCGGCTGGCGCGACACGTACTACACGCGGAGTCTCGATCCGGTGACCGGCAGCGTCGCGGATGACCGCCTCAACCGCCGTTTCTTCTCGCTGCAGAGTCAGATCGTCGGGCCCGTCTTCAACCGGATCTGGGACACGCCGGACAACGAGTACGCCGAGAAGTTCAAGCACTCGGTTGAACCGGTGCTCACGATCACGAAGACGTCGAACGTCGACAACTACGATCGCATCCCGGTCTTCGACGGCACGGATTCGTTCGTCGGCGGCACGAGCTTCACGTACGGCGTCAACAACCGCTTCTATGCGAAGCGCCACCTGACGCCTGGGGCTCCGGCGCAGGCGCGCGAGATCGTCGACGTCGAGCTGACGCAGACGTACCTGACCAATCAGAACGCCGCGCAATACGACCAGCAGTACCAGACGACGAGCTACGGGCACCAGCCGCCCGAGCATTTCCTGCCGATCGCGCTGAGCGTGCGGGTCATGCCGACCAACGACGTGAACGCCACGATGCGCGCGGAGTTCGACAGCCGGTATCACTCGCTGCGGACGATCTCGGCCAGCGGCGGCTACAACTTCGGCACGTACCTGCAGACGCAGGTCGGATGGAGCAAGCGGGCGTTCATCGCCGAGCTGCCCGACTTCAACGATCCCGCGCACCTCGATCAGTCGCTCAACGCGTCGGCGAACGCGCACACGAAAGACAACAAGTACGGAACGATCTACTCGTTTACCTACGACGTGCTCAACGGCACGATGGTCCAGCAGCGCGTGTCCGGCTTCTACAACGCGCAGTGCTGCGGACTGGCGATGGAGTACCAGGCGTACAACTACGGCTCGGCGTCGCTCGCGCCGATTCCCGCGGATCACCGCTTCTTCCTGTCGTTCACGCTCGCGGGCCTGGGCAACTTCTCCCCGATGAACGGCGCCCTCGGCGGCGTCCCCCGCTGAGTTGATGCCGGGCGCGATCCTCGTCACCGGCGCCGCGGGCTTCGCGGGCGGGCATTTGCTGGAACTGCTGTCGCGCGACGCCACGCGCGCGGCGAACCGCGACGAGATCGTCGCGTGGCATCGCCCGGAAGGCGCGCCGCCCCGATGGACGACGTCGTCGCCCGGCGTGCGATGGGACGCCGTGGACCTGCTCGATCGGCGCGCTGTCGAAGACGCGGTCGCGCGCCTGCGACCGCGCGCCGTGTATCACTGCGCGGGCGCGGCGCACGTCGGACGCGCGTGGGATTCCACCGAAGCGACGTTCGCGATCAACGTTCGCGGGACCCACCATCTGCTGGACGGATTGGAGCGCGCGGGCGTGGACGCGCGTGTGCTCATTCCGAGCTCCGCGATGGTGTACGCGCCAGCCGACGAACCGCAGACCGAGCGGCATCCGCTGCGGCCGTCGAGCCCGTACGGCGTCAGCAAGCTCGCGCAGGAGATGCTCGGCATGCGCGCCCACGGTCCCGTGTCCGTGATGATTGCGCGCGCGTTCAACCATATGGGTCCCCGCCAGGATCCGGACTTCGCCGCGTCAGGGTTCGCGCGCCGGATCGCCGACATCGAGAAAGGGCGCTGGCAACCGGAAATCTCCGTCGGGAACCTCGAGGCGCGACGCGATCTGACCGACGTGCGAGACACGGTGCGCGCCTACCGCCTGATCCTCGAGCGCGGGCAACCGGGCCGTCCGTACAATGTGTGCTCCGGCCGCGCGATCACGATCCGGCATCTGCTCGACCTGCTCGTCGCGCGCGCGCGCGTGCCGGTGACCGTGCGAGTGGACCCGGCGCGCCTGCGGCCGAACGACACGCCGCTCCTCGTCGGCGATCCCGGGCGGCTGCGCGACGAGCTGGGATGGAGACCCGAGATTTCCCTCGAGCGGACCCTCGACGATCTGCTCGAGTACTGGAGGGAAGAAACTGAAAAGGGAAAAGTGAAAACAGAAAAGTGAAGACCGCCCTCTCCACTGGCTCTTCACTTTTCGCTTTTCAGTTTTCAGTTTCAAGTTTATGAAAGTTCTCGTCACCGGCGGCACGGGCTATCTCGGCCGCGCGGTCGTGCGGGCGCTCGCCGCGCGCGGACACGAGCCCGTCGTCTTTTCGCGGCACGCGAGCGCCAGCGGCCTGCCAGGCGCGGCCGTCGACGGCGACGTCCGGGACCGCGCCGCCTTCGAACGCGCGGCCGGCGGATGCGAGGCGATCTGCCATTCCGCGGCGCTCGTCAGCATCTGGCGCCGGCGGCGCGAAGACTTCGACGAGATCAATGTCGGCGGCCTGCGCAACGCGCTCGCCGTCGCCGCCGCACGCGGCATCACGCGCATCCTGTACACCTCGTCGTTCGTCGCGATTCCTCCGAGGGGCCGAACGACGCCGCTCGAAGCGAACGACTACCAGCGAACGAAAGTGGCCGCGGATCGTCTCGCCGATGAGGCCGTGCGCAACGGCTCACCGCTCGTCCGCGTCTACCCCGGCGTCGTGTACGGCCCGGGCGCGAACACCGAAGGCAACCTCGTCGGCCGGCTCATCGCCGATCATCTGCAAGGCAAGCTTCCCGGCCTCGTCGGGCCCGAGCATCCCTGGTCGTACGCGTACGTCGACGATGTCGCGGCGGGTCATTGCGCGGCGCTCGAACGGGGCCGCGCGGGCGGACGCTACGCGCTGGGCGGCGACAACGTACCGCAGCGCCGCGTCTTCGAGATCGTCGCGGAGCTCACGGGCAAACGGCCACCGCCGCGCATTCCGTTTCCAATCGCGGACATGCTGGGCGCCGCCGAAGAACTGCGCGTGACGCTCTTCGGCGGCACGCCGCTGATCACGCGCGGCGCGGTGGAGATCTTCCGCCACGACTGGTCGCTCGACAGCAGCGACGCGATCCGCGATCTCGGGTACACGATCACGCCGATCGCCGAGGGCCTGCGCCGGACGGTCGCGTCGATCGTCGGCGCGCCCGCGACACCCACCGCGGGGCGCGCCCGCACGTGACGACCCACGCCGAGGACCGGCGGCAGTGGGTGCACGTCGGATCAGGATCGTTTGCGCTGCTCCTGCGTGTTCTCACGTGGAAACAGGCAGCGGCCCTGGCCGTGATCGCGTTTCTCTTCAATCTTCTGGTCCTGCCGCGGATCGGCGGCCGTGCGATGTATCGGCCCGCGGATCACGCCCGCGGCTTCCCGCTCGGCATCCTTCTGTATCCCGTGTCCGTGCTGACGCTCATCGCGATCTTTCCGTCGCGGCTCGACATCGTCGCGGCGGCGTGGGGCATCCTGGCGTGCGGCGACGGCGCTGCCACGCTCGTCGGGCGGAACGCGCGGGGCCCGCTGTCGTGGAATTCCGACAAGACCATCGCGGGGACGACGGCGTTCGTCGTGTGCGGCGCGGTTGCCGGCGTCGGACTCGCGTGGTGGACTCGATCGGCCATCACGCCCGCGCCGACGATGGCGTTCACGCTCGTCGCGCCGGTCGTGGCGGCGCTCGCCGCGGCGCTCGTCGAAACGATCCCGATCCGGCTCGACGACAACATCTCGGTGCCGGCCACAGCCGGCTTCGTCCTCTGGCTCGCGAGCGTGATGACGTCGGCGTCGATGTCGAATGCGCGCGACGCTGTCACTGCCGCGCTGCCGTGGGCGCTCGGGATCAACGGCGCAATGTCGTACCTCGGCTATCGCGCGAACACCGTGTCGCGATCCGGCGCGGTGGGCGGCGCGCTCGTCGGCGTGATCATCTACGCCGGCGCCGGCGGCGGCGCCTGGCTGCTCCTGTTCATCACGTTTCTGGCCGTGTCGATCACGTCGCGGCTCGGGCTCGCGCGAAAAGCGCGGCTCGGCATCGCGGAAGAACGCGGCGGGCGCCGCGGCGCGGGCAACGCGATCGCGAACTGCGGCGTCGCCTCGATCGCGGCCATCGCCGCCGTGACGACGCCGTACGGCGCGCCGGCGCTGCTCGCGCTGGTCGCCGGACTCGTCGCCGGCGCAAGCGATACGGTCGCGAGCGAAATCGGCAAAGCGTGGGGCCGATCGACGTGGCTGGTGACGAGTCTCGGTCGCGTGACGCCCGGTACGCCTGGCGCGATGTCGGTCGAGGGCACCGCGGCTGGACTCGCGGCGGCCTTCGCGCTGGCCGGCGTCGCCGTCACCCTCGGCCTCATTCCAGCGTCCGCGGTTCTCATCGTCGTCGCCGGTGCCACGATCGGCGCGCTCGTCGAGAGTGTCCTCGGCGCGACGCTCGAAGGACCGGGTATCCTGAACAACAACATGCTCAACTTCATCAACACGGCGATCGCCGCGGCCGTCGCGCTCGCGCTCGCATGACGCGCGACTACGTCGATCTCGCGCGGCCGTTCACGCTCGTCGCGCCGGCGCTCGGTTTCATCTCCGGCGCACTGACGGCGGTCGGCGCCGCGCCGCGCGAGACGTGGGACGCGTCCCTGCTCGTCGCCCCGTTGATTGGATCGGCGATGGCTGCGCTCCTCAACGCCGGCAACAACGCGCTGAATCAAATCTACGACCTCGAGATCGACCGCGTGAACAAGCCGAAGCGGCCGCTGCCGAGCGGGCGGCTGTCGATCGCGCAGGCGTGGGTGTTCACGCACGTCACGTACGTGCTCGCGCTGGTCCTCGCGTGGCTCGTGGTCCCGTGGCCCGCCCTGAGCGTGTCGACGGGACGGCACGAGTGCTTCTGGCTGGTCGCGATCGCCGTCGTCTGCACGTACATCTATTCAGTGCCGCCGTTCCGCACCAAGCGCCTCGGCATCTGGGCGAACGTGACGATCGCGATTCCGCGCGGGATGCTGCTGAAGGTCGCGGGCTGGTCGTCGGTGAAGACGATCGTCGGCGTCGAGCCGTGGTACATCGGCGCGATCTTCGGCCTGTTCCTGCTCGGCGCCACGACGACGAAGGATTTCGCGGACATGGAGGGCGATCGCCGCGGAGGCTGCCGGACGCTGCCGATTCAGTTCGGCGTCCGCCGGGCCGCGTGGATGATCTCGCCGTCGTTCGTCGTGCCGTTTCTCATGATTCCCTTAGGCGCCTGGCTGGGGGTGCTCACCGGCAGCTTCTGGTGGCTCCAGGCGCTGGGCGTTGTCATGACGCTGTACGGCGTCTACGTCTGCTACCTGATGCTGCGGCGCCCCGAGGATCTCGCGGTCGAGGAGAACCACGTCTCATGGGCGCACATGTACAGAATGATGTTCGTCGCCCAGATCGGCTTCGCGATGGCGTATCTCCTGTAGCCCTGCGACGCGGATTGCGTTATCGTACTCGCGGAGGATTTGATGATTCGAAAGACCATGAGGCTGCTGGCCGTCGCGCTGGTCGCGTTCGCCTTCAGCGGACTGGCTGAAGCCGCGCAGGCCACGCCGCCCGATCAACCCAAGACGCAGACGCGCCAGACCAAGAAGCGGACGACGCAGCGCGCGAAACATTCGTCGCGCGTGTCCTCGTCCGGCGCGGCCGCGAACTCCAGCGGGTCCGCCTCCGGCGCGGCCTCGGGAGCGGCGTCCGGCGCGGCGAAAAAGCCGGCCGTGAAAAAGAAGACCGGCGCGAAGAGGTCGACAACGGCGAAGTCGAAGTCGACCCCGAAGTCGAAGTCGCGGAAGCCCTCGACCAAGCCTCGGTAGCGCCGCGCCGCCAGGCGCGTTTCCCGCTTGACACGTCCGTCGCCGGACCCGATTATTAGGCGAAACAAAGGCGAAGCCGCCGCGTTTCCCCAAGGGTCCGGCATGACGACATTCCCTCTCCTTTTCGACCTCGCCTCGCAGAAGCCCACGACGCGCGACGTCGCCAAAGCCGTGAAGGACGGCGGCGCAGCCGCGCTGACCGGCGCCGATCTCCGGGCCGATGACGCGCGCTATCAGGAAGTCACCTGCCGCTCCGCCCTCAATCGCGCCGCGGGCATGCCGTTCAACTGGACGCTGAACCCGTACCGCGGCTGCACGCACGGGTGCCACTACTGTTTCGCGCGCCGGTACCACGCGCAGTTCGAGATGAACGCGAGCGACGAGTTCGCGTCGGTGATCCTCGTGAAGCACAACCTGGTGGCGGTGCTCGCGCGCGAGCTGGACAAGCCGTCCTGGACGCGCGAGCTGGTGGCGTTCGGCACCGCGACCGATCCCTATCAGCCGATCGAGGGCCACTACAAGCTGAGCCGCGGGGCCATCCAGGCGCTGACGAAAGGCCGCACGCCGTTCGGCCTGATCACGAAGGGACCGATGATCGTCCGCGACATCGACGTGCTCGCCGATCACGCCCGCGCGGCGCGCTCCACGATCTACATGAGCGTGCCCACGGTCGACGAAGACGCGTGGCGCCGGCTGGAGCCGGGGACCGCGCACCCGCTCAAGCGCCTGCGAGCGGTCCGCGAGCTGATCGACGCGGGCCTGAACGCGGGCGTGCTGATGGCGCCGATCGTCCCCGGCTTCTCGTCATCGCGCTCGAAGCTGGAGCGTACGGTGAAGGCGATCGCGGATCACGGCGCGCGCTTCGTCGGCTGCAACGTCATGCACCTGCAGGACGGCACGCGCGATCACTTCATGCGCTTCCTCGAGCGCGACTTCCCGGCGCTTCGCCCGCGCATGGAGAAGCTGTACCGGAAGACGTCTCCGCCCGAGGCGTATCGCAGGGAAGTGAAGGCGATGGTGCGCGTGCTGCAGCAGCGGTACGGGATGGCGCGGCGCGAAGACGCGAACGCGCCGGGTGACGCGCCCGCGGCGGACGAGCCGAACGAGGAGACGCAGGTCGGCTTCGCCTGGTGAACTTACTGCCGCTGGCGAAGCAGCGCGGCGATCCGCTGGTCGGTCGGCGGATGCGTGCTGAACAGGCCCAGCATGCCGGAGAGCGACGGCTTGATGATGAACAGGTGCGCCGTCGCCGGGCTCGCGTCCAGCGGAACCATCTTCGAGCCCGCTTCGATCTTCTTCAGCGCGCTGACGAGGCCGTCCGGACTGCCGACGAGCGCCGCGCCGCCGGCGTCGGCGTCGTACTCGCGCGAGCGCGAGATCGCGGACTGAATCAGCATCGCCGCGAGCGGCGCGAGGATGATCGTCGCGATCAGCGCGACCGGATTCATGCCCTCGCGGTCATTGTCCCGGCTCCCGCCGAAGAACATCGCGAACCGCGAGATCATCATGATGGCCGCCGCCAGCGTCGCCGCGATCGAGCTCGTCAGGATGTCGCGATGCTTGACGTGGGATAGCTCGTGCGCCAGCACGCCTTCAAGCTCCACGTCGTTGAGAATCTGCAGGATGCCTTCGGTCGCTGCGACCGCCGCGTGCTGCGGATTGCGTCCGGTCGCGAACGCGTTCGGCGAGGGATCCGGAATGATGTAGCAGCGCGGCTGCGGCAGGCCGTCACGCGCCGCGAGCCGGCCGACCATGTCGTACAACCGGTGGCCCGGTCCCACTTCCTGCGCGCCGTACGAGCTCAGCACGATCTTGTCGGAGAACCAGTACGACCCGAAGTTCATCACGACGGCGAAGAAGAAGCCGACGATCATGCCCTGGCCGCCGCCGAGGGCTTCGCCGATGAACATCAACAGCGCGCTCAGCGCGCCGAGCAGCACCGCGGTCTTGGCAACGTTCGACATGACTCTATTTTAGTCCTTTAGGCCGGCAATCAATCCGGCGATGAGCGCAGCGCGATCAGGAAGCGACTCGATGTCGACGTATTCGTGCAGTGCGTGCGCGCCGTCGCCGATGGCGCCAAGGCCGTCCAGCGTGGGAACTCCGAGCGCGGCCGTGAAGTTCCCGTCCGACCCTCCGCCCGTGCCGCCCTCGTCCAGTGGATGACCCAACACGCGGGCGATGTCGCTCGCCCGCTCATACAGACGCTCGACGTCCGCGGTGCGTTCCAGGGGCGGACGGTCCATTCCACCGGACGATTCCACCCTTGTTCGTTCATCGACGGGACGCAGCGCGCGGAACGCGGCGTCAATCTCCGCGGCCGCTGCCGCCGACGGCACACGGACATCCACGGTGGCATGCGCTTCGTCCGGGATCACGTTGGACCGCAAGCCGCCGGAGACCTGGACGACGTTGACGGAAATGCCGCGCGCGAGATCCTGCAGCGCGTTGATGCGCAGAATCTGATGCGCCAGTTCCTGGACCGCGCTCGCGCCCTTCTGCGGCTCGATGCCGGCATGCGCGGAGACGCCGCGGACGACGACCTGGTACCCGCCGCAGCCTTTGCGCGAAGTCTTGACGGCGCCGCCCGGCAGCGACGGCTCGAGCACGAACACCGCGTCGCTGCGCCGCGCTTCGTCTTCAATCGCCGCGCGCGACGTGGCGCTGCCGATTTCCTCGTCCGTCGTCCAGAGCATGACGATGCGGCGCGCGACGGGCGTGCCGGTCTCGAGCAACGCGCGCGTCGCGAGCATGCCGATCGCGATGCCGGCCTTCATGTCGAAGACGCCCGGTCCGCGCAGCCGGCCGTCCGCGCGCGTGAGCGGCATCCGATCGAGCTGACCCACCGGCCAGACGGTGTCGAAGTGTCCGAGCAGCAGAATCTGTGACGTACCGCACCCGAATTCCGTGAGCAGATGATCGCCGCGATCCGGCCGCGAGAGCCGTGTCACCCGTCCACCGATCGCCTGGAGGCGAGACGCGAGCTCGGCGCCGCACCGATCGACGGCGCTCTTGTCCGTCGTCGGCGATTCCAGTCGCACGAGCGACTCGATGGTCTCGAGAAGCCAGTCACGCTGGTCGCGGCAGAATTTCTGAAGGTCGTATAATCGGGACATGGGGCCTGTGGGGATTGTCGGACTCGCGTTCGCGTTGTCGCTCGGCGCACAGAATCAGGGACAGCCCGTGCCCCAGCCGTTCCCGCGGGGCGGGCAGGCGCAACAACCCCCGAAGACGACGCCGCCGGCTCCGCAGCCCGCGCCGTCGACGCCTCCCGCCTCCGCGTCCGCGCCGGCCAAGCCTGCGTCCGGACAGCGTGAAGCGGCGCCGACGGAGGCAATGCTCGGCGTCCAAATCTATCCGAACGCGCAGTTCATCGCGTCGTACGACGCCGGCCGCGGCCAGCGCTACTACATCTTCGGCTCCGCGGCGTCCTTCGCCGATCTGGTGAGTTACTACCGCAACGTGCTCAAGCAGCGCGGCGAGCTCGTCTACGAAGTGCCGGGCACGTACGAGTTCGACGTCGGCAAGTTCGACGAGGATCGGATGGCGTTTCCGCCCGGCGTGACGATCAAGGATTTTCAGTCCGACGTCTCGGGCGGCTATCCCAACCCGAAGCTCGGCGCGCAGCCCGCCCGGTTCCCGACGATTATTCAGATAGTGCCGGTTGTTTCGGCGAAGTGACGTAGATCTCGCCCTTCTTCCGGAACTCGACCGACATCTCCTGCATCCCGGCGTTCGCGTAGTCGCGCACCTGCTGCGTGAGCTCCATCGAGCAGAACTTCGGCCCGCACATCGAGCAGAAGTGCGCCACCTTGGCGCCGTCGGCGGGCAATGTTTCATCATGGTACGCGCGAGCCGTGACTGGATCGAGCGCCAGGTTGAACTGATCCTCCCAGCGGAATTCGAACCGCGCCTTCGACAGCGCATCGTCCCACTCGCGCGCGCGCGGATGGCCCTTCGCCAGATCCGCGGCGTGCGCCGCGATCTTGTACGCGATGACGCCGGCCTTCACATCGTCGCGATTCGGAAGGCCGAGATGCTCCTTCGGCGTCACGTAGCACAGCATCGCCGTGCCGTACCAGCCGATCATCGCCGCGCCGATCGCCGACGTGATGTGGTCGTAGCCGGGCGCGATGTCCGTCGTCAGCGGACCGAGCGTGTAGAACGGCGCTTCCTGGCACCACTCGAGCTGCTTCTCCATGTTCTCCTTGATGAGATGCATGGGGATGTGGCCGGGGCCTTCGTTCATCACCTGGACGTCGTGCGCCCACGCGATCCGGTTCAGCTCGCCCTGCGTCTTCAGCTCGGCGAACTGCGCCTCGTCGTTCGCGTCCGCGATCGATCCGGGCCGCAGGCCGTCGCCGAGCGAGAACGAGACGTCGTACGCGCGCATGATCTCGCAGATCTCGCGGAAATGCGTGTACGTGAAATTCTCCTGATGGTGCGCGAGGCACCACTTCGCCATGATCGATCCGCCGCGCGAGACGATGCCCGTCACGCGGCGCGCGGTCATCGGGATGTAGCGCAGCAGCACGCCCGCGTGGACCGTGAAGTAGTCCACGCCCTGCTCGCACTGCTCGATCAGCGTGTCGCGGTAGACCTCCCACGTCAGATCTTCAGGACGGCCGCCGACTTTTTCGAGCGCCTGGTAGATCGGGACCGTGCCGATCGGCACGGCGGAGTTGCGGATGATCCACTCGCGCGTCTCGTGGATGTTCTTCCCCGTCGAGAGATCCATCACCGTGTCGGCGCCCCAGAGCGTCGCCCACTGCAGCTTCTGGACTTCTTCCTCGATCGACGACGACACGGCCGAGTTGCCGATGTTCGCGTTGATCTTCACCAGGAAGTTGCGGCCGATGATCATCGGCTCGAGCTCGAGGTGGTTGATGTTCGACGGAATGATCGCGCGGCCTCGCGCGACCTCGTCGCGGACGAAATCCGCAGGCAGCCCTTCGCGGACCGCGATGAACTCCATCTCGGGCGTGATCTCGCCGTTGCGCGCGTAATGCAGCTGCGTGACGCATCGGTTGGGGACGGGAGTCGGCCGCCCGGACGCTCCGACTCCCGTCCCCAAACGCGCGCGGACCCACGGCTCGCGCAGCTTCGGCAGACCGGCCTTCACGTCATGGTCCTGCGGACCGCTCGTGTCGTAGACGCGGATGGACGACTGGCCCTGTTCGAGCGCAACCTCGCGCATCGGCACGCGAACGCCCTGCGCGCCGTCGACGAAGACTTTCTGAGAATTGGGAAAAGCTGTGGAGAACTCTGACATTTCCGCGCTCCCTCCGCCGGTCTAAACCGGGTCAGGTTCCAAGGGTGTGTCTCAATCCCGGCGAGCGGGGATACCCCTGGCGGTAAGAGTCGACTATATCAAAGGGCGGAGAGCAAAGGGCTGAGGGCTGTCAGCTGCCATGCACGGCAAGCTCGGCGATCGACCAGGGACGCTCAGGGTCCGATCCGAGTTGGCGCAGCCGCACATACCGCGCCGGCACGCCGAGCGCGAACGGCATCGGCACCATGAGCGGATCCCGGCGCGCGGCGGCGATCGCGACGGCCACCGGCGACGGCGACGGCCGCGGCGTCCAGACGACACCATCGTCGGACGTGTCGATCGCGAGGACGCGCGGGAAGTCGTCGTTGAACAGGCCCAGCGACATCGTGAAGCCCTGGACGTTTCGGGTCGCGCCGAGATCGATCGTGAAGACTTCGTCGCCGCGCTGCGGCGATGCCGAGCGCCAGGCCGTCAACCGGTTCCCGTCATTCAACGGCGCAAGGCTCGTCGGACCCGTGTTCGTCGTCAGCGCGCTCACCGTCAGCCGCGATCCGGAGAGATCCGCGATCCGTTGTCCGGCGTCAGGCACGACGAAGATGCGGCGTCCCGCGTCCGAGCCGACGTACTCGACGCCAGGCAGCCGCGTGAGGACGCTCATCCACTTCTGGCCGTCCTCCGTGCGTCCATCCGCGACGGCGATGACCGGCGTTCCCAGCGCGGCGAACGCGGGCGCTGAGTCGCCTTGCGGCGACCTGAGCGCGAAGCGCAGTGGCAGATAGTGCGCCGGCATGTACCCGCCGTATCCATTCATCACCGGATGCTGGTGGTAAATCGATCGGTACATCGCGGCCAGATCGCCCTCGACGTTGCCGAGCGGCAGCTCGAGGACCGGCGTTCCTGCCGGCAGCCGCTCGAGCATCTGCACGCGATCTGGAACCGGCATGAGCGCAAGACCGCTGATCCAACTGTCGGCGAGCACGCCGGCGATGACGAGCCACGTCGCCGCGTGCGCGACCGGGGCGGGCCGTCGATCGATGATGCGCACGAAGCCCAGCGCGGCCGCCGCCGAGAGGCAGAGCGAGACGAGCATCCCAAGCCGCGCCGGCACGCGCGCCGCGTCGAAGCCGGGCACGCGCATCAGCCACGCGTACGGACCCTTATAGAAGAAGGTGGTCTGGCGGAACGCGGGATCGGGGCCCATCGCCAGAATGAACAGCGCGATCGCGGCGAAGACGTAGAACGCGAAGACGGATCGCCGCCGCGCCGCCTGCGTGAACAGCGGTCCGGTCAACGTGACGACGCCGGCCGCGGTCAGGCCGAGCGCGAGCGGCTTCGAGAAATTGCCGAGCGTCGCGATCGTCACGCCGAACGCGGCGATACGCCACGGCCCGACGATCGCCGTCACGAGCGCGAGGATCGAGAAGACGCCGCACACAATCGCGGCGGCCAGGCGGACGCGCGGCCACGGCGACGGCGCGGCCGGCTGCTGCATCGCCGCGTGCGCGGCGGTGACGGCGACGAGCACGATTGCGGTGAGACCGAAGAACAGTTGTTGTTCGGGCAGCGTGTGAACGGACCGCCAGGTCCACAGTGTGTTTTCGGGCGCGGTCCAGGTGAGCGACATCAGGTCCGCGCTGAACAGCCGGATCTCGGCGATGCCGCGGACGAACTGAAACGCGCGATGGACGCGCAGATATTCGACGAGGATCGGCACCGCGGGCACGAGTCCGACGGCGCACGCGACGGCGATCGTCAGAACACGCCGGAGCTCCGCGCGCACGTCGAAGAACCAGAGGATCGCCAAGCCCAGCAGTAGCGGAAAGTACAGAAGGTAGTAGCCGTTGCCCAGTCCTTGCGCGAGGACGAGCGCGCCGAGCAGCACGAGCCACCGCGCGCGGCCCTCGTCCCGGTACGCATGCAGGGCCGCAAGCGCGAACGGCATCAGGAACGACCAGATCACCTGGATGTGCGAGACATGCGCCGTGCGATACGGATTGAAGCCGTAGATCAGCCCCGCGATGACGCTCGCAGTGTGACGCCGCGTCAGCCGGTGCGCCAGCGCGTGCGCGCCGAGCGCGGAGAGCGGGAATGTGACGAGGAACGCGACGTTGTAGGCCGTGACGGGACCGGCGTCGAGCCACATCAGCGGCGACGTGAGGACGCTGATGCCGAGCAGATGCTCGGAGAACGTCGTCACGCCGGACGTCGGCCAGAAGTACGGCGCGCTCCACCAGCGCTCGGTGAGCGGCGTGACGTGCGCGTTCCACCAGAGAATGTACGTGCCGAGGATCGGATCGCCCAGATCGTGCGGCAGCACCGAAGACATGCGCAGGACCAGCGGCCACGTGAAGAGGATCGTCAGCGTCGCGTACGCAACGGCGGCCAGCAGCCACGGCGTCGCCCGCGCCGCGCGGGACGGGGTCATTTGAGCGGTGACGATACCACGGCGTCCGCGCCGATCACCGCGAGCTCGGCGACGGTCCAGTAGAAGAAGGCGTCGGCGCCGGTCTGACGCAGCCGGACGACACGCGCGCGCGACGGCGGCAGCGGAAACGACAGCGGAATCTCGTGCGGGTGGTCCGCGGCGGCCGTGAGCGCGCGCGCGGCGCCGCGCCCGGTCCAGACCGTTCTCCACTCGGCCCCGTCGTCGGAGAGATCGATCGCCAGCGCGCGCGGGTAATCGTTCGGGTGTGCGCCGACGCTGAGGATCACCGCGCTGATCGTGCGGGGCGCGCCGAGATCGATGGTGACCGTCTCGCCGCCGCGCTGGTTCGCACCGGTCGTCCACCACGTCCCGAGCGCGCCGTCGATCATTCGAGCCGGACTCGATCCGGTCACGTTCGAGGAGACCGAAGCGATCGGCAGGCGCGATCCCGTCACCGGCGGATCGGGTGGCGTGGCGGGGACCGCGTACAGGCGGCCACCGGCGTCGTTGCCGAGCGGCGTCATGCCGCGCCGCGTGATCACCGAGTGCGCGATTCGAGCGCCAGGGTCGCGGTCCGAATCGACGCGGATCACGAGCGGCCCTCGCGCGGTCATCGCGTCGACGAGGGCGTCGGTATCGTCTGGTCCGGCGTACTGCATCACGACATAGTGCGGCGGGAAATAGCCGCTGTAGCCGTTGACGAGCGGCCGGCCATGGTACATCGCGCGGTACATCGCCTGCAGGTCGTACGACGGATTGCCGGCGGGCAGTTCCAGCACGACGGCGCGGTCCGCCGCGGACTCCAGGAGCGGCATGCGCGGCGGCAGGCCCGGAAACGCGATCCCGTGCGCCGTCTCGTCGAACAGCAGACCAATCGCGACGAGCGACCACGCGAGCCTCCGCCTCCGGCCGCGCGCCGCTGGCGCCAGGCGCGCGAACGCGAGGCCGGCCGCGACGGACAGGCACAGCACGCCGAGCATCGCGAAACGCGCGGGCACGCGCAGGCCGTCGAACCCGGGCAGGCGCATGAGCCAGACGTACGGGCCCTGCGTGAGCACCGGCGCGCCGAGAAACCGCGGGACCGGTCCCAGGCTCAACACGTACATCACGACGGTCGCGCACGCGTAGAACATCAAGCGCGATCGCGCTCGCGCCAGCGCGACGACGCGCGGATCGATCGCCATCGCGGCGACGAAACAGACGATGGCCTGCGCGAGCGGCTTTGACGCGGCGCCGACGGACACCACCGTGAGGCCGCGGACCGCGATCGACCACGGCCCCACGATGGGCGTGCTCACGGCGGCGGCGGCCAGAAAAGCCGACGCGACGAGCAGCGCGGCTCGCATGCGGGGCACGCGGTCGGTGCGCGGCGCGCGCCAGAGCCAGACGCCGGCCACGGCGATCAGCAGCGCGACAGCCGTCACGCCTGGAAACAGCTCGCCTTCTTCGGCACGGAAGATGTCGAGCGTCCAGAACCTCATGTGCGGCGATGCGGTGAGCAACGCCGCGATGTCGGCCGAGTACGCCGCGACTTCGGTGAGGTCGCGGCGGAAGTCGAACGCCACCTGCACCTCGCGGTACTTCCACAGGATCGGCGCGAGCGGCACCGCGGCGATCGTCCAGGCGGCGAGAATGGCGGCGAGGCTCCGGCGCTCCGCGCGTCCGCTCGCGAACCAGGCGAGCCACAGCGCGACGAGCAGCGAGAAAAAGAAAAGGAAGTAGCCGTTCGACAACGCCTGCAGGAGCCACGCCGCGCCGAAGATCCACAGCCATCGCTGCCGACTGCCGTCGACGTACCGGTGCAGCGCCAGAAGCGCCAGCGGCATCCAGAACGACAGCAGCATCTGAAGGTGTCCGAGCTGCGCGGTGCGGTAAGGCGCGAAGCCGAACATGAGGCCGGCGACGACCGCCGCGTCGCGGCGATCGGTCAGCGCGAGCACGAGCGCGTGCGCGGCCAGCGCCGTCAGCGGAAACGACAGCAGCAGCGCGACGTTGTACGCCGTGACCGGAGTCGCGCCGAGCCACTGCATCGGCGTCGTCAGGACGCTGATGCCCAGCAGGTGCTCCGAGAAGGCGAATGCGCTCGAGGCCGGCCAGAACATCGGCGCGTTCCACCAGCGCGCCGTCAGCGGCACGGCGTGTGCATTCCACCAGAGGATCCACGTGTTGAGAAGCGGATCGCCGAGATCGTGCGGCAGAACCGTGGACAACTGGATCGGCAGGGGCCACAGCAACACGCACGTCAGAACGGTGTAGCCCGCCGCCGCGATCAACGACGGGGCGCGCGCCACGCGCGGCAGCGTCATCGGTCGGCCAGACGAATCACGAACTTCTCGGCCGTGTGCGTCGGCGAGAAGCTGACGACCTTGACGTCGACGAGGCCCGCCGCCTTGCCCGCGGCCATGACGGCGCTCTCGGAAATCTCCGGGCGCCCCTTCGGACGAATCACCCACAGCGCTCCGTTGGACGTGAGCGACGCCTTCAGCGTCGCGATCCGATCGAGCTGCGCGGCATTCGTCGCGCCGAAGAAGATCGCGTCGCTCTCTCTCACCACGCGCCCGATCGACAGGTGAGCCACGGCGCGCTCGAGCTCTTCGAGAAACGCGTCATCGTCGACGCCAATCGCGGACGCGCGCCATTCGGGTTTCGCGCCGAGCTTCTGCAGGCGCGACGGCGGATGCTGAATCTTGCCGGCCCACTTCTCCGCGGCCGCGCCGAGATCGAAGGACGCGGGGCCGTCCGGCCCGACGATGGTCAGCGTGCCCCCGCGCGCGGTCACCTTCTTCATCTGTTTGAAAGGGATCTCGAGCCGCAAATCGCCACCGCGGAAGTGCAGAGCTTCGGTCTCGAGGCGCGCCTTGCCCGAAACCGCCTTCCTCCGGAAGCGCGCCGTGCAGGTCGCCTCAGCGCCCATGTCTGGTCACCATTAATAATGTCCGGCGCCTGGCAGCCGGAAATCGCTCGATCGCGTACCGCAGCGTCGTCCGCGGGATCCATGGGCCGTGCGCGCGGAGATAACGCTCCAGCCGCGTCGCGTTCATCTTCCCGGCCTCCCGCAGCACCCAGCCGACGGCCTTCTGAATCAGATCGTGGTCGTCGGCGTGCAGCCGGCGCGCGTTGTCGTACGCCAGGTCGAGCGCGAGGCCCTCGTGAATCGGCCGAATCAAGCTGACCATCGACGCGCGCCGCACCCACATGTTCCGGCTGCGCGACCACGCGCGCATTTGCGGAATCAGCGCCGGATGCCGGGCCAGGAGCGGACCGAGGAGCGATCCGCAGATGGCGTCGGTCGTCGCCCAGTTCGCGGAGTGATTCCGCGCGAGCCAGCGCTTCCAGCGCGGCAGCAGCCGCGGCGTGAAGTCGCGACGATAACGCGCGACCACCTCGATGCCGACCGACTTCACTTCGAGATGGCGATCGACGATCAGTAGATCGGCGAACGTCATCGCGTCAGCGACGGTCCAGTCCTCTTTGTGTGAGGCATGAATCGCCTTCGCGAGCGCGCGCATCGGGCCGGTGCCGACATTGTAGAAGCCGAGGGTGTGCTCGCCTCGAAAGTACCGGCTCGCGTCGAAGCGCCCGGCGGGCCGCGCCATCCGCCGCAGCGATCGCTTCGCGTCGCGCGCCGCCGCGCGCGCGCTCGCCGGGGTCACTCGACCTTTCGCAGGATGAAGCATTTCAGATAATAGGTTTCGGGCACGCCGAGCAGGACCGGATGATCGCGGCCCTGCATGCGTTTCTCGACGACGGTGACGTCGACCCGGGCGTCGACAGCCGCCTCGTAGATGATTTCGGCAAACATCGCTTCGTTCACGTGGTACGAGCAGCTGCACGTCACGAGCGTGCCGCCCGGCCTGAGCAGCCGCAGCGCCCGCAGGTTGATCTCCTTGTAGCCGGCACGCGCGTTCGTCACCGCCGCCTTGTTCTTGGCGAACGCCGGAGGATCCAGGACGATCGTATCGAACCGCTCGCCCAGACGCTCGAGGCCGCGCAGCTCGTCGAACACGTTGCCGACGCGCGCGTCCAGGGCGACGCCGTTGCGCGCCGCGTTGGCTTTCACGCGCGCGACCGCGTCTTCCGACGCGTCGAACGCAATCGTTTCGTCACACCTGCGGCCCAGGACGAGCGCGAAGCCGCCGTTGTAGCAGAAGCAGTCGAGCAGCCGGCCGCGCGCGTATCGGGCGGCCGCCTCGCGATTCTCGCGCTGATCGAGAAACAGCCCGGTCTTCTGGCCCTTCCGCAGATCGACGTCGTAGGTGATCCCGAGCTCGGTGACGGCGACGGTCTCCGGCACGTCGCCCGCCAGCAGATCGACGCGCTGCTCGAGCCCTTCGAGCACGCGCGCGCGCGGATCGTTGCGCGCCAGGATCCCTTTGGGGTGAAGGAGATCGGTGAGCATCGACACGATCGCCGGCGTGAGTCGATCCATGCCTTGCGACAGCGTCTGGACGACGAGGTAGTCGCCGTAGCGATCGACGATCAGCGACGGCAACAGATCGGCTTCGCCATGGACGAGGCGACAGGCGCTCGCGTCGATCGACAGGGACTCGCGAAACGCGATCGCCGATGCGATGCGAGCGCGGATCAGGTTCTCGACGTCTGGCGCGGCGCCCGCATCGTGCACGGCGGGCCCATGGCGCAACATCCGCAGCGCGATCTGCGATCGATCGCTGTACATCGCCCACCCGACCACGCGACCGCGCGGTCCGCGGACCACGACCGCATCGCCGCCGTTCGCGCGGACATCAGCGACGTCGGCCTTGTAGATCCACGGATGGCCGGTGCGCAGGCGGTCTTCGCCGCGGGAAGAGATGACGACGGTCGGGTTCATGGGCGACGACATAGTACAATTGTTGACCGTGCGAATCGCCATCGGCGCGGACCATGCGGGCTTTCCCCTCAAGGAGCACCTGAAGCAGACGCTCGCGCGGCTCGGACACGAGGTCGACGATCACGGCACGCACAGCGAGGCGTCGGTCGACTACCCGCCGATCTGCGTCGCCGTCGGCAAGGCGGTCGCCGAAGGCCGCGCGGACCGCGGCATCGTGGTCGGCGGCAGCGGGCAGGGCGAGCAGATCGCGGCGAACAAGGTGAACGGCGTCCGCGCCGCGCTGTGCAACGATCTGTATACCGCGCGGCTGTCCCGCGAGCACAACAACGCCAACGTGCTGTCGATGGGCGGCCGGATTGTCGCGTTCGGCCTCGCGGATGAAATCCTGACGCTGTGGCTCAACACGGCGTTCGAAGGGGGACGGCACCAGCGCCGTCTCGATCAGATTAACCAGGCGGAACGATCGCGGTCCTGAAGATGGCCACCCAAACCAGTCATTCCACTCCCTCCACCTGGCGCTCCCTCGCCGACGCCGATCCTGAAATCGCCGGCGCGATCAAGAACGAGCTGCACCGCCAGAACAGCGGCCTCGAGCTGATCGCGTCGGAAAATTTCGTCAGCCGCGCGGTGCTCGAAGCCGCCGGCTCGGTGATGACGAACAAGTACGCCGAAGGGTATCCGGGCAAGCGGTACTACGGCGGCTGCGAGTTCGTCGACGTCGCGGAGCGCGCGGCGATCGCGCGCGCGAAATCGCTATTCGGCGCCGAGCACGCCAACGTCCAGCCGCATTCCGGCGCGCAGGCCAACATGGCGGTCTACCTGACGCTGCTGAAGCCGGGCGACACGGTGCTCGGCATGAACCTCGCGCACGGCGGCCACCTCACGCACGGCCATCCGCTCAATTTCTCCGGCCTGCTCTATTCGATCGTCCCGTACGGCGTGCGCAAGGAAGACGAGCGAATCGACTACGACGAGCTCGATCGCCTCGCCGACGAGCGCAAACCGAAAATGATCATCGCCGGCGCGAGCGCGTACCCGCGCGTGATCGACTTCGCGCGCATTCGCGCGGCGGCGAACCGGATCGGCGCGTTCATGTTCACCGACATGGCGCACATCGCGGGCCTCGTCGCGGCCGGCGTGCATCCGAGCCCGGTGCCCGATTCGGATTTCGTCACCACGACGACGCACAAGACGTTGCGTGGGCCGCGCGGCGGCCTGGTGCTCTGCAAAGAGAAGTTCGTCAAGGATCTCGACCGCACCGTCTTCCCCGGTATCCAGGGCGGACCGCTGATGCACATCATCGCGGCGAAAGCCGTGTGTCTGAAAGAAGCCGCGGAGCCGGCGTTCGCGGAATATCAGAAGAGAGTCGTCTCGAACGCGAAGCGGCTCGCGGCCGCGTTGACGTCCGCCGGCTTCCGTCTCGTCAGCGGAGGCACCGACAACCATCTGATGCTCGTCGACGTGTTCTCGAAGGGCATCACCGGCAAGGTCGCCGAAACCGCGCTGGGCAAGGCGGGCATTACCGTCAACAAGAACGCGATTCCCTTCGATCAGAATCCGCCGATGGTCGCCAGCGGCATCCGCGTCGGCACGCCGGCCGTCACGACGCGCGGCATGGGCGAGGCCGAGATGGACGCGATCGGCGCGCTCATCACGCGCGCGCTCGACACGCCCGACGACGATCGGGCGCTCGGCATGGTCCGCGCCGAAGTGGAAACGCTGTGCCGGAAGTTCCCGCTCTACCCGGAAGCCTGAGCGACCGAGTCGCCGCCGTCTTCGCGCCGGGCGGCCAGCTCGCGCGCGCGATGCCGGACTTCGAGCCGCGCGAAGGCCAGATCGAAATGGCCGCCGCCGTGGCGCGTGTGTTCGAGACCGGCGGCGTCCTGCTCGCCGAAGCGGGCACCGGCACCGGCAAGACGCTCGCGTATCTCGTTCCAGCCATTCTCAACCGCGAGCGCGTGCTGATCTCCACCGGCACGAAGAACCTGCAGGAACAGATCTACTTCAAGGACATCCCCGCGCTGCGCGCCGCGCTCGACATCCCGTTCACGGCGACCTACATGAAGGGCCGCGCGAATTACCTCTGCCTGCACCGGCTCGATCAGCTGAACGACGGCGCGGGACCGGCGATGCACGACGTCTTCCTGCCGATCATCCGCGAGTGGTCGACGCGAACCGAGACGGGCGATCGCGCGGAGCTGGAGGATCTGCCCGAGGACGTCGCGTTCTGGAGCGAGGTCTCGGCGACGGCGGACACCTGCCTCGGCACCGAGTGTCCGCGCTACGACGACTGCTTCGTGACGAAGATGCGCCAGCGCGCCGCAGCGTCGGACGTCGTGATCGTCAACCATCACCTGCTCTGCGCCGACGCGGCCGTGCGGCAGAACGCCTACGGCGAGGTGATTCCGGCGTGCAGCCGCGCGATCCTCGATGAGGCGCACCAGCTCGAGGACGTCGCCACGCAGTACTTCGGCTACGGCATCAGCAACTATCGCCTCGAGGATCTCGCGCACGACGTCGAACGCCTCGTCGCCGTCGGCGGATTCGAAGGCAACGAGCGGACGGAGATCGAGAAAGCGATCGAGCGGCTGCGCGATCACGCCAGGGCGTTCTTCACCGAGCTGGCGTTCGCGCATCGCGGCAGCGGACCCGCACGTTTCAAGAATGAGGAACGCGTGCGCGCCTCCGTCGAGTCGCTCGGGGAGACGCGCGACGCCGCCGCGCACCTCACCGGCGCGCTCGATGTGCTCCAGGCGACGCTGGCGCTGGTCCGGCTGAAGCCGGACCCCACGTACGAAGAGGGCGCAGGCGAGACCAGCGATCGTGGCGTCCGGCTTCAGCCGGACCCGGAGGCGGCAGAAGAACAGCGCGAATCGCTCGAACGCCGCGCGGGTGAGATCCGCGACGAGCTGCGCTTCATGCTTCGCGCCGGCGACGATCAGTACGTCTACTTCGTCGAGTTCCGCGGCCGCGGCGTCTTCCTGCGCGCGTCACCGATCGACGTGTCGACGATCGTTCGCGAGGTGCTCTTCGATCGCATGCACACGACCGTCCTCACCTCCGCGACGCTCGCGGTGGACGGCACGTTCGAGTACATCCGCGCGCGGCTCGGCATTCGCGAAGCCGCCGAGGTGCGGCTGCCGTCGGAGTTCGACTACGCGCACCAGGCCCTGCTCTACCTGCCGCCGCGCATGCCCGACCCGCGGTCCGACGATTTCGCGCTCGCGGCCGGCCGCGAGGTGATCGAGATCCTCAGGCGCACGCGCGGCCGCGCCTTCGTGCTGTTCACGAGCTACGCGACGATGCGCGCGGTGCAGGCGATCGCGGAGATGGCGCTGGACTATCCGATCCTCGCGCAGGGCACGGCGCCGCGGTCGCTGCTGCTCAATCAGTTCCGCGCGACGCCGCATTCGGTGCTGTTCGCGACGTCGAGCTTCTGGCAAGGCGTCGACGTCGTCGGCGAGGCGCTGAGCTGCGTCATCATCGACAAGCTGCCGTTCGCGTCGCCCGGCGATCCCATCACCGCGGCGCGCATCGAGGCAATCCGCGAGCGCGGCGGCGATCCGTTCGGCGAGTACCAGGTGCCGCTCGCGATCCTGGCGCTGCAGCAGGGCCTCGGCCGGCTCATCCGGCACCGGCGCGACCGCGGCGTCCTCGCAGTCCTCGATCCGCGTCTCCGGACAAAGGGTTACGGGCGTCGTTTCGTGGCGTCTTTGCCGCCCGCGCCCATCGTGCACGACCTGTCACACATCGAGGCATTTTTTTCGGTCTAGAGCCGTCCGATTCCTCGCCCGCGGCGTCTATGATCCCAGCAATGTTCACAGGCGCCATGCCCCGGCTTGCGGTCCTCCTCACGTGCGGGCTCGGCGCCCTGACGACGCTCGCCGCCGCGCCGGCTGAGGCCCCGTCGCCCGTGCGCCTGCACGGGACGGTCGAGCCGGTCCGGAGCTACCCCGTGTTCGTCCCGCGGTTGAGCGGCGCCGGCGTCAACTCGGTCGTCATCGTCCACCTCGCGCCGCCCGGCACGCGCGTGAAGAAGGGCGATCTGCTGGTCGAGTTCGACAGTCAGGCGCAGATCAAGACCGCGCACGACCGCGAAGCCGAGTACAAGGACTTCCTCGAGCAGATCAACAAGAAGAAAGCCGACCAGCTCGCCTCGCGCACGCACGACGAAACGATGATCAAGGCCGCGGAGAACGCGGTGAAGAGCGCGCAGATCGACGTGTCGACCAACGACGTGCGGCCGAAGATCGACGCGGAGAAGAACGAGCTCACGCTCGAAGAGGCGCGCGCGCACCTGACCGAGCTGCGGCGCAGCTCCGATCTGCGCCGGCGCGCCGAAGCCGCGGACCTGCGGATCCTCGAGATCCAGCGCGATCG
Organism: Terriglobia bacterium; assembly: GCA_020073005.1. Taxonomy (GTDB): domain Bacteria; phylum Acidobacteriota; class Vicinamibacteria; order Vicinamibacterales; family CAVVIG01; genus SRVP-36. The sequence continues at coordinate 62,488 of JAIQFX010000005.1, read as the reverse complement.
CGCGCTCAACGCGTGGCATCACGCCGAGCAGAACGCGACGAAGATGCGCATCGTCTCGCCGCTCGACGGCCTCGTCGTCCTCAAGACGACGTGGAAGAACGGCAGCTTCGGCGAAGTGCAGGAGGGCGAGGACACGCGGCCCGGCGTGCCGATCCTCGAGGTCGTCGACTCGTCGGCGATGCGCGTGCGCGCGCGTGTGAACCAGGCCGACGTCGATCGCGTGCAGGTCGGTCAGGCGGCGCGGATGACGCTGGATTCGTATCCGTCGCGCGTCTTCACCGGCAAGCTCGAACAGCTCTCCCCCATCGCGTCGACGAGCGCGATGTCCGCGAAGGTGCGCACGTTCCTCGCCGTGTTCTCGCTCGCCGAATCCGATCCCCACCTGCTGCCCGACCTCGCGGTCGCCATCGACCTCCAGCCCGGAGACGGCTCGGACAGCTGGAAATCCCGGAAGCCCGGGAAACAATGATGAAACGCAGCGCGATCGGCGCCATCGTCGTGTTGCTCGTCGCCGCGGCCGCGGTCGCCGCTGTGAGCAGTGTCGCGCGATTGCGACGCGCGGGCGGATCGTCGCTGCCGACGGCGGCGGTCGCCAAGGGCACGTTCGTGGACTACCTGCAGCTGCGCGGCGAAGTGCGCCCGGTGAAATCGGTCGTGCTGTCGGCGCCGATGTCGGGCGGCTCGGACCTGCAGATCATCGAGCTGGCGCGCAACGGCAGCATCGTCAACGCCGGCGACGTCGTCGTCCAGTTCGACACGACCGTGCAGCAGCGGACGCTCGAGCAGAAGCAGTCGGAGCTGAAGCAGGCCGAATCGGAAATCGAGAAGGCCGTCGCCGAGCAGCGGCGGCGCGAGCAGGCGGCGCAGACGGCGCTCGATCAATCGAAGTCGGCGTCGGGTCGCGCGAAACTCGATCTCGAGGGCGCAGACCTGCGGCCGCGCGTCGACGCGGAGCATCTCGCCCTCAAGGCGGCCGACGCCGAGCAGGGCGTGCGCGAGCTGGAACAGAAGCTGGAGTCCGAACGCGCGTCGGCGGCCGCCGACGTCGCGAGCGCGCGGCAGAAGCGCGACAAGGCGCTGTTCGACGTGCGCGAGACCGAACGCACGATGGCCGGGATGACCGTGCGGGCGCCCGCGACGGGACCGATCACCCTGCTGCCCAATCGCCGCGCGGCCAGCGTCTTCGCGCAGTCCGCGCCGGAATTCCGTCCGGGCGACCGCGCGTTCTTCGGCGCGCCGATCGCCGAGCTGCCCGACCTCTCCAGGATTCAGATGGCGTGCCACGTGGACGAAGTGGATCGCGCGCGGCTGCAATCGGGACGCGGCGTCCTCGTGCGGGTCGACGCGCTGCCGGATCGCGAGCTGAAGGGAACGGTCAGCGACATCTCGCTCATCGCGCGGCCGGACTTCAGTTCGTTCCCGCCGACGCGCAACTTCGATCTCATCATCACGATGGCCGACAACGACGGCCGTCTGAAATCGGGCATGAGCGGCACGGCGCGCGTCGAGCTCGAGCAGCTGAACGGCGTCCTCGTCGTCCCGGCCGGGGCGATCTTCCAGCGCGGCGGCCGCGCGGTCGCCTACGTCGTCAAGGGATCGAACGTCGAACCGCGCGCGATCACCGTGCTCCGGCGCGGGCGCGATCAGGTCGCCATCGCGCGCGGCCTGACTGAAGGCGATCGCGTCGCGCTCAAAGAGCCCGACGACCTCGCGGGGAGCGCGCGATGAAGCGCCGCGGCGTGCTGGTCACCGCGATCATGGCGATTGTCGGCGCCGCGATCGTCGTCGCGTGGAACCGTCTCGTACCGTCGGCCGCCGCGACGATTCCCACCGCGCGCGTCCAGCGTGGCGCGGTGCAGCTGAAAGTCTTCACGACCGGCGAGCTGCGCGCGGCACGCTCGGCGCAGATCCTCGCGCCGCCGATCGGCGGCGCGCTGCAGGTCGTGAATATCGCGCCGTCCGGCGGATGGGTCAGCTCCGGAGACGTCGTCGTCGAATTCGATCCGTCCGATCAGGAGTTCGCGCTCGAGCAGGCGCGGTTCGATCTGCTGCAGGCCGAGCAGGACATTGTCAAGGCGGAAGCGCAGGATGCCGTGCAGGCGGCCGAGGACGAGCTGCTGCTCGTCCATCAGCGGTTCGAAGTCCGCCGCGCCGAGCTCGACGCCGAAGGCAACGAGCTGCTGAGCGCAATCGACGCGAAGAAGAATCTGATGCTGCTCGACGAAGCGCGTCAGCAGCTCGCGCAGGTCGAAAACGACGCGCGGTCGCACGGCGACACCTCGCGCGCGGCGACGGCGGTGCTGGTCGAGAAGAAGAACAAGGCTCAGCTCTCCGTGCAAGTCGCGCAGCGCAACATCGACAACCTGCGCATCCGCGCGCCGTTCGACGGCGTCGTCGTGCTGCGCGAGAACACGAACGCGTTCGGCGGACCGCTCTTCTTCGGCATGCCGATCCCGGACTACCGGCCCGGCGACACGGCGTTCTCCGGACAGACGCTGGCCGACGTCGTCGACACGTCGCGCGTCGAGGTCAGCGCGAAGGTGCCGGAAGGCGATCGCGCGAACGTCGCCGCGGGCCAGCCGACCGACGTGACGATGGACGCGCTGCCGGGCGTGACGCTGCGGGGCTCCGTGCGCGCCATAAGCAATGTGGCGGGGCGCAATCCGTTCGGCAACGATCCCATTCGCCAGTTTGACGTGCTGTTCGACGTGACCGGGCTCGGGCCGCGCGTGCGCCCGGGCATCACGGCGCAACTCGCCATCGCGGGCGCGACGCTGAACGACGCGATCTACGTACCGCGCCAGGCGGTCTTCGAGAACGGCGGCCGATCCGTGGTGTACGTCCGGTCGGGCGCGGGATTCGACGCGAAGGAAGTCCACGTCCGCGCGCGCACGGACAGCTTCGCTGTTGTCGAGAACGTGGAGCCCGGCGTCGAAGTCGCGCTCGTCGATCCGCGCGCGCCGGGCGCGCGTCCGAAGTCCGGGCCGCCGGCGCCCGCCGGACAGCGAGCGTCGCGATGAAGGCCGTCACGCGCGCGAACGCGTGGCTGCCGGATCTCCGCCGCAGTCTCGACAATCTCCTCCTGCACAAGCTGCGGTCGTTCCTCACGATGCTCGGGATGATCTTCGGCGTCGCGGCCGTGCTGTCGATGCTGTCGATCGGCGCGGGCGCGCAGCAGCAGGTGATGGCGTTCATCGAAGACCTCGGCGTCCACAACCTGATCGTCGAGGCGAGGGAGTCGACCGACCGCAGCGTCTGGGCCAAGGTGCGGCAGCAGTCGCCCGGACTGACGTTCCACGACGTGCGCGCGATGCAGGCGACGGTGGCGGGGCTGGACTCGCTCACGCCGCGCAAGCGTTTCACGCCGAGCAAGCTCGTGCCGAAGCCGCAGGCGGACATGCCGGCCGTGTTCGGCGTCGATCCCAACTACGCGTACATCGGCGGCCTGCGCGTGTCGATCGGCCGGTTCTTCACGAATGAAGAAAGCGCGCGCTCCGAGGCCGTCTGCGTGCTCGGCGACGCGGCGCGCACGAATCTGTTCGGGCTCGACGATCCGGTCGGCCGCTTCGTCAAGGTCAACGAGCAGTGGTTCCGCGTCATCGGCGCCGCGGGCGCGCAGGCGGTCGCGCAGACCGATTCGTCCGGATTGCCGGCGCAGGATCGCAACAACGTGATCTACGTGCCGACGGGCGCGGCGATGTTCCGGCTCGAGGACAACTACTCGTCGATGCGCGACGAGATCGACGGCGTCTATCTGCGCGTGAAGCCGGACGCCGACGTGACCGCGGCCGCCGCCACCGTGCGCGGCATCCTCGCCACGTCGCACCGCGGCGCCGACGACTACGCGCTCGTCGTGCCCGCGGAGCTGCTCGCGGAGCAGCAGCGGACGAAGCGCATCTTCGATATCGTGATGGTCGCGCTCGCGTCGATCTCGCTGCTCGTCGGCGGCATCGGCATCATGAACATCATGCTGGCGAGCGTTCTCGAGCGCACACCCGAGATCGGTCTGCGCCGCGCGATCGGCGCGCGGCAGACCGACATCATCCGCCAGTTCGTGATGGAAACGACGCTGATTGCCGTCGCGGGCGGGACGATCGGCCTGGCGATGGGCGTCGCCATGTCGCGGCTCATCGCGAGTTTCGCGGGCTGGTCGACGATCGTGACCAGCGGGTCGCTGCTGCTGTCTTTCTCTGTCTCCGTCTTGATCGGCCTCGTCTTCGGCGTCTACCCCGCGACGAAGGCGGCCCGCCTCGACCCCGTGCGGGCGCTGCACTACCAGTAGTTCCTCCCCCGCGCGAACGGGGGTAAACTATTCCTTGCGTGAAAGTTGCTCTCATGCTTCAGGAGGATTCCATGGTCCGCCGATTGAACGGCCGGCAGCTGTGGCTGGTGGCGTGCGCCGCGGCGCTCGCGCTGGCGATCGCGTTGCCCGCCGCCGCGCAGTCCACCGGGATGGTGCGGGGAACGGTCCGGGACGCGTCCGGCAAACCTGTCGATGGCGCGGTCATCAAGATCGACGCCGAAGGCAGCTCCCGACATTTCGAAACGAAGTCCGACAAGAAGGGCGAGTTCGTCCAGATCGGCCTGTCGCCCGGCGCGTACAAGGTCGTCGCCGAGAAGGACAAGATCCCGTCCAACGTCGTGTCGGTCAACGTGAGGATCGCGGGACCGGCGGCCGCCAATCTCATCATCGGCGCGGGCGCGGGCGGCGGCGCGTCTCCTGAAGCGGCGGCGAAGAATGCCGAGCTGAAGAAGACGTTCGAAGAGGGCGTGGCGGCGAGCCGCGCCAACAATCACGATGAGGCGATCGCGAAGTTCACGCACGCGGCCGAACTGAACGAGAAGTGCTTCGACTGCTACTACAACATCGCCTACTCGGAATCGCAGAAGAAGGATTACGACAAGGCCGAGGCGGCGTACAAGAAGGCGATCGAGATCAAGCCCGACTACGGCGAAGCGTACAGCGGGCTCGCCAACATCTACAACGCGACGCGCAAGTTCGATCAGGCGCAGGTCGCGAGCGCCAAGGCGGCCGAGATCGCCGGCAGCGCGCCGGGCGCGCTGGGCGGCGGCAACGCCGACGCGATGTTCAACCAGGGCGTCATTCTCTGGAACGCGGGCAAGATCGCCGAGGCGAAGAAGCAGTTCGAGGCGACGATCGCGGCGAAGCCGGAACACGCCGAGGCGCACTATCAGCTCGGCATGGCGCTGGTGAACGAGGGCAACCTCGCCGGCGCGGCGACGGAATTCGAGACGTATCTCAAGCTGGCGCCGACCGGCCCGAACGCGGCGACGGCGAAGGGCATTCTGGGTACGCTGAAGAAGTAGCGCCCGCGACCTGCGCGAGGAGCGAGTCTTCGAGCACCGCAGCGCTGTCAACAATGTCCGACGCGTCGACGATCCGCTCCCGGTTGGCCGACGTTCGCGCGCGCGTCGCGCGTGCCGCCAGCCGGGCGGATCGCGATCCCGCCTCCGTCCGGCTCGTCGCCATCTCCAAAACCTTCCCCGCCGATGCGGTGCGCGCGGCCGCCGACGCCGGACAGACCGAGTTCGGCGAGAACAAAGTCCAGGAAGCGCTGCAGAAAATGGACCGGACCGCCGGTTTGCCCATCCGGTGGCATCTGGTCGGTCATCTCCAGTCGAACAAAGCGAAGAAGGCCGGCGCGCGCTTCGACGTCGTGCAGTCGGTCGACGGCGAGGCGTTGGTCCCGCTCCTGGACGATGCGGCTGTGACTGCGGGACGCAGGCTCGAGGTACTGGTCCAGGTGGACCTCGCGGGCGAGATCACCAAGTTCGGAGCGCGCGAAGAAGAGCTGCCCGGGATCTTCGCGGCGGGCGCCCAGGCCCGCGCCGTCGCCATCGTCGGCCTCATGGCGATCCCGCCGGCGGTCGAGGATCCCGAGGCGGCACGCCCGTATTTCCGGGCGCTGCGCGCCGTTCGCGACCGCCTCCTGGCGCGCGGGGTCAGCCCCTCGATGCTTACGGAATTGTCGATGGGAATGAGCCACGATTTCGAAATTGCCATCGAGGAAGGCGCCACCATCGTCCGGGTCGGGACGGCCATTTTCGGGGCCCGGTAGCGCACACTCCTGCGGGCTATTGCACGGACAGGCTGCGTCCGATACACGTGAGCGGGGAGAACGCTCACTATGAATGTCAGCCCACTCGACCTTCGCCAGCAGCGCTTCCGGCTCGCCTTCCGGGGCTTCGATCGCGTCGAAGTCGCCACCTTTCTGGCGGCCGTCGCCGAGGACTACGAGCAGGCCCTGCTCGAAACGGATCGGCTCCGCCAGGATCTGATGCGGATGGAGGCGGTGCTCAACGAGCATCGCGAGCACGAGCGCAATCTCCAGAACACGCTGACGACCGCGCAGCGGATCTCGGAGGACATCAAGGCCGGCGCCGAACAGGAAGCGCGGCGAATCATCCGCGACGCCGAAAGCCGATCGGACCTGTTGCTCGAGAAGACGCAGTCGCGGCTCGAAGACGTCCAGCGCGAGATCGACGGGCTGAAACTGAAGCGCCGCGACGTCGAGACGTCCATCGAATCGACGATCCAGACACTGCGCAACACGCTCGAGTTCGTGCGCGAGCAGGAAGCGCGCGAGCGCGAGGAGAAGATCCTCTTCCACCGGCCGCGTCACGCCGACGCGGCGCACGAATCGCCGGAGTCGCTCGAGGCGCGCCGGCTCGGCTGACGCCGGGCCCGCGCCTGTCCATTGATCAAGGAAAACGCGGACGGCGTCGAGCTCGCCGTCCGCGTCATTCCCCGCGCAAAGAAATCCGAGTGCACCGGCGTCCGCGGCGAGTCCCTCGTCGTCCGTCTGGCCGCGCCTCCGGTTGAAGGCGCCGCCAACGACGCGCTGATCGACTTCTTCGCCGAGACGCTGCGCGTGCCCAGGCGCGCCGTGCGCATCCTCAGCGGCGAGCGCAGCCGGGAAAAGCGCGTCGCGATCGCCGGCGTCACCGCCGAACGGATCAGGGCGCTGCTGTAACCATCTACAATGTCTTCGTGCTCGCCGACTTCCTCATCCGCAACACCTCTGAAGTCCTGACCTGCGAGGGTCCGGCGCCGCGCATCGGCCGGCGGCAGGCCGACGCCGGTTCGCGGTCACGCGCCGTCGTGGCCGCGCGCGACGGCATCATCGTGTTCGTCGGCAGCGACGCCGACTGGCGGCGCGACGGCACGCTGACGGACACGGCCGTCATGGTCGACGCCAATGGCGGCGCGGTCGTGCCGGGCTTCGTCGACGCGCACACGCACGTGATCTTCGCGGGCGATCGCCGCGACGAGCTGCGCCGCCGCCTCGCGGGCGCGACCTACGCCGACATCGCCGCCGACGGCGGCGGCATCGTGTCCTCCGTCACCGCCACGCGCGCGGCGACCGAAGCCGAGCTCGCGGACGCGACGCGGGCCCGGCTCGACGAGATGCTGCGCTGCGGAACCACGACGTGCGAAGCCAAGAGCGGCTACGGCCTGACGACGGCCGACGAGATCAAGATGTTGCGGGTCCTGCGGACGATCGCGGCCGATCACGCGATCGACGTGTCGCCGACGTTCATGGGCGCGCATGAAGTGCCCGTCGAGTACCGCGACCGTCGGCGGGCGTACGTCGATCTGGTGATCCGCGACATGATTCCCGCTGTCGCGCGCGAGCGACTCGCGGAGTGGTGCGACGTCTTCTGTGAGACGGGCGTCTTCACGCCCGAGGAATCGCGCGAAATCCTCGGCGCCGCGCGCGAGGCTGGCCTGAAGCTGCGCATCCACGCCGACGAGCTGGGGCGCAGCGGCGGATCGCGGGTCGCGGCCGACCTGCGCGTGCGCTCGGCCGATCACTTGATCTTCGTCGACGAGGCGGGCGCCGACGGCCTGGCCGGGGCCGGCGTCGTCGCGACGCTCCTGCCGATCGCGTCCTTCTATCTGAAGCTCGGCCGCTCCGCGCCGGCGCGGATGCTGATGGATCGCGGCGTCGCCGTCGCGCTCGCCACCGACGTCAATCCGGGCGGCGGCTTCTCGCCGTCGATGCCGTTCGCGATGGCGCTCGCCTGCTTCACGATGGGCCTCACGTTCGAGGAAGCGCTGGTCGGCGCGACCATCAACGCGGCGTACGCGCTCGACCGGCAGGATCGCGCGGGCAGCCTCGAGCCCGGCAAGCTCATGGACGCCGTCATCGTCGACGGTCCCGCCGTGGATCTGATCCGCGTCGGCGCCGAGCCCATCCGCGCGGTCGTCAAGAGAGGACGTGTCTGTCATGCTCGTTGATCGTTCCGTGCGGGATCTGATCGCGGCGTTCGCTTCGTCGGACCCGACGCCCGGCGGTGGATCCGCGTCCGCGCTCGCGTCGGCCGTCGGCGCCTCGTTGTTGCAGATGGTGGCGAGCCTGCCGACAACGCGCAGCGGGTCCGGCGACGAGCGCGCCGCGCTGACGGGCGCGGCCGCGGCGCTCGGCGAGCTTCGCCGGCAGCTGATGGACGCCATCGACGCGGACACCGCCGCGTACGACCAGGTGGTCGCCGCCTACAAACTGCCGAAGGCGTCGCCGGACGAACAGCAGGCGCGCAAGGCGGCGATCCAGCGGGCGCTGCGCGCAGCGACCGACACTCCGCTCGGCGTCATGCGTCTCTCGGCGCGCACGCTCGAACACGCGGAGACCGTCGCCGCGTGCGGGCACGGCGCCGCGGCCAGCGACGCCGGCGTCGCCGTGGCGCTGCTGCGCGCGGGACTGTACGGCGCGGGCCTCAACGTCGACATCAATCTCGGCAGCGTATCGGATGCGCCGTACGCGGAGAGCGCTCGCGCGGAGCGCGCGCGGCTCGCGGCCGCCGCGGCCGTCAGCGCCGAGCGGGCGGAGTCCCTACTTCGGCGCGAGTAGGTCGTCGACCTTCGGCGGCTGCAGGGCGAACGTGTCGGTGTGCCACGTGAACGTGTAGGGATACGAAAACCCAGGAAAGATCTCGATGGGCTGCACGTAGGACCCGTCGATGATCGTGTGCTTCAAGTCACGCCTCAGCGTGAATCCTTCGGGCGTGAGCGGCACGTCGTGCTCGGCCGCGATCTCCAGGACCTTCGCCCGCAGCTCATCGTCGGGTTTCTCGGACCCGTACTGCGAGGCCGCTTCGACCGCGTCCTTGAACTTGAAATGCGCGGAGTACGGCACGAAGGCATGCCAGGCGGCGTTGGCGATCACGGCCACGATCGCGAGTTTGACGATGGTCTTGATCACATCCGGCTCTCGTGAACGGGAACGCTGAAGCTTGAACCCGCTAATGAATCTGGTGGAACATCCGATCCCAGCGCGTGCGCGTGAAGAAGTGGGCGAACACCGACGCCAGCCCCTTGAGCGTCGCGCCCGTGCTCTCGTCCAGGTAGTCCTCGCGCTCCGATTCGTATGACCAGTAGATCACGAGCGCCTTGCCTTTGACGTTCTCGCGCGGCATGAAGCCCCAGTAGCGGCTGTCCTGCGAGTTGTCGCGGTTGTCGCCCATCATGAAGTACTGGTTGGGGGGCACCGTCACGGGGCCGTACCGCTCGCGCACGTCGTACGACGTCACCTCCGACAATTCGCCGCCCGTGCTGGGCGCCTGCAGGAAGTGGACGTACGGCTCGTCGAGCGGCTTGCCGTTGATGTAGACCTTCTTCTCGCGCAGCTCGAGCGTCTCGCCGGGCAGGCCGATGACGCGCTTGATGAAGTCGCGATCCGGCTCGACCGGGTACTTGAAGACCAGGACGTCGCCGCGCTTGATGTTCTCCACCGGCAGCAGCGCGTGCTCGAGCGAGGTCGCCGCCGGCCCCATCGCGAACTTGTTCACCAGCAGATGATCGCCGATCAGCAGGTTGTTCTCCATCGAGCCCGTGGGAATCTTGAACGCCTGGACGACGAACGTCCGGATGAACAGCGCCAGGATGACGGCGATGACGATCGACTCGAAGTACTCGCGCACCGTCGACTTGCGGTACGTCGTCGCGTTCGCAGCGCCGGCCTTCGGCGCTTCAGCCTGCTGCCTCTTCACTTTTGAGTTGTCCGTTTTCACTTCTAACTTTCCGTGTCCGTTCCCATCTTCAGCACGGCGAGAAACGCCTCTTGCGGGATCTCGACTTTGCCGACGCGCTTCATGCGCTTCTTGCCTTCCTTCTGCTTCTCGAGCAGCTTGCGCTTGCGCGAGATGTCGCCGCCGTAGCACTTGGCGAGCACGTTCTTGCGCATCGCGCTCACCGTCTCGCGCGCGATGATGCGGCCGCCGATCGCCGCCTGAATCGCGACCTCGAACATCTGCCGCGGAATCAGCTCGCGCATCTTCGACGCCAGCGCCCGCCCCCGCTCGTACGCCGAGTCGCGGTGCACGATGATCGACAGCGCGTCGACGGGATCGCCGTTCACCAGGATGTCGAGCTTGACGAGCGGCGACTCCCAGTAGCCCGTCACATGATAGTCGAGCGAGGCGTAGCCCCGCGAGATCGTCTTCAGCTTGTCGTAGAAGTCGAGCACGACCTCGTTGAACGGCAGCTCGTAGGTGATGAGCACGCGGTTCGACGACAGGTACTCCAGCGTCTTCTGGACGCCGCGCTTGTCCTGGCAGAGCTTCAGAATCCCGCCCACGTGTTCCGCCGGCGTCAGAATCATCGCGGTGATGACGGGCTCTTCGATCTTTTCGATGCGGCCGGTGTCGGGCAGCTTGGCCGGACTGTCGATCTCCTGCACCTTCCCGTCCGTCGTCGTCACCCGGTACAACACGCCCGGCGCCGTCGTCACCAGGTCCATGTCGAATTCGCGCTCGAGCCGCTCCTGGACGATCTCCATGTGCAGCAGCCCGAGGAATCCGCAGCGGAACCCGAAGCCGAGCGCGACCGACGTCTCCGGCTCGTAGAAGAACGACGCGTCGTTCAGCCGCAGCTTCTCGAGCGCGTCGCGCAGCTCCGGGTACTCGTGACCCTCGACGGGATAGAAGCCGGCGAACACCATCGGCTTGAGCGGCTTGAAACCGGGGAACGGCTCGAGCGCCGGCCGCCCCGCTTCCGTGATCGTGTCGCCGATCTTCGCGTCGCTGATCTTCTTGATGTTGGCGACGAGGAAGCCGACTTCGCCGACGCCGAGTTGATCGGCCTCCACCGCCTTCGGCGTGAAGATGCCGACGCTCAGCGACTCGTAGTCCTGCCCTTCCGCCATCAAGCGGATCTTCATGCCCGGCTTCAGCAGGCCGTCGATGACGCGGACGACGATCACGACGCCGCGGTACGAGTCGTACCAGGAATCGAAGATCAGCGCCTTGAGCGGCGCCTCGGGGATTCCCGCCGGCGGCGGCAGGCGATGGACGATCGCTTCGAGGATTTCAGGAACGCCCGTGCCCATCTTCGCGCTCGCCAGCAGCGCGTGCTCGCCGTCGAGGCCGATGATGTCCGAAATCTGCCGGCGGCATTCGTCCGGCTGCGCGCCCGGCAGATCGATCTTGTTGATGACCGGGATGATCTCGAGGTTGTTCTCGACCGCGAGGTACGCGTTGGCCAGCGTCTGCGCTTCGACGCCCTGCGAGGCGTCGACGAGCAGCAGCGCGCCTTCGCACGCCGCGAGCGACCGCGTGACCTCGTACGAGAAGTCGACGTGGCCCGGCGTGTCGATGAGATTCAGCACGTACTTCTGGCCGTCGTTCGCCGTGTAGTGCAGGCAGACGGGATGCGCCTTGATGGTGATGCCGCGCTCGCGCTCGAGGTCCATCGCGTCGAGCACCTGCGCTTCCATCTCGCGCGCCTGCAGGGCACCCGTGATCTCGAGAAAGCGGTCCGCGAGCGTCGACTTGCCGTGGTCGATGTGCGCGATGACCGAGAAGTTTCGGATGTGGCTCGGATCCAAGGCCTAACGTGCTTCCACGGGGATGTAGCGCTGCGGGTACTCGGGACCGACGTATTCGGCGCGCGGACGAATCAGGCGGTTGTTGGCGTACTGCTCGAGGACGTGCGCGGTCCAGCCGGAGATGCGGCTGACGGCGAAGATCGGCGTGAACAGATCGACGGCGATGCCCAGCACGTAGTACGTCGAGGCCGAATAGAAGTCGACGTTGGCGTACAGCTTCTTCTCGGTCTTGACCAGCTGTTCGATGCGCTGTGACATCGCGAACCAGCCGGGCTGGCCGGCGCGCTGCCCGAGGTCCTTCGACATCTGGCGCAGGTGCGTGGCGCGCGGATCCTCGGTGTGATACACGCGATGGCCGAAGCCCGGAATCTTTTCCTTCCGCGCGAGCTTCGCGCGGACGACTTCTTCCGCCTTGTCCGGGCTCGCGTCGGCGCCGACCTCGAGCAGCAGCTTCATGACGTCGGCGTTCGCCCCGCCGTGCAGCGGCCCCTTGAGCGCGCCGATGGCGCCGACGATCGTCGAGTGGATGTCGGTGAGCGTGGCGGCCGCGACGCGAGCGGCGAACGTCGACGCGTTCAGCTCGTGATCGGCGTGCAGGATCAGCGCGACGTCGAACGCGCGGGTCTGGAGACCACCCGGCCGCTCGCCCGTCAGCATGTAGAGGAAGTTCGCCGCGTGGCCGAGCACGGGATCCGGCGCAATCGGTCCGCCGCCCGCGTTCATCCGCCCGAGCGTCGCGACAAGCGATCCGATCTGCGCCGTCAGGCGGACGGCTTTGCGGTCGTTCGCCTGCGGCGACTGATCCGCCGCGTCGGGATCATAGTGCCCGAGCGCCGACGTCAGCGTCCGCAGCAGATCCATCCCGTTGCCCGCCGGCAGCGTCTTCATCAGCCGCAGGATCGCCTCGGGCAGCGGCCGCGCGGCCGCCAGCTGCGACTGCAGATCGCCGAGCTCCGCGCGCGTCGGCAGGCGGCGATGCCACAGGAGGTAGCACACCTCCTCGAACGTCGCCTTCTGCGCGAGATCGTGGATGTCGTAGCCGCAGTACGCGAGGACGCCGCGATCGCCGTCGAGGTAGCAGATCGCGGACGAAGTCGCGACGGTGTCTTCGAGTCCCGCTTTGGGCTTCTCGACGGTCGCCATAACTCCTAATGATACTTCTCGTTCACTTCTTCGGTGACGGCTTGTAGATGAGGCCGATGACGATCCCGGCGATGATCCACTCGGCGAAATTGGCCACCGCCAGCTCGCCCGCCATCTTCCGGCCGATGTTCGTGATCGAGTATCCGACGATTGCCGCGTAGCCCGCGGCGAACACGCCCAGGGCGACGCCGCACCGGGCGCCTTCGGTCACGCCGGAACCGCCTTCGTACCCCTTGGCGTAGATGAAGGTGGCCGCGAGCATGGCCAGGAAGATTCCGCTGAACAGAAACGGCATGTAGGCCATCTGCGTGTCCATCGAGCGGTAGACGAGCGGCGTCCGCGCGAACTCGCCGGTCAGCAGCATGCCGTAGACGACGAAGCCGTAACACGCGTCGACGAGGGTCCCCGCAACAGCAGCGGCGACGAGGCGGCCGTAGTTCATGGCGACTCCTTTTGATTGAACGCTCGGCTGAAAGCCTCGCGCTACACCTGTAGGGCGAGCCTTTCAGGCGAGCCGAGACGACCAGAGTCTAGTGAATTCTCGTCGACGTGGGAACCGTGACCGACGGCGGCGGTGCGAAAGGCGGCTCGCCCTGCGGGCCCAGCGTTCCTGCCTGGGCGTAGCGGAGGAACATCTGCCCCCACTCGGTCGTCTCGCACCAGCGCTCGAAGACGCGGCGGTCGAGCAGCGGCCAGCGGTAGAAGTCGTGGTACACGTCGCTCGCCAGGATGAACCCGTTGACGAGCGGCGTGTGGAAGAACAGTTTCTGGAAGCGCTTCAGCGGGCCGAACCAGATCAGGTCGCCGCCGCCGATCCGCACGAGGTTCTTCCCCACGTGGAACTGCCAGTTCTCGTTCGCCGCGTCCACGTCGCCGGTGATCTCGATCGACCGCGGATCGCCGACGCCGAGTCCCGCCTCGTGCGCGAGCCGGATGTAGTCGATCGACAGCGGATCGAACCCCATCATCTTCGCCGAGACGGCGTCGATGGCGACCTGATCGGCCGACGCCAGCATCACGTTCTTCACGACGGGATACATCGTGCGCGGACCGGGGCCGTTGCCCGCGGTCGTTCCGTCCATGATCGCGAAGATGCCGGAGTGGATCTCCTTCTGGATCGCGAGCAGATCGACGAGCGTCTCGTGAATCCACGAGTGCGTGTAGTGCCGCCGCGTGTTCAGCAATCCGCCGAACGCGTTCTTCATCGCGCCCGTCGTCGTCGTGTAGATGTGGCACTTCGTCGTCGGCAGGTGGACGATGTTCTTGCCGAAGAAGTAGTCGGGGATGTGAATGCCTTCAGGGTAGATGCGGTTCAGCACGCGCATCTTCGCCTTCGGCTCGTACCGAATCCACTTCATGTCCCCGTCCTTGAAGTTGTAGAGGACGGGAATCTGGTAGCGCTTGAAGATCGGGAGGTAATGATTGAGGTCTTCGCCCTTGAACGCGTTGGTGACGACGGTCTTGTTCTGGACGCAGACCTGATCGGCGAACCCGCGGCGCGCCAGCGCCTGAATCGTGCCCTCGAGCTGCCACGGCGTCGTGTTGGCCGCCGGGAACGGGAAGTGCCAGGAGATGTTGTCCTTGAGGATCGTCGTCCTGCCGGCGGCGAGCGCGTGCGACACGCCCGCGAGATCGACGAGGCGATCGATGTCGGGAAGAATCGTGTCCGGCGTCACCCGGAGAACGGCGACGGTCGACTTCATTCCCCCCTGGCGACCTGGGTCTTCAGCACGACCGGCTCCGCGGCGAACTGCTGCACGACCGACAGCAGCCCCGTGTAGAGGAAGCCGACCTGGAAGAGCACCAGGAACGGCAGCGTGCCGTAGATGCCGTTCGCGAGCGCGTAGAAGACGGTCCAGGTGAAGTACAGACCGAGCAGCAGCTCGATCATCGGCTGGACGTTGACCGACTGGCGGTACTTCTTCCCCACCCAGTCGTTGTTGTCGGTGGCGTCCGCCTCGATGCGGTACTTCGGCGTGCGCGCGAATTCGCTGTCCTTGTGGAACAGCGCTTCGAGCACGGCGCGCGTGTTGTTGATCGACAGGCCGATGCCGACCGACATCAGGAACGGCACGTACTTGATGCGGGCGCGCCAGTCCGGATAGATCTCGCGCTGGCACACGACGTAGAAGTTGCAGAACGAGAACGTCGCCGCGAAGAACAGCGGCGTGTCGATGAGCAGCATCTCGTACCAGCCCATGTTGTAGCGGATGACCATCGCCGGGAACATGAGGATCGAGAGCACGCACATCAGGATGTAGTTGAAGTTCGCCGTCAGGTGGAAGAACGCTTCCGCTTTCACGCCCCACGGCAGGTTCGACCGCAGGATCGTCGGCAGCAGCTTCCGGCACGTCTGGATCGAGCCCTTCGCCCAGCGGTGCTGCTGCGACTTGAACGCGTTCATCTCCACCGGCACTTCCGCCGGCGCGATCAGGTCCGGCACGAACACGAACTCCCAGCCGCGCAGCTGCGCGCGGTAGCTGAGATCGAGATCTTCCGTCAGCGTGTCGTGCTGCCAGCCGCCCGCGTCGTCGATCGCGGCGCGGCGCCACACGCCCGCCGTTCCGTTGAAGTTGAAGAAGCGGCCGCCGCGGTTCCTCCCGCCGTGCTCGAGGATGAAGTGCCCGTCGAGCAGGATCGCCTGGATCTTCGTCAGCAGCGAGTAGTCCTGATTGATGTGGCCCCAGCGCGCCTGCACCATCGCGATCTTCTCGCTGCGGAAGTGCGGCATGAGGCGGACGAGAAAGTCCGTCGTCGGAATGAAGTCGGCGTCGAAGATCGCGACGAACTCGCCGCGCGCGACCTTCAGCCCGGCTTCGAGCGCGCCCGCCTTGTAGCCCGTGCGATCCGCGCGGTGGTAGTACTTGATGTCGATGCCGTCGGCGGCGAACCGCCGGACGGCCTGCTCGGCGATGTTGCGCGTCTCGTCGGTCGAATCGTCGAGCACCTGAATCTCGAGGCACTCGCGCGGATAGTCGATCTGGCAGACGGCTTCCACCAGCCGATCCGCGACGTACATCTCGTTGTAGAGCGGCAGCTGAATCGTCACGACCGGCGCGGGATCGAGCGCGGGTCCCGGCAGCGGCAGCCGGTCCTTGTTCTTCATGTAGAGATAGACCAGGTAGTACCGGTGCCATCCATACACGGCGAGCACGATCAGGACGAAGAAGTACGCAGCGAGTGTCAGGGTTTCGGCGACGGTCATGTGATAAGTGGCGTAATCACTTATATTAATGGCCGAGTCTGATGACGTCAAACAAACATCTGCAGGATTTGCTCGGGCGGGTCGCGCGGGGCGAGCTCGACACCAATGCCGCTCTCGAGTACCTGATCGAGGTGCTCCGGTCCAGGCCGTTCGAGGATCTGGGGTTCGCGCGCGTCGACCACCATCGATCCGTCAGGCAGGGGTTTCCCGAGGTGATTCTTGGATTGGGCAAGACGTCCGCCCAGATCGCGGCAATTGCCGCGGAAATCGTCGGAAGGGGATCGACCTTGCTCGTGACACGCGCAGACGAAGCGGCGTACGAGGCCGTCCGCGCGCTCGTGCCCGGGGCACTCTACCACCCGGACGCGAAGCTCATCACCCTGCGTCAGCAGGACGTCACGCCAGGTAAGGGAACCATCATGGTGGCCGCCGCGGGGACCTCGGACCTGCCGATCGCGGAAGAAGCGGCGCGGACGGCCGAGCTCATGGGCAACGACGTCGATCGCCTCTACGACGTCGGGGTCGCCGGGCTGCACCGGTTGCTCGGCGAGCGCAGCCGTCTCTCGTCCGCCCGCGTGATCGTCGTCGTCGCCGGCATGGAAGGCGCGCTGCCGAGCGTCGTGGCGGGTCTGGTCAGCACGCCCGTCATCGCCGTGCCGACGAGCATCGGCTACGGCGCGAGCTTCGGTGGCATCGCTGCCCTGCTCGGCATGCTCAACAGTTGCGCGCTCGGCGTCGCGGTCGTGAACATCGACAACGGATTCGGCGCCGCTTCAATCGCGAGTCTCATCAATCACTTATAGGGAATCACGGGGAAGTTTTTCTCCCTTTGCCCTCTGCCCTTCGCCCGTCCTGTACGGTAGGATTACTAGTTCCCCCGCCTCTCTGGCGCGGTCACCACCCAGTTCACTGATATGCAGGCAGGCGCCCTTCGGGCCCTCGAATTCGATCGTGTCGTCGAGGCGGTCAACGGCTTCGCCCTGACGCCCATGGGCGCGGAGCGCCTGGCGCGCCTGGCGCCGTCGACCGACGCCGCGAAAGTCGCGCAGCTGCTCGCGGCGACGAGCGAGACGATGCGGTATCTGGGATCGAACGGCGCGCTGCCGCTGCGCGCGGCGGCCGATCTGCCGGAGACGCTCGGCGCGCTCGCCGTCGAAGGCCGTCCGCTCGAAGCGCTGCGGCTCCTCGCGCTCGCGTCGTTTCTCGACGGCGTCGACGAATCGCGCGCGGCGATCCGCCGGGCGCCCGGCGCGTACCCGGCGCTCGAAGCCGTCAGCGGCGCCGCCGCGTCGTTCAAGGGTGAATCGGCGCACGTGCGGGAGAAAATCGATCCGGCCGGCGACGTCCTCGACACCGCGAGCCCGGAGCTGAAGCTCATCCGCGATCGCCTGCGCAAGCAGCGATCGCGCCTGCGGACGACGCTCGAGTCGTACCTGCGGGGCAAGGAAACCGCGAAGTACCTGCAGGAGCAGGTCGTCACCGAGCGCAGCGGCCGCTACGTGCTCGTCATCAAGGCCGAGCACCGCAGCGGCATCCCGGGCATCGTGCACGGCACGTCGACGAGCGGCGCGAGCCTGTTTCTCGAGCCGCTCAGCACCGTCGAGATCAACAACGACATCGTCGCGCTCGAAGAGCAGGAGGCCGAGGAGATTCGCCGGATCCTGCTCGCGCTGACCAACGCGTTCCGCGCGCGCCCGTCGGACCTGCAGCGCACGATCGAGGCCGCGACCGAGCTCGACGTGCTGCAGGCCCGCGCGCGCTACTCCGCGTCGATCGACGGCGTCGAGCCGGCGCTCACCACCGACGGCGCGTTCGAGCTGCAGGCCGCGCGGCACCCGCTGCTCATCCCGGGGATGGGGGCCCCGGGGGTAACAAAGCCCCCCGTGCCCGTGACGATCAAAATCATTCCGCCGGCGACCGCGCTGCTGATCACGGGCCCGAACACCGGCGGCAAGACCGTCGCGCTGAAGACCGCGGGGCTGCTCGCGCTGATGGCGCAGGCCGGCCTGCGGATTCCGGCCGCGGACGGATCGCGGCTGCCCGTCTTCCGCACGATCTTTGCCGACATCGGCGACGAGCAGTCGATCGACGCGAGCCTCAGCACGTTCTCCGGGCACATCGCGAACATCGCGTCGATGGATCGCGGGCTCGTCACGCCGGCGCTCGTGCTGCTGGACGAAGTCGGCTCGGGCACCGACCCGATCGAAGGCGGCGCGCTCGGCGTGGCCGTCGTCGATCATCTCCGCCGGCGCGGCGCGACGGTCATCGCGACGAGCCACTACGACGCGCTCAAGACGTACGCGTCGACGACGGACGGCGTGGCCGGCGCGGCGTTCGGCTTCGACGCGGAGACGTTCGCCCCGACGTACCGCCTGGTCTACGGCTCGCCCGGACGAAGTCTCGCGCTGGAGATCGCGGCGCGGCTCGGGCTGAATCCGTCGGTCATCACCGCGGCGCGCGCCAATCTCAGCGCGCGCGAAGCGCAGCTCGCCGAGCACCTCGCGAAGATCGACCACGACATGCGGGCGCTCGAGCACGAACAGCGGCTCGCCACGCGGGAGCGCGAGCAGCTGCACGAGGCGGAAGGCCGCATGCATCAGCGCGAGGACGCGCTGCGGCAGAAGGAAGAGACGTTCCGCCGGCGCCTGAACGAGGAGCTGGAAACGCAGGTGCGCCAGGCGCGCAAGGAAATCGACGACGTGATCGCGGCGCTCAAGGCGAAGACGGCCGCAATGGCATCGGGGACGGGTGTCGGCGCCAATCCTCTCCGACACCCGTCCCCGACCACGGGCGACACCGGCGCCGCCCGCACCGACGCGCGCGCGGCCGTCGACAATGTCGCGACCCGCATTCTCGCCGGCGATGGCGCGTCGAGCGAGCCGGCCGCCTCCTCGGAAATCCGCACTCCGCAATCCTCAATCCGCGGTGTTGAGGTGGGCGACCGCGTGATCGTCGGCGGCCTCGGTCTCGAGGCGACCGTGACCGCGATGCACGACGGAACGGCCGATCTCGATGTCCGCGGCAAGCGCATGCGCGCCAGCGTCCGCGATCTGCGCGTGATTTCATCCGACGGCGGCGGGCCCGCCGCGGCGCGCGTGCGGGTCAACGTCGAGCTCGCGAGGGGACGGGAGTCGCAGGACGGAAGGGGACGTGAGTCCCAGGGATTGCCGGGGGACTCCCGTCCCCTTGATCTCAATGTCATCGGCTGCACGGTCGACGAAGCCATCTCGCGCGCGGAGCGCTTCCTCGACGCATCGCTGCTGACCGATCAGCGCGTCGTGCGCGTGATCCACGGCTACGGCACCGGCCAGCTCAAGCGCGCGCTGACCGGGTTCCTGCAGCAGCATCCGCTCGTCGCGCGATTCGCGACCGCGCCGCCCGAACAGGGCGGCGGCGGCGTGACCGTTGTTGAACTCAAGGACTGACCAGATAACCAGATGGCGAGATGACCAGATTCTGATGGGTTTGTTCCCGCAGCAGTTCATCGACGACCTCCGCCTGCAGGCCAACATCCTGACGGTGGTGCAGGAGTACGTCCCGCTGAAGAAGGCGGGGACATCGTACAAAGGCAACTGTCCCTTCCACAACGAGAAGACGCCGTCGTTCCACGTGCATCCTGACAAGGGCTTCTTCCACTGCTTCGGCTGCAACGCCGGCGGCGACGTGTTCAAGTTCCTCGAGCTGCACGAGAAGGTCGGGTTCCAGGACGCCGTGCGGATGCTCGCGCAGAAATTCGGCGTCGCGCTGCCGGAGCCGGCGGAGGGATCCGACGACGCCCGCCGCGATTCCGCGCTGCGCGAAGCGATGCTGAAGATGCACGAGATCGCGCTGGCGTACTTCCGCGAGCAGCTCGACGCGCCGTCAGGCGCGCGCGCGCGGAAGCAGCTGGCCGACCGCGACGTCACGGCGCAGACGATCGAGCAACTCGGCCTCGGCTTCGCGCCTTCGTCGCGTGACGGGCTCAAGACCCGGCTGCTCGCGCAGGGCTTCGCGCCGGGAGTGGTCGTCCAGAGCGGGCTGGTCGTGCAGCGCGAGGGCGGCGAGATCGTCGACCGATTCAGGAATCGGCTGATGGTGCCGATTACGAGGGATACGGGGTCCGTCATCGCGTTTGGCGGCCGGCAGATGGATCCCGATCAGGGCGGGCCCAAGTACCTGAATTCCCCGGAAACGCCGATCTACTCAAAGGGGCGGACGCTGTACGGGCTCAGCCTGACGAAATCGCCGATCCGCAAGGCCGGATACGCCGTCTTGGTGGAGGGCTACTTCGATTTCGCGCAGATGTTCCAGTCGCAGGCCGCGCCGGCCGTGGCATCCTGCGGCACGGCCCTGACCCCGCAGCAGGCCCAGCTCCTCCGCCGCTTCACGTCCAAGATCGTGCTGAGCTTCGACCCGGATGCCGCCGGACAGGGCGCCGCCGTGCGGTCGTGTGAACTGCTGGTCGCCGAGGGCTTCGACGTCAACGTCGTCGTGCTGGACAAAGGCGAAGATCCCGATACATTCATCAGGAAGCACGGTCCAGAGCAGTATCGTGAAAGATTGAAGCGCTCCCAGCCGTATTTGGAGTACCTCCTCGATCGATCGGCGGCAGGCCGCGATTTCGGTCGCGATGACAACCGGAGACAGTTTTTCGAGGAGATGCTGGCGGTCGCGGCGCGAATACCCGATGCCGCGGTGCGCGACCAGTTCGCGGACCGCATCGCGCACAAGGCGCGGGTCGCGGAAGGCGTCGTCAGGGACGAGATTCGTAAGGCGGCCGTGCAGCGGCGCACGACCGTGGGGACGGCTGAACTGCCCAGCCTGGGGAGCCTGAAGGACGCGGAAAAGGCCCTGATTTGGTGGTTGATCAACCGGCCCGAAGAGGCCCTTGCCGTGCTGGAGGACATCGACGAAGCGGATTTGGATAACCTGGTGACACGAGAGGTCTTCCAGGTGGCGCGGACTCTGCAAAATCACTCGCCTGAGCTCTTACCAACGACGCTGTTGCAGCGTCTAAGTACTATGAATGCTCAGTTAGTGACCCGGATCGCCACCGACAAGGCCCCCCCGGCGACAGTCGTCCTGAACTGCGTTCACACGTTCAAACGCCTGCGGCTCGACCGAGAGCGCGCGGCCATTCAACGGGAAATCGACCGGCTGCAGCAGCTGGGCGCCACTCAACACGGAAGCGAAATCGACAACTTATGGCAGCGGAAAAGAGACCTAATTCACCGGATCGAAGAACTGACGTAGCCGGGACGCACCTCTCCATCGAGGAGAAGTACGACGAAGTCCGTCAGTTGATCAACATCGGCAAGGAGAAGGGCTATCTCCTGTACGACGAGGTCAACGAGATGCTCCCGTCGGAGATCACGTCCTCCGACGAGCTCGACGATCTGTTCAACACGTTCGGCAGCGCGGGGATCGAAGTCATCGACTCCGATCAGAAGTACCTGCGCGACGACGTCAAGCCGATCGATCGGACGGCGGAGGGCGCCGAAGAGCTCGAGCTGGACCTCACGCCGGGCGCGCTCGACAAGACGAACGATCCCGTCCGGATGTACCTGCGCGAGATGGGCACCGTGCCGCTCCTCACGCGCGAGGGCGAAGTCGAGATCGCCCGGCGCATCGAGCGCGGCAAGCTGGCCGTCATCAAGTCGATCTCGCGGACGCCGATTATCGCGCGCAAGGTCATCGAGCTGGGCGATCAGCTGCACACCGGGGACCGCACGATCCGCGAGCTCGTGATCTTCAACGACGAGGAGATCACCGACGAGCGCATCATCGAGCGCTCGCGGCAGGTACAGAAGCAGATCGACGCCGTCCGCAAGACGCGGGCCGTGTCGGAGAAGCTGGAAGAGAAGCTGCGCGAGACGCCGCGCGGCGCGACGACGCGCGACAAGCGCAAGTACCGGCGCGCGCGGTGGGCCGCGATGCGCGCGCGGATCGACGTGTCCAACGCGATTCGCGAGATCGAGTTCACCGAGTCGGTGAAGCGCCGCCTCATCGACGAGATGAAGGACGCCGTCGAAAGCGTGCGGACCGTGCAGCGCGAGGTCGAAGCGACCGAGCGCGTGCTGAACCCGAAGAACCGCAAGACGCGCCTGCGCGAGGACGACAAGAAGAACCTGCAGCGCCAGATCAAGGAGCTGCGGGCCAAGGTCAAGTCGATCACGGACCACCTCGAGCAGTCGCCCGACGAGCTCAAGCAGACGCTCGACGTGATTCTGCGCGGCGAGTACCAGGCCGAGCAGGCAAAGAAGGAGCTGGTCGAGGCGAACCTCCGGCTCGTCGTGTCGATCGCGAAGAAGTACACGAACCGCGGGCTGCAGTTCCTCGACCTGATTCAGGAAGGCAACATCGGCCTGATGAAGGCGGTCGACAAGTTCGAGTACCGCCGCGGCTACAAGTTCTCGACGTACGCGACGTGGTGGATCCGCCAGGCGATCACGCGCGCGATCGCGGACCAGGCGCGGACGATCCGCATCCCGGTCCACATGATCGAGACGATCAACAAGCTGATCCGCACGTCGCGCGCGCTGGTCCAGGAGCTGGGACGCGAGCCGACCTCGGAGGAAATCGCCAAGCGGATGGACATCCCGGTGTCCAAGGTCCGCAAGGTGCTGAAAATCGCGCAGGAGCCCATCTCGCTCGAAACGCCGATCGGCGAGGAGGAAGATTCGCATCTGGGCGACTTCATCGAGGACCGCCAGGTCGTGTCGCCGGCCGAAGCGGTCATCAACCTGAACCTGAAGGAACAGACCGAGTCGGTGCTGAAGACGCTGACGCCGCGCGAAGAGAAGGTCATCAAGATGCGGTTCGGCGTCGGCGACGGCAGCGAACACACGCTCGAAGAGGTCGGCCAGAGCTTCGCCGTCACGCGCGAGCGCATCCGGCAGATCGAGGCCAAGGCGCTGCGCAAGCTGCGCCATCCGTCGCGGTCGCGCAAACTTCGCGCGTTCCTCGAAGGAAGGACGTCGTAGAATTGTCCGGGCCCATAGCTCAACGGTTAGAGCCGCCGGCTCATAACCGGCCCGTTCCAGGTTCGAATCCTGGTGGGCCCACCTTCGCTCTCGGCTTGCGCCGAGAGCTTCGGCGCGCAAGCCCACGCGAAGGCGTCCGCCGTAGCCGTGGCGAAGGCGGACGACCAACCGCTGTAGAATTCAGGCTCCGCCTCGGCGGGGCCTTTTTTTTGCCTTGCAGGACTCATGAACTCTGATCTGGAACGCCTCATTGCCCTCCAACAGATTGACTCGGCCGCGGACGCCGCGCGGCGCCGGCTCGCGGAAGGCCCCGACCGTGAGAAGGCGCTCGACGCGCGGCTCGACGGGGCGCGCCAGCGCGTGGCGGCGGCGAAAGAGCAGCTGACGCAGAACCAGCACGCGCGGCGCGACCTCGAAAAGGAAGTCGCCGTCCACCAGGGACGGCTCTCCAAGTTTCGCGATCAGCTGATGGCCGTGAAGACCAACGTCGAATACCAGGCCATGCAGAAGGAGATGACGTTCGCGCAGGGCGAGGTCAAGACCATCGAGGACAAGGTCCTCGAGCGCATGCTCGAAGCCGACGAGCTGACGGCCATCGTCAAGCGCGCGGAGGCCGAGCTGGCCGCGGAGCAGAAAGCCGTCGACGCGGATCGGCGCGCGATGCAGGCCGAGCAGACGGAGCTGCAGGCGACCATCGACCGGATCACGGGCGAACGCGTCGCGGTGGTCGGCGCGCTCGACAAACAGGTGCTCGCGACGTTCGAGCAGGTGTCGCGCAAGCGCAACGGCGTCGCGGTCGCCGAGGCGCGCGACGGCATCTGCACGATCTGCCACGTCCGGCTGCGGCCGCAGATCTTCAACACCGTGATGCGCAACGACGCGATCCTTCAGTGCGACAGCTGTAATCGGATTCTGTACTTCGTTCCGAAGGCCGGGGTTCAGGGGAGTGGAACTCAGAACTCGGAACTGAGAACGTAGAACCTTGAACCCTGAACCCATTCCGATCGCCTACATCGACGGCGGCGCGCGCGGCAATCCCGGTCCCGCGGCGTTCGGCGTCCGCGTCGAGCAGCCGGACGGCACGCTCGTCGAGGAATTCAGCGAGTCGATCGGCGTCGCGACCAACAACGTCGCGGAGTACCGCGGCCTGCTGGCGGCGCTCGAGTGGGCGCGCGCGCACGGGCACCGCGCGCTTCACGTCCGCTCTGATTCCCTCCTGCTCGTGCAGCAGATGCTCGGGAATTTCAAGGTCAAGAACTCGGGCCTGCAGCCGCTGCACGCGAAGGCGCGCCTGCTCGTCCACGCGATCGGCCACGTGACGTTCGAGCACGTGGGCCGCGCGCTCAACGCGCACGCCGATCGGCTGGCGAATGCGGCGATGGACGCCGCGCGCGAATAGCCGCCGCGATCCGCCCGGCGTTTTGTCCGTCGCGACGATACGAACACAGCAGGTCGGGATGGCTCGCCGTGCACAACGCGGCGACGTGAATGTTCGACGGCCGCAGGCCCGCGGCCTCCAGCTGGTCGCGCGCCGACCGCCAGCCGTCGAAGGACCAGTGCTCGGGACGGTCGCCGTGCCGGAACCACCGATCGATCTGCGCGGCTGAAAACCCGGATGCCTCGAAGCGCGCGCGCACGTCGGCGCCCACCTCGTAGCGATCGGCGCTGATGGACGGCCCGATCGCCGCGATCAGATCAACAGATCGACTGCCGAGCTCGCGCGCCAGCGCGTCGACCGCGACCGACGGCACGCGAGCCGCCAGGCCGCGCCAGCCGGCGTGCGCCATCGCCACGGCGCCCGTTCGTGCATCCGCGATCAGCAGCGGGACACAGTCCGCCGTCTGAATCGCGATGGCCAGCGACGGATCGTTCGAAACGATGATGTCGGCCTCCGTCATTCTCGCGTGTGACGCGCCGACGCGCGCGTCACCGTCACGGCAGACGACCACTGATGCGCCGTGGACCTGGCGGACGCGAACGAGATGCGCGAGGTCGACGTCGAGTGCGGCCGCGACCTGTTGCCAGTCCGCGTCGGTCGCGGGGACGGCGGATCCAAGCGCCCACGCGCGCGTCGTAAACAGGTGATCCGCCAGCGGCTCGAGCGCGCGCGACACGAGCGCCGGGCCGGCGGGCGCTTGCACCCAGGCGAAGCCGCCGGTAGGCTGGGGCAACGTCAACGAGTCAGACATTATTAATAAGGTTCATGCCGAACATCATCGGGCTGGGGCTGGACGCCACCGACATCGACCGCATCGCCGAGACCATCGAGCGCTACGGCGACCGCTTCCTCCTTCGCATTTTCACCGATGGCGAGGTGGCCTACAGCAACCGTCGTCGCGTGCCCGCCATTCACTTCGCCGGCCGTTTCGCGGCGAAAGAGGCGGCGATGAAAGCGCTCGGCACCGGGCACTCGCACGGCGTCCTGTGGCGCGACGTCGAGGTCATCCGGCGCGGCGGTCCCCCGCAACTGCAGTTGCACGGCGGCGCCGCGCGGCGGTTTGCCGCCATGGGCGGCCGCTCGTCCCTGCTGACCATCACGCACTCCGACAAGCTGGCGCTGGCCCAGGTTCTGATTCTCGGCGATTGATGTGTCCGCCGAGGCGCTCCGGCGCGACGGCTGGGCTTGCCCCGCCGAAGCGCCCTTCGGCGCGAAGGCGGGCAACTGCCGGCGTCATTGTTCTCCCGCCCCGGGCTGCGGCCCAGGGCGCATTCGCAAGCCGCTCCTCCAACGCGCGCCCGTTCAGTCGTTTCCGCCGACGCGCCTGCCATCGCCCGGCTCGGCATCACCCTTGATGAAGCGTCACGCGCCTGCCGGCCAGCGGTTCGAAGCGAGCCGCTAAAGGAGTGATGACGTGACGATCAAGATTACGCCCAACGACAAAGGCAACCCGCCGGGATTGCTCGCGGACGCCGAGCTGCACTTCGGCGACGGCCCGCTCGACGGCCTGAAGCTGATCGGCTTCTCCATCTGGGAGCGGCGCGGCGGCGGCGGCCGCAACGTGACGTTCCCGTCGCGCCAGTACACCGTCAACGGCGAGCGCCGCAGCTTCGCGCTCCTGCGGCCGATCGTCGACGCGACGGCGCAGACCAAAGTGCGTGAGCTGATTCTCGCGGCCTACGCGGAGTTCGAGGAACAGTCGGCGATCGCGAGCTGAACGGTGGCGTCCGGCCCTTCGGCAAGCTCAGGGCCGCCCCGAGCACGGTCGAGGGGCGGCGTCAGCCGGACCTATTGGATCACCGGCAGCAGCTTCGCGTTTTCCTGCGCGCGCTTCGGCGGCAGCGTCCACTCTTCGCGGAGGCTCTTTTCGTACTCCGACTTGAAGAAAGACGCCTTCATGCCGCCGTCGATGATGTCCCACGGGAGGAACGCGTCGCGGCTGCGGTCGCGGAAGATGTAGAAATCGCCGTCGACGCCGGCGTCGGCCAGAGCCGCGCGCCAGTTCTGCCCGTTGCGCTCGGCGACCTCGATCGCCGGGGCCACGCGCCGGTCGCCGAGCGACAGCAGCGCCTGGAAGTAGGAGTTCCGCTCGGACTTGATGTTGAAGTACACGTTGTCGATGCCGGAGGTCAGGGCGCGCAGGCGCTTGATCTTGCGCTCGATGAGCGACGGATCCTCCATCGGGATCCACTGATAGGCCGTGCCGGGCTTCGGAACCAGCGGGTTGACGCTGCCGACGATGCGTCCGACCTGGCCGCGAATGCGAGCGTGCGCGAGCATGCGGTCGCGCATCTGCAGCGTGAGATCGCGGATGGCCACGAGGTCCTCGTCTGTTTCCGTCGGGAGGCCGATCATGTAGTAGAGCTTCACGTTCTCGATGCCGCTCGCGAAGATCAGATCGGCGCGATCGAGGATCTCGTCGTTCGTCACGGTCTTGTTGATGACGCGGCGCAGGCGATCGGATCCGGTTTCCGGCGCGATGGTGATCGATCGTTCTCCGCTCTCGCGGAGGACGCGGACGATCGGCTCGGTCAGATCGTCGAGCCGGAGCGAGGCCGGGCTGATGGCGTAGCCCATCTCGAGCAGACGCGCGAGGATGCGCTCGATGTCGGGATGGTCGCAGAGCGCGATGGAGACGAGGCCGACGCGATTCGCGTACGGGCGCGCGGCGGCGGCGATCTCCAGGATGCGGTCGGTCGGAAACGCGCGCACGGGCAGGTAGTTGTAGCCGGCCCAGCAGAAGCGGCACAGGTTGGCGCAGCCGCGCACGACTTCGATGAGCAGGCGCGAACCGAACTCGGTGTCGGGCGTGAAGATGCTCGTCGCCGGCGGGTCGACGGCCTCGGTCGTCTTGAGCGCCGCTTTCCGTACGGGGAGCGGCGCGTCCACGCCGGCCTGGACCGTGTAGCCGGCGAGCGTGCCGTCTTGCGCGTACTGCGGCTCGTAGAACGACGGCACGTAGAACCCGCGCTCCTTCGCGAGCAGCCGCAGGAGATCGGCGCGATCGGTCGCGGCGGCATGGGCACGTCGGAATCCGGGGACCAGCGCTTCGCCCTCGCCCGCGGCGATGACGTCGGCGAACGGCGCGAGCGGTTCAGGGTTGACGAACGTCACGGCGCCGCCGACGACGACGAGCGGATGCCGCGGCGTGCGATCGGCGGCGCGGGCCGGCACGCCGGCGAGCCGCAGCAGCGTCAGCACGTTCACGTAGTCCCACTCGAAGGAGACGGAGAACGCGATGACGTCGAAGTCGCCGACCGGCGTCTGCGACTCGAGCGTCAGCAGCGGCGCGCGCGCCGCGCTGAGGGCGGCGAGCTCCTGCTTCGGCGGCAGGAAGAACCGTTCGCAGACGATGGCGTCTTCGGCGTTGAAGAGGCGGTAGAGCGTCTGGAAGCCGAGATTGGACATCCCGACCCAGTACGTGTTCGGGAAGGCGAGGGCGATGCGCAGCCGATCGCCGTGCGGCTTTTTCGTGTAGCCGATTTCCTTGGCGAGGGTGGCGAGTGCGCGTTCGCGCTGTTCCCAGGAGTTCATGTCGGGCGCTGACGCTCACACGTCGGCGTTCTCGAGTGCCGTGGATCTACTTACTCTACCACCGAGAATGCTGACGCCGCCCTCAGCCCTCCTGGCGGCGCAGGAACGCCGGGACGTCGAACGCGATGTTGAGATCCTCGTCGAGCTTCCGCATGTCGTCGAGCCCGTGGTGCGCGGCCGGCGCCGCGCCCGGTTCGGCCGGCGTGCCGGCGGCCGCGGCGATCGGCAGATCGAGCAGCGGACGCCGCGCCATGGACAACGACAGGCGCGACACGGGAATCGACGCCGGGTTCACGGGCGCGTTGTCGGCGCGACGCGCCGAGTCGTACTGCGTCATGTCCACGGGCGTCGCCGCCGCCGACGCCGTTGGCCGCGCGGCAGCCTGCGGTCCGAATCCGGTCGCGATGACGGTGATCTTGACCTTGCCCTTCAGCTGCGGATCGACGACGGCGCCGAAGATGATGTTGGCGTCCTCGTCGGCCGCCTCCTGCACGATGCACGAAGCTTCGCTGACTTCGACGAGCGAGAGGTCGGGCCCGCCGGTCACGTTGATGATCACGCCGCGAGCGCCGTTCACCGACGCGCCTTCGAGCAGCGGGCTCGAGATCGCCCGGCGCGCGGCTTCCATCGCGCGGTCCGTGCCCTCGGCGATGCCCGTCCCCATCATCGCGAGGCCCATGCCGGACATGATCGTCTTCACGTCGGCGAAGTCGAGATTGATCAGCCCCGGCACGAGAATCAGATCGCAGATGCCCTGAATCGCCTGCCGCAGCACATCGTCTGCGGTCGCGAAGGCGTCGGTCAGCGGCGTCGTCCGGTCGATGATCGTCAGCAGCCGCTCGTTGGGAATCGTGATGATCGTGTCGACGCAGTCGCGGAGCATCTCGAGCCCGCGCTCCGCCTGCATCTGCCGTTTCCTCCCCTCGAACTTGAACGGCTTGGTGACGACGGCCACCGTGAGCGCGCCCAGCTCGCTCGCGAGGCTGGCGATGACGGGCGCGGCGCCCGTGCCGGTCCCGCCGCCCAGGCCGGTGGTGACGAAGATCATGTCGGCGCCGTCGAGCGACTGGATGATCTCCTCGGTGTCCTCGAGCGCCGCCTGGCGGCCGATCGTCGGATCGGCGCCGGCGCCCAGGCCTTTCGTCAGCTTGGCGCCGATCTGCAGCTTGACCTGCGCGGCGTTCGTCCGCAGCGCCTGCATGTCGGTGTTGGCGACGATGAACTCGACGCCGTCCAGCCCGGTGCGGACCATGCGGTTGACGGCGTTGCCGCCGCCGCCGCCCACGCCGATCACCTTGATGCGCGCGCCGGCGCTCCGCTCCTCCTCGAGGTGCAGTCTCATGCGATTCGCCTCTTTGCTGGGGTCGTGCGGCGTCTTGTGGTCAGCCATTCGATGTGCTCCCTGTAACGTTGTCGTTCGGGCGTCGTCGCCCCGGGGCGTAGCGCAGGCCTTCAGGCCTGCCGATCAGAAGAACTCTTTGAACAACCCGCGCAGCCGTCCGGCCGCGCGCACCAGTGCGCCGGCGCCCACTGGCGTCCGCGCCGCCTCACCCATCGCGTTGCGATAGCCGTAGAGCACGAGGCCGACGCCGGTCGCGAAGGTCGGACTGTTCACGTGGTCGGCGAGGCCGCCGACGCCGACCGGGCATCCGCGCCGAATCGGCAGATCGAAAATCTGCTCCGCGATCTCGGGCATGCCGTCGAGAATCGCGCCGCCGCCGGTGAGCACGATGCCGGAGTTCAGGCTTTTCTCGTGCCCGGCGCGGCGGATTTCGTCCCAGACCAGATGGAAGATCTCTTCGGCGCGCGGCTGGAGAATCTCCGACAGGATGCGCCGCGCCATCACGCGCGGCTTGCGTCCGCCGACGCTCGCCACTTCCATCGTGTCGTCTTCGTCGACCATGCCGGACAGCGCGCACCCGCACTTGCGTTTGATCTTTTCCGCCTCGGGCACCGGCGTGCGCAGGCCGACGGCGATGTCGTTGGTGAAATGATCGCCGCCGACGCCCACCACGGCCGTGTGCCACAGGCTGCCGCGCTCGTAGATCGCGATGTCGGTGGTCCCGCCGCCGACGTCGACGAGCGCGACGCCAAGTTCCTTCTCGTCCTCGGTCAGCACGGCGTCGCTCGCCGCGAGCTGCTCGACGACGGTTTCCTTCACCGTCACGCCCGCGCGGTTCACGCAGGCGACGATGTTCTGCGTCGAGCTCTGGCTGCCGGTGACGATGTGGAC
Source organism: Terriglobia bacterium (assembly GCA_020073005.1). Classification (GTDB taxonomy): domain Bacteria; phylum Acidobacteriota; class Vicinamibacteria; order Vicinamibacterales; family CAVVIG01; genus SRVP-36. Next base: position 32,127 of record JAIQFX010000005.1, on the reverse strand, counting down.
GTTCACCTCGAGCCGCGCGCCGGTCATGCCGACGGGCGCGCCGATGCCGTCCTGTTCGTCGACGACGAAATCCTGCGGCAGCACGTGCAGGATCTCGCGGCCGGTCGGGAGCGAGACGGCCTTCGCCGCGTCGATCGCGCGGCGCACGTCCTCGCGCGTGATCTCGCGGTTCTTCCCCGCCACCGCGATGACGCCGCGGCTGTTGAAGCCCTTGATGTGCGGGCCCGAGAGCGCGAGGTGCACCGAGTCGATTTCGACGCCGGCCATCAGCTCGGCTTCCTCGATCGCCTTCTTGATGGACTCGACGGCCGCTTCGAGGTTGACGACCACGCCGCGGCGGATGCCGCGCGACTCGGCCACGCCGAGCCCGACGATGTCGAGCCCCTCGCCGTCGAGCATCTCGCCGACCACGGCCGTCACCTTCGACGTTCCGACGTCGAGTCCCACCAGGTATCGCTCTTTGCGTGCCACGTCGCCTCCAGCCTCCGCGGGGTTATCGCTTCTGTTCGATCGCTCTGACCGGCTTGCCGGCCGGCCGCACGTACACGCGCTCGTCGAACCGCATGTCGACGTAGTCGATGTCCGGGATCCGCTGCCGCAGCGTCGGCGCGAGATCGAGGTACGACTGCAGCCGCGGCAGAAACTGGTCGTCGCCCAGCTGGACGACGGCCGCGTCGCCGCTGAGAATGACGAGCGCGTTGCGCAGATCCGCGACGTCGATCTGCGACAGCCGCCGCGCGATCTGCGGCTTGGGCCGCAGCGACGCGATCACCCGCGCCGCGAACTCCGCCCGCGCTTCATCCGTCAGCGATCCGCCGTCCGACATCGTCAGGCCGTCGACGATCGGCAGATCGAGATCGGCGTACTGCGGGCCGTACTGATCGATGATCACGCCGTGCTCGTCGACGAGGTACATCTCGCCGTTGATGCGGCCGATGCCCATCGGCTGCCGCTCGACGATCACGACGTCCACCGTGGACGGCAGCGATCGCCGCAGCGCGGCCTCGCGGACCCACGGCGACGCCTGCAGGCGCTTGCGCCACGCGTCGAGATCGGTGAACAGCAGGCTCTCGCCGCGCAGGCTCCCGAGCATGTTGAGGACTTCGCCCTTCGACAGGCGGACGTTGCCGCTCACGGCGATGCGATCGATCTGCAGCACGTGGGCGTGGGCCGCGACCGCTCCGCCGCGATACAGGCCGAACGCCAGCAGCGCGGCGATCGCGCTGTACTGCAGCACGGGCCTGACCCACGCGCGCCACTGCCGCCGCCGGCGCGCCGGCTTGACGTGGTGGCGGCGGAACCGGCGATCGGCCGGCGCGGCGATCGCGCTCATCGATGCACCGCCGGTTTGCGTGCTCCACCAAGAGCCGCGACCAATCGATCCGCCACGCCGCCGATCGATCCCGCGCCGAGCGTGATCACGAGGTCACCGGGCTTCGCGATCCGGACGATCGCCGGCACGACGTCATCGAGCGACGGCGCCACGTCCACCGGCGACCGCGCGCTCCGGCGAATCGCGGCGGCGAGCGCGTCGAGCGTGACGCCGGGAATCGGATCCTCGCCCGCCGCGTAGATGTCCGTCAGCACGATGTGATCGGCGCCGGCGAGCGCCGGCCCGAACGCGTCCATCAGCGACGCGGTGCGCGTGAAGCGGTGCGGCTGGAACGCGACGATGACGCGCCGGTTGAACGCGCGCGCCGTAGCGAGCACGGCGGCAATCTCCGTCGGGTGATGACCGTAGTCGTCGACGACGAGGATGCCGTTCGGCTCGCCGCGCACGTCGAAGCGCCGCTCGACGCCGTGGAAATCCTTCAGTCCCGCGGCGAGGCGCTCGAACGGCACGTCGAGCTCCAGGCCGACGGCGATCGCCGCGAGCGCGTTCTGCAGGTTGTGCCGGCCGGGCACCGGCAGCGTCACGGGCCCGAGCGTCGTGAGTGCGGCGGGCGCGCCCGCCCTTCGCACGCGGCGCTGCACGGTCGCCGTCACCTCGCGCGGTCCGAGCGTGACGCCGGTCGCCGTCAGATCGGCGTCGGGCGACGACAGCCCGTACGTCGTCACGCGGCGCGTGATGCGCGGCAGCACGGCGGCCAGATCCGGATCGTCCGCGCACGCGATCACCGCGCCGTAGAACGGCACGTGGTTGGCGAACTCGACGAACGCCTGCTGCAGGTCGTCGAAGCCGCCGTAGTTCTCGAGGTGCTCGTGGTCGATGTTCGTCATCACCGCCAATGTCGGAAACAACTTCAGGAACGAACGATCGCTTTCATCCGCCTCGGCCACCATGAGCGGCCCGCGGCCGAGCCGCGCGTTGCTGCCGAAAGCGCTCAGCCGCCCGCCAATCACCGCCGTCGGATCGAGACCGGCGCGTTCGAGCACCAGCGCGATCATCGACGTCGTCGTCGTCTTGCCGTGCGCGCCCGCGACCGCGATCGCGTACTTGAGGCGCATCAGCTCCGCGAGCATCTCGGCGCGCGGAATCACCGGGATCTGCCGCCGCGCCGCCTCGCGCACCTCAGGGTTCGTCGCCCTGACCGCCGACGAGGTCACGACGACGTCCGCGTCGCCGACGTGTGCCGCGTCGTGCCCGTACGCGATCCGGATGCCGAGCGTCGCGAGCCGATCGGTGACCGGCGATCGCTTTTCATCCGAACCGCTCACCACGTACTCGAGATTCGCGAGCAGCTCGGCGATCCCGCTCATGCCGATGCCGCCAATCCCGATGAAGTGGATGCGCCGCGTCTTGCCTAGCACGGCGGCCTCACTTCTCCACCAACTGCAGCGCCCGATCGACGATCACGTTCGCGGCGTCGGGACGCGCGAGCGATCGCGCCGCCGCCGACATCCGCTGCCGCCGCTCCGGATCGCCCGCGAGCGCCGCGATGCGTTCCGCGAGCACCGCGCCCGTCAGATCCGCCTGCAGCAGCAATTCCGCGGCGCCCGCCGACTCCAGCACCTCGGCGTTCCTGCGCTGGTGATCGTCGGTCGCGCTCGGGAGCGGGATCAGAATCGCCGCCTTGCCCGCCGCGGCGATCTCGGCCAGCGTCGTCGCGCCGGCGCGGCAGACGACTACGTCCGCTTGTCCGAGTCGCCGTCCCATGTCGTAGAGGAACGGCTCGACGTCGGCCTGAAGCCCCGCTTGCCGGTAGGCGGCGCGCACCATCTCCAGGTCTCGCTCTCCCGTCTGGTGAACGAGACGAAGACGCGAACCGCCGGCCGCCAGCCGCGACGCTGCCTCCACCATGGCCACGTTGATTGCGTGCGCGCCCTGAGAGCCGCCAAAAACTAGGACCCCTGTGACGGATGCAACGGATGCGTGCTCATCGCCTTCCGACTCCCGTTCTGGTCCAGCCGTCGCGAAAAACTCCGGCCGGACCGGGTTGCCGCTGACGAACGCCTTGGATCCGAAAAACGTCCGCGTCGAGTCGAATGTCACCGCCGCCGCCTTCACCACCCGCGCGAGCAACCGGTTCGTGAGCCCTGGCACCGCGTTCTGTTCGAGCAACAGCGTCTGCACGCCGCGCAGCGCGGCGACCAGCACGACCGGACCGGAGCTGTAGCCGCCGACACCGATCACGATGTCGGGCCGCCGCGCCGATACAATCCGCCAGCTGTCGAGCAGACTGATCGGTATGAGCGCGGCGCCGCGCACGAGCCCGGCGAGCGACTTCCCTTTCACGCCCGCGCTCCTGATCAAATCCAGCGGAAACCCCTCGCGCGGGACGACGCGCGCTTCGAGTCCGCGCGCCGTGCCCGCAAACGAAATCTGCGCGTCCGGCCGCCGCGCCAGCAGCGCGCGCGCGACCGCGATCCCCGGATACAGGTGACCGCCCGTGCCGCCACCGGCCATCACGACGCGCAAGGGGACGGGTGCCGTCCGCTTCCCGCCGGCGTGTTGCGAGGCACTCGTCACGACAACGACACCCGTCCCCTTCCTTCATGCCTCGAACGAAGACGCGTGCTGCGACACGTTCAACAAAATCCCCATGCCCACCAGGTTGATCAGGAGGGACGAGCCGCCCGCGCTCACGAACGGCAGCGGGATCCCTTTCGTCGGCATCAGTCCGAGCACGACGCTGATGTTCACGAGCGCCTGGACGGCGACCATCGTCGTCAGGCCGAGCGCGAGAAACGCGCCGAACGTGTCCGGCGCGCGCAGCGCGACGCGCAGTCCGCGCCACGTCACGACGCAGAAGCACAGCAGCACGACGGTCGCGCCGACCAGGCCGAGCTCCTCGGAGATGACCGAGTAGATGAAGTCGGTGTGCGGCTCGGGAAGATAGAAGAGCTTCTGCACGCCGTTCATCAGCCCGCGGCCCCACACGCCGCCGGTGCCGACCGCGATGAGCGACTGGATGATCTGGAAGCCGTCGCCGAGCGGGTCGTCCCATGGATTCAGGAACGCGAGCGTCCGGCGGCGCCGGTACGCGGACCCCATCACGACGATGTAGATCACGGGCAGCGACGCGAGGATCACGCCGAAGACGTAGCGGTAGTTGAGACCGGCCGCGAACACCATCACCGCCGCGATGAGCACCAGCGACATCGACGTGCCGAAGTCGGGCTCCGGCAGAATCAGCGCGACGAGACCCAGCACGAGGCAGCCGATCGGCAGCAGCGCGTACTTCGCGTCGTCGATGCGGTGCATGCGGCGCTCGAGCAGCGCCGCGATGAAGAAGATCGCGACCAGCTTGGCGAGCTCCGACGGCTGCACGCCGAAACCGCCGATGCCGAACCAGCGCCGCGCGCCGTTGACCGGCGCGCTGAAGAACACGGCGACGAGCGCCAGCACGACGCACGCGAGGCCGCTCCAGATGAAGATCGGCTCGCGGTAGTAGCGGTAGTCGATCTGCATCACGACGTACAGCATCGCCATCCCGAGCAGGGCCCACATGCTCTGGCGGAGCAGGAACATCGACGGCTTACCGAAGCGCTCCAGGCCGACGACGGCCGACGCGCTGTAGACCATGACGATGCTGATCCCGACCAGCAGCAGGGTCGCGAGAAACAGCACTCTGTCGGACTTCAGTTTTCTGGCCATGCCCTCTACAGTCGGGCGCGATTGCGCCCGAAATACTGTCCGAACCGGAACGAAACGCTCTGAACGCCCCGCCACGGAAGTACGTGGCGTCCGGCTTCAGCCGGATTTAGGATCGCGCTGAGCGGTCAACAGTCATCAGTCGGCCGTGGGCCGGGGCACCAGCTTCACAGGCCGGGGCGGCCTGTGTTCCCAGCAGCCAGTCCTCTACCGCACGGACCGACTGACGACTGTTCACTGCTCAGCAAGCTTTCAGCTCTCAGCTTTCAGCTGCGAGCCGCCTCACCTCCTCTTTGAAGCGTCTCCCCCGTTCTGCGTAGTCGCGAAACATGTCGAAGCTCGCGCACGCGGGCGCCAGCAGCACGACGCCTGACGGCTTGGCGATCGCGTACGCGCGTGCGACCGCCGCGGCGAGGCCGTCGACTTCCTCCACGTCCACGGCGCCGGCGAGCGCTTCGCGCACCAGCGGCCGCGCTTCGCCGATCGCGACGACGGCTTTCGCGCGCGCGCGCAGCGGCTCGCGCAGCAGCCGCAGGTCGCCGCCCTTGAACTTGCCGCCCAGAATCGGCACGAGATTCCGTTCGAAGCTCTCGATCGATCTGAGCGCCGACTCGACGTTGGTCGCCTTCGAGTCGTTGACGAACCGGACGCCGCCGATGTCGGCGACGAGCTCCATCGCATGCTCGAGTCCGGCGAATCCATCGACCGCCGCGGTCATCGACGCCGGCGTGGCGCCGGCAATCGCACCGACCGTCGCCGCGGCCATGACGTCGCCGACCAGATGCGGACCGAGCAGGTGCACGGCGACCAGCGGCACGAGCCGGCGCTGCGTCGCGCCGGCGCGCTCGACAATCCAGTCGCCGTCGATCACCGTGCCGTCGGCGATCGCGCTGCGGCGCGCGAACAGACGCGTCGCGGCGCGGCCGCGCCGCGCCAGCTCCAGCACGGCGGGATCGTCGGCGTTGATCACGGCCCAGTCGCCCGCGTCCTGGTTCTCGAAGATGCGCGCCTTCGCCGCCGCGTACGCCTCGACGGTCGGGTGGCGATCGAGATGGTCGGGCGAAAAATTCAGCATCACGGCGATCCACGGATGGAACGTATCGATCTGCTCGAGCTGAAAGCTGCTCGCCTCGACGACGTGCAGCGTGTCGGGCGTCGACTCGGACACCTGCGCGCTGAGCGGCGCACCGATGTTGCCGCCGACGGTTACCTTGAATCCCGCGGTCGCCAGAATCCGTCCGGTCAGCGCGGTCGTCGTCGATTTCCCTTTCGTGCCGGTGATCGCGATCACGCGGCCCTGCAGCCAGCGCGACGCGAGCTCGATCTCCGCGATGACCGGGACGCCCTTCGCCCGCGCCGCCTGCACCATCGGTTGTTCGGGCGGCACGCCGGGGCTCAACACCACCAGATCGGCGGCTTCGAACGATTCGCGCGTGTGCCCGCCGAGCTCCACTTCGACACCGAGCCGACGAAGCGGCTCGGCCTCCGGCACCGCGGGTCGCAAGTCCGAGAGCGTCACGCGCGCGCCGCGGCGCGCGAGCAGCTCGGCGGCGGCCAGGCCGCTTCGCGCCGCTCCCGCGACGGTCACACGCTTGCGATCCACGCTAAACGTCATCTCAACTTCAGTGTCGCGAGACTGAACAACGCGAAGATGATTCCGACGATCACGAACCGCGAGATCACCTTCGGCTCGCTCCATCCGATCTGTTCGAAGTGGTGATGGAGCGGTGCCATCCGGAACACGCGGCGGCCGGTCATCTTGAACGACGCGACCTGGATGATCACGGACGCCGCTTCGAGCACGAACACGCCGCCGACGATGGGCAGCAGCAGTTCCTGTTTGATGAGAATCGCGACCGATCCGAGCGCGGCGCCGAGCGCCAGCGACCCGACGTCGCCCATGAAGATTTCGGCGGGGTACGAGTTGTACCAGAGGAACCCGAGCGACGCGCCGACCAGCGATCCGCAGAACACCGTGAGCTCCGCGACGCGCGGCAGGTGGACCAGCAGCAGGTACTCCGCGAAGACGCGATGGCCTGTGACGTACGCCAGCGCGGTGTACGCGCCGGCGGCGATCGCGAACGTGCTGATCGCGAGCCCGTCGAGACCGTCGGTCAGGTTGACCGCGTTCGACACGGCCACGAGCACGAGGACCGCGAACGGCAGGTAGCCCCAGCCGAGATCCGGAATCAGCCGCTTGAAGAACGGGAAGATCAGCCGCGTGCTGTAGAGGCCTTCGTGCTGCAGCCACAGCAGCACGGCGCCGACCGCGATGGCGATCAGCACCTGCAGGCCCATCTTGTACCGGGGCAGCAGGCCGTGATGCGATCGACGGACGACCTTGAGATAGTCGTCCGCGAATCCGATCCCGCCGTACCCGGCCGTCGTCAGCACCGCGATCCACACGTAGACATTCGAGAGATCCGCCCACAGCAGCGTCGGCACGAGCGCCGCCGTCAGAATCAGCAGGCCGCCCATCGTCGGCGTCCCGGCCTTGGCGCGATGCGACTGCGGCCCCTCGGCGCGAATGACCTGGCCGATCTGGAACTCGCGCAGCTTCCGCACCATCCACGGCCCGAACGCCAGGCTGATCGCGAGCGCCGACAAACTCGCGGCCGCCGTGCGGAACGTGATGTACTGCGTCACGTTCAGCACCGAGAGCTGCGTGTGGAACTGGAACAGCAGCCGGTACAGCATCAGCCGCGCCCCGCCGTCAGCCGTTCCACCACGCGATCCGTCTTCACGCCGCGCGATCCCTTCACCAGCACGAGATCGCCGCGCGTGACGAGCGCCGCGGCCGCCTCCGCCGCTTCGTCGCTCGTCGCAAAGTGCCGCACGCTCGCGCGCGCCATCCCGGCCGCGATCGCGGCGTCGGCCAGCGCCCGCGCCGCGTCACCGCCGACCGCGAACAGCACGTCGATCCGCGCCTGCGCGGCCGCGCGCCCGACGTCCTGATGCCGCGCGCCCGCGTGGGCGCCGAGCTCGAGCATTTCGCCCAGCACCGCGATTCGCCGGACGGCCCGCGACCGCGCGAACACGTCGAGCGCGCGCAGCGTCGCGGCGGGGCTGGCGTTGTAGCTGTCGTCGAGCACCGTCACGCCGCTCGCCAGCCGCACGACCTCGCCGCGATGACGAGCCGCGCGCAGCGTCGCGGCCCGCGCGGCCATCGCGTCGAGGGGCACGTCGAACTCGGTCGCGACCGCGGTGGCCGCGAGGATGTTCGCCAGATTCCCCCGCCCGACGAGCGGCGTCGAGACGTTCACGGCTCCGCGCGCCGTCGTGACGCGCGCCGCGATCCCGTCGATGCCGCGATCCACGATCGCCGACGCCCGCACGCTGGCCTCGCGATCGATCCCGAACGTCACCGTGCGGCCGGGGAACGACGCGACGCGCGCCATCACGCGATCGTCGTCGGCGTTGGCGACGAGCGTCGTCGACGCGGCCGCGCTGTCGAGAATCTCCGCCTTCGCGTCCGCAAGGGCGTCGACCGACGCGAAGAACCCGAGATGCGCGTCGCCGACGTTCGTCCACACACGCACGTCCGGCTCAGCGACGCCGATGAGCGTGCTGATCTCCCCGGCGTGATTCATGCCCAGCTCGACGACGGCGATCTCCGGCCGCTGTCTCAACTCGATGAGCGAGAGCGGCAACCCGATGTGGTTGTTGAAGTTTCCGCGGTTGCGGATCACGCGATACCGCGCCGAGAGAAACTCCGCCGTAATTTCCTTGGTCGTGGTCTTCCCGGCGCTGCCGGTGATCGCCACGACCTTCGTGCCCGACGCCCGCCGCACCGCCCGGGCCAGCGCCTGCAACGCGAGCGTCGTGTCGTCGACCTCGATGACGACCGCGTCCCGCTCGCCTGAAAGGCTCGCGCTACGGGAACCTGCTCCGCGGCCGCGCGGAACGACGACGCCCGCCGCGCCCGCCGCGATGGCCGCCGGCGCGAACTCCGCGCCGTCGAACCGCTCGCCGCGGATTCCGATGTACAACTCGCCGGGCGCCAGCGTCCGCGTGTCGATCGACACGGCGCTGAACTCGCGCGCCGCGTCGCCGTGCACGATCTCGCCCGCCATCACCGCCGCAACCCACTTCGCCCCCAGCGGGAGGGCGATCGCGGTCATACGACGCCCGAATTCGTCCGCCGCCGGGCCAGCGCCTCGCGCGCCACCGCGACGTCGTCGAACGGCAGCACGCGGTCGCCGATCACCTGGTACTTCTCGTGGCCCTTGCCGGCGATCAGCACGAGATCGCCGGGCCGGGCCATTTCGATCGCGGCCGCAATCGCGCGGCCGCGGTCGACGATCGTCATCGGCGACTGGCCGGCGTCCCGCCCTTCGATCGGCCCGACGCCAGAGGGAGGACGCCGCGTGTCCGGCGTAATCCCGCGCTGAATCTCTTCGATGATGCGCGCCGGATCCTCGCTGCGCGGGTTGTCCGACGTGATCACGATGACGTCGCTCAACCGGCCCGCGACGGCGCCCATCAGCGGACGCTTCGTGCGATCGCGATCGCCGCCGCACCCGAAGACCGTGATCAGCCGTCCGCGCGCGAGCGGCCGCGCCGTCTCCAGCAGATTGCGCAGCGCATCGTCGGTGTGCGCGTAGTCGACGACGACGGTGACTTCGTCCTTGGCGCCAGAAACCATCTCGAACCGGCCGGGCACGCCGTCGAGCGAGCGGATGCCCTGCTCGATCGCGTCGAACGGCACGTCGAGCGCCACGGCGGTCGAGACGGCGGCGAGGATGTTGTAGACGTTGGGCCGCCCGACGAGCGACGAGCGCACGTGCAGCGTGCCGCGGGGCGTGCGCACGTCGAACGTCAATCCGGCGAGCGAGAACGACAGCGGGCCTGGCGTGATGTCGGCCGGACGTCCGATCGCGTACGTGACCGGCCGTCCGCCCGCGTCGGCGAGCGAAGCGCCGCGCGGATCGTCGATGTTCAGGAGACTCGGCGCGTGCGGCGGCAGCATTTCGAACAGCCGGCGCTTCGCGCGGAAGTACTCGTCCATGTTCGTGTGGAAATCGAGATGGTCCCGCGTGAGATTCGTGAAGACGGCGGCGGCGAACGTCATGGCGGACACGCGGTGCAGCGACAGCGCGTGCGACGAGACTTCCATCGCGCAGGCGCCGCACCCGCGGTCGACCATCTCGCGCAGCATCGCCTGCAGGTCCGGCGCTTCCGGCGTCGTCCGCGACGCGTCGCGGACCGCGGTCTTCCCGGGCCCGGTGCGATACGCGACCGTTCCGAGCAGACCGCAGCGCACGCCCGCCGCTTCGAAGATGGAGGCGAGAAGATACGCGGTCGTCGTCTTGCCGTTCGTGCCGGTGATGCCGACGACCTGCAACTCGCGGCTGGGCTCGCCGTGGAACGCCGACGCGAGCCACGCCAGCGCGAGCCGCGCGTCTTCGACGACGGCCCACGGAATCGCGACGCCTGAAGGCGGCTGCTGCTCGGACACGATCGCCGCGGCGCCGCGCTCGATCGCCTGTCGCGTGAACGCGGCGCCGTCAACGTGCTGACCTTTCAGGGCGACGAACACCTGGCCCGGCGTCACGGTGCGGGAGTCGTACGCCACACCGGTGATCGCGGCGCCGGCATTCTGCGTGCCCGACGCGGATCGCGTCAGGCCGCGTTCGCCGAGGACGTTCGCGAGGTCGGCCCAGGTCATGGCGGTCCCGCGCGGTTCGGGCGCCGGGGCAAGCGTTCGAGCGTCAGACGGCAGAGGGAGCCCGGTTCGAGCGGCATGCCGGGCGCCGGTTCCTGCGACACGACGACGCCGTCGCCGGTGACGCGCGCGTTCAAGCCGAGCTTCACCAGCGCCCGCACGGCTTCACGCGCGCTCATGCCGCGAAGATCCGGCAGCGTCCCGGGCGGCCCATCGGCAATCAGGCTGACGACCGGATCGCTCGCGGGCGTGTCCGCGGCAGGACTCGGCGCGTCATCGTGACGCGCGGCGAAGATCGGCGCCTGTGGGTTGATCGAGGGACCGACGCCGAGATAGCGCAGCGTCGGCTCGGCGATCCGCTTGAAGATCGGCGCGGCGACGGTGCCGCCGAAATATCTGTTCGGCCCGTGCGGCGAGTCGATCACGACGACAATCGCCACCGCGGGACTGCGCGACGGCAGGAATCCGACGAACGACGCGTTGTAATCGGAATGCGAGTAGTGGCCGTTGACCAGCTTCGAGGCGGTGCCCGTCTTGCCCGCGATCGTGTAGCCGGGAATCCTGGCCACGCGCGCGGTTCCGCGCTCCGCGTCGACGACGCCTTCCATGATGCTGGTCATCAGCGCGGCGGTGTCGGCGCTGATCGTGCGGCGGACCACTTTCGGCGTCACTGCATAACGGACGCCATTGCGATACACCGCGCGGATGACGCGCGGCTCGACGTACTCGCCGCCGTTCGCGACGGAACTCACGGCGGTGACGATCTGCAACGGTGTAACACCTACCTGGTATCCCATCGACACCGACGCGAGCGCGCCGTCGGTCCACTTCGACGGGCTCCACACGATGCCGGGGCTTTCACCCGGAAAATCCGGCGAGACGGGATGGCCGAAGCCGAAGAGGGACACGAACCGGCCGAGGCGTTCGGTGCCGATCTTGAAACCGATCTTGATCGCGCCGACGTTGCTCGACATGGCGATCACGTTCGCCAGGGAGATCACGCCGTAGTTGTGGCCCTCGTTCTCCTTGACGACGCGGCCCGGGGCGACCTGGATGCGGCCGGGATTGGTGTCGATCATCGTGTCCGGCGTCATCACTTTCTCTTCGAGCGCCGCCGACACGGTCACGACCTTGAACGTCGATCCCGGCTCGTAGAGATCCTGCACCGCGCGGTTTCTCCGCTCGTTGTCGTCGAAGTCGCGAAAGGCGTTCGGATTGAACGTCGGCTCGTTCGCCATCGCGAGAATCTCGCCCGTGTGCGGATTCATGATGATGGCGCTGCCGCCGGCCGCGCGATTCTCGACGACGCCGGCGTGGAGCTCGCGCTCGGCGATGTGCTGGAGGTATTCGTCGATCGTCAGCTCGACGGTCGATCCGGACGTCGGCGGCCGCTCGAACCGGCCGAATGCGTGCCGTCGCGCGTCCGTGTGCACGAGCACGGTGCCGGCCTTGCCTCTGATCTGCGCGTCGTACGCCGACTCGAGGCCGTCGAGCCCTTTGTTGTCGAGGCCGACCCAGCCGAGCAGATGCGCGGCGAGCTCGCGGTTGGGATAGAAGCGCTTGCTTTCCTTGACCGAGCCGATGCCGTCGAGATTGAGCGCGGCGACGCGCTGCGCCTGATCCTGCGCGACCTGCCGGCGGACGTACGCGAACGCGCGCGGCTGGCTCAAGCGCTCGATGAGATTCTGCTGATCCTTCTGCGTGCAGTCGCCGAGCGCGCCGCAGAGTTTCTGCACGACGTCCTTCGCGTCGCCGATCTCGGTCGGGACCGCGACGATGGAGTCGGCGTCCACGCTGGTGGCGAGGATGCGGCCGTGGCGATCGAGGATGTCGCCGCGCTTGGGCGGCAGCGGCTGCGTCCGCATCTGCTGGCGCTCGGCGCGCGCCATGAGATCGCCATGGCGCACCACCTGCAGCACGACGAGCCGCGCTTCGATGCCGACCGCCCACAACCCGAGCAGCGCCGCGACCGTGATCACGCGGCGTCTCAGAATCTCGCGCCAGGCGCCGGGGCCGGGAGAGGTCATCACATCATCACCGGAGCGCGACGACCGACTTGGCGGGCGGATCGGTGGGCAGCACGCGCTCGATCACGATGGCCTCGTCGCGCGAGGGCGCGACCAGGTGCAGCTGATCGGTCGCGAGCGCCTCGATGCGCTTGGGCGACTTCAAGGTCTCGATCTCGAGACGCAGGCGGCGGTTCGTTTCTTCCTCGCCGGCGCGCTCGCGCTGCAGCTGCTCGATCTGGTAGCCGTGCCGCAGCAGCTCGAAGTGCTGCCAGGCCGAGAACAGCAGCACGATGACGAGGAAGCCGGCGATGCCGACGGACTTCCACATCTCGCGCTGCCGGGCTTCGTCGACCTCGTGCACGATCGGATTGTTGCGGACGTCTTTTTTGATGGCGTATTCGAACGGTTCCATGAATGTCCTCACGCGGGGGGCGTCCCCCGCTCGGTCCCCTCGCGGATCTCCGCGCTAACCAAGCCGCTCCGCCGCGCGGAGCTTCGCGCTCCGCGCCCGCGGATTTCGTTGCACTTCGTCCTCGCCCGGCACCAGGGGCTTCTTCGTCAGCACTTTCACGAGCGCCTCGTCGCCGTGCTCGAGCGCGCGCAGCGTGTGCTTCACGATCCGATCTTCGAGCGAATGAAACGTGATCACGACCAACCGCGCGCCGGCGCGGAGACGGCGCGCCGCGGCCTCGAGAAAGCGATCGAGGCCCTCGAGCTCGCGGTTCACCCAGATGCGCAGCGCCTGGAAGGTCCGCGTCGCAGGGTCAATTCGCATGGGGCGCATCGGGCCACGGCGCGGGATCGCGCGCCGCACGATTGCCGCCAACCGGCCGGTGGTGTCGACCGGCGCCTCGCGCCGCGCCGCGACGAGCGCCCGCGCGATCCGCCGCGAGAACCGCTCCTCGCCGTACTGGAAGATCGCGTCGGCCAGCTCGCGCTCGGTCGATCGCGCGACGAGATCCGCCGCGGTCTCGCCGGTCGCGCGATCCATTCGCATGTCGAGCGGCTCGTCGCGCTGGAAACTGAAACCGCGGCCGGGCGCGTCGAACTGCAGCGACGAGACGCCCAGATCGGCCAGAGCGCCGTCGATGCCGGCGATGCGCCGGCTGTCGAGCACGTCGACGATCGCGCGATAGTCGGCGTGCACCAGCTCGACGCGGTCGCCCCAGGGCGCCAGCGTGTCGCGGGCGTGCGCGAGCGCGTCGCGGTCGCGATCGAGGCCGATGACGCGCGTGGCGCCGGCTTCGAGCAGCGCGCGCGCGTGCCCGCCGAGTCCGACGGTACAATCCACGAACACGCCGCCGCGCTCGGGGCGCAGATGCTGCAGGACCTCGGCGGTCATGACGGGGACGTGACTGATATTGCCGACGGCGGTCATCAGATGCCGAACTCCGACAGCGCCTTCGCGTCCTCGTCCGTGAACGGATCGCGCTGCAGCTTGGTCAGGAAACGGTCGTGATTCCACACGTCGAGGTAGTTGTATTGCCCGAGCACGTCGACGTCGCCGCTGATCGTCGCGGTCTCCCGCAGGCGCGCCGGAATCAGCACGCGTCCCTGCGCGTCGAGCTCCGCCGCCTGGCCGAAGAAGTTCACCCGATCGAGGTAGCGCAGCCGCGCGGGATGCGTCGACGGCATCCCTCCGAGCTTCTCTTCGAGTTCGAGCCACACGGGCATCGGGTAGACGCGCGCGTATTCACCGCTCAAGCTGGTGAGAAACAGCTCGCGCCCGTACTTGCTCTCGAGGAGCGAACGGAAGACGTTCGGCACCTTGAGTCGACCCTTGTCATCTATCCGCGCCTGTTCGTGGCCCCTGAACACACCAGACCTCTAGAGCAACCCACTTTCCGCCACAAAATTCCACGACGATAGTAGGAGAGGCCCTCGTTGGTGTCAACCGCAAAATCTGTTACATCAGTAAGTTACGCCTAATTTTCGCCATCTCATCGCCCGTCGGCCCAAGCCCTTGGGGTCCACTTCAGACCAGACCCCCGCAGTGACGCCCGCCTCGCGGCCCGTCGGTGGTACGATGCGAGGCTTCGCATGCTCAGGGCAGCCCTCATCGGCGTTGGTTCAAGCGGCAAGACCTCGCTTTTCCAGCTCATGACCAGCGCCCGGGAAACCGCGCGGTCCGCGCACGGCAAAGGCGAAGCGTCGATCGGGATTTCCAAAGTGCCCGACGCCCGCCTCGATCGCCTGACGGCGATGTACAACCCGAAGAAACGCGTGCCGGCGACCGTGGAATTCAGCGACCTGGCGATCCCCGGCGGCACGGGCGGCGCGCAGGCGCTCGTCGACGTCGCGGCGTACAAGAATGCCGACGCGCTGGTCCACGTGCTGCGCGCGTTTCAGGATCCGAGCGTGCCGCATCCGTCGGGCGCCGTGGATCCGGCGCGCGACGCGCAGGCGATGGAAGACGAGCTGATCCTCGCCGACCTCGGCGTCGCCGAGCGGCGGCTCGAGCGCCTCGAGAAAGACCTCAAGAAGAACAAGTCAGCCGAGCTGGAAAAGGAACGCGACGTCATCACGGTCTGCAAGGCGGCGCTCGAAGACGGCCGTCCGCTGCGGACCCTGGATCTCAAGGGCGACGACCTGAAGCGGCTGCGCGGATTTCAGTTTCTGTCGGCCAAGCCGCTGCTGATCGTCATCAACCTGGACGAATCGGCGCTGGCGCAAGGCGGCGACGCGGCGACGCGGATCGAGCGCGCCGCCGAAGCCGCCGGGCTGACCGCGTTCCTCTCGCACGCGGCAACGGCCGCGGTGGCGGTCTGCGCGAAGATCGAGCTCGAAATCGCCCAGCTGGAGCCGTCCGACGCCGCGGCCTTTCTCGCGGACCTCGGCCTCAGCGAGTCCGGACTGGATCGCGTCATCCGCGCGAGCTACGAGCTGCTCGGCTACATGTCCTTCTTCACCGTCGGCGAGGACGAGTGCCGCGCCTGGTCGATTCCCCGCCACACGCAGGCGCAGATCGCGGCGGGCGAGATTCACAGCGACATCGCGCGCGGGTTCATCCGGGCGGAAGTGGTCAGCTACGACCATTTGATCGCGCGCGGATCGATGGCCGCCTGCCGCGAGCACGGCGAAGTGCGCCTCGAGGGCAAGGAGTACATCGTGCAGGACGGCGACATAATCAACTTCCGCTTTGCGACATAGCGGAAGATGAATTGGGTCGTTGAGTAATCTGGTCACCGGGTAATCGATTACCCACTTACCCAACCACCCAATTACCCAATGCCATCGATCAGTACCGTGCTCGTCTGCGAAGCGCAGGTGCCGTTCGTGCACGGCGGCGCGGAGCTGCACGTGCGCGGCCTGGTCGGCGAGCTGCAGCGGCGCGGCTACCGCGCCGAGCGCGTGTCGATTCCGTTCAAGTGGTACCCGAAAGCCGAGCTGCTCGCCCAGGCGGCCGCGTGGCGGCTCATCGACCTCTCCGAGTCGAACCACCAGCGCATCGACGCCGTGATCGCGACGAAATTTCCGACGTACTTCGTCCGCCACCCGAACAAGATCGCGTGGGTCTTCCATCAGTACCGCGCCATCTATGATCTGGCGGGCACGCCGTACAGCGAGTTCACGCACACTGAAGGCGACGTCCGCCTGCGCAACACGCTGATCGGGCTCGACCGGGACGCGCTCGGCGAAGTCCGGCGTCTGTTCACCAACTCGCGCAATACGGCCGCGCGCATGGCGCATTACAACGGACTGACCGCGGAGCCGCTCTATCATCCGCCGCCGCTCGCCGGCCAGCTGAAGACGGGCCCGCTCGGCGACTACGTGCTCGCTGTGGGACGTCTGGAAGGCAACAAGCGCGTCGACCTCATCGTCCGCGCGCTCGCGCACGTCACGTCTGGCGTGCGCCTCGTCGTCGTCGGCGAGGGTCCGCTCCGGCAGTCGCTCGAAGCGACCGCTGCGGAGGCCGGCGTGGCCGGTCGGATCACGTGGACCGGCGGCATTGACGCGCGCGCCCTCGTCGACTTGTACGCCGGCGCGCTCGGCGTCGTGTTCCCGCCCTTCGACGAAGACTACGGTTACATCACGCTCGAGGCGTTTCTCTCGCGCAAGCCCGTCGTCACGACGAGCGACGCCGGCGGGCCGCTGGAATTCGTGGAAGACCGCGTGACCGGCCTCGTCGTCGAGCCGTCGCCGGAGGCGATCGGCGCGGCGGTCAACCAGCTCGCGGACGACCGCCGGTTCGCCCAGTCGCTCGGAGACGCGGGGTACGATCGCGTCCGTCTCATCACGTGGGACGGTGTCGTCGATCGGCTCATGGCGAATGGCCGGTGACCGTGGAGATCGTCTCGAATCCCGCCGCGACGTCGGTGATCGTCCCCGCCTTCAATGAAGCGCCGTCCGTCGGCGCGCTGGTCGCCGACCTGCGGGCCGCCGCGCCGTGGCAGGAAATCCTCGTCATCGACGATGGATCGGCCGACGACACTGGAGCGCGCGCCGCGGCGGCCGGCGCGCGCGTGATCCGCCATCCGTACAACAAGGGCAACGGCGCCGCGGTGAAGACCGGGATCCGGCAGGCGGCCGGCGTCTTCGTGTTGATCGTCGACGCCGACGGTCAGCATCAGGCGGCGGACGCCGTGCGGCTCGTCGCCAAGCTGGACGAGTACGATCTCGTGGTCGGCGCGCGATCGAGCGCCACGCAGGCCACGATGGCCCGCCGGCTCGGAAACCGCCTGCTGAACGTGACCGCCAGTTACCTCACGCGGCGCCGCATTCCTGATCTGACCTCCGGCTTCCGCGCGGCCCGTCGCGCGTGCCTCGTCGAATTTCTGCACCTGTTGCCGAACGGATTCTCGACGCCGACGACCACGACGCTGGCGTTCATCAAAGCGGGATACAGCGTGTGGTTCGAACCCGTGCACGCGGCGACGCGTCAGGGCGCCTCGAAGATCCGGCTGGCGTCGGACGGCGTCCGCTTCTTGATGATTCTGTTGAAAGTCATCACGATCTACAGCCCGCTGCGGATCTTCGTGCCGGTCAGCGCCGCGTCGTTTTTTCTGGGCGCGGGCTACGCCGCCTGGACGATCGCCACGCAATCGCACGTGACCAACTCGTCGGTGCTGTTGATTCTGCTCAGCGTCGTGATCTTCCTCGTCGGTCTGGTCTCCGAGCAGATTTCGTCGCTGCGTTTCGAGGGACGGCGGTCGTGACGGTGCGCTCGGCGCTCGTGATCGTCCCGACGTACAACGAGCGCGACAACCTTCCACTGATCGCGGCCGGACTCATGGCGCTGCCCGGCATCACGATGCTGATCGTCGACGATCAGTCGCCCGACGGCACCGGCGACGTCGCCGATGCGCTCGCGCGCGAGCATCCGCAGCGGATCGAAGTGCTGCACCGCGCGGGCGGCCGGGGACTCGGGCGCTCGTACCTCGACGCGATGCAGCGATCGATTGATCGGCCGTTCGACGCCATCTGCCAGATGGACGCCGATCTCTCGCACGACCCGCGGCACCTGCCCGACCTGCTCGCCGCGCTCGAGCAGGCCGACGTCGTGATCGGCTCGCGGTACATTCCCGGCGGCGGGATCGTGAACTGGCCGTGGCGGCGCCGCATGCTGAGCCGCTACGCCAACGTGTACATCCGGCTCGTGACGCGGCTCAGCGCGCGCGACTGCACGAGCGGCTACCGGTGCTGGCGGCGGGAAGCGCTCGCGAAGCTTCCGCTCGCGCGCGTCGCGTCCGAGGGGTATTCGTACCTGGTCGAGCTGCTGTACCTCGCGGCGCGACGCGGGTTCCGGATTGCGGAGCGCCCGATCACGTTCGTCGAGCGGCGGCAGGGCGAATCGAAGCTGTCGGCCGCGGTACTGCTCGAGTCGATCGTGACGCCGTGGCGCCTGATCGCCGGCCGCGCGGCGCGCGGAACGCCGTCGCCTCCGCCGCGCTGACTTCCTTTTCGTGCTATGGTTTAGAGGCTTTTACATGTCAGCGCCGCCCCCCCGGAAACCCGCGGGCCTGAGCGTCTTTTTCCCGGCGTACAACGACAGCGGCACCATCGCCAACCTGGTGATCCGCGCCGTGAAAACCGCCGAGGCGCTGACGCCGGACTACGAAGTGATCGTGGTCGACGACGGCAGCGCGGACGCGACGCCGGAGATTGCCGACGAGCTCGCGCGCACCTATTCGCACGTGCGGGCCATCCATCATCCGAAGAACCGGGACTACGGCGCGGCGCTGCAGACCGGCTTCCGGTCGGCGACCAAGGATCTCATCTTCTACACCGACGGCGACGGCCAGTACGATCCGGCGGAGCTCGCGTCGTTGTGGGAGAAGATGACGCCTGACGCCGATATGGTGAACGGCTACAAGATCAGCCGGTCCGATCCGCTGCACCGCATCATCATCGGCCGGCTGTACCACCACATCGTCAGCATGCTGTTCGGGCTGAAGGTCCGCGACGTGGACTGCGACTACCGGCTGATGCGGCGCGAGATCTTCGAGCGGATCGATCTCGAGAAGACGAGCGGCGTCATCTGCCTCGAGATGATGAAGAAGATTCAGGACGCCGGCTTCCGCATCGTCGAAGTGCCGGTCAATCACTACCATCGCGCGTTCGGCAAGTCACAGTTCTTCAACTTCCGGCGGCTCTTCCGGGTCGCGCTCGATGTGGCGGCCCTCTGGTTCGCGCTCGTCATCCGGCGGGAGCATCGCCGCTCGGGACGCGCGCTGGTGCCGGCGAGGAACGCCGGCAAGCCGGTCTATCCGGGCTCGCCACGCCAGTGACCGTCGACTACCGATCCTTCTACCGCGGCCGCGCCGTGATGATCACCGGCGGTCTCGGCTTCATCGGCAGCAATCTGGCCCGCAGCCTCGTCAGTCTCGGCGCCGACGTCCTGCTGGTCGATTCGCTGATTCCTGATTACGGCGGCAACCTGTTCAACATCGACGGCATCGCGGATCGGGTGCACGTCAACGTCGCCGACATCCGCCAGCAGTCGACGATGAACTACCTCGTCCGCGATCGCGACGTGATCTTCAATCTCGCGGGCCAGGTGAGCCACATCGACAGCATGCGGGATCCGTACACGGATCTCGAAATCAACTGCCGCAGCCAGCTCACCGTGCTCGAAGCGTGCCGCAAGTACAACCCGAAGGTGAAGGTCGTCTTCGCCGGCACGCGTCAGGTGTACGGGCGGCCCGATCGCCTGCCCGTGGACGAGACGCATCTCGTCCGGCCGACCGACGTGAACGGGATCAACAAGGCCGCGGGCGAGTACTACCACCTCGTCTACAACAACGTCTTCGGCATCCGCGCCTGCTCGCTGCGTCTGACCAACGTGTACGGCCCGCGCCAGCTCATCCGCCACAACCGCCAGGGATTCATCGGCTGGTTCATCCGGCTCGCGATGGAGAACAAGCCGATTCAGATTTACGGCGACGGCTCGCAGCTGCGCGATTTCGTCTACGCGGACGACGCGGCGGACGCGTTCCTGCGCGCCGGCGCGAGCGACGCGTGCAACGGCGACGTGTTCAACGTCGGCGGCGACCGGCCGATCAGTCACCGCGATCTGACGACGCTGCTCGTGGAGATCGCCGGCAGCGGCACCGTGCAGTACGTCGACTGGCCGCCGGACAAGAAGGCCATCGACATCGGCAGCTTCTACGCGGACTCCGCGAGGTTCACGCGCACGACGGGCTGGACGCCCGCGACGAGTCTGGCGGACGGATTGCGCCAGACGATCGCGTTCTACCGGCAGCACGGCGCGCATTACACGGAGAGCGACGCGGGCGGAGGCCAGCCATGACGCCGCGCCGCTTGCCTTTCATGTCACTCGTGCCCGGCGAGGACGCCGCCGCCGTCAAGCAGGCGATCGATCGCGTCATCGCGCGCGGCTGGTTCATTCTCGGCCCGGAGGTCGACGCGTTCGAGCGCGAGTTCGCCGCGGCCTCCGGCGCAGCGCGCGCCGTGGGCGTCGGCACGGGGACGGACGCGATCGCGCTGATCCTGCGCGCGCTCGGCATCGGCGCGGGCGACGAAGTGATCACCTCGCCGCTCTCGGCCGCGTACTCGGCGCTCGCGATCATGATGGCCGGCGCGCGGCCCGTCTTCGCCGACATCGATCCCGATCGCCTCACGATCGATCCGGAGCGCGTGGCCGCGCTCGCCGGACCGCGGACGCGGGCCATCCTTCCCGTGCACCTGTACGGCCAGGCCGCGGACATGACGGCGATCGCGCGCGTCGCGTCGCGCTTCAATCTGGCGATCGTCGAGGACTGCTGTCAGGCGCATCTGGCCACCGCCGGTGGCCGGCCCGTCGGGACGATCGGCGTCGCGGGCGCCTTCAGCTTCTATCCGACCAAGAATCTCGGCGCGCTCGGCGACGGCGGCGCGGTCGTGACCAACGACGCGGCGCTCGCCGATCGGATCGCCCGGCTGCGCAACGGCGGGCAGACCGACCGGTATCACCATCAGGAGTTCGGCGTCAATTCGCGATTGGATGAAATGCAGGCGGCGATTCTCCGCGCGCGGCTGCCGCTGCTGCCGGCGTGGACGGCGCGCCGCCGCGCGCTGGCGGCGCGCTACCGCGAGCGGCTGGCGGGCGCGCCCGTCGCGGTGCCGCCCGAACGCGATGCCGGCCACGTCTATCACCTGTTCGTCGTAAGAAGCGGCGCCCGCGCGGATTTGCAGGCGCATCTCGCGGAGCGGGGCATCGAGACGCTGATTCACTACCCCGTGCCGATTCCGCGGCAGCCGGCGCTCGCCCCGGTCCATCCCGCGGAATGCCCGGTGGCGACGCGGGCATGCGGCGAGGTAGTCTCGTTGCCGTTGCATCCCTCGCTCGCCCCGGAGCACGTCGACGACGTCGCCGCGGCGATTCACGCGTTTATTGACAGGGGGACGGAGCTGAAGGGGACGGGAGTCCTTGGTCAACAGGGCTAGGACTCCCGTCCCCTTCTGAAAGGACACGAGTGCGCGCGCTAATTACCGGCGGAGCCGGATTCATCGGATCGCACCTCTCGGATGCGCTGCTGGCGCAGGGCCACGAGGTGCTGATTCTCGACAACCTGTCGACGGGATCGATCGACAACATCGCCCATCTCAAGGGCCGGCCCGGCTTCGAGTACTTCATCGACACGGTCGAGAACGAGCCGCTGCTCGCCGAGCTCATCGATCGCAGCGACGTCGTCTTCCATTTCGCCGCGGCGGTCGGCGTCAAGCTGATCGTCGAGCAGCCCGTGTACACGATCGAGACCAACGTGCACGGGACCGAAGTCGTCCTCAAGCACGCGAACAAGAAGAAGAAGCTCGTCGTGATCGCGTCGACGTCCGAGGTCTACGGCAAGAGCGAGGACGTGCCGTTTCGCGAGGATTCCGACCTCGTCATGGGTCCGACGCCGAAGCACCGCTGGGCCTACGCGTGCAGCAAGGCGATCGACGAATTCCTGGCGCTCGCGTACTGGAAAGAGCGCAAGCTGCCGGTCATCATCGTCCGCTTCTTCAACACCGTCGGGCCGCGCCAGACGGGACAGTACGGCATGGTCATCCCGAACTTCGTGCGGCAGGCGCTGGCCGGCGAGCCGATCACGGTGTTCGGCGACGGCACGCAGTCCCGCGCGTTCACGCACGTCAGCGACGTCGTCGGCGCGCTGCTGAAACTGGTGCAGGAACCGAAGGCCATCGGCCAGGTCATCAACATCGGCAACACGCAGGAAGTCACCATCACCGCGCTCGCGGAGCGCGTCCGCGAGCTGAGCGGGTCGAAATCTTCGATCAAATTCATTCCCTACGACCAGGCCTATGAATCGGGCTTCGAGGACATGCCGCGGCGCGTGCCGGATCTGACGCGCGTCAAGGGGCTGATCGGCTACGAACCCAAGCACCAGCTCGACGAAATCCTGACCCAGGTCATTGATTACTTCAGAAAGAAGTAAGGGCTATACTGGCGGCATCCATGAGGGTATTGCGCACGTTCGGCATCGGCGTCGTCGCCTTCCTGCTGGCGAGCCCCGCGGCGTTCGCCGACGTGAAGCTCTCGATGAAGGACGGCAAGGTGACGCTGGTGGCGAAGGACGTCACCGTGAAGCAGATCCTCACCGAGTGGGCGCGCATCGGGCAGACGAAGATCGTCAACCTCGAACGGATTCCGGGCGGGCCGCTGACGCTGGAGCTGGTCGACGTCCCCGAAGCGCAGGCGCTCGACGTCCTGCTCCGGTCCGTGGCCGGCTACATGGCGGCTCCGCGATCGGCCGGCGCCGCGAATCTGTCGACCTTCGATCGCATCGTCGTCATGCCGACGAGCACGGCGCCGCGCGCGTCGGCTGGTCCGTCGACGCCGACATTCCAGCAGCCGCAGTTCGCGCAGCCGCCGATGCCCGCCGACGACGACGATGATCTGCGGCCGGCCGCGCCGAGCAATGTGGTCCCGAACCAGGTCCGCGGTCCGATCTTCAACACGGTGCCTCAGCCGCAGGTCGTGAATCCACAAATCGGTCCCGGCGGCCAGCCGTTTGTTCCGGGCGCGCAGGGCGGCGTCGGGCAGCCGCCGATCGTGCAGCAAGTGATGCCGCAGCCGGGCGCGGGCCAGCAGCAGCCGGGCGTGGCCGGGCAGCCGCAGGCGCCCGCCGGTCAGCAGCCGCCGGCCGCATTCCCCGGCGCGCCGAGCGCGCCGTATGGCGGCGTCGCGGTACCCGGCATGGTCGCGCCGGCGCCGCCGCCGCAGCCGCCCACTTCCCCAGGACAGACGCAGCGGCCGACCACCGGCCGCGGCGGACGATAAGCTCCGTTGGCGCTTGTCGACGACGTGACGGCGGCCATCGCTGACGCGATGCGCACCCACGACGCGCTCCGTCTCAGCGCGCTGCGCATGTTGAAAGCGGCGTTGATGAACCGCGAAGTGGAACGCGGCCGCGCGCTCGACGCCGCCGAGTCCGCGCAGGTCGTCGCGGCGCTCGTCAAGCAGCGGCGGGACTCCATCGAACAATTCACCAAGGGCGGACGGACGGATCTGGCGGACAAGGAGTCCGCCGAGATTCGCGTGCTCGAAGCCTATCTGCCGCCGGCCGCCGATCCCGCTGTTGTCGAACGCGCCGTGACCGAGGCCATTGCCGAGACAGGCGCGGCCTCCGCCAAGGACATGGGACGGGTGATGAAGGCGGCTATGGCGAAACTGGCGGGCCAGAGCGTGGACGGCAAGGCGGTCAACGAGCTCGTGCGCAAGAAGCTTTCCGGAAGCTAAACTTTTTCGCGAGCCCGGCCGTCTAACCCAGGCGAGACGGCAAATAACAGCCTCTCATCCATCCTCCTTTAGGCCCTCCACGTGAAAGCGCGGAGGGCCTTTTTTGCGTCCTTCTTTCGTGTCCACTTCCGAACAGCCTGAACAGCGACCGCAGACGGCCGGCGGCCGCCTCGCGCGTTCGGCCGGCATCACCGGCGTGGCGACGCTGGCGAGCCGCGTCCTCGGTCTCGCGCGCGATCAGGTGCTGGCCGCCCTCTTCGGCGCCGGCAACGAGATGGACGCGTTCATCGTCGCGTTCCGCATTCCCAATCTCGTGCGCGATCTGTTCGCGGAGGGCGCGATGAGCGCGGCGTTCGTGCCGACGTTCACGCGCGAGCTGACGCGCGGCGGCAAACGCGACGCGTGGCGGCTCGGCAACAGCGTCATCACCGCGCTCGTCATCGTCACGGGCGCGCTCGTCGTGCTCGGCGTCGTGTTCGCGCAGCCGCTCGTACGGATGTACGCCGGCGATTTCGCCGGCGTGCCCGGCAAACTCGAGCTGACCGTGCAGCTGACGCGCGTGACGCTGCCGTTTCTCACCATGGTCGCGATCGCGGCGGCGGCGATGGGCATGCTGAATTCGCTGCACCATTACTTTCTGCCGGCGCTCTCGCCCGCCATGTTCAACATCGCGACGATCGTGCTCGGTCTCGCGCTTGTGCCCGTGATGCCGGCGCTCGGTCTGCCGCGCATCATGGCGATCGCGATCGCGGCGCTCGCGGGCGGCTTGGGACAAATCGCGCTGCAGTGGCCGTCGCTGCGACGCGAAGGGTTTCGCTACGCGCCCGTGCTCGATCCGCGCGACCCGGCGCTGCGGCAGGTGCTGCTCCTGATGGGCCCGGGTGCGATCGGACTCGCCGCGACGCAGGTGAACATCTTCGTCAACACGCTGCTGGCGACGAGCCAGGGCACCGGCGCGGTGTCGTGGCTGGCGTACGCGTTCCGGTTGATGTATCTGCCGATCGGATTGTTCGGCGTCTCGATCGGCACGGCCGTGCTGCCGGCGGCGTCACGTCACGCGGCAGTCGGCGACACCGCGGGCATTCGCGACACGATTACGCGCGGGCTCGCGATGATGCTGATGCTGAACGTGCCCGCGACGCTCGGCCTGATCGTGCTGGCGACGCCCATCGTGCAGCTGCTGTTCGAGCGGGGGCACTTCGTCGCGGCCGACACCATCGCCACCGCGGCGGCGCTGCGGCTGTACGCCGTGGGCCTCGTCGGCTACTCCACCGTGCGCATCGTGTCGCCGGCGTTCTACGCGATCGGCCGGAGCCGCGTGCCCGTGATGGTCAGCGCCGTCGCGATCGGCACCAACGTGATCGCGAGCGTCACGCTCGTGAACCTGATGGGATTTCGCGGCCTCGCGCTCGGCACGTCGATCGCCGCGGTCGTGAACGCGGCGGCGCTCGTCTGGCTGCTGCACCGGCAACTCGGTGGACTGCACGCGCGGCGGCTCGTCGTCTCGCTGACGAAGATCGCGATCGCGGCGCTGGTGATGGCGGCGCTCGCTGTTGGACTCGAGACGGCCATGCTGCGCGCGGTCCCGGGTCCGCATTTCACCGCGCAGGCGGTCCGCCTGTCGGTTGAGATCGGCGGCGCGCTGGCCGGATTCGCCGTCGCGGTGCGGCTGCTGCGCCCCAATGAAGTTGTTGAGTTCGGCGACGTCCTCTCGTTGCTTCGGGCACGTGTGGTACGATCCTGACCCCGCCCATGCCCCGCTATTCGCCGTACGCCTCGTCGTATTCCTTCGGTCCTGGGCCGCTCTCGAGCGCCATGAAGGCGTTGATCGGCGCCAACGTCGCGATGTTCGTGCTGACGACGTTCATGCCGTCGATCATTGTCTGGTTCGGCCTGGTCCCGGTGCAGGTGGTCCACGAGTTCCGCGTCTGGCAACTCGTCAGCTACATGTTCCTCCACGGCGGCCTGTTCCACATCCTCTTCAACATGCTCGCGCTGTGGATGTTCGGCACCGATCTGGAACGGCGATGGGGTACGCGGTTCTTCCTGAAGTTCTACTTCGTGACCGGAATTGGCGCGGGCGTCCTCACGGTGCTGTTCTCGCTCCTGCCGTTCGGCTTCGCGCAGCAGGTGCACTACTCGATCGTGATCGGTGCCTCGGGCGCGATCTACGCCCTGCTCCTCGCGTACGCGATGTACTTTCCCGACCGCCGAATCTACATGTACTTCGTGTTCCCGATCCCGGTGCGCGTGTTCGTGACGATCATGGGCGCGATCGCGCTGTACTCGTCGCTCGGGGAATCGGGCGGCGTCGCGAACGCGACGCACCTCGGCGGGCTGCTCGTCGGCTATCTGTATCTGAAGGGCGGGCGAATCACGCTGTCGCCGTTCGCCGAGGTGAAGTACCGCTACGTGAAGTGGAGAATCAACCGGCTCCGCAAGAAGTTCGACGTCGTGTCCGGTGGACGCTCGGACCACTGGGACGGACGCGTCCACTAAAACTCAAAACTGAAAAGAGAACACTGAAAAGTGAAGCGTTCAGGTGCTTCTCTCCAGTTTTCAGTTTTCACTTTTCTCTTTTCACTTTCAGGGTCTTCGTCTTTCCGCGCGAGCCCGACAACACCAGGGCGAGCGTCGATCCCAGTACCGGCAACCCGTAGCCGTTCGTCAGAAAGCTGTACTTGAAGATCACGCCGCCGGCGATCTGAAAGTTCAGCGCCATGAAGAACGCGACGAACGCGGCGAGCGGCGTCCAGAACCCGAAGATCATCGCGAGGCCGGAGCTCATCTCGCCGAGCGGGACGAGCCGCGCGAAGTACACGAGGCCCGGCACGGCGACCGTCTGCAGGTACCACTGGCTGATCGATCCGCCAGCCGCGGCCTTCGACCAGCCCGAGAGCTGATCGGCCAGCGGCGTCGTGTTCGTGAACCAGGAGATCTTGCCCAGCCCCTCGAAGACGAAGAACACCCCGATGCAGATGCGCAGGATCGTGAGGCCGGTGCGTTGCCGATCGAGTGCCATCGCGTCCTCGCTCAGTTGCCCTGCAGCGTCTTCGTGGCGCGCCGCAGCGCGCGGATGACCACGGTCGCCTGCTCGGCCGCGCGGGCGTCGTTGCCCGCGTCCACCGCTTCGCGCACGCCCGGAATCGTCTTCACGCCGTACCCGGTGTACAGACCGGGCGCGTAGATGACGTGCCGGTACCACGGACGATCGGGCAGGCCCGCCGGCTCGATGAGATCGCGCTCCGCCATCATCAGCCGATGGTTGATCTCGGCGAGCGCCTGCCCTGAGCTTGTCGAAGAGCCGGCGAGCAGCGTGTCCCCGCGTTGACGAAGCGCGGCGCCAGCCTTGGTGAATGCCTCGGCGGCCGACTTCATTCCCGCAAAGTCGATGCGCTTGGCGTCCGCGGCCGACGCCGTTGTCGCCTGCTGTTCGATGTCCCGGATGTATTCGAGGATCTGATTGCCGTAGGACTCGTAGTCCATCGGCAGCAGCTCGGCGTCGGCGAGACGCAGCAGCGCGACGCCGGTGACCTGCGCCGCGAGCACGCTGTACTTGAACTGCGGATCGATGTACTTCTTGAACCAGTCCGGGTTGTCGTACGTCGAGTGATACGTGCCGTCGCCGCCGCGGCCGCTGAGCCCCATGTCCATCGACGGAATGCCGACGTGATCGAGAAACGCCGTGTAGTCGGATCCGGATCCGAGCGCGCCGACGGTCGGCAGCTTGAGCATCGGATGGCCGTCGCGCGCCGGCGATTGATCGCGCGACCGTTCGAGCCAGGTGTCGAACAGCGTCTTTGACGTGCCCTCGATCGAAATCGACTGCGCCAGCTCGTGCGCGAACGGCGTGAGCGAATGCACGGCGCTGCTCGAGAACGTCGTGCCGCCGGCGCCGGCGTCGCGGTTGACGTACACGGCGACTTTCGCGCTCAGCTCCGTCGCGAGATCCTCGACCCACTCGGTCGATCCGAGCAGGCCCTGCTCCTCGCCGTCCCAGCTGACGAAGAGGATCGTCCGCCGCGGCCGCCAGCCCTTCTTCAGCATCTCGCCCATCGCGCGCGCGACGCTGTTCATCGACACGTGACCGCTGACCGAATCCGACGCGCCGAACGTCCACGCGTCGCGATGCGATCCGATGACGATCCACTCGTCCGGCGCGACCGCGCCCGTGATCTTCCCGACGACGTCGATCAAGCGGCGCTGGCCGTAGTCCATCTGCAGCTTCATGTGGACGTTCGCCGGGCCGGGACCGATGTGGTACGTGATCGGCAGCGCGCCGCGCCACGCTTCGGGCGCGACGGGGCCCTTGAGCCGCCGCAGGATTTCCTCGCCGTCGCGATACGAGATCGGCTCCACCGGAATCGGCGCGAACGTCTCGATCTTGTCCATCGGCACGCGCTCGACGCCGGGCTTCGACGGCCGGCCGGGCGTCGACGGATCGCCGGGATACCGCGGCATGTCCATCACGCTGCCGCGCTGGATCATCCCGGGGCCGCGGAACGGGCCGTTCGGGAAGACGTCGCCCTGGAAGTAGCCGTCCTCGTGCGGATCTGAATAGATGATGCAGGCGATCGCGCCGTGCTCGGCCGCGACCTTCGGCTTGATGCCGCGCCAGCTGCCGCCGTACCGCGCGAGGACGATCTTGCCTTTCACGTCGATGCCGAGCCTCGCGAGCGTCTCGTAGTCCGCGGGCACGCCGAAGTTGACGTAGACGATGTCGCCGGTCACGTCGCCTGACGGCGAGTACGCGTTGTACGCGGGGAGAATTCCCGGCTTGTCGGCCCACTGATCGCCGCGCAGCTTCTCTTCCTCGACCTGCAGCTTGACCGGGTCGGGCCCGAGGATGTCGATGCGGCGTTCGCCCGGCCAGGGCAGCAGCACGCTGTATTCGTAGCGCGTCACCTCGAGGCCGAATTCCTTGAAGCGATCGCCGACGTAATCCGCGAGCTTGATCTCGTACGGCGATCCGGCGTGATGCGGCTCGGCGGTCATCACGTCGAAGTCCGCTTCCGCGATCTTCGGTGAGGGTGCCGCTTTCAGCTCGCGCTCGCGCGCGGCTTCGGCGGCGCTGGACGCCGCGGCGAACCCGCGGATGCGGCCCGCGGATGGCGCGTGTTGCGCGTTGAGCCACGTCACGCCGGCCGTCGCCAGGCCCAGCGCGATCAGTTCGAGACGCCACCGTTTCATGCCCGCCTCCTCACACAATCCCGACAGGGCCGGCGTCGAAGGGCTCCGCCGGCGCGAAGCCGAACGCCGCGAGCGCATTCGACGGAAACGTCCGCAACGCCGCGTTGAATCTCATCGCGATGTCGTTGTACGACTGCTGCGCGACGTCGATCTTCTGCGCGACCGCCGACAGCTCGTCGCGCAGCGTCCGCACGGTCTCGCTCGACGCGAGCGCCGCGTCGGCGTTCGCCGCCGCGAGCAGTGTCGCGATGGCCTGCGCCAGCCGCGCTTCCTTGCGCGCCGCGTCGGCGGGCCCGGTCGCCGTGAGCGCGCTCGCGCGCGCGTTCATCGCCGCGGCCAGCGCCTCGCGATCGACCGCCGCCGATCCGCGGACGGCGTTGACGAGGTTGGGCACGACGTCGTGGCGGCGCTTCAACTGCACGTCGATCGCGCGCCAGACCTCGAGCAGCTCGTTGCGCAGGCGCGCGAGTCGGCTGTAGCTGCCGACGATCCAGAGCAACGCGGCGAAGACGACCGCAAACAGGATTCCGAGCTTCACGGCATTCCGGGCGCGTCAGCGATGGAAGTAGTCGTCGGTGTGATCGAGCCAGTCCTGGCGGATCGGGCTGAACAGATCGAGCTCGAACGTGTCCTCGAGGGCTTCGGCCTGGTGCTCGACCCACGACGGGATGTGCAGCACTTCACCCTCGCGGACCGTGATCTCCTCGCCGCCGATCAGAAATTTCAGCGCGCCCTGCAGAATGTAGGTCATCTGCTCGCTCTCGTGCTTGTGCATCGGCACGAGGCAGCCGCGCTTCAGGTAGATCTGCGCGATCATCTCGCGCTCGCCCGTGACCACCTTGCGCGAGAGCATTTCCGTGACTTTTTCGAGGGCGATTTCGTCCCACCGGTGCAGCCGAACGGTCGCAGCGCTCATGTCGGTCGAGCATATACCAAGGGGCGCGAATGCTATAATTCCCGGTCGCATGAAGGCCGTTCTCAACGGCGGGGCCGCGAGTGGACCCGCGAGTCCATCGAGCGGACCCGCGAGTCCATCGAGCGGTTACAGCACAGACGGTCTCGATCGGACTGCTCTTCTCGCCGTCCACCGCGCGATGCTCCTGTCGCGCCGGCTCGACGACAAGGAAATCCAGCTCAAGAGCCAGAACCACATCTTCTTCCAGATCAGCGGCGCCGGCCACGAAGCCGTGCTCGTCGCCGCGTCGCTGACGCTCAAGCCCGGCTACGACTGGTTCTATCCGTACTATCGCGACCGCGCGCTGTGCCTGCAGCTCGGCGTGACGCCGCTCGACATGCTGCTCGCCGGCGTCGGCTCGAAGGACGACCCGGCGTCCGCCGGCCGGCAGATGCCGTCGCACTGGGGCAATCCGTCGCTCAACATCGTCTCGGGATCGAGTCCGACCGGCACGCAGGTGCTGCAGGCCGTCGGCGCGGCCGAAGCCTCGCTGATTTACCGCCGCGTCGCGCAGATTCCGGATCGCGAATCGCGCGCGCACGCCGACGAGCTGACGTACGTCTCGCTCGGCGACGGCGCGACGAGCGAAGGCGAATTCTGGGAGGCGCTCAACACGACGTGCACGAAACGCCTGCCGCTGCTGTACCTCGTCGAAGACAACGGCTACGCGATCTCGGTGCCCGTCGAAGTGCAGACGCCGGGTGGCGACATCTCGCGCCTCGTGCGATCGTTTCCCGGCCTGCACGTCGATTCGATCGACGGCACTGATTTCTTCGCCAGCCTGCGCGCGATGCGCGAGGCGACGGCCTACGTCCGTGCGGGGCACGGGCCCGCGTTCGTCCACGCGCGCGTGATCCGTCCGTACTCGCACTCGCTCTCGGACGATGAGAAGTTGTACAAGCCGGCGGCGGAACGCGAGGCCGAAGCGAAACGGGATCCGATCGCGCTGTTCGCCGCGTTCCTGAAAGAGAACGGCCTCGCGACCGACGAGGACCTCGCCGCGATGCTCGCCGACGTCGATCGCGAGATCAATGATGCCGCGACGAAAGCGCTCGCGGCCAAACGGCCCGCGAAGAACACGGCCGAGCTGTGGGTCTACTCGCCCACCGTCGATCCCACGTCGTCCGCGTTCGACACGCCGGCGCAGCCCGAAGGCAAGCCGGACACGATGGTCGCCGCCATCAACCGCACGCTCAAAGACGAAATGGCGCGCGAGCCGCGCATCATCGTTTTTGGCGAGGACGTCGCGGACGTCAGCCGGAAGGCGTCGCAGGGGCTCGTCACCGGCAAAGGCGGGGTCTTCAAGCTGACGCACGGTCTGCAGAAACTCTACGGCGACGATCGCGTGTTCAACTCGCCGCTCGCCGAAGCCAACATCGTCGGCCGCGCGATCGGCATGGCGACGCGCAAGCTGAAGCCGGTCGTCGAGATTCAGTTCTTCGACTACATCTGGCCGGCGATGATGCAGATCCGCGACGAGATGTCGATGCTGCGCTACCGGTCGGGCAACACGTTCTCGTGCCCGATGGTGATCCGCGTGCCGATTGGCGGCTACCTGCGCGGCGGCGGTCCGTATCACAGCCAGTCGGGCGAGAGCATCTTCGCGCACTGCCCCGGCATCCGGATCGCGTACCCGTCGACGGCGCAGGACGCGGCCGGTCTGCTGCGGACCGCGATTCGCTGCGACGATCCGGTGCTCTTCCTCGAGCACAAGCACCTGTACCGCCAGACCTATAACAAAGGTGAGTACCCGGGGAAGGACTACATGATCCCGTTCGGCAAGGCGAACCTGCGCCGCGACGGCGATCACGTGCTGGTGATTACCTGGGGCGCGCTGGTGCAGCGGTCGCTGCTCGCCGCGCAGCAGGCAGAGAAAGATCAGATCAGCGCCGCGGTGCTCGACCTGCGGACGATCGTGCCGTACGACTGGGAGGCGATCGCGGCGCACGTCAAGCGCACGAACCGCGTCGTCGTCGCGCACGAGGATCAGCTGATGTGCGGGTTCGGCGCCGAGATCGCCGCGCGCATCGGCGGCGAACTGTTCGAGCATCTCGACGCGCCGGTGAGAAGAGTCGGGGCGCTCAATACGCC
>JAIQFX010000143.1 GCA_020073005.1 Terriglobia bacterium | reverse complement strand
GCGATTGTCGGCGGCGGGCTGCCGGTCGCGGTCGGGCTGGCCCTGGCCGATCAGATGTTGAAGCGGCCGCGCGTGACCGCGTGCTTCTTCGGCGACGGCGCGGTGGCCGAAGGCGAATTTCATGAATCGATGAATCTCGCCGTGCTGTGGAAGCTGCCCGTCCTCTTCCTGTGCGAGAACAATCTCTACGCGATGGGCACGCGCCTCGAGCGCGCGCAGTCGCAGATCGACCTGCGGCTCAAGGCGCAGAGCTACCAGATGACGGCCGAGGCCGTCGACGGCATGGACGTCGTCGCGGTCGAGGCCGCGACGCGGCGGATCGCGGACGCGGTGCGGCGCGGCGAGGGGCCGGCGTTCATCGAGTTCCGCACGTACCGCTTCCGCGCGCACTCGATGTTCGACGCCGAGCTGTATCGGGACAAATCCGAAGTCGACGAGTGGAAGAAGCGCGATCCGATCGCCGCGCTGACGACGCGCCTCAAGCGCGAGGCCGGCGTCGGTGACGCGCTGATCGACGCGCTCGCGCTCTCGGTCGACGAAGAGATCGACGAGGCCGTGCAGTACGCCGAGCACGGCACGTGGGAACCCGTGGCCGATCTGCTCAACGACGTCTACACGGCGCGATCATGAAGACCACCTATCGTGAGGCGATTCGGACCGCTCTTCGCGAGGCCCTGATGAAGGACCCCCGCGTGTTTCTGATGGGCGAGGACGTCGGCAAGTACGGCGGATCGTACGCCGTGAGCAAGGGCCTGCTCGCCGAATTCGGCCCCGAGCGGATCCGCGACACGCCGCTCTCGGAGTCGACCTTCGTCGGCGCGGGCATCGGCGCGGCGCTCGGCGGCATGCGGCCGATTGTCGAGATCATGACCGTCAACTTCTCGCTGCTCGCGCTGGATCAGATCGTCAACAACGCCGCGACGATCCGGCACATGTCCGGCGGCCAATTCAGCATTCCCGTCGTCATCCGCATGGCGACCGGCGCAGGCCGTCAGCTCGCGGCGCAGCACGCGCACAGCCTCGAAGGCTGGTACGCCCACATCCCCGGCCTCCGCATCGTCGCGCCCGCCACGCTCGAGGACGCGCGCGGTATGCTCGGCACGGCGCTCGCCGATCCCGATCCGGTGCTGATCTTCGAGCATCAGGCGCTGTACAACGTGGAAGGCACGCTCGCCGATGATGCGGGCAACGTCGATCTCGATCACGCGGCCGTGCGCCGCGCGGGCAAGGACGTCAGCGTCATGACGTACGGCGGCACGCTCGGGAAGACGCTCGAAGCCGCGCAGACCGTGGCCGCCGACGGCATCGATGCCGAAGTGATCGATCTGCGCACGCTGCGCCCGCTGGACATGGACGCGATCGCCGCCTCGGTCAAGAAGACGCATCGCGCGGTCATCGTCGACGAGGGCTGGAAGAGCGGCAGCCTGTCGGCGGAGATCAGCGCGCGGATCGCGGAGTCGCTGTTCTACGAGCTCGACGCGCCGATCGGCCGCGTCTGCACGGCCGAGGTCCCGATTCCCTATCCCAAGCATCTCGAGGACGCGGCGCTGCCCCAGCCGGAGCGCATCGCGGCGGCGCTGCGAAGCGTGGTGGGCGGACGTGGGTGAATTCCGGATGCCGTCGCTCGGCGCCGACATGGAAGCCGGCACGCTGGTGCAGTGGCTCAAGCGGCCTGGCGATCAGGTCAAGCGCGGCGACATCATCGCCATCGTCGACACGCAGAAAGGCGCGATCGAGATCGAAGTGTTCGAGGACGGCGCGATCGAGAAGATCCTCGTCGAGCCTGGCACGAAGGTTCCTGTGGGCACCGTGCTGGCCGCGATTCACGGAGCAGAACAGCCGGGTCCGAAAGCGCCCGGCCTGCACATCCCGGCGCCTGCGACGCGGACGCGCGTGTCGCCCGTCGCGAAGAAGCTCGCCGCTGATCTCGGCGTCGATCTGCACGCCGTGCGCGGCACGGGACCGGAGGGCGCGATCACGCGCGAGGACGTCGAGCGGGCGGCCGCGCACGCCGCAGCGCCGGGTCCAAAAGGACCCGCCCTGCAACCGCCCGGCCTACAACCGCCATCGGGCGCGCGTCCGGACATGCGCGCGGCGATCGCCGCGGCGATGGCGCGATCGAAGCGCGAGATCCCGCACTACTACCTGTCGACGACGATCGACATGAGCGCGGCGCTGACGTGGCTGCGCGCCGAGAACGAGAAGCGGTCGATCGCCGATCGTCTTCTGGCGATTGCGCTGCTCGTGAAAGCCGTGGCGCTCGGGCTGCGCGAGGTGCCGGAACTGAACGGCCATTGGGTGGACGGCGCGTTTCGGAAGGGCGCCGGGATTCACGTCGGATGCGCCATCGCGCTGCGCGGCGGCGGGCTCGTCGCGCCGGCCGTTCACGATGCGGATCAGCAGCCGGTCGGCGCGATGATGCGGGCGATCAGCGACCTCGTCGCGCGCGCGCGCGCCGGATCGCTGCGGAGCTCCGAGCTTGCCGACCCGACGATCACCGTCACCAATCTCGGCGAGCAAGGTATCGATGCCGCGTTCGGCATCATCTATCCCCCGCAAGTGGCGCTCGTCGGCTTCGGCCGGGTCGCGGAGCGCCCGTGGGTCGTCGCGGGCCAGGTCCAGCCGCGGCCGCTGATCACGGCGACGCTGGCCGCGGATCATCGCGCGAGCGACGGGCATCGCGGCGGGCTGCTGCTCGCGGCGATCGATCGGCTGCTGCAGACGCCGGAGCAGCTATGACCGCGGACGATCTCCGGAACGTCATCGTCGGCACCCTGAGGCGGATCGCGCCGGAGATCGATCCGTCGTCGATTCGCCCCGGTGTCAGCTTCCGCGATCAGCTCGATCTCGATTCGATGGACTTCCTGAATTTCGTGCTCGCGTTGCACGACAAGCTCGGTGTCGAGATCCCGGAGTCCGACTACCCGCGGCTGTACACACTCGACGGCGCGATCGCGTATCTCTCCGCGAAGACAGGCTGACGGACAGACGCTCGCTCACATCGGCGCGGCGTTCACGCGGCGCGCAGGACGCACATCGGGCCCGGGGCCGCGAGCGACTCTTCAGACACGCGCTCGAGCAACTGCCCCAGCGGCCCGCTTTCCTCCACGCTGCGCTTCAGCCGGCAGATCCCGGTCGGCTCCTCGTATTCGGGACAAATCACCCGCGTGACCTCTCCTTCGAGATCCGTCTCGCAGGTGACGGTGGCGTGCAACACTGAACAGTGAACCGGATTGAGAGCCATGCTCGTTCTCCTGCGTGGCGAGTACCCGTGAACCGCGTCCCCATGCGTGCGGCAGTGCAAAGGCGCTGCCCTCGCCGGGGTATCGCGTTTGCAGTGTGAATCGCGGGGTGCCCGTGGCCGACTCGGTCAACGACGACATCGCGGCACGTCTGGACGAAATCGCGCGGCTGCTGGCCGCGCAGGGCGCCGACGCGTACCGCGTGCGCGCGTACGAGCGCGCCGCCGACACCGTGCGCCATCTGCCGGCGCCGGTTTCCGAGATCCTGGCGCGCGGCAGCCTGCCGGGCCTGCAGGCCCTCCCCGGCATCGGCGAGAGCCTCGCCCGCGCGATTCGCGATCTCCTCGCGCACGGCCGGCTCGCGATGCTCGAACGCCTGCGCGGCGAAAGCGATCCCGTGAAGCTGCTGGCGTCGGTCCCCGGCATCGGCCGCGTCCTGGCGGATCGCCTCCATCACGACTTCGGCATCGACACCCTCGAAGAACTGGAAGCCGCCGTGCACGAAGGCCATCTCGCGCGCCTGCTCGGCCGCGGCAAGCGGATCGCGGCCATCCGCGACTCGCTGGCGCACCGGCTCGCGCGCGTGAAGCCGCCGGCGGCCGACGCGCGCGACGCGCCGCCGCCGATCGAGGAGATCCTCGACGTCGATCGCGAGTACCGGGAACGCGCGAAGGCGGGCGAGCTCGTGAAGATCGCGCCGCGCCGCTTCAATCCGGCGCGCGTGGCCTGGCTGCCGATTCTGCACACGCAGCGCGGCGCGCGCCACTACACGGCGCTCTTTTCCAACACGGCGCGCGCGCACTCGCTGGGGCGCACCGACGACTGGGTCGTGATCTACTGGGACGATGGACGCGGCGAGCGGCAGTGCACGGTGATCACGTCGGAGCGCGGTCCGCTGAAAGGACGGCGCATCGTGCGCGGCCGCGACGTCAACGCGCCGGCACTTCCTCGGCCGGCGCCACCCGGCGTTCCAGTCGAGCGACATGCGCGGCCAGCTGATCGAGATCGTCCTGGCGCGCGAATTTCTGGCGCGTGAGCTCGTCGCGCACGACGTCGCGCACCTGACGGCCCAGCGCCTCGCGGCGCTCATAGGCGCGGCGCTTCCAGGCCGCGACGAGATCCGTGGCGTCCTTCTCGTGCATCTCGCCCCGGTGCACCAGTTCCTCGAACGCGCCGCGCAACTTTTCTTCCGTGAGATCGAGCGCGCCCAGCCCGGCCAGCATCAACGTTCGCAGCGTAGGCGTCATGGTGCCTCCCCGAATGCAAGCATGCAATTTGCATTCTGAGACAACGGACCGCTCGGCCCAGTCATTCGCGGCGTCGCGCACTCGAGACTGCCGATGTCGCGGCAGACGACTGTCGGTACGACGGGAACTCGGCAGGGTCGGGCGCCCAGGAGCGATCAGATGTCTCCCAGGCTCGCCCTCGTCTCCATTCTGACGCTGGCGCTCAGCGCGCCCGCGTCCGCGCAATACTTCGGTCAGAACAAAGTTCAGTACAAGACCTTCGACTTCCAGATCCTCAAGACCGAACACTTCGACATCTACTACTACCCCGCCGAGCGTGAAGGCGCCGACATCGCTGCGCGTCTCGCCGAGCGGTGGTACGCGCGCCTCTCACGCGTCCTCGAGCACGAGCTGAACGGCCGGCAGCCGCTGGTCCTCTACGGCTCGCATCCGGACTTCGAGCAGACCAACGTGATTCAGGGAGAAATAGACGAGGGCACCGGCGGCGTCACCGAGCCGCTGAAGCGGCGCATCGTTTTGCCGCTCGGTGGACCGCTTGCCGACACCGATCACGTCCTCGGCCACGAGCTCGTCCACGCATTTCAGTTCGATCTCACGACGCGGCCCGGCATGGCGCCCGGCGAGAACGGCGCCGAGCGGCTCCCGCTGTGGTTCATCGAAGGCATGGCCGAGTACTTGTCGCTCGGTCCGGTCGATCCGAA
Organism: Terriglobia bacterium; assembly: GCA_020073005.1. Classification (GTDB taxonomy): domain Bacteria; phylum Acidobacteriota; class Vicinamibacteria; order Vicinamibacterales; family CAVVIG01; genus SRVP-36. The sequence goes on along the minus strand of JAIQFX010000143.1, from coordinate 621 downwards.
CACGGCGATGTGGCTGCGCGACGCCGTCGGGCACGAGAAGCTGCCGGCCATCAAAGATCTCGATTCCACGCAGTACTTCCCGTACCGCTGGGGCCACGCGTTCTGGGCCTACGTCGGCGGCCGGTGGGGCGATTCGGTGATCGGCGAGATGCTCATCGTCGCCGCCGCCGGCGGCGTCGACACGGCGACGGAAAAGTCTCTCGGCCTCACGACGAAAGAACTCTCGACCGACTGGCAGTCGTCGATCCGCCACACGTACGAGCCGGTGCTCGCGTCGACGGCGGCGCTCGGCGACACGGCCCGCCTAGTCATAAAGGGCACGGAAATCGGCGGACGTCTCAACGTCGGGCCCGCGATCAGCCCGGACGGCCGCTGGATCGCGTTCCTCTCGGAGCGCAGCTTCTTCTCCACCGAGCTGTACGTCGCTGACGCGACGACCGGAAACATCGTCCGCACGCTGACGAAGACCGCGAGCAATCCGCACTTCTCCAGCATCCAGTTCATCTATTCGGCCGGCGCGTGGGATTCGGCGAGCCAGCGCCTCGCGATCGCCACGGTCACGGGCGGGCATCCCGCGCTGGCGATCTTCACGGTCGCGTCCGGACGCCAGGACCGCGAGAT
>JAIQFX010000069.1 GCA_020073005.1 Terriglobia bacterium | reverse complement strand
TTGTCGACGTGTTCTCTGAGAATGACTTCCATGATGTTGACCTCAGTCCGTCACGTAGGGAATCAGCGCGATCTGGCGCGCGCGCTTGATCGCCGTCTGGAGCTTGCGCTGGTGCATCGCGCACGTGCCCGAGATGCGCCGCGGCAGGATCTTCCCGCGCTCGGGCACGAAGGGCCCGATCAGCTTGACGTCCTTGTAGTTGATGTCGTCGATCTTGTCCGCGCAGAACTTGCAGACCTTGCGGCGGCGGAACAGCGTGCGGCGCTGCCCCTTTTCCTTGTCGCCGGCCTTCTTGTCCTTGTCGCGGCCGCGGCCGCCGCCGCCCGATCGTCCTTGTCCGAATGCCATGGCTACACCTCCACCCCGTCAAAGCGATCGTCGTCGGCGTCCTCGGTCTCCATCGACCGGCCTTCGCCGGGCTGGCGCGTCGGCGGCAGGCCGCGCTTGACGCGGCGCCGCTCCGATTCGGACTGGCGCTTGGTGCGCGTGCGCTCGACGACTTTCTTTTCCTCGTCCACGCGGACGATCATGTGCCGGATCACCTGGTCCATCACCTTCAGGCGGCGATCCAGCTCCTTCATCAACTCGCCCGACCCGTTGATCACGTCGAGGACGTAGACGCCCTCCTTGTTGTGACCGATCTCGTAGGCGAGGCGCTTGCGGCCCCAGTTCTCGGTCTTCTCGATCTGCCCGTGCAGCTTCGAGACGACGCCCTCGACCTGCTCGTGCAGCTCGGCGACCTGCTGTTCGGTGGTGTCGGGGGGAAGAATGTAGACGAGCTCGTACTGACGATCTGACATGTGCTGCTCCTCCTGGACATGCGGTGGGGACGGGTCTCGGCGTCATTTCGTCCCGAGATCCGTCCCCACTTCACGGCCGCCATTCGGCGGCAAGGAATTGCCCCTCGATCGCGCGCGGGGCTATTCGGTTGTTGCCGGATCGCCGCCGTTGTACGTGTTCATCACCGCGGCGATCCCGGAGGTGATGAACGTTTCCGCCGCATCGGCCGCGCGCAGCGTCATGCGCTCGGCCTCTTCCCGTTCGTCCGGCTCGAATCGCGAGAGGACGTGATCGGCGAGATCACGCTGCCCGGGTCCGCGCCCGACGCCGACGCGCAGCCGCGGGAACTCGTCTCCCAGGTGCGCGATGATCGACTTCAACCCGTTGTGCCCGCCGGCCGATCCGCGCGCCCGCGCGCGAAGCTTGCCGAGCGGGAGCTGCACTTCGTCGACGACGATCAGCAGGTCGGGGAGGTCGATCTTGAAATATCGGACCAGCTCGCCGACCGCCTGTCCGCTCTCGTTCATGAAGGTGAGCGGCTTCACCAGCAGCACGACGCCGCCACCGGGATTGTCCGCTCCGGGAGCCCCTGCCTCCCGGCGTCGCCACTTCGCGAACAGCGCGTCGGACGGCGCCGACTCGAACGCCACCCCCGCGCGCCGCGCCAGCTCGTCGACGACCGCGAACCCCACGTTGTGCCGCGTCCCCGCGTACCGCGGCCCGGGATTCCCGAGTCCGAAGATGGCCTTCAACCCTACTTCTTCTTGTCTTCCTTCTTCTCTTCCTTCTTCTCGCCCTCGGCCTCTTCCTTCTTGCCCTTCTTGATGACCTCGGGCTCGGCCGGTGTCGTCGCCGTCGGTGCGGCCGCGACCGCGCCTTCCGCCGCCGGCGCCGCGACTTCCTCGGCCTTCGGCATGATCACGTGGACGATCATCCAGTCCGGATCGCTGACCGTCTTCCACTTCGGGCTCGTCGGAATCTCGCGGACGCGGATGCCCTGGTGCAGCATCAGGTTGCTGACGTCGATCTCGACGTTCTCGGGAATGTCGGCCGGCAGGCACTCGACGACGATCTCGCGGCGGATGAACTCGAGCACGCCCGCCTGCTGCTTGACGCCCGGCGCCTCGCCCTTGACGACGACCGGGACCGTCACCTGCAGCACCTTGTCCATCGCGACGCGGTAGAAGTCCGCGTGCAGGACCTGATGCGTGATCGGGTCGATCTGGAAATCCTTGATGAGGACGCGCGTGTCGCCGGTGCCGGCGAGCTTCAGCGCGATGAGCGTGTTCTGCCCCGCCTCGGAGTGCAGAATCTTCAGCAGCGGGCGCGGCTCGACCGAAATCGGCGTGCCGCCGTTCTTGTCGCCGCCGTAGAGAATGCCCGGGACCCTGCCGTCGCGGCGCGTGCGCCGCGCTTCATTCTTGCCGAACGTGTCTCGTGTCGTGGCTTCCAGTATCGCTTCCATATTCTTAATTCCTAATTCTCAATTCTTCATTACACGAACAACGAGGACACCGAGGTCTCCTCGTGAATGGACTTGATCGCCTGTCCCAGCAGCCGCGCCACCGACAGCACGACCACCTTGCCGCACGCCTGTCCCGCCGGCGACAGCGGGATCGTGTTGGTCACGATCATCTTGTCGATCGGCGACTTCTCGATGCGATCGATCGCCGGGCCCGAGAGCACGCCGTGCACCGCGCACGCCAGCACGCGCGCCGCCCCTTTGGCCTTGAGCGCTGTGGCGGCCTTCGTGATCGTCCCGGCCGTGTCGATGATGTCGTCCTGGATGATGCACGTGCGGCCCGCGACGTCGCCGATCACGTTCATCACTTCCGCCGTGCCATCGTCGGTGCGCCGCTTGTCGATCACGGCCAGTTCGGCGTCCAGCCGCTTCGCATACGCGCGCGCGCGCTCGGCGCCGCCCGCGTCGGGCGCGACCAGCGTCAGCTCCGGATAGTCCAGCCGCGACAGGTAATCGATGATCACCGGCGCCGCGAACAAGTGATCCACCGGGATGTCAAAGAACCCCTGAATCTGCGCCTTGTGCAGATCCATCGTCAGCACGCGGTTCGTGCCCGCCGCGCTGAGCACGTTCGCCACGAGCTTCGCCGAAATCGGCACGCGCGGCTTGTCCTTCCGATCCTGCCTCGCGTACCCGTAATACGGCAGCACCGCCGTGATGCGCGCCGCCGACGACCGGCGGAACGCGTCGATCATCACCGTCAGCTCGACGAGGTGATCGTTGACGCTGCCCGACTGCGTCTTGCACGTCGGCTGCACGACGAAGACGTCGGTCCCGCGGATGTTCTCGTCGATCTGAAACGAGATCTCCGAGTCGGGGAACGGCCGCAGGCGCGCCTGGCCGACCGAGCAGCCGAGAAACGCCGCGATCTCGCGCGCGAGCTCCGGATGCGCGCTGCCCGAGAACACCTTCAACTCGCCGAACCCGGTCGCCATGAAGGGATCACCCATTACCGCGCAGCCTCGAGAGAAATGGCTGGGGCGGAAGGATTCGAACCTTCGAATACGGGATCCAAAGTCCCGCGCCTTACCGCTTGGCCACGCCCCAACGACCCACTCCGCATCGTATTTGGCACCGCGTCGACGTAAATGAGGAAGCTGACCTCAGGAGTGGCGGATATCTCGTGGCGCAAACCTAAAGTGTATACGATGCCCTCAATTTCCGACAAGCCGACGGTAGCCCGCGCGACCGACGGTCCGCGTGACCGCCGTCCGGCGCGAGGCTGACGCCAGGGCCCGGGCCGCGCGGAGCGCCTGCGGCCGCCTGCGGAACAGCCCGAAGACGGCCGAACCGCTCCCCGACATCGCCGCCAAATGGGCTCCACGGCGCCGAAGCGCGCGGACAAGGCGTGCAATTCCGGGATGCCGCCTCGCGACGGGCGCCTGCAGGTCGTTCGCGCCTCGGCTCGCCTGAAAGGCTCGCCCGACAACTTTGTTGTCCTTGTCGAACCAGCCGTACGCATCCTTCGTGCTGACGCCGAACGCCGGCAGGACCAGGACGACCCACGCGGCCGGATGATCGGACAGGCGGAACAACAGATCGCCGCGCTCGACGCCGAGCACGGTCCCGCCTTCGAAGAAGTACGGCACGTCCGCGCCGAGCGACGCCGCAATCCTCCGCAGCTCCGATTCGCCGACGCGCCATCGCCGTCCGAGCGCGCGCAGCGCCGCCGCGGCATCGCTGCTGCCCCCGCCGAGGCCGGCCTGCATCGGAATCCGCTTGGCGATGTGCACGGCGGCGCCGCGCGGCGCGCCGCGGCGGCCGGACGCGCGCCAGACGCGCGCGGCCGCGCGCCAGACGAGATTGCGGCGATCGGTCGGACACGAGGGATCGTCGCACGTGATCCGGAACGGCCCGCGCACCGCGCGAATCGTCAGCGTGTCATGCAGCGCGAGCGACTGAAACGTCGTCTCGAGCGCGTGGTACCCGTCGCGCCGCACGCCGAGGACGCGCAGCGTCAGGTTGATCTTGGCGAGCGCGCGCACCCGGTCAATCTTCTTTGGGGTCATTCGATTTCGCGGCGAGCGGACCGGTCTGCCGCAGCTCGTCGAGCGTCATCCGTTTCGCCGTCGGCGGCACGCGGAACGTGAAGACGTCGGCGGACAGCGTCACGTTGGTATCGACCTGCGACAGCACGAGCTGCAGGTCGAACGCCGCGCCGGCGCGGCCTGAGTCGACGCTGACGAGATGAATCGATCGCGGCAGGTCGTTCTGCGGCTCGCGGTACTCGGCGCGCCACGCCGCGTCCGCGCCGCGCCGGACGATGGCGACCAGGCGCCACGGCGCCGACCCGGACTCGCGGCGCAGGTACAGCTCGTCGCCCTTCGTCGTCGTCGCGATGCGCCAGTCGTTGCCCGTGCGCCGTCCGTCGCGCACCGGCTCGCCGGGCGCGCACCCGGTCAGCACGTGGAGCAGGTCCTCGGCGTTCAGTGGCGCGCCGGCGGCGGCCTCGAGCACGTCGTCGGGATGGCCGTGCTCGAACACGCGGTTCTCGCGCGAGAGCAGCAGCGAGGCGTCGCCGCCGCTGGCGACGAAGATGAAGATGGGCGCGCCGAACGGCGCGACGGCTTCGAGCCGCGCGGATCCCGGCGCCGCGACGCCGGCCGACAGCCGTCCGCGCACGCGCCGGCCGTTCGCGGATCCGCTCACGGCGACTTCGGCGGTGAGCGTGTGAATCGCCCGGCACGCGCGCGTCGCCTCGGCGAGCGCGGCGGCGGTGTCCGGCGCGGCCTCGCCTGGGCCGGACGGCAGCCGCATGAGCGGCGCCCCGCAGGAGGCGGCGGCCAGCGCGAGCAGCAGGACTAATCCCGGAGCCGCCCGTCGCGTCATCAACTACTTCTTGTTGAGCTTTTGTTTCGCGGCGCGAATCTTCTTGTCGACGTCGGACCGGTCGAGATCCGTGCCGTCGCCGGTGAGCGCGCGGTTCCACGCCGCGATCGCTTCGTCGTACCGCCCGAGCTTGAAGAGCACTTCGCCGTAGTGGGCCTGGATGACGGAGTTCATGCGCAGCTGATCGGCGGCGCGGCGCAGGTTGGTCACGGCCAGATCGAGCTTGTCGGACTTGAAGTAGGCCCAGCCCAGGCTGTCGAGGTACGAGCCGTTGTCGGGATCGATCTGCAGCGCCTTCTTCAGGTAGTTCACGGACTCATCGAGCCGCTCGCCGCGCTCGGCGAGCATGTAGCCGATGTAATTCAACGCGGCGGCGTTGTCCGGCTCGCGCGCGAGCACCTGCCGGAACGCGGCCTCGGATTCCGCGAACTTCTTCTGCTTGTCGAAGACCGACCCGAGCTCGAACGCGATGGCGTTGTCCTGCGGGAACTTCGCCTGCGCGTCCTGCAGGACTTTCACGGCCTGGGCGCCGCGCGTCGCGTCGGAGTACAGCTGCGCGAGCGCGATGTACGCCATCGGCTCGTCGGCGTGCGTCTTCACCGCGGCCTCGAGCAGCGCGATGCCCTGATCGGCCTTCCCGCTCTGCCGGAGCGCCTGCGCCTGCAGACGCGTGAGCCCGAGATCGTCGGGATGATCGACCAGCGCGGCCTTCGCGAGATCGATCGCGGCGCCGTACTTCTTGGCCGCGATGTTGGCTTCGATCAGGTAGCCGGCAATCGATGGATCCTTCGGCGCGAGCGTGCGCGCGTCCTCGAAGGACGCGATCGCCTTGTCGTACTGCCCGAGCTCCTGATAGGCGAAGCCGACGTGCGGCAGCAGCAGGCCGATGTCGAACGTGTCCTCGTCCGCGTCCGGCGCGAGCGCTTCCTTGCGATGCTCGGCGATGACGGGCGCCAGGTCGTCGACGACGGTCTGGTACGCGTGCCGCATGTCGAGGGCCTCGGCGAGCGCGAAGTAGCCCCACGGACTCTTGTCGTTCTGCGCGATGACGCGCCGCGCGGCGGCTTCCGCCGCCGGCGAGTCGCCGAGCCGCCGGTGCGCCTGCGACAGCAGATACAGCGCCTGCGTGTCGGGCGGCGTGCGCGCGGCCACGACCTCGGTCAGCGCGTCGCGCGCCTTGCCGAGGTTGTCGCGGCCGCCGGCGTTGAGCAGCGCCGACGCGTAGCGGACCTTGAGCGCGTTGTTGCGCGGCGCGCGCTGCAGCGCAACCGCGTACGTCTTCGCGGCGTCGGGCCAGCGGCGCTCGCGCTCGTAGAAATCGCCGAGCGTCGGCAGCAGCCGCGGATCGTCCTCCGCGTGCATCTCGAGCCACGCGATGCCGTCGCCGATGCGGCCGGCGCCCGCGTACGCCTCCGCGAGCAGCATCGGGCCGTCCTGCCAGCCCGATTCCTGCGCGACGAGATCCGCGAGCAGCGGGATCGCCTTGTCGTACGACTCCGCGCGGAGGTAGAGGCGCGCCAGCGTGGCGCGCGCGTTCGGATCGGCGCCGACCGGCGGATCGACCGCGAGCTCGAGGTGGTGAATCGCTTTCGCGACGTTCTCGTCGGGCTTCGCGCTGCCGCGCGCGCGCGGCGCGGCCTGCCGGTCCGTGTCCGACATCGCCGCGTAGACGATGCCGAGCACGCGATTCGCGTCGCGATTGTTCGGCTCGATCGCGATCGCCTGCTCCGCCGTCGACTTCGCGTCCTGGATCTTGTTCGACTGCAGGTACAGGTCGGCGAGCTCGGCGGGAATGTCCGCGGCCTGCGGATCGAGCGCCATCGCGCGCTTGTAGGCGGCGATCGCGCCCGCTTCGTCGTCCTGCTCCGCGAGACGATGGGCGAGCAGGAACTGCTCGTACGCTTCGCCGGGTCGCGCGGCGGCTTGAGGCGCGCGGGTCTGGCCCGCCGCCGCGATCGGTACAGCCGCGCAGAGCGCCGCGACGAGCAGGGATTTCATAGGCGAATTGTTCCACAAAAGCGTGAAGGTGTCATATATTGCGTGAATGCCGGTCGATCCTGAATTGCTCGAGATTCTCGCGTGCCCCAATTGCAAAACGCCGGTGACGCTCGTCAAGAACGGCGCCGCGCTCAAGTGCGCCACGTGCAAGCGGGTGTATCCGATCAAAGATGACATCCCGGTGATGCTGATCGACGAAGCCACTATTGAGGAGTGAATTGGGTAAGTGGGTAGTCGAGTAATTGGGTAATGGCTGACACGGGCCCCACGCAGCAATTACCCAACGACCCAATTACTCAATTCCCCAATTCATCGATCTCGCGCATCCTCCTCGTCAGACTGCGCGAGATCGGGGATGTCGTCTTCACGACCCCGGCCATTCGCGCGCTGCGGCAGAAATTCCCGGACGCCCATCTCACCTACGTCGTCGAACCGGCGGCCGCGCCGGTCGTCGCGCGCAACCCGCATCTGAATGAAGTGATCGTTGCACCGCGCGCGCGAGGCGTGCGCGGCCTCCTCGCCGATCTCGCGCTCGGCCGGCGGCTGCGCGCGGCGCGCTTCGACCTCGCGATCGATTTTCACGGCGGACCGCGCGCGTCGCTCCTGACGTGGCTGTGCGGCGCGCCCGAACGGATCGGCTATGAAATCGCGGCGCGCGGCTGGATGTACACGCGGCGCGTGGCGCGCCCGCGAGCGCTGAGGCCGCGGCATTCCGTCGAGAACCAATGGGATCTTCTCGCGCCGCTCGGCATCGCGCCGCCGGATCGCGCGTCGTTCCCCGTCGAGATGACGGCCGATCCCGCCGCGGTGGCGTCGGCCGACGCACGACTCGCGCGCGCGGGTATCCGCGCGACCGACGCGCTCATCGTCGTCCACGTGAGCGCGGGCAATCCGTTCCGCCGCTGGCCGATCGACTATTTCGTTTCGCTCGTCGCGGCGCTGGCGGCCGAGGATCCCGCGCGACGCATCATCATTAGTGCGGGTCCGTCGGAAGGCGATGCCGCCGAGCGGGTGATCGCCGGCGCCCGCGCGCGACTTCAGGAATCAGGCGGGTCGGCGGATCGCGTCGTCTCGTGCGGGGAATTCTCGCTCGCGGAGCTTCGCGCGCTGCTCGACCGTTCGGCGCTCTACATCGGCGGCGACAGCGGGCCGCTCCACGTCGCGGCGACGACGCGCGTGCCGATTGTCGGGGTGTACGGACCGACGCTGCCGGCGCGATCCGCGCCGTGGCGCGACGAGCGGCTGGCGTGTGAATCGGTGGATGCGGGCGAGCTGCCCTGCCGGCCCTGCGATCAGCGCGTGTGCGAGCCGGGCGACTTCCGCTGCCTGACGCGCATCACGCCGGAGCAGGTCGCGCGCGCGGCCGGGATCGCGATCGTCAATTCGACTCGCGGTTCAGCCACGCCTCCCACGCCGCCGCGTTGAACGGCCGGCCGAGGAAGTCGCGCACGAGATCCGCCGCGGGCTTCGAGCCGCCCGGCGCGAGCACGGCCTCGCGGTACTTCCGCGCGACGGCCGGCGCCAGCAGGTTCGTCTGATCGAACTTGCTGAACAGGTCCTTCGCGATCACCAGCGACCACATGTACGTGTAGTACGAGGCGCTGTAATTCCGGTTCGCCAGGTGCGTGAACGCGGTCTGGCGATGCGTGCCTTCGACAAACGGAAACGGCAGGTACTTGTTCGTGAGGTCGCGGATCAGCGCCGTCGAATCGACGCTCTTCGGATCGCGATCGTGCAGCGAGAGCGAGAGCTTGGCGAACACCATCTGCTGCCGCACGCCGAGCGCCTGGCCGAATTCGTTCGCGCGCCGCATCTTCAGGACGAGCGCCGCCGGAATCGGCTCGTTCGTCTGGTAGTGCTTCGCGAACGTCGCCAGCGTCGCCGGATCCCACGTCCACTCTTCGAACATCTGCGACGGCGCTTCGACGAAGTCGCGCTCGACGAGGCGTCCCGTGCCGAACCACGGGCGCGCGGACACGATCGCGTGCACGACGTGACCGAATTCGTGGAAGAAGGTCACGACCTCTTCATGCGTCATCAGCCCCGGATCGCCCGCCTGGCCGCCCGGGAGCGCGGTCATGAGCACCGCTTCGGGCAGCTGGCGGCCCGCGACGCCGACGCGCACCGTGCCCGTGATCGGGTTGCTCTGCTTGTTCGGCCGCGGATGCGTGTCGAGATAGAACCGGCCGATCAGCGCGCCGCCGTCGAGCACCTCGTAGACTTCGACCGACGGGTGCCACACCGGCACGTCCTTCGCCGGACGGTACGTCACGCCGTAGAGCCGGCTCGTGACGTCGAGGAGGCCTTGTTTGACGCGGTCGTACGGGAAGTACGGACGCACCGACTGCGCGCCGAAGTCGTAGCTGGCGCGCCGGACGAGCTCCGAGTAGTACGTGTTTTCCCACGCGTTGATGCCGGTGGCGCCAGGCACGTCCTGCTTCTTGCGCTTCAGCAGATCGTCGTACTCGCGCGCCGCCTTCCGGCCCGAGGCCTCGACGACGCGATCGATGAAGTCGGAGACGGCGCCGACGCTGCCGGACATGCGATCGAGCATGTCGGCGGTCGCCCAGTTGGGCTGGCCGAGCGCGCGCGCGATCTCGCCGCGCAGCGTGACCATCTTCTCCAGGACGGCGATGTTCGCGGGATAGCCGATGTTGGAGAACTCCATCAGCATCCGCTTGCGCACGTCTTCGTTCTTCGCAAACGTCAGCAGCGGACGGACGTCGGCGTCGTTGGTGCCAATCGTGATGGCGCCGGTCGCATCGGGCTTGTGCCGCGCGATGTAGTCGGCCGGCAGGCCGTCCAGCTCCGCGGCGTCCTTCACGACGATCGACCGGGTGTTGTCCCGGAAATTCCTGAGGAACTCCTGCGTCGCGCCGCCCAGGTCGCGCTGCAGCTGCTTGAGGCGATCGCGGGTCGCTTCGTCCTTGTCGACGCCGGCGAGCCGGTAGGCGCGCAGCTGCGCGCGCAGGTAGTACTGCGTTTCGGCGTCGGCGCCGCGCGCGTCAATCGCAGAGAGCGCGTCGTAGACGCCGCGGTTCAGCGCCAGGTCGGACGAGAACACGCGGAGGCGCTCCTGCACCGCTTCGGTCGCCTTGCGCATCGCCGCGTCCGGGTGCACGGTCGCGACGATGTTCGCCGGTCCGTTCGCGTCGCCGAGCTTGATGAGCAGATCGTCGTAGAGCCGCAGCGTGTTCTCGACCGTGTGCGGCGCCTTGACGGCGAGCAGCCGATCGAGCGCCTGCTGGGCGGCGGCGATCCGCGCGTCCATGGCGGCGTTGAACGACGCGACGTCGGCGAGGCCCGTGAAGAAGGGCGCCGCGCCGGGTCCGGTCACGGCCGCCGCGGGCGCCACGCGCGCCGGCGCGACGGCCAGCAGCGACAGCAGCAGCGCGGCGAGTCCGAGTCGCAAGACTCTCATACTGGAGAGAATACCCCTTTGGGTGTCCGGCTTCAGCCGGACCGGATAAACTATTCGCGTGTCCGACGCCATCGCCCTCGACGCCCCGCACACGGTGCCGGCCGTGAACAACGACCGGCTCGAGACGATCGCCGCGGTCGCGTTGATTGCCATCGCCGGCGCCGTCCAGTTTTCGATCGCCGCCGCCCAGATCCTCCTGACGATGACGATCGCGTGCTGGCTCGGGCTGCTCGTCGTGCGCCGCGAACGATTCGAGGCGCCGTCGTTTTTCTGGCCGCTCGCGATCTACGCCGCGGCGACGCTCGTCTCCGCCGCGTTCTCGTTCGATCCCCGCACCAGCCTGATCGACTGCAAGCAGCTCGTGTTGTTCCTGCTGGTGCCGCTCACCTACCGGCTCGTGACGGCCGAGCGCGCGTCGACGCTGATGACGGTCGTGCTGTCGTGCGCGGCGATCAGCGCGGTGGTCGGCGTCGTGCAGTACGGCATCCTGCACTATGACGTGCTGCAGCAGCGCCCGCAGGGCACGCTCGGCCACTACATGACGTACTCGGGGATGCTGATGATCGTCATCGGCGTCGCCGTCGCGCGCGTGCTGTTCGGCAAGGGCGGACGCACGTGGGCGGCGCTCGTCATCCCGGCGCTCGCCGTCGCCGTGGCGCTGACGCTGACGCGCGGCGCGTGGGTCGGCGTGTGCGTCGCGGCCGCGCTGCTGTTCGCGCTCAAGGATTTCCGGCTGTTCGCGATCCTGCCAGTCGTCGCGGCGATCTTCTTCGCCGTCGCGCCGGGGCTGGTCATGCAGCGGTTCAATTCGATCTTCGACAAGAAGGATCCGAGCACGATGGATCGCGTCGCCATGCTGCACGTCGGCGAGCGGATGGTTCAGGCGCATCCGCTGACCGGCGTCGGCGCCAACATGGTCCAGCGGCTCTACGCCGAGTACCGCGGCCCGGACGCCGTGAACAAGGTGAACCCGCACCTCCACAACAACGTGCTGCAGATCGCCGCCGAGCGCGGCCTGCCGGCCGTCGCGATCTGGATCTGGTTCATCGTGGCGCTCGCGCGCGATCTGTGGAAGCGATTCCGATCGGGCGAGCACACGTTCCTCGCCGCCGCCGGGCTCGCCACGGTCGCCGCGCTCCTCACCGGCGGGCTCTTCGAGTACAACTTCGGCGACTCCGAAATCCTGATGCTGTTCCTGATCGTGTCCACGCTGCCGGCCGCCGTGAGTCGTGGCGCGGGCCTGTCAGGCCTGCGGACCGGTGCCGGCCAGCCCTGAAGGGCTGCGCTACCCCGCATGCTGTCGCTGTCCCCTTCTCGCGCGTCCGATCTCGTCGCGCGCTTCGCCGGCCTGCCGGTGCTCGTCGTCGGCGACATCATGCTCGATCGCTTCATCGTCGGGCGCGTGACGCGCATGTCGCCCGAGGCGCCCGTGCCCGTCGTGCAGTTTCAGTCGGAGTACTTCCTGCTCGGCGGCGCGGCCAACGTCGCGCACAACATCGCGGCGCTGGGCGGACGGCCGTCGCTGATCGGCCTGGTGGGCGCGGACGAAGCGGCGCGCAAGGTGCGCGCGGAGCTCGCGGCCGCCGGGCTCGGCGTCGACGGCCTTGTCGAGGACCGCGATCGTCCGACGACGGAGAAGGTGCGCGTCGTCACGGAGCGGCATCAGCAGGTGGCGCGCATCGATTACGAGCGCGAAGCGGATGCGTCAGGCGAGGTCGAGCGCGCGATCGTCGATCGGGTGACGCGGCTCGGCCGCGGCGCGAAGGCGCTGATGGTGTCCGACTACCTGAAGGGCACGGTCACGCGCGACGTCGTTCGTGCATTGACTCGTCGCGCGAGCCTTTCAGGCGAGCGATCGTCAGTTCCTCTCATCATCGATCCGAAGATCCCGCATCTCGACTTCTACGCCGGCGCGACGCTCGTCACGCCGAACCATCACGAGGCGGAGACGGCCACGCATCGGCGCATCCGCACCGACGATGACGCGCGCGAGGCCGGACGCGATTTCCGCAGGCGCGCGCAGTGCGACGCGGTATTGATCACGCGCGGCGATCAGGGCATGTGGGTGTCGGAGGATGGCGCGGAAGGATCGATCCCCGCCGTCGCGCGCGACGTCGCGGACGTGACGGGCGCGGGCGACACCGTCGCCGCGACGCTGGCGCTCGCGCTCGCCGCCGGCGCAACGCTGACCGAAGCCGCGATCCTCGCCAATCACGCAGCCGGCATCGTCGTCGGGAAGTTCGGACCCGCCACCGTCAGCCGCGACGAGCTGCGTGCGGCGCTCAATGTCTGAAGTGTCTCTTCCCCGTAAACACCATCGCCACTCCCTGCTCGTCCGCCGCCGCGATGACTTCGGCGTCGCGGACTGATCCGCCGGGCTGCACGACCGCGGTCGCGCCGGCTTTCGCGAGAGCGTCGAGTCCGTCGCGGAACGGAAAGAACGCATCGGACGCGGCGACGGATCCCGTCAGCGAGACTTTCGCGGCCGCCGCCTTCATCACGGCGACGTTGACGGCATCGACGCGGCTCATCTGCCCAGCGCCGACGGCGAGCGTCCGGCGCGCGTCGGTGAAGATCACGGTGTTCGACTTCACGTGCGCGCACACGCGCCACGCGAAGCGCAGCGCCGCCCACTCGTCCGCGCTCGGCTGACGCTTCGTCACGACTTTCAATCCGTCCGGAAGCGACGCCGGCGTCCACGGCGCGCGCGCCTCGGCGACGACGTCGCGCTCCTGCGCCAGCACCGCGCCGAGAATGGAACGGAACTCGACGTCTGCAGGCCTGAAGGCCTGCGCTGCGCCTGTCTCACCGAAACTGGCAACAACGACGCGCATGTTGGTCTTCTTCGCGAGCACCGCGAGGGCGTCCGCGTCGGCCGACGGCGCGATGACGGCCTCGATGAACGTCGACACGATCGCCTGCGCGGTCGCGACGTCGATCGGCCGGTTGAGCGAGACGATGCCGCCGAACGCGGCGAGGCTGTCGGCCTCGCGCGCGCGAACGTAGGCGTCAGCCGGCGAGTCGCCGGTCGCCGCGCCGCAGGGATTCGTGTGCTTGATGACGACGGCCGCGGGCTCGTCGAACTCGAGCGCGATGCGCGCCGCGGCGTCGAGGTCGAGGAGGTTCGTGTAGGAGAGCTCCTTGCCCTGAAGGATCATGGTCCGGCTGAAGCCGGACGCCACGTCCGCCACCTTGTACCACGCCGCCTTCTGGTGCGGGTTCTCGCCGTAGCGGAGATCCTTGATCTTCTCGAGGCTGAGATCGATGCGGTCATCCAACGCGGTCGCTCGGCTGAAGCCTCGCGCGACGTCGGATCGTTCGAAGCGGTCGCCGGTCAGATTGATCGTCGCCAGCGTCGCGCTGATCGCCGTGTCGTACGCGCCCGTGTGCGCGAGCGCCTTGCGCATCAGGTCGAACCGGAATCCCAGCGCCGGCGTCGCGTCGAGCTCGGCGAGCAGCCGCGCGTAGTCCGCCGGATCGACGACGACCAGCACATCGCGGAAATTCTTGGCCGCCGCGCGCACCATGCTCGGCCCGCCGATGTCGATCTGCTCCACGAGGTCGTCGAACGCGACGCCCGGCTTCTTCGCCGTCTCTTCGAAGGGATAGAGATTGACCACGACGACGTCGATGAGGCCGATGCCGTGGGCGCGCGCGGCGGCGAGATCGGCCGGGTGGTCGCGGCGCGCCAGCAGGCCGCCGTGAATCAGCGGATGCAGCGTCTTTACGCGGCCGTCCATCATTTCGGGGAAGCCCGTGACGTCGGACACGTTGGTCACGGGCAGGCCGGCGTCGGTCAGCGTGCGGGCAGTTCCCCCAGTCGACACGAGCTCGAAGCCGCGCGCGGCGAGGCCGCGCCCGAGGTCGACAATTCCGGTCTTATCGGAGACGCTCAACAAGGCTCTTGGCATGGGTCGGCAGTCCTGTTAGTATTTGTAACGACGCCGGGCGGACCTGGCGCCGTAAGGGAAAGGGCCGCATTTCGCGGCCTTTTTTTTTGTGCAATGGCGCGGCTCGCCGCGTCCCAGCAAGCAGGGAAGAAGAACGATGCGCATCACAGGCAAGGTCAAGTGGTTCAACAACGCCAAGGGTTACGGGTTCATCGAGCGTGATGGAGGCAGCGACGTCTTCGTCCACTACTCGGCCATTCAGGGCGACGGGTTCCGGTCGCTCGAGGAAGGTCAGGCGGTGGAATTCGAGATCGTTGACGGCCCCAAAGGTCCGCAGGCCGGCAACGTCACCAAGATCTAACGCTCCCCAGGGCTAAGGGCTAGAGGGCTGAGGGCTGAAAGGCTCTCAGCCCTTTTGCTTTCCGCCTTCTTCCTTCTACATTCTCAGTCGTCCGTGCCTTTCAGGCCGCGCGCCGTAAAGCTCACCTTCCCGTCCTTCACCGCCACGCGAAACGCGACCTCCGGCGTCCCGGCCTCGCGCAGCTTCTCCACCTGGTTCTTCACGAGCTCCGCGAACTTGTGGAACGGCGGCGCTTCCCCGCCCGTTTCACGGCGCGCCTCGGCGAGCGATTCGTAGAGATCGGTGAGCTTGTCGATCTCGCGAACCGGATCGCGGAACGACGCCACGCTGACGATGCGATCCTCCGGCCGTTTCTTCCGCTCCGGCTCCGTCGCGCGCATGTGCGTCAGCGGACCGGGCCGTCCTTCCTCCTTCGCGCGCAGGCCCTTGTCCCACAGGTCGATGAACGCCGCGAAGCGGTGTTGCAGCGTCGAGAAGCGGAACCGATCGCCGGTGTTGGTGATGTAGGCGCGGTCGTACTGCTTGACGAGGTTCTCGACGCGCGTGCGCGTCTCCCACGGCGGACGCGGCAGCCGTCCGGCGAAGTACATGTTGTACTCGGCCTCGAGCTGCTTCAGCTCGCCTTCGAGCCGCGTCAGGTCCTTGTCGATGCTGGTGCGGGCCACGGCTATTGACGGATCAAACACCAGACGAGCGGCAGCCACAACTCGCGCGCGTAGGGCACGGGCCGGTCGTCGATGAGGACGTCGGTGGCGCCGGTGCCGCCGACAATTTGATACAGCCGGTGAAGCGCGCCCGCGTCGCTCGACCGGAACCGCGCGCGATACCGCAGCGACGGCCCTTCGCCCGTCGTCCGGAACTCGGCCGATGCGCGCGCCAGCTCGAGCGCGCGCGGAAAATCCGGGACGTCGAGCTGCGGAAACACGAGCGTCACCGAGAACGGGCGCGGCTGCGCGCCGAACAGCGCGTCGTGCAATTCCGGATCGAGCGCGGCGAGCTCCTCGTCGGTCGGCTGTTCGGGCAGATCGGCATACGGCCAGAAGCGCTCGAGCGGACGATACTTCGGGGCGTCGGTGGACACGGGATCGGTGACATAGTATTGCAGAATTGCGGGAAGGCAGGATGGCAGGACGGATGGCAGGATGGGAATCCTGCAATTGCAATTCTGCCATTCTGCCCTCCTGCCATCCTGCAACCACATGGACTTCACCGTCATCCCCTCCATCGAGCAACTCCGGCAGCGGCCGGCGATTCGCGCGCTCGAAGCGCGATTCGGCGCGGAAGCGACGGTGGACGCGCTGCGCACAGCGGCGGTCGCCGTGCGGCAGGCGATCGCCGGCGGCAGCGCGGACTTCGCGAGCGAGGCGCTCGCGGGCGCTGGCATCGAAGCCGGCGCGGCGGCGGCGCTCGCGCGGGCGTTCCGGCCGTCGCTCGTGCCGGTCATCAACGCCAGCGGCGTGATCCTGCACACGAATCTCGGTCGCGCGCCGCTGGCGGCGTCCGCGGTCGATCGCGTGAGCGAGATCGCGCGCGGCTACGCGACACTCGAGTACGACCTCGCGCGCGGCCAGCGCGGACGGCGCGACGTGCACGCCGAGGCGCTGCTCTGCCGCCTCACCGGCGCCGAAGCGGCCGTCGTCGTCAACAACAACGCCGCGGCGACGATGATCGTGCTCGCGGCGCTGGCGGCGGGCCGCGAGGTCGTCGTGTCGCGCGGGGAGCTCGTCGAAATCGGCGGCGGGTTCCGCGTGCCGGACGTGATGGCGCAGTCCGGGGCCGTGCTGCGCGAGGTCGGCACGACGAACAAGACGCGCGTCGCCGATTACGCCGCGGCGATTGGTGATCGGACCGCGCTGATCCTCCGCGTCCATCCGTCCAATTTCCGGATCGAAGGGTTCACCGAGCGGCCGGCGCTGGCGGATCTCGTCGCTCTGGGAAAGAAGTTCAACATTCCCGTCGCCGAGGATCTGGGTAGCGGCCACTTGGGGACCGACACGGGTCGGACCGGGGTCGGACCGGGGTCGGACCCTGTGGCTGAAATTGAACCGTCAGTGGCGGAGACGATGGCAAAAAATGCCGACGTGTGCTGTTTCAGCGGTGACAAGCTCCTCGGCGGACCGCAGGCCGGCATCATCGTCGGACGCAAGGCGCTCGTCGACCGCATCCGCACGCATCCGCTGATGCGCGCGCTGCGCGTGGACAAGCTGACCTATGCGGCGCTCGAGGCGACGCTGATCGAGTACGCGGCGGGCCGCGCCGGCACCACGATTCCGGTCCAGCGGATGCTGACGATGACGGCCGACGAGGTGCGCGGACGGGCGGAGGCGCTCGCGACAGCGCTAAATCAAACCGACGGCTGGCGCGCGACGCTCGTGGCCGGCGCGTCGGCGGTCGGCGGCGGCAGCGCGCCCGGACTCGAGCTGCCGACCTGGCTCGTCGCGATCGAGAAACGCGGCCTGACGCCGGACGCGCTCGAAACGCGGCTGCGCGGGCTGACGCCACCGGTCATCGCGCGGATTGAAAAAGACCAGGTGCTGCTCGACCTGCGGACAGTCCTGCCAGACCAAGACAGTGCGCTTGCCGGCGCGATCAGAGGTGTGAAATCTGAAGGCTGACGTCTCAAGACTCAGACTTCAGACTCGAGACTTCAGGCTTTCATCGCAGCAAACAAGCCGCGCATCAAGTCGATGCGGTCGCTCAGCACCTCGAACAACGCGTCGCGATCGATCCGCAGCGCCGATCCTGACGCGACGCCGCGCGCGTGCGCTTCCGCCAGTCCGCCGCCGAGCGTCTCGACGACGCCAATCGCATCGCCGGAGCCGGCGCTGACGGCGGCGCCGCCGTTGCGCTGAAGCTGCAGCGAACCGCTGAGCACGATGTGCACGGCGGCGGGCTCGCCCTCGGCGAACAGATCCGCGCCCTCGACGATCGGCACCTCGCGCGCAATCGCCGCCAGCGCGATCAGCTCCTCGGCCGTCGCCCGCGCGAACACCGGCACCTCCTCGAGCGCGAGCACTTTGTCCACGGCCCGCAATCCGCCCGGCGCGGCCGCTCTCGCCTCGGCCCTGGCGCGCGGATGCAGGAGCGACGGCGCTGCTGACGGCGTCGCCCGCGCCATCAACATGCGGAACAGGCCCGCGGCCAGCTGCGTGTTCGCCGACAGCAGCGTGAGAAATTCCTCCGTCGGCAGCGCCAGCACGATCGTGGAGTCCGCGGCGACCAGCGAATCGCCGGACGGCGCCGCGGCGAGCACGGTGTCGAAGCCGAAGGCCGCCGGCGCCGCGATTTCCGTGGCCGACGTGCGATCGCCCGTCCGCAGCACGACGCGACCGTCGAGCAGGAATCGCAGCATCGCGCCGCCGCCCGGCTCGTCGATGCGGTTGCCCGTCTCGTATCGCGCCTGATGGCCGACCGCGACGATCCGGTACAGCTCGTCGACGGACACGAACGCGAACAGCGGAACATGGCGCAGGCGATCGACGACTTCGACCGCGGGCAGCGGCTCCATCCAGCGCGCGCGCCGCTCCTCGGCCGACATCCGCTGCGACGCGAGCGCCCACGACGCGGCCTCGAAAACGTACCAGTCGCGGACGTCGCGGTGCTCGAGCGTCTGCTCGAGATCGCCCGCGAGTGCGTCGAGCTTGCGGGCTTCGACGTAGTGAATCGCCGCGGCGGCGACGACCTGGTCGTCGTCGTGCACGAGCTGCGTGACCGTGTCCGCCTGATCGCGCGGCCGCGACTTGATCAGCACGTTCGCCTTGCGCACGCGCTCGTCGATGGGGAGCTCCTCGAGAAGGGGCATCACACGCTTGCGGAGATCGCCCTTCAACAGGTTGTCGAGAAACTCCGCCGCGCTCGACTTCGCGCGGCTCTGGCCCCGATCGAGCGCCCACCGCGCCGCGGCCACGTCCTTCGCGCCGTACAGCAGTCCCAGCAGGCGATAGATCCTGTCCTTCGATCGATCGAGCTTGTCCTGCAGCGCGCGCGCCAGTTGCCCGGCGGTGACGTCGGGATCGGCGCGACGAAGATTCGCGAGCAGGCTGAGGTACATGCAGGACCGCAGCGCCTCCCTCATGGCGAGCGTCTCGACCGGCACGCGCGCGCATTTCAGATCCGGGCGCGCCCGCAGCAGCGTCTCGAGCGCGGCGATCGCCTTGTAGCGGAGAAAGCCGTCGGCATCGCCGAGACGCTCGACCAGGAGATCCACGGACGCCTGCGACGGGATGCGCGCCAGCGTCGCCGGAATGTGGCGCCGGACCCAGAGATCCTCCTCTTCGTCCCTGAGGAAGTGCGCCAGCACGCCGAGGATCGGCTCGCCGTAGCCGACGAGCACGTCGCGCGCCGCCGCCTTGAGCGCGCGGTTGCGCAGCAGCGACACGAGCGGCGCGACACACAGGAGCGCGCCGGCAGCGGGGATGGTGCCCGCGCCGCGAATGGCCGCGAGCGCGACGTCGGCGTCGGCGTCATACAGCAACGGGATCAGGAGATTGCGGAATTGCGGATTGCGGATCGCGGAAAGGGACCGCGCGACCTCGCGCCGGATCTCGGACGAGGCCTCGCGCGGATCTTCGACGAGCCGTTCGATGGCGCGCTGGGCCGCGGCCTGATCGGCCGTCTCGGCGCTGTCGGCCAGGGCGACCGCCGCGGTGATCACGAGACGCGGGTCGCGATCGTCGAGGTACGGCCGCATGAACTCGGCGGCGCCCTCGCGGCGCAGCGTCGCGAGCGTGCGCACGGCCGCCGTCCGCACGTCCGGATCCTCGTCCGTCAGCAGCCGCTCGATCGCCGGGATCCAGCGCCCGGCGAGATCGGGCCGGGCATCGTTCATCGCGGCCATCGCGGTCAGCGCTCTGACGCGGACGCGCAGCGACTCGTGGTGCAGGAGCAGCGGCGTGATGAGGTTGCGCTTGTCCAGCGAATCGAGCAGGTCGATGGCGTAGATCACGCGACGATCGTCTGGGCTCGCGAGCTCCTCGATCAGCGTCTCGACCGTCGTCGAGTCCGCCACGTTGATGCGCACCTCTTCCGCGTCGATGTCGTGCCGCTCGATGCTCTTCCGGAACGTCTTCTGATATTCGTGCTTGGCCCTGACGGCGAGCACGACCCAGAGCACGGAGATGGGCAGGCTGAGATAGCTCAGCTGCCACCACGTCATGTGGAACACCTTGATCGCAATCAGCAGCGCCAGCGCGGCGCCCGCGCCTTTCGCGAACCGGTCGACGGCGACGTCCACGAACGGTTTCGCCTTGTACTTCAGGTCCGTGGGGAGCGGCATGAACAGGATTTCGCGCGTCGTCTTGTCGGCGGTGTACCGCAGCGCCGTGTCCGAGACGCGCGCCAGCGTCGTCGCCCAGAGCACGGGATTGAGCAGCATGACGATGGCCGTCGTGCCGAGGCTGAACGGCAGGATCAGCAAGGCGAACCCGATGCCGAGCACGCGGTGCATCCGCGCCGTCAGCGTCATCTGAATGATCAGGCCGACGATCGACGAATAGAAGATGACGTCGGCGATGAACGCCGTCCGCGCGTCCTTGAGCGGGATCAACTGGCCCGCGGCCATGTTGAGCTGCTGTTCGATGATGCCTGCGCCGATCGCCGCGAAGCTGATCACGAGCGCGATGATTTGCAGGTGACGCGAGTGCAGCAGCAGGCGCAGTCCCTCGGCCGCACTCACCTCTTCCCGCTTCTCGTTGACGCCGGATCGATCAGGCGGCTGCTCGCGGTTGACGACCGCCCAGACGACGAAGAAGCAGAGGAAGAGGAAGCCCGCGCCGATCAGCAGCAGGTTCTCGGTTCCGACGGGCCTGGCGAGCCGGCCGGCGAGGCCGGCGCCGACGATGCCGCCGAGGCTCGCGCCGCCGCCGATGAACCCGAAGGTGCGTTTCGCCTGCCGCGGCTCGTAGATGTCGTTGGCGAGCGTCCAGAACTGGCTGATCAGCAGGCTGCCGGCCAGCAGTCCCCAGAAGTAGTACACGACCGAGACCCAGCTCTGGCCGGTCTTGAAGAGCGTCCAGAATCCCACGAGGAACGCGGCCATCGTGAGTTGCGTGACCGGAAACACCCAGCGGCGCGGCAGCGCCTGCATCACCTTCGTGTAGCCCTGAATCACGAATCCCATCAGCAGCCCGGCGGCGAGCTGCACGTACGGCAGGTTGTTCGCGCCGAGATCGTCGATGAACTTCGATCGCGTGGTGGGCTTGAGGACGTTGTACCCGCTCATCGCGAGGAACGAGTACGCGAACATCAGGAGCGCGGTGACGCTCTCTTCGTCGCGCAGTTCGACGACGGGCGACAGCAGGCGGCGCAGGCGCGATGGGGTCATGGGTCGGCCGGGGAATCGGCCAGACGCATCTTATGCGAACTGTCCGACCCCCGACGACCCGAAAGGCCTCGTGGAAACAGGAGCGACGCGAATCACCTCAGGGCGTTCAGCGCGTTGACGCGGCCCCTCCCGCTTCCGGCATCGGCCCCGGGCTTGAAGATGTCGTCCGCGCTCTGCTGGATCTTCGCGGCCAGCTGCGCCGGCTTCATGTGGCCGAACTTGCCGACGATGAGCGCGGCCACGCCCGATACGTGCGGCGTCGCCATCGACGTCCCGGCGGCGAAGAAGTACCCGTTGTTGATTGCCGCTGGACTGATCACGAGATCGAACACGAAGCACGGCCGCGTGAGCGGTCCGACCGTGCAGACTTCGTTGCCCGGCCACGCGGCGTCGCCGCCCGGCGCCGCCACGCTGACCACCGACTGCCCGAAGTTGCTGTACGACGCCAGGAAGTCGAACGACGACGATCCGCCCGGCGCGGCCCACCCGAAGGGCGCCGTGGCGCTGACGGCCATGCCGTTGCCCGACTGCGCCGGCACGATCCAGATGCGCGAGTTCAGGTTCACGCCGTCGTTGCCGGCGGCGCTGACGACGAGCGTCCCGTTCTGCGTGGCGTGAGTGACCGCGCGATTCAGCGCCGCGATGAGCGGGCCCGCGCCGCCGCCGCCGGCGTTGATGCGATCGAAGGTCGCGCCGAGACTCATGTTGATGACGTCGGCGTGCACGGCCGGGCCCGAGGCGTATTCGATGCCGGCGATCACCCACGAGAACGCGCCGCTGCCGGCCGCGCTCAGCACCTTGACCGCGACGATCTCCGCGTCGGGCGCGACGCCCTGCACGCCGATCCCGTTGATGGGCGCGGCGACGATCCCGGCGACGTGCGTGCCGTGATTGAAGCCGGGCGGCGGATTGAGGTTGGGCTCGGTCGGCACGAACGACGTGCTCAGCGCCAGGTTGAGGTTGGCCGCGATGTCGATGTGGTTCGTCACGATGCCGCTGTCCAGGATGGCGACGCGCGCGCGCGTGGCGCCGTCGCCGCGGTCGCCGTTCGCCGCGGTCGTATCGGCGTGAATCGCGCGGAGGTTCCATTGCAGCGCGCTGAACGACTCGGCGTTCGCCGGCGGCAGCGCCAGCGCGTCGACGTCGGCTTCGATCACGCGCTCGTTTGGCAGCCACTGAATCTCGGGATCCTCCGACACGCTCTGGACGGCGCCGTCCGCGGACAGCGCCGCGGCGAAGTCCGGATCGCTCGACGACGCCGCGACGACGCCGATGGCGTCGAACCGCGCCGTCACCGTGCCCCGGCTCGCGGCCAGCGCCGCAACAGCAGCCGTGCTCGAACTGTTCTGCCCTTTCGCAACGATGAGGTAGTTCTTCGCGGCGTTCTGCGCGCGCAGCACGGGCGTGAGGACCGCGAGGCCGCAGAGGGCCATCGCCAGCAGGGACGCTTTCAGGATGCGCATGGCGGCTCCTTGTGGATGGAATTGAACAGCGCGCATCTTAGCCACATCGCCAGCGGCGGAGCCCGCGCGTTTCACGGTATTTTTCGAAAACCAGACGGCCCATCCGATCCGCCTATAATCCAGATTTCCGGAGGTGATCTCGTGAGACGTGAGTCCGTGACGCTGGTGATCGCCGGCGCGCTGTTGACGCTATCGATGGATGCCGCTGCGCAGATTCGCGGAGCGCGGCCGCCCGCATCGTCATCGAGCGATCTGGCCGCCGGCAAGAAGATCTTCGACTCGCAGTGCGCCTGGTGTCACGGCAACGACGGCGACGGCGGCACCGGACCGAATCTGCACGGCCGGCTGCGGCATGCGACGGACCTCCGGTCCATCGTCGACATCATCATCAACGGCATACCCGGCACGGACATGCCGTCGTTCAGGTCGCCGCTCACCGAGCGCCACGCGCGGCAGGCGGCCACGTACGTGCAATCGCTCTCGCGCGCAACGCCGCGTCCCGTGCCTGGCAGCGCGCAGCGCGGCGCCGAGCTCTATCAGTCCACCGGATGCGGGTCCTGCCACGTGATCGACGGCCGCGGCGGCATCGTCGGGCCCGAGCTGACGGGCATCGCGGCGCGGCGCGGACCCGCGTACCTGCGCGAGTCGATCGTGAAGCCGGCCGCCGCGCATCCGACGGGCTACCTCGTCGTGCGCGCCGTGCCGAAGTCCGGTCCGGAGGTCCGCGGCATTCGCGTGAACGAGGACGTCTTCTGGATCCACATCCGCGACGCGGGCGGCACGGTGCACACGCTCGAGAAGGCGGACTTGACGCGCGTCGATCGCGAAACGGACGCGTCGCTGATGCCCTCATACGAGTCGCGCCTCTCGGGGCCGCAGCTCGACGATGTAGTGGCGTACCTCTCGACGTTGCGAGGTGCGCGATGAGAAGGATGAGACGCTCGCCTGAAAGGCTCGCGCTGCAAATCGCTGCCCTTGTAGTCGCGGCCGCCGCGACGCTGGTCGCGCAGGACGGCCAGTGGCCGATGTATTCCGGGCAGTACTCGGCGCAGCGCTACTCACCGCTGACACAAATCACGCCGGCCACGGTCGGCCGGCTGCGTCCGGCGTGGGTGTATCAACCGCCGGGCGCCGGCTCGCTCGAAGCGACGCCGGTCGTCGTCAACGGCGTGATGTACGTGACGGCGGGACCGACGATCGTCGCCGCGCTCGATCTCAAGAGCGGCAAGCCGCTCTGGGAATGGACGCGGCCGATCGCGCCGAGCGTCCTCAATCTCGGATTCCCGCGCGTGAACCGCGGCGTCGCGTATCTCGACAACATGGTCTACGTCGGCACGCTCGACGGGTATCTCTTCGCGCTCGACGCGCGCAGCGGCATAGAGCGCTGGTCGGTGCACGTCGGCGAGAATCCAAGCGGCCACGCGATCACGGCCGCGCCGCTCGTGGTCGACAACAAAGTCATCGTCGGGATCAGTGGCGGCGAAGCGGGCATCCGCGGCTTCCTCGATGCCTACGATGCGAAGACCGGCAAGCAGCTCTGGCGCTACTGGACCATCCCGTCGCCGGGTGAGCCGGGCAGCGACACGTGGCCCGGCGACAGCTGGGTGCACGGCGGCGGCGCGACGTGGCTGACCGGGTCGTACGATCCGCAGCTCAAGCTGCTCTACTGGGGCACGGGCAATCCCGGTCCGGACTGGAACGGCGATTCGCGTCTCGGCGACAACTTCGGGACGTCGTCTCTGGTCGCGCTCGACGTCGAGACCGGCAAGCTGCGCTGGACGTTCCAGTTCACGCCGCACGACGTGCACGACTGGGACGCGAACCAGATCCCCGTGCTCGTCGACACCGAGATCAACGGACGCGCGCGTCAGGTCGTCGTCGCGGCGAATCGCAACGGCTTCTTCTACGTGCTCGATCGCCGGACCGGCGAGTACCTGCTCGGCCAACCGTACGCGAAGCAGACGTGGGCGCGGGGACTTGATGAGAAGGGACGGCCCATTCTGATTCCGAACATGGAGCCGTCGGAGAAAGGCACGCTCGTCTATCCGAGCCTGCAGGGATCGACCAACTGGGCGAGCCCGTCGTACAGCCCGCAGACGAACATGCTGTACGTGCCGGTGCGGGAGATGGGATCGATCTACTTCAAGACCGGGGTCGAGTACAAACCCGGCACGTACTACACGGGCGGCAGCGAGAAGCGGCTCGACGAGGAATCGTGGGGCTCGGTGCGCGCGATCGACGTGCGGACGGGCAAACAGGCGTGGGACTTTCCGCTGCCGACGCCGACCTGGGCGGGCGTGATGGCGACCGCGGGCGGACTGGTGTTCAGCGGATCGAACGAGGGCAATTTCTACGCGCTGGATGCGAGGACCGGGAAGGCGCTCTGGCAGTTCCAGACCGGCGGCGCGATTCGATCGGGACCGATGTCGTACTTCGCGAACGACAAACAGTACGTGGCCGTTGCCGGCGGCCACGCGTTGTTCGTGTTCGCGCTCGACTGAGCCGAAAAGACAAAAGGGCGAAGGCCTGCGCGGCCTCCGCCCTTCTGCCTTCTGACTTCTAAGTTCTGAGTTTCTAGAACCCCAACCTCACTCCCACCTGCGCCTGCCGCGGCTGGCCTCCGCCGTAGAGCGTCGTCAGCAGCAGGAAGTTCGTGCTCCGGCGATCCGAGGTCGGATTGACGAAGTTCGCGCGGTTGGTGACGTTGATCACGTCCGCCGTCAGATCGATCGTCCGGCCGGGGCCGACCTTGAACCGCCAGCCGACGCGCGAGTCGAGCTGCGCGTACCCGGGACCGTAGGCGCCGTTGCGCCCGCCCGCGTTGGTGACCGTAATCGCGTTCGCCCCGTTGCCGCTGTAGCTGCCGGCGGGCAGCGGGTCGGTCAACTGGCCGTTGCGATCGGGATCGCTGCTGGTGTCGATCAGCGTGAACGCCGTGCCGCTCAGCAGCCGCAGCGTGCCGCTCAACGTCATGCCGCGCGTGCCCGGCACTTCGACGATGCGGCCGCTGAGGACCAGGTTGTGACGACGGTCGAAGTCGGTCGGTCCCTGTCCCGCCGCGAGATTCGAGTCGTTCAGTAGCTGGTAGTTGTTCGTCGAGGTCTCGGCCCCGCTGTTGTTGCCGCGTGAGTTCGCCAGCGTGTACGAGGCGCGGGCGCTCCAGTTGTGGGAATCCCGCTTCTCGAGGACCACGTTGAGCGCATCGTAGGTGTACTCGCCGATGTTCTGCCGCTGCCAGACGTTGGTGACGAAGGTCGGGTCGACGCGGTTGATCGCGCCCGACGCCGTCGTGTTGACGCGCAGCCCCGGGTTCAGGTTCTCCAGCAGCCACTGGTCGCGCGCCATCGTATGCACGTAGTCGGCGCTGGCCGACACCGACCCGGCGAGCTGCCGCTGGAAGCCGGCGCTGATCTGCTGCGTGTACGGCTGTTGCCGGCTCGGGTTGTCGAGGAACACGTCGCCGGTGTTTCTCACGAGCGATCCGGACGGATAGAGCGAATTGAGCAGCGCGTAGTTGACGACCGGGCCGTTCTTCAACATCGGATCGGTCGGGAAACGGCCGGCGCGCGGACCCGGGTCGATGGCGTCCGCCGGAAACTGCGCCGTGACCGATGCCGCCTGAACGCCGGCAACGACGTAGCTGTTCAGGAGCCCGAAGTTCGTCTTGTCGTAGAACAGCCCCCAGCCGGTCCGGATGAGCGACTTGCCCTCGTCCATCGTGTAGGTGAAGCCGACGCGCGGCGAGATGTTGTTCTTGTCGACCGGATAGGCGCTGGGATCGCTGAAGTACTTGTTGCCCGTCTCATCGAGCGGCGTGAAGTCGATGTCGTAGCGCACGCCCAGGTTGAACGTCGCGCGATTCGAGACGTGCCACTTGTCCTGGAGGAAGCCCGTGTAGGCGTACTGCGTCATCGAGATGTACTGGTCGGTCGGCGCCTGAATGGTCAGACGCTCGGGGTACGTGCGCGGATCAGCGGGATTGAACGAGTTGTTCGACGGGATCACGAACGTCCCGTTCAGCTGGGCGTGGTTCTGATAATGCCACCCCGCGTAGTACATCTGGAACCCGAACTTCATGTCGTGATCGCCGCTCTTCGTGCCCGGGATGAACCAGCTGAACGTGTCGGAGAACTCCGGCGAGTCGGTGATCCAGTGCGTGCCGGCGTTCCGGACGCCGTCCTGGAACGTCAGGTAGGTCAGATTCGGGCCCTGGGTCCGCATCGCCGTCTCGTTGGTCGCGACGCAGTCGGCGAATGTCGCCTGCCAGATCGGGAAGAACACTGAGTTCTGCTTGCACCCCGGGAAACCGTTGGGCGCGAAGCGGTCGTCTTCGCGTGTCAGCGACAGACGGACCGTGTTGACGCGGTTCGTCCCGAGCACGGAGTTGAAGTGGATGGAGCCCGTGTCGTCGCGATCCCACTCCTGCTGGGCCGCCGTCAACGTGACCGCGGCGTTGTTGGTCTGGTTGGTCTGCGGCGACCACTCGGTGATCCAGCGGCCTCCCCAGCTGTTGTTCGCGTTGATCTGATGGTCCACGCGATAGACCGTGTCCCAGACGCGCGTTTCGGTGACCGTCGAGTAATTCAGATCCGGCCGGGCGGGAATCTGAATCGTCCGCCCCTCGTTCAACTGCACGCGCTCGACGTCGACGAAGAAGTGGAGTTTGTCCTGCTTGATCGGACCGCCCACCGAGGCGCCGAACTCGTTCTTCCGCGCGTCGGCTTTGTCGAGGTTGTTCTGGTCCTCGAAGAAGTTCTTCGCCCTCGTGCTCGGGTTGTAGTAATACTCGAAGGCCGTGCCGTGGAGGACGTTCGTGCCGGACTTGATCACGGCGTTGACGATCGCACCGGAGGTCCGGCCGAACTCCGCGTCGAACTGTCCCGTCAGGACCTGGAACTCCTGCGCGGCGTCGAGCGGCACGCGCGCCTGCGCGCCGTTGTTCTGCCCGAGGTAGTCGTCGTTGTCCCACGCGCCGTCCACGAGGTAGCTGTTGTTGCGCGAGTCGACGCCGTTGGCCGTCAGCGTGTCCGATCCCCACGACGCGAGGTTGGCCGTCGGCACGATGCCCGGCAGCATGCCGGCGAAGTAGGTGAAGTTGCGCGCGATGGTCGGGATTTCGGCGAGCTCTTTCGTGCTGATGTTGCCGCCGATTTCCTTCGACGTGACGTCGATGAGCGGCGCCTCCGACGTGACGGTCACCGTCTCTTCGACGCCGCCGATCTCGAGTTGGATGTCGATGGCCACCTGGACGCCGACCGCGGCCGTGACGTCGCGGCGCACGTACTTCTTGAAGCCCTGAAGTTCCGCGGCCACCTGGTATCTGCCGGGCGGCAGCGCCGCCATGAACCACGAACCGTCCGCCCCGCTCACCGCCTCGCGAAACGTTCCCGAGGCCTGGTTCGTCACGGTCACCGTCACGCCGGGCAGCGCGCCGGCCTGCTGGTCAGTCACGCGCCCGCGCATCTGTGATGTGCCCTCTTGTGCCGCGGCGGGCCACGCTCCAAGCAACGCTCCAATAAAGATCGCCACGACGCGAACTCGAATCCTGTCCATGTCCAGCCCTCCCTCGAGAATGAGCAGACACCCGGGATACGACGCCGACGCAGTTAGAAGAGCGCGTGAAAACCGTTATGAAAAGGGAAACGGCCGGATTATCAACTGATAAAGGACCCTCCGCAAGCGGCGCGTGAGGGAAAGATCATGCAAGTCGATCCGATCTCCAGAAGTTTGGTGTCCGAAAGACCGGAGCCGTCGGAATTTCGGCAACTCGCCTCCGGTTGTAATCTGTTGTAAGGAAGTTGTTGCGGCCTCGACGCGGCTGGTCAGGACCCCGCGAGGTAGCCGGGGCGCGCTTTGGTCGTCGCCCGCCGGTTCTTGATGCGCACGTCGAGCTTGTGCCAGCCGTCTTTCGCGACACCGCGCGGCGTGTAGCTGACGAGATAGCGCTGCCGGAATTCCTCCAGGACGCTCAGAAAGATCGACCCGAGGTTCGCTGTCTTTTCCACCTCGAACAACCGGCCGCCGGTGAACGACGTCAGGTCGCGCAGAAACTCCGGCTTCACGCGCGACTGCACCGACACGCCGTAGACGACGGCGTCCGATCGCTTCGCGGCGTCGAGCACGGCCTCGGCGGTCAGCCAGCTCGACGTGTCGAGGCCGTCGCTGAAGACGATTAGCAGCGCGCGGCCCGCGTCGGCCTCGCCGAGCGTGATCGCGGCGTACGCGCCGTCGATCAGCGCCGTGTTGCCGGCGGGGACCGCCTCGTCGAGCGCGGTCCGCACGCGCGCCGCATCGGTGGAGAGACCGGCGCCGAGATCGACGCGATGACTGAAGGTCACGAGCGCCGACTGATCGTCTTTCTTCAGCCCGCCAAGCAGCGCCCGCCCCGCGCCGCGCAGGTTTTCGAGGCGCTCGCCCGCCACGCTGGCGCTCATGTCGAGCGCGAGGATCACGTTGAGCGGAATCTGCTCGAAGCTGACGAGGTCCACCTGCTGCGGCACGCCGTTGTCCAGGATCTCGAAGTCAGCGGCGGCGAGACCGCGGATCGGCTGTCCGTTGTCTGTGGCGAGGACATCGACGCGGACCGCTTCGATTTTCGAGGAAAACGCTGGCGCCTGCTGGGACGAGGAGAACAGGGAGGGGGCGGAGAACACGGAGAAAAGAAATAGCCACAGAGACACGGAGACACGGGGGTAAGAGTGTTTCTTCCCTCCCCCTCTCCGAGTCTCCGAATCTCCGTGGCTATTCATCTGCGACCGTGTAGAACCACCACGGCTCACCCTCCTCCGGATCGACGGACGGCAGCTCGAAGACTTCCTGCAGCGCCCGCAACGCCGCCGCGCGATCGCCGCGCCGCCGCGCGAGCGCGCTCAGCGCGAGGAGCGGCGACTGCGCCGTCGGGTACAGGTCGGCCGCCTTCTCGTACGACGCGCGCGCCGCGTCGAACTGGCCCTGCGCCTCATGAGCTGCTCCGGCGAACAGCTCCGCGTAATACAGCAGCTGATCATCCTCGACCGATCCGATCGCCTGCTGCAGCTCGATGGCGGCCTCCGGCGCGCGGCCCCTCAGCAGCAGCACGTGTCCGAGGCGCAGGTGCGCCTCGGCGAAGTCCGGTCTCGCCGCCAGCGCCCGGCGGAAGAATCCTTCGGCCAGGCGGAGCTCGGCGCGGTCGGTGTCGACGTCGAGCTTGAATCCGGTCGGGAGAACTGTCGATCGCACGGCGTTCTGAATGGGCGAACCCGCGTACGTTTCATGCTGGCAGCCGCTCAGGAAGAGGATGTCGGCGTCGTCGGGAAACAGCTCACGAGCGCGGTCCAGATGCTGTGTGTCGTGCTGTTCGCGAGCCTGGCGCCACGCCGCCGTCGCGCGGTACCAGAAACGCACCATGGCGTCGCGCGACGGTGCCGGCCGATCCTCGCCGGACGGAATCACAAAATCCAGCAGCATCCGCGCGAGCTCCCAGTGCACCGTGCTTTGCGCGAGGCCCATGCCGCGCCCATCGGACACGTCGAGCCGGATGCCCTGCGGCCCAGGGGACGTGCCGCCGCCGATCGGCTCGTTGGACTCGCGGCCGATGAGCCCGATGTCCGTGTGCAACAGCGCCCCGCGGCGAAGGATGTAGTTGTCGTTGTCGCCGCGGCGCCTGGCGTCGGCGGCGGCGCGCGCCAGGTCGAGCAGCTCGGGATCGAGCTCGGTGTTGGCTTTGAGCGTGACGCACAACTGCTCGGTCAGCATCCCGGCGGCGGCGCACGCGAACGCTTCCATCCTGTGAAGCTGCACCGTGGTGAAGTGCACCGGAGTCGCCCGCGACTGCCCTTCGACCTTGACGACGAAGCCGAGGCCGCGCGGATTCCTCATCAACTGGACGAGGACGTTGATGTCGACCCACAGCGTCCGCAAGTCGTCGTTCGTCCACGCGCCGACGCGCGCCGTCGCCGCATCGTCCATTCCGGGCTCGTGCTGCGCCACGGCCTTGAGCCACTGCTCGACACGGTCCAGCCGCGGATCGGCGGCGGAAGACTGCGATGGCACGCAGAGCAGACAGAGGACGACGAGGACAAGACACCTACTCATCGTGCTTGTCCTCACCTGCGATCTCCGCTCGCAGCCTTTCGACCAGCGCCTCGGCGTTGCGCACGTGCGAGGTGAAGTAGTCCCACCACGGATCGTCCAGCTCGGGCGCGTACGGAGGCAGCGCGAACACGCGCTGGAGCTCGCGCAGCGCGGCAAGTCGGTCGCCGCGGCGGGTCGCGAGCTCGCTGAGGGCGATCAACGGCGACTGCGCCTCGGGACGCAGCGCGGCGGCGCGACGGTACGCGGTGCGCGCGGCCTCGTCGTGCGCCAGACCGGCTTCGGCCGCGCCGAGGAACAGCGATTGGTAGTACTCGAGTTGATCGTCGCCCAGCGGCGAGGCCCGCCGCAGATGATCGACGGCGTCCTTGTACTCTTTTCTCGCCAGCAGGACGCGAGCGAGATGGAGATGCCCTTCCGCCATGCCCGGATCGACGTCGAGCGCGCGGCGGAAATACTCCTCCGCGCGGCGGAGCTCCCCGCGATCCGAACCGATGTCGAAGCCGAAGCCTGGCGGGACGACGGCAGCGCCGAGCGCGGCGTGGATGCGGGGCGCGGCAAGCGCCTCCCGCTGACAGCCGCTCAGGAACAGGATCCCGGCGTCTCTCGGAAACAGCTCGCGCGCGCGATCGAGATGCGTCGTGTCGTGGCTCTCGCGATCCTGCATCCACGCGGCTGTGGCGCGATACCAGTCGCGGACTTCCGCGTCACGGCCCGGGGCCGGTTTCTTCGAGCCCGCCGGGATGACGTCATCCTGCAGGAGCCGGCCCATGATCCAGTGAATCGGGATCTCGACGTCGTCGACCGCGGCGCCATCGAGGATGTTGAGGCGCATCTGCTGGGACAGTCTCTCGAGGCCCAGCGGAGGTTCAGCAAACTTCAGCGACTCAGGGCAGAACGTGGTGCCAACCGCTGCGCAGGCGTAGAGCTTGAGCCGCCGCAACTGCACCGGCCTGTACTGGATCTCCACTTCAGGCTGCCCGTCCGGTTTGATCGTGAACCGGTTCGCGTTCTGCTTGCCGAACGTCAGGCCGCCCACCGAAAGCGAGAAGCCCTGCGAGCGTAGATCGTCCATCATCACGATCAGGACGGTCGTGTTGATCCACAACGTCTGCAGGTCGCCGCGCCGCCACGAGGCGATGGTCGCGAGCGCCGCGTCGTATTCGCCCGGCGTGTGATCGCCGATGGCCTCCAGCCAATCGTGGACGCGATCGATGCTCGCGTCGCTGACGGTGATCACTGGAGTGCGGGAGCGGGATGGAGGCGGGCCGAGCGTGGGTCCGCTCCGGACCGGTGGTGGAATGCCTTCCTGCGCGGACGCGCGAGAGATGACGCACAGCAGGATCGCCAGCGCGGCGAAGAGCGGCCGCGTCCGGCGTCTCGCGTTCACGCGGTGTCCCTCGCGGTCAGCCGTTCCTTGTGGAACTTCCAGGGCTTGTTGCGTTCGGGAATCACGGGCGGCATATGCGCGTGATTGTGCCACCACTGCCGCGGCGATGCCACGGGCGCCGCCACGGACATGGCAATTTCTGCCACAGGGTCCGACCCCGGTCTGACCCCGGTCTGACCCCGGTCTGACCCCGCAAGAAGCTAGAAGATCGTCCCGATGGATTGGGCGGCCCAGTCGAGGACGCGGGCCGGAAGGATGCCGAGATAGAAGATGAGGATGGCGGACACGACGAGCGCGAGGCCGGCCACCTTGGGCACCGACGGGAACACAGTCGGCCGCCCGCCTTCGGTCATGTACATCATCACGACGATGCGCAGATAAAAGAAGACCGAGACGACGCTCGTCAACACGCCGATGATGGCGAGCCCGCTGTTCCCCGACTTCATCGCGGCGCTGAAGACGTACCACTTGGCGATGAAGCCCGCCATCGGCGGGAAGCCGCCGAGCGAGAGTAGAAAGACCGTCATCAGGCCGGCGAGCACCGGGTGCGAGTACCACAACCCGGCGTAGTCTCTCACTTGATCGTGCGGTGGCTGCTGGCTGGTGGCTGATGGCTGACTGGTGGCTGGTGACTGGACGCCGCTCTCGAGCAGCCCGATGACGCCGAACGCGCCGAGATTCGTGACGGCGTACGTGAGCAGGTAGAACAGCACGGCGCCTTTGCCGAGATCGTTCGCCGAGAGCAAGGCGACCAGCAGGTAGCCGGCGTGCGCGATGCTCGAATAGGCGAGCATGCGCTTGACGTTGCTTTGCACGACGCCGACCACCGTCCCCAGGACCATGGTCGCGGCCGCGACGACCCAGAGGACGGCGCCCCAGTCCGCGCGCATCGGCTCGAACGCCGAGAGGAACACGCGGACGAACGCGGCGAACGCCGCGGCTTTCACACCGGTCGACATGAAGCCGGTGACAGACGAAGGCGCGCCTTCGTAGGCGTCGGGCGTCCACATGTGGAACGGCACCGCCGACACCTTGAACGCGAAGCCGACCATCAGCAGTCCGGCGGCGAGCCGCTGCATCATCGTCTCGTGCGCGGCCCCGGCGGCAATAACGCTGCCGATCCGATCGAGGTGCGTGCTGCCGGTCACGCCGTAGGTGAACGCGACGCCGTACAGGAAAAACGCGCTCGAGAACGCGCCGAGCAGGAAGTACTTGAACGCGGCCTCGCTTGCGACCGGCGAGTCGCGGCGCAGGCCCGTCAGCACGTAGACGGCGAGGGAGAGCACTTCGAGCGCGAGGAAGATCACGAGCAGATCCGTCGCCGTCGCCATGAGCATCATGCCGGCGATCGCGAACAGCGTCAGCGCGTAGTACTCGCCGGCCGGCAGCCGCTCGCGCTCGATCGTCGGGCCGGAGATCGCCAGCGTCAGCAGTCCGATGATGACGAGGATCATCGTGACGAAGAGGCCGAAGTTGTCCGCCGACACGAGGCCGAAGCTCGACGTGTTGTGATTCCAGAGCACGACCGTGGAGATGGCCGCGCCAAGGAGACCGACGACGCCCAGTCCGGCGATCGGCATGCGCTCGCCCGGCTCGCGAAACGCTTCGGCCACCATCGCGGCGATGCCCGCGGCCGCGACGCAGGCCATCGGAACGATGGCGTTCAAGGCGCCCGGCGTCATCGCGCGGCCTCGCTGGTGGGTGGTGACTGGTGACCGGTGACTGGATCGACGCTCGCTTCGATCCTCGTCGTCGAGCTCTGGTGGAACTGGTTCAGCAGTTTCTCCACCGACGGTTCGATCGGCGCGAGGAACAGATTCGGCAGCACGCCCATCAGGATCGCGACGGCGATGATCGGCACGATCACCACCCACTCGCGCGGACGCAGGTCCGGCAGGCTCGCGTTCTTCTCGTTGGTCACGGTCCCGTAGTTCACGCGCTGGAACATCCAGAGCATGTAGGTCGCCGACAGAATCACGCCGCTCGCGGCGAACGCCGCGAAGCGCGGATCCCAGCGGAACGCGCCGAGCAGAATCAGGAACTCGCCGACGAAGCCGTTCAGGCCCGGCAGGCCGATCGACGAGAGCGTCACGAGAAGAAACGCCGCGACCAGGTGCGGCATCACTTTCTTCAGTCCGCCGAACTCGGCGATGAGCCGCGTGTGCCGGCGGTCCGACAGCATGCCGACGATCAGGAAGAGCCCGCCGGTGCTGACGCCGTGGTTGAGCATCTGGTACACGGCGCCCTGCACGCCCTGCGTGTTCATCGCCGCGAGGCCCAGCACGACGAAGCCGAGGTGGCTCACGCTCGAGTACGCGACGAGCTTCTTCATGTCCGGCTGCACCATCGCGACGAGCGCGCCGTAGATGATGCCGACGACGGCGAGCACGGCGAGCGCGGGCGCGAAGAACTCGGCGGCCTGCGGGAACAGCGGGAACGCGAAGCGCAGGAGCCCGTACGTGCCCATCTTCAGCAGCACGCCGGCGAGGATCACGGATCCCGCGGTCGGCGCCTCGACGTGCGCGTCGGGCAGCCAGGTGTGGAACGGGAACAGCGGAACTTTGATCGCGAAGGCGAGCGCGAAGGCGAGGAAGAACCAGAACTGCACGGGCCGCGGGACGTTGAGCGCGTAGATCTTCAGCAGATCGAAGCTGTAGCTGCCGGTCGCGTTGTAGTGCAGGATCGCGAGCCCCAGAATCGCCAGGAGCATCAGGACGCTGCCCGCCATCGTGTAGAGCATGAACTTGATCGCGGCGTAGATGCGCCGGTCGTAGCCCCAGATGCCGATCAGGAAGTACATCGGGACGAGCATCGCGTCCCAGAAGATGTAGAAGAGAAACAGATCGAGCGAGACGAAGACGCCCATCATCGCGCTCTCGAGCAGGAGCACGAACATGCAGAAGGCCTTCATCTGCTTGTGCACCGATTCCCACGAGCTCAGCAGCGCGATGGGCGTCAGGAACGCGGTGAGGACGAGGAGGAACAGGCTGATGCCGTCGACGCCGATGGCGTAGCTGATGCCGAACGCGGGAATCCACGCGTGCCGCTCGACGAACTGGAAATCCGCCGACGCCGGATTGAAGCGCGCCCAGAGCAGCAGCGTCTCGAAGAAGACGAGGACCGACACGATGAGCGCGACCTGCCGCGCCAGCCGCGCGGTCTGCTCCTCGTCCACGCCGCGGACGAACAGCAGCAGGACGGCGCCGACGATCGGCAGCGCGATGAGCGATGAAAGAATCGGGAAGGACATCTAAAGCTTGTCAACCACAGAGGACACGGAGGCCACGGAGGAAACACCGTCTAGACAACAGGTTCCCACCTCCGTGTCCCCCGTGTCCTCCGTGGTGAAAATCTTCATCGCCACAGGTAATAACCAAGGATCATCACGACCCCGAAGAACAGCGACGCCGCGTACGCGCGGACCGAGCCCGTCTGCAGCCGGCGCAGGAGTTCGCTCAGGCCGCCCACCGTTTCTCCGACGCCGTTCACCGCGCCGTCGAGGACGCGCACGTCGACGATCTTCCAGAGCGCCTCTTTCGACACGATGTGAATCGGCTGGACGACGGTCGCGTCGTACACCTCGTCGACGTAGTACTTGTTCAGCAGCACGCGGTGCAGGCCGGCGAATCTCGCGGCCAGCGCGTCCGCGGCGCCGCGGGCGCGCCCGAAGTACACGAACGCGATCGCAATGCCGGCGAGCGCCGTCACGGTCGCGGTCACCATCAGCGCCATCTCGGCGCCGCCTTCGGCGACGATCTCCGCGGTCTGCGGCGAAAAGCTCGGCTTGAGGAAATGTTCGAAGCGGCCGCCCCAGCCCACCCAGCCCGCCAGCGCCGAACCGATCGCCAGGACGATGAGCACGAGCGCCATTGCGGGAGGCGCGTCGTGCAAGTGGGTGCCGGGTGCCGGGTGCTGAGGTGCTGGGTGCGGTGCACCGTGCTCGGGTGCCGGGTGCTCCGCACGTTCACCGTGGAAGGCGAGGAATACGAGACGGAACATGTAGATCGCCGTCAGCAGCGCGGTCAGCAGCCCGACGGCCCACAGAATCTGGTGGCCGCTGAAGTACGCGCTCGACAGGATTTCGTCCTTGCTGAAGAACCCGGCGAGGCCCGGCACGCCGGCGATCGCCATCGCGCCGATCACGAAGGTCCAGTACGTGATCGGCAGCTCTTTCCGAAGTCCGCCCATGTGCCGCAGATCCTGCTCGCCGTGCAGCGCGTGAATCACCGCGCCGGATCCGAGGAACAGCAGCGCCTTGAAGAACGCGTGCGTGTAGAGGTGGAAGATGCCGGCGCCGTAGGCGCCGACGCCCATCGCCAGGAACATGTAGCCGAGCTGCGACACGGTCGAGTACGCGAGCACGCGCTTGATGTCGTTCTGCACGAGGCCGATCGTGCCGGCCATCAGCGCCGTCGCCGCGCCGATGACGGCGACGATCGCCAGCGTCTGGGGCGCGTGGCTGAAGAGCACGGCGTTGCGCCCGATCATGTACACGCCCGCCGTGACCATCGTCGCCGCGTGGATGAGGGCGGATACCGGCGTCGGGCCTTCCATCGCGTCGGGCAGCCAGACGAACAGCGGAATCTGCGCCGACTTCCCCGTCGCGCCGACGAACAGCAGCAGCGTGATCAGCGAGATCGTGCCGAACGTCGTCTCGGGGCTCAACGTCGCCACGGACCGCGCGATCTCCTGGAAGTCCACCGAGCCGAAGCGGACGAACGCGAGCAGCACGCCGAGAATGAAGCCGAAGTCGCCGATGCGATTGACGATGAACGCTTTCTTGCCGGCGTCGGACGCGGACTTCTTCTGATACCAGAAGCCGATCAGCAGGTACGAGCAGAGGCCGACGCCCTCCCAGCCGACGAACATCACGAGGAAGTTCGCGCCGAGGACGAGCACGAGCATGAACGCGGCGAAGAGATTCAGGTACGAGAAGTAGCGCGCATATTCGGAGTCGGTCTCCTCGCGCATGTACGCCGTCGAGTAGACGTGGATCAGCGAGCCGATGCCCGAGACGACGAGGATCATCACCGCCGACAGCGGATCGAGACGCAGCGTGACGCCGACGCTCAGCGCGCCGGACGAGATCCACGTGAAGGCGTGGCTGACGAGCGCGCGCGACTCCTCCGGCAACGCGAGCAGCTGCCACACCGCGAGCGCCGACACCGCGAACGACGCGACCATCGCCGCGCACGCGACCGCGCCGGACGCAGTCTTGCCGATGCGCCGGCCGAAGCTGGCGTTGATCAGGAATCCGACGAGCGGGAGAAGCGGAATGAGAAGCAGCATCACCACTTGAGCAGCGTGAACGAGTCGGGGTTCAGCGACTCTTTGTGCCTGAACAGCGTGATCACGAT
>JAIQFX010000068.1 GCA_020073005.1 Terriglobia bacterium | reverse complement strand
CGATCGCTTCAGCGAGGCATCGGGCGCGGTTGCGGCATTGCGGCGATTCGTTCTCGACCTTGCCGTCAGGGGACGGTTGGTAGCTCAAGACGCTAAGGACGAGCCGGCGGCTGAATTACTGAAGGATATCGAGACCCGTATTGCGGCGCGGAAACTCGCTAGCGACTTTGTCGAACCTCGCAGCGCCGTAGAGATTCCGCTGTCATCGCTACCGTTCACCGTACCTGCTTCATGGGGCTGGGCTCGGCTTGTCGCGATCGCTGACGTGTCTTACGGCTTCGCTTTCGACTCGTCGCGATTCAATTCGAGTAGGGTCGGAATGCCGCTGATTCGCATTCGGGACATCTCTCGGGCAGACACGGAGGCGTATTACGAAGGTGATTACGATCCGGCGTACGTCGTCCAGCATGGCGACTATGTCGTCGGCATGGATGGCGATTTCAACCTTCGACAATGGAGGGGTCGCGATGCGCTTCTGAATCAGCGCGTCATGCGCATTAAGAATTGGCTCGAAGGTCTCGCAGCAGACTTCTTGGCCATTCCTCTACAGATGATTCTCGATCATCTCCACAGGTCAACTTCCCTGACGACAGTAAAGCATCTGTCTGCCAAGCAGGCGAACGGGATCTACCTGCCGATCCCTCCAACTGCCGAGCAGCGTCGCATCGTCGCTAAAGTCGACGAACTGACGGCCGCCGACGTGCTGACCTTCCGCGAACACGTCCGTTTTCAACTGGATCATCTACCGCGCCTCGTCATGCACCAAAGGGACGTGCACCAATTGCGTGAGGCAATTACTAATTTGGCGGCCCTCGGAAAGCTCGTCACGCAAGATCCAGCCGATGAGCCCGCGCTAGCATTAGTGAATCGTCTCAAGGCGATCGTCGCAGATACACGGAATAGGGAGGCGCCCGCGCCAGAAGAGACATTCTCCCTGAGGCAGCGACATTTTTCGCCAGTGACTTGTTCCCGCCTTCATGGGCGATCCTGACTTTCGACGCCGTGAATTTGATCGTGAGTGGTGTGGCTAAAGGTAAGAACCTGCGTGGACTGAAAACTGCGACGTATCCATATTTACGTGTCGCTAACGTTCAGAGAGGCTATCTCGACTTGCGCGTGGTTAAGGAACTGGAAATCCCAGTGGGTGATCTCATTCGGTACAGGCTGCGGAACGGCGATGTCCTGATGACCGAGGGTGGAGATTGGGACAAGCTAGGACGAGCCGCCGTTTGGAACGAGGAAGTCGCAAACTGCATTCACCAGAACCATATTTACCGAATTCGTTCAGCGAACCCAGAGGAGCTTCTGCCCGAATGGATTGCTCTCTTTGCCAACAGTCTGCTCGGGCGCTCATACTTCGAAAACGCATCCAAGCAAACAACAAATCTCGCGTCGATTAATATGACGCAACTTCGAAGCTGTCCACTACCGGTGCCGCCGTCGGCCG
This sequence comes from Terriglobia bacterium, assembly GCA_020073005.1. Taxonomy (GTDB): domain Bacteria; phylum Acidobacteriota; class Vicinamibacteria; order Vicinamibacterales; family CAVVIG01; genus SRVP-36. The sequence continues at coordinate 29,067 of JAIQFX010000068.1, read as the reverse complement.
AACAACGTCGCATCCTTGCACGGGTCGACGAACTGATGGCGATCTGCGATCGGTTGGAAGCATCGTTCGCCACGGCGCACGCCGTGAGCAGTTGCCTCCTCGAGGCTGCCCTCCACGATGCTCTCGTTCCTCGTGCGGATAGCGGACCGGTGGTCGGAGCGGAGTTCGCGTCCGCCTAGTTGAATACGAGCGCCGATCCGATTTCTTAACACGGCACGACTCAACTACTGTCCGCCTTTTGTCCGTGTCCCGCCGCGGACAGGCCTCAATCCGCGCCTGGGTCATCTGCAAGAAAGACCCATTCTATTGGGATGAATTGGGAGGGGCTGGCGCCCCTCCCACCCCTGGAAAGCCTTGAAAACCACTGCACCGGAAACGGTGCCGGGGGTTCGAATCCCTCTCCCTCCGCCAAGTCCGCAGGAAAATCGTCGATTCAGCAGCTGGAGCGGAGGAGGGCTAACGACGACGTTCTTGCGATTGTGCGCTTTCGGCCCGTGTCATTCTTTAGCCTCATCGCCGCCAGGCTGTCGGCGGAACACTAACCTCGACCGGTGATTCGGTCGGCCAACAGGTCGAGTCCATGAGCGACCGCCATCGCGGCATCACCCACGTGGCGTTCACGGTCCTGTTGTGCGTGTTTCCGATCGCGTTCTTGCTGACAGACGTCCTGTGGCTCGTTAATCTCCGCAATCTCCGCCGGACCCATTACGCTGTCAACGTGCTCGGCCGCCTTTGGCTGGTTGGGCTTATCAGCCACTGGTTCTTTACGGGTGCCGCGGTCGTCTCGTGCGCGTTCCTGCTGTTCAGGCCGGTGAGCCACCCGCACGAAGGTAGTCGCGCTGGTAGCGCTGGCGCTGGCCGTTGTCGCGAGCATTGGCATTCAGACGACAATGCGATTTTGACGGATGTTCGCGTCCCCGCCGTCCTCGCGTTGCTCTGCTACACCTCGTTCGAGATTGTGGTCGGGAATCGAGCCGCGACATTCGCGACGGATTGCGTGCCGCAGCTCCTCCCCCCTGACCCTGTTCCAACGAGTCGACGATCGTCTCGCTCGGTACCTTCTTCGCGTACGCGGCGCCGCGCCCATCACGACGGCGACGGCGAGATCCGGCACGTTACCGCGAAGAATGAATTGCCTGAAGCCTTTCAACATGGACACCTCCCTCGGCTGGCCCCTTATACACCTGGATAGGGCTAGAATCCGCCCATGCACACACGCATCCTCGTCGTCGCTGGAGCCGCGTTCGCCGTCGCGCTGGCCGCGGCGACGCCTGGTCCACAGAAGATCGTTTTCGCGCGAGTGTTTCCCAACGCGGGCCAGGTCGGGCTCTTCATCGCCGCCGCCGACGGCAGCGGCGAGCGGCCGCTCGTCGGCCTGGGCGAGATCGACTACGACCCCGTGTGGTCGCCTGACGGCGCGTCGATCGTCTTCACGTCCGATCGCGAAGGCTCGGCCGAGCTCTTTCGCGTGAAAGCCGACGGCACCGGCCTCGAGCGGATCACCAACAACGCCGCGTACGACGATCAGGCCGCGTTCTCGCCCGACGGCAAGCAGCTCGTGTTCGTCTCCACGCGCGGCGGCGGCAGAGCGAATCTGTGGACGGTCGATCTCCAGACGCGGCGCGCGAAGGCGTTGACGACGGGCGCGGGCGGGGATGTCCGGCCGTCGTGGTCGCCCGACGGCCAGTGGATCGCGTTCTCGTCCGATCGCGGCAGCACGCTGCCGTTCGGCAAAGGCCGATGGGAGCACCTGCAGATCGAAGACATCTACGTCATTCATCCGGACGGTACGGGGCTGAAGCGGATCACCGAGCACGGCAACTTCTGCGGCAGCCCGAAGTTCTCGGCCGACAGCCAGCGCGTGGTCGCGTACTGCATGGACCGCGAAGACACGCTCGAGACGCGACGCCCGAGCCCCAAGCCCGAGAACGGCCAGGACACGCGGCCGACGGTGAACACGCGACTCGTGTCGATCGACGTCGCGACGGGCGCGTCGACGGAAGTGCCGGCGGGACCCGGCGTGAAGTTCAATCCGTCGTTTCTCCCGGGCAACGAGATCGGTTACGTCCGCAAGGACACCGACTCCGCCGGCATCTACTACACGAGTGGAAAGACCGGGCCGAAAGGCGACGTGCGAGCCGCGGCGTGGTCGCCGGACGGCAAACGCGTCGCGTTCCACAAACGCCTGTCGGCGCCGCCGACGGCGTGGCTGAAGACGTTCAGCAGGAATCCGCAGTACGAGCTCACGCTCACCGGGATCCTGCCGTCGTTCAACGCGACCGGCGATCGATTCGTGACGAGCGGCCGGCCGGCCGCCGGCGCGCTTGGCGCCGCCCTGCAGATCGCGACCACCGGCACGAACAAGTTCGACGTGATCTATCAGGACAAGGCGCGCAACATCATGGCGCCGAGCTGGTCGCCGAGCGGCGACAAGATCCTGTTCGGCATCGGCGTCTACAACCTCTTCTTCAACGGCTTCAACGGGACCGTGATGAAGTCCGAGGATCGGATCGAAGGCGGCGCGCAGATTGCGGCCATCAATCCCGACGGCACCGGCTATCGCGAAGTGACGAGCGGTCCGAACAACAACGGATTTCCGTCGATGGCGCCCGACGGCAAGCGATTCGTCTATCGATCGTTCGGGCCCGACGGCGAAGGCCTGCGCATCATGAACATGGAAACGAAGGCCGTCACCATCCTGACGAAAGGCTACGACAACTTTCCGCTGTGGTCGCCGCGCGGCGATCTGATCATGTTCTCCCGGGCCGCGCAGGGCGATTACGAGATCTACACGATCAAGCCGGACGGCACCGGCGTGAAGCGCCTGACGTTCTCGAAGGGCAACGACGCGCACATGGCGTGGTCGCCCGACGGCGAGTCCATCGTGTTCGCCAGCACGCGCATGGGATTCAAGGACGAGGGCACGTATACCGACGCGCCGCAGCCGTACGGCGAGCTGTTCGTCATGCGCTACGACGGAACCAATCTCCAGCAGCTCACCGACAATCAGTGGGAGGACGGCACGCCCGCCTGGCAACCAACCGGCGGCCGCGTGTCGTCGTCGCGATGACTCGCGCTTTCTCGGCAACCGTCGTTCTCCTGGCGCTATCCGTCGCGCCGAGCGCCGGCGCGGACGAGATCACGCTGATCGCACCCGGCGGGATCAGAGCGGCGATCGTCAAGCTGATTCCGGACTTCGAGCAGAAGACCGGGCACAAGGTGAAGGCGACGTTCGGATCCGGCGGCGGCACGAAACAGCAAGTCGTGCGCGGCGAGCCGTTCGACGTGCCGATCGTTCAGCCGCCGTATCCCGACGTCCTGTCATCGGGCCACGTCGTCGTGAGCAGCGAAACGCCGATCGCGACGGTCGCGGTTGGCGTCGCCGTGCGGACGGGCGCGCCCAAGCCGGATATCTCGACGCCTGAGGCGGTGACGCGCATGCTGCTCGCTGCGACATTCATCTCGTATCCCGACGCCTCGCGCGGCGCGGCCGCCGGCGTCAGCTTCGACGCGACGCTGAAGGCGCTGGGTATCGCGGAGCAGATGAAGCCGAAGATCAAGATCGCGCAGGGCGGCGCGGGCGCGATGGCGCTGCTCGCGAAAGGCGAGATCGACATCGGTCTGACGTTCATCAGCGAAATCATCACGGAGCCTGGCGTCGAGGTCGTCGGCCCGCTTCCGCGCGAAATCTCGACGCCGACGTCGCTCGTCGGCTTCGTGTCCGCTCACGCGAAAGCGCCCGAGGCGGCTCGAGCGCTGCTGCGATATCTGTCGTCTCCCGAAGCCGCGGCGGTCTACAGGGCGGCGGGGATGCAAGCGGGAAAGTGAAAACAGAAAACTCAGAACTGGGAACTGGGAGAAGAGCACCGATAGCCGAAAGCTGATAGCCGATAGCTGAATGGAGTCCGATATGGATAACACGACGGTCAAAGCGAATCAGGCGACGACATGGCGGACGGTTGCTCCGGGGTGGATGCGCCACGAGGAGCGGATGCGCAAGTACACCGCGCCGCTCACACAGCGGATGATGTCGGGCATCGAACGCGGGCACAAGGTCCTCGACATCGCGACCGGTGTCGGCGATCCCGCGATCTCGATCGCGGAAAAAGTCGGGCCGTCCGGATCGGTTCTCGCGACGGATCTCGTGGCCGAGATGCTCGCGTTCGCGCGCGAGAAGGCCGCCGAGCGCGGCGTGAAGAACATCGAGTTCCATCACGTGGACGGCGAGGAGCTCGATCCGCCCGCGTCGTCGTTCGACGCGGTGACGATGCGCTTCGGGCTGATGTTCATGCCGGATCCCGAAGGCTGTCTGAAGAAAGCGCGCAAGGCGCTGAAGCCCGGCGGGTCGATCGCGCTCGCCACGTGGGCGGCGCCGCCGCGCAATCCGTGGGCCGCGGTGCCGATGGCGACGCTGGGGCGCCACGTCGACGTTCCCAAGCCGCCGCCAGGCGCGCCCGGATTGTTCGCCTTCGCCGACAGCGGCCGCCTCGAGTCCACGATCAAGAGCGCCGGATTCTCGGACGTGCGCGTCGAGGAAGTCGAAGTGACGATGTCGGACTTCGACAAGGGCGCGGACTTCTGGACGTTCATGATGGACGTGGCCGGTCCGATCGCCGTGCTCTTCTCGACGAAAGTGCCGCCGGAGAAACGCGCGGCCGTGGCCGCCGAAATCGCGCGCGAAGTCGAAGCCGCGGGCGGTGGAAAAGCGCACCTGAAAGGCGTCGCGCTGTTCGCGTCCGGGCGCGCCTGACGTACGGCTCGGAACTTGCCATAGAGTCACTTTGAGACAGCTAAAGTTGTCTTGAAGGCGCGAAATCCGTATGCTGATGTTCAATTCTGGAGCACCAGGAGTGGCCGCGGTGACGACCTCTGAGGACGGGCTGGACGTCCCGACACGCGAGGAACTGCTCGGCCCCGACGCCGACGACTCCGACTGGGTCTCCCTCGATGTCGTGTATTCGTGGCTGCACGTCGAGCCCGCACGGGCCGAACCGCAGCCATCCCCGATCGACGACGTCGATGACGACGTGACGGCGCAGATCGTCCCGTTCGATCCGACGCTGTCGACCGCCGGCGTCACCGAGTTCTTCCACCCGGAACGATGGGGAAGCGATTCCGCGACCGTCGTCCCGATCGTGCCGATCGCCCAGATCGACGAAACGTCGCCGCTGCGCACGTTCGTCGATCAGTTCGACCGCTTCGCGGCGGACTTTCATGCGTTCGCGATCGAGTGCCAGGAGCGCCGGCGCCCTTGACGGGCGTCTAGTTGAGCAGCGCCGCGCGGACCAGCGTCAGCGGCAGCGGTCCGATCTTCAGAAGCTGCGCGTGAAAATCCGTGAGTGAAAACGCGCCGCCGCGAGCGTTCTGAACATCGTCGCGGAGCCTCGTGATTTCCGTCAGGCCCAGGTAGCCGAGGCCCGAACCCGGATCGTCGATCGTCGCGGCGATCTCCCGCTCCGCGGCCGCCTTCGTCAACCCCACTCGATCGGTGAGAAACGATAGCGCCTGCGCGTCGGTCATCTTGTGCGTGTGGATGCCGATGTCGACGGCGGCGCGCACGATGGCCAGCAGACGGAGCTGCAGCAGCCGCAGCGTCGCGCGATCGTCGGGCATGAGCTCATGCTGTTCGAGCAGCTGTTCGACGTAGAGCCGCCAGCCGTCCGTGAACGTCGCCGCGCTCCGCTCGCGGCGCACGGCGCTGGCGTTGTGCATCTGATAAAGCGCGCGCACGCGATCGCCGTACGCGGCATGCGCGTGGATCAACACGACGGCGGGATCGAGCGTTCCGAACAGGCTCTCTGGGGTCGAATCGGCCGCTGTGAATCGCCAGTCCTCGAGCGACGCCGTCCACGGCACGGCGACGAGCTGTTTCGCGTCGAGATTCGCGCGCGCGGTCTCGCCGGCAGTCCGATACAGCGCAGCGATCTTGTCCGCGTCGATATCGTCGACCGCGTTGTCTCCCATGTCAGCGGCGACGGTCAGCCACGGACGCGAGTCGTCGATCTCGGCCGCGGCCTTCTTGAGTCGCTGCTCCGTGCGCTCGAACTCCTGGCGCGTGAACTCGTACAGCTGGTCCACGCCGTACTGGAGGAGATACTGATCGTGCAGGATCGCCGTGTACGTCTCGATCCCGGCGGCTGTGTAGCCCGTGGGGCGCTTCGGCAGTTCTTTCGACAGGTAATCAGTCCAATCGCTCAGCGCCGCGCGCGCGACCGCGTTCGCCGCCAGGATCGCGTCCTTCTGATCGGGCACGCTCCCGGCGAATTTCGTGACGCCGGTCGCGAGCGTGGTGCCGCCGGCCGACGCGACGGCGAGCGCGAGCGTCTGAAAGTTGGGCACCGAGAGCGTGAGGTTGCGCCGGCCGGACCGGAAATCCTGCGGCAGGCCTTTCAGCAGCTTGAGAATCTCGACGGCAGCGGCCGACGCATCATCGTCTGCGTCCTCGAGCCGAGTGGCGATCGCCTCCAGCGACCGCATGTAGATTCGCGGATCCATCCGCCAGCGGCGCAGCTGCGCCTGTTCCAGTTCGCGGCGCACGAGGAGCGTCTCGACGAATCGGCGATCGAGCGCGTCATCCGGAGACAGGCGGGACGCGTCCATCGCGCGCAGCTCGGCCAGTCGCGCGCGCGTGCGCACGAGATCCTCGCCGAACGACGCCGCGCCCAGGTCGCCCGCGTGATCCGGCTCGGTGAGAAACCGATCGACGAACGCGGTCCATGGCGTCGACTGCGGAGACGAGGGCGCCGGCGACGCCGACCGCAGGATTCGCTCGACGGGAAAATCCGCGGGGTCGACGTCGACGACGGCGGAGTTCTGGAAATGGAGGGTCAGCGTGCCCGCGGCGGTCTCGTAGGTCCAGTACGCCTCGTTCGAATCGGCGAGCTCGTTTCTTTCGCTCGCGTGACCGATGAGCGTTTCGACTGCGGCGGTGTCGAGGCCGACGAGCCTCGGCCGTTCGGCGGCGCCGCGGCTCTGCTGCGCATCAACCGTTACGGTCAACGCGATCAAGCACAGACAACACCAGCGCCGCGTCATGGGATGATGCTACTCCAATGGACGACCGCTTCGCCGGGTGGATGGCCGCGCTCGAGGCGCGGCATCTCGCCGAGCTGACGTTTCCCGAAGTCTCGCGCGCGCTGCGGGCGCTGTCGTCCGCGTACGTCGAGCGGCGCGCGACGCTCGCGCAGGGCGCCGCGCTCGACGGGGCCGGCAAGCGCGCGGCGTTCGCGTTGTTCTACGGTCCGCTCCACTACCTGCTGGTGCGTCACATCGTCTCGGCGCTGCCGGGCGCGACGCGCGCGATGGACACGCTGGCCGATCTCGGTTGCGGCACGGGCGCGTCCGGCGCGGCGTGGGCCAGCGCCGCCTCCGCCAAGGCTTCGGCGGACAGACCGAAGATCGTCGGGATCGATCGGCATCCGTGGGCGGCGGCAGAAGCGGCCGCGACGTACCGCGCGTTCGGTTTGTCGGCGACCACGCGTCGAGGCGACATCGCGACGGCGAAGCTGCCGCGCCCGGCGCCGATCATCGCTGCGTTCGCGTTGAATGAAATGGCGGACGCGGAACGCGATGCGCTGCTCACCCGGCTCGTCGAGCGCGGAAGCGCCGGCGATCGCGTCCTCATCGTCGAGCCAATCGCCGGATTCGTCGCGCGCTGGTGGGATCAGTGGAAGAAGACCGTCGAGGCGGCCGGTGGCCGGGCGGATGAATGGCGGGCGCATGTCGAGCTGCCAGCGATTGTCGCGAAACTGGACAAAGCCGCCGGGCTGAATCATCGCGAGCTGACAGGACGCTCGTTCTACATCGACATTAGGAACTAGGAATTAAGAATGCAGAATGAGGCCGGAATTCTTCATTCTCCATTCATAATCGATAGTTCGATGTCTGCTCAGATTCCTTCCGACCCACGTCCGGCCTCCACCGTCGTCGTGCTGCGTGATAGCTCCGCCGGCCCCGAAGTCTTCATGGTCCGCCGTCACGAGCGGACGGTATTCATGGGCGGCGCGCACGTGTTTCCCGGCGGGCGCGTCGACGCGGTCGATCGCGAGGGCGATCACGCCTGGTGCGACGGGGTGTCGCACGCGACGCGGCAGCTCGACGCGCTCGCGCCGAGCGAAGCGGTCGCGTATCACGTCGCGGCGACGCGCGAGCTGTTCGAGGAGGCCGGCGTTCTGCTCGCGCGCGACGCCGCCGGCCGGTTCGTGTCGCTGGCACGCGCGGCGGATCACGCGCGGTTCAAGCATGATCGCGAAGAGGTCCACGCCGGCCGCGCGACGCTGCGGACCGTCGTCGATCGCGAGCGTCTCCGGCTCGCGCTCGACACGCTGATCCTCTTCGCGCACTGGGTGACGCCGCCCATCGACACGCGCCAGTTCGACACGCGCTTCTTCATGACGCGCATCCCGCCGGATCAGACGCCGGCGCACGACGAGACCGAGACGACGCACAGCACGTGGATCACGCCGGCGGAGGCGATGAGGCAGTCGCACGCGGGCGAGATCGTCCTGCCGCCGCCGACGTGGACCACGCTGCGTGAACTCGAGCCGTTCAGGACCGTCGAAGAGGCGCTCGCATGGGCCGGCACGCGGCGCGTGACGCGGCGCATGCCGAAGGTCCTCGAGCACGAAGGACGGCGCATCCTCGTCCTGCCCGGCGATCCCCTTCATCCGGATCCGGCCGGCCCTGGAGACGAAGACGCGCCGGCCGAGACCCGCTTCGCCTTCGTCGACCGCCGCTGGCGCGCCGAGCGTCCCCGCACGTAGAATCCGCCGGTGCTCATGGTCAGCGCGCCCCTGGCGCTCGGCGTCGGCGCGCTCATCATCGGCGGGCTGTTGCTCGCGTTTCGCGCGTACCGCCGACGACTGCTGCTCGCGCTCCGGGAGAGCAACCGCGAGCTCGCCGCGACGCGTGCCGAGCTCCGGCTGGCGGCCATCACCGATTCGCTCACGGGCCTGTACAATCGCCGCTTCTTCGACGAGGTGACGACGCATCACCTCGAGCATCACCGGCGGTTTCATCTGCTGCTCTCGCTGCTGTACATCGACGTCGATCGCTTCAAGGCGATCAACGACACGCAGGGCCACGCCGTCGGCGATCGCGTGCTGCGGCACGTCGCGGACTACATCCGGCACAGGTTCCGTGAGGCCGACTACGTCTTCCGCATCGGCGGCGACGAGTTCGTCGTGCTGATCTCGTGCGGCGCCGACGAAGCCGAAAAACGCGTGCACGATCTCCAGCGCGAATTCCACGCGACGCTGGTCGAGGCCGACCTGCCGCTCTCGCTGGGCCTCAGCGTGGGCATCGCGCAGGTCTCTGCCGACGCGAGCGATCTCGAGCACGCCATCGCGCAGGCCGACGAGCGGATGTACGAGGACAAGCGACGTCGTGCGGCAGAGATGTTGGGAGAATGACGATGCACCGCGTCCTTCACTTCTTCCTGCTTCCTTCTGCCTTCTTCCTTCTTCTTTCTCACTTCGCGATCGCGCAGTCCCGCCCCCTCGTGTCTCCATCAGCCGCGCCGATTTATCAGCGACTCCTGCCGCAGATCTCGCGCATCAAGATCTTCGACCATCACGCGCATCCGGGATGGGCCGACGATGCCGAAGTGGATCCGGCGCCGGTGCCGCCAAGCGCGCTGCCGCTGCGGCTGCGTGAGGAGAATCCGGACTGGGTGGCCGCGGCGCGCGCGCTGTTCGCATTCCCATTCCCGGATCTGAAGGGCCCGCACGGCCAATGGCTGGCGGACAAGAAGACGTCACTCAGAAAGAGCCGTCCGGGTCCGCAGTACTTCGACGCGCTGCTCGACCAGCTCGGCATCGAGACCTCCGTAGCCAACCGCATCACGATGTCCGGCGATCTCGATCCCACACGCTTCAAGTGGGTGTTCTACATCGACCCGGTGTTGTTTCCGTTCGACAACGCCGGTCTCGCCGCGCGCAATCCCGATCAGGCGGCGTTCATGCCGAACCAGACGAAGCTGCTGCGGCGATTTCAACAACAGTCCGGGCCGGCGGCGGATCTGGATGCGTATCTTGCGTTCGTGACGCGCGTCCTCGAGGATCACCGGAGCCGCGGCGCGATCGCGGCGAAGTTCGAGATCGCGTACTTCCGTTCGTTCGTCTTCGACGATCCACCGCGCGACGCAGCGGCCGCGATCTACGGCAAATACCGGACGGGCGGCGTTCCCACACCCGCTGAATACAAAACGTTCCAGGACTTCGTGTTCCGCCACGTCGTCTCGGAGTGCGGGCGCCTCCACCTGCCCGTGCACATCCACAGCTCGGCCGGCGCCGGCGATTATTTCAGCGTGGCCGGCGTCAATGTGCTGAACCTCGAACCGGTCCTGCGCGATCCGCGCTACGAATCGACGACGTTCGTCCTGATCCACGGCGGCTATCCGTTCGAGCAGCCGGCGATTTTCATGACGCTGCGAAAGAACGTCTGGCTGGACTCGTCGGCGACGGGCAGCTTCCTTTTGTATCCGAACGAATTCAAGGACGTGCTGCGCCGCTGGTTCACGATCGCGCCAGAGAAGGTCACGTACGGATCAGACGCGTTCCCGATGGACGACCGTATCGGCGCCGAAGAGCTCTATTGGTTCGGGGTCCACAACGCGCGGACGGCGACGGCGGCGGCGCTCGCGGAGATGATCGCCGCGCGCGAGATCACCGACTCGCAGGCGATGGCGATCGCTCGCGGCTATCTGCACGACAACGCGGCGAGTCTCTACAGATGAAGCTGCGGCGAGTCCTCACGTTTCGCGATCTGTTCCTGTTCTACATCGTCACGACGTTCAGCCTGCGCTGGATCGCGACGGCCGCGGCCGCCGGCCCGAGCGCGATCGCGATCTGGATCGTCGCCGCGCTCGGCCTCTTCGTGCCGCTCGTCTTCACCGTCCTCGAGCTCTCGTCGCGCCATCCGGAGGAGGGCGGCTTCTACGTCTGGACCAAGCGGGCGTTCGGACCGTTCGCGGGCTTCATCACCGGCTGGACGTACTGGGGATCGAATCTGCCGTACTTTCCTGGCCTGCTGTACTTCGCCGCGGGCAACGCGCTTTTCATCGGCGGACCGTCGTGGCAATCGCTCTCGAGCAACAGCACGTACTTCATCCTGGTCTCGATGACCGGCCTCGTGGTCGCCGTCGGTCTGAACGTCGTCGGGTTGAACGTGGGGAAATGGCTGAGCAACGTGGGCGCGATGGCCACGTGGATTCCCGCGGCCATCCTCATCGTTCTCGGCGTCGTGTCGTGGAGCCGCTTTGGATCCGCGACTCCGATGTCCGCCGGGGCGTTCGTGCCGACGACGGGACTGAAGGACGTCATCTTCTGGTCGACGATCGCCTTCGCGTTCGGCGGCGTCGAGAGCGCGTCGACGATGAACGAGGAGATTCAGGACGCGCGGCGGACCGTGCCGCGGGCCGTGCTGGCGGCAGGCGTCGTGATGACCCTCCTTTACATATGTGCGACGCTGGCCATCCTCCTGGCCATGCCGAAGGCGCAGATTTCCGGGCTGCAGGGCATCATGCAGGCCATCCAGGTGATGACGGCGCGCGTCGGCGTGGCGTGGCTCGCGCCGGTTGTCGCGGTGTTCGTCGTGCTGAACGCGATCGGCGGCGTCGGCGGCTGGTTCGCCGCGACCGCGAGGCTGCCGTTCGTCGCCGGCATCGACAACTTCCTGCCGCCGGCGTTCGGCCGGCTGCATCCGAAGTGGGGCACGCCGCACGTCGCGCTGCTCGTGCAGGCGGGCATTGCCGGGCTCTTCGTCTTTCTCGGTCAGGCCGGGACCAACGTGCGCGGCGCGTACGACGCGCTCGTCAGCATGGGCATCATCGCCTACTTCATTCCGTTTCTGTTCATGTTCGCGGCGATGATCGCGCTGCAGCGCGAGCCGGCGGGACCGGACGTGGTGCGCGTGCCCGGCGGCAAACCCGTCGCGATCGCGCTCGCCGCGCTCGGCTTCGTCGTCACCGCCGTGTCGATCGTCCTCGCGTGCATTCCGCCGGACGACGAGCCGAACAAGATGCTGGCGGTCGTGAAAGTCGTCGGCGCGTCGGCCGTGCTCGTCGGGATCGGCGCGATCATCTATGCGATCGGGAAACGACGGCAGAAGATATAGGGTAAATCTCATGAAACGATCAGCATTCGTTCTCGTCGCCCTGCTTCACGCCTCCACGATCCTCGCGGCGCAAACGATGCGCGTCGACTACTACCACACGGGCAACGCAAAGGAAGAGCGCTTCAGCATGGACCGCGTTGTCCTCGAGCCGCTGCCGTGGCCTGGCAATCCGGCGAAGCCGATCGACACGACCAACCTCGGCAAGTACGTCTTCGAAGTCCACGACGCCGCGAGCGGGAAGGTTCTCTACTCTCGCGGCTTCAGCTCGATCTACGGCGAGTGGGAGACGACCGCGGAAGCGAAGGACGTCAACCGCACGTTCTCGGAGTCGCTGCGATTTCCCGCGCCCGACAAGCCCGTGCGCATCGTCGTGCAGAAGCGCGATGCGAAGAACGTGTTCCGCGACGCGTGGACGCTGACCGTCGATCCGGGCGACAAGTTCATCGCGCGCAACGCGCAGGCGCCGGACGTTGGACCGTTGATCAAACTGCATGAGGCCGGCGATCCCGCGACCAAGCTCGATCTGCTGATCCTCGGCGACGGCTACACGGCGCGCGAGCGGTCGAAGTTCGAGCGCGACGCGAAGCGGCTCGTCGACACGCTGTTCAAGACGTCGCCGTTCAAGGAGCGGCAGGGCGACATCAACGTCTGGGGCCTCGCGCCGCCCGCCGCGCAGTCGGGCGTCTCGCGGCCGTCGCAGCACATCTACCGGCGATCGCCGGTCGGGGCGACGTTCGACGCGTTCGATTCGGAGCGCTACGTCCTGACGTTCGAGAACAAGGCGTTCCGCGACATCGCCGCGAACGCGCCGTACGACGTCGTCGAGATTCTCGTCAACAGCGCGACGTACGGCGGCGGCGGCATCTACAACCTCTACAGCACCGTCGCGGCGGACAACGCGTACTCGGCGTACGTCTTCGTCCACGAATTCGGCCATCACATCGCGGGTCTCGCCGACGAGTACTACACGTCGGACGTCGCGTATCTGCCGGCGGCTGTGGACATGGTTGAGCCGTGGGAGCCCAACGCGACGGCGCTGCTCGATCCCGCGTCGCTCAAGTGGAAGGATCTCGTTACCGTCGGTACGCCAGTGCCGACGGTTTGGCCAAAGCCCAGTTCGAGGCCTTTGCGAAGGACGTCCTGCAGAAGCGGCGCGCGATTCGCGCGGCGGACCGGCCAGAATCGGAGATGGACGCACTGTTTCGCGACCAGGAAAAGCACGACACCGCGCTCCTGAACGAGGGCGCGCACGCCCGCATCGTGGGGGCGTTCGAGGGCGCGAACTACGAGGCGCGCGGCTACTACCGTCCGCAGGCGGACTGCATCATGTTCACCCGCGACAACATCCCGTTCTGCCTCGTCTGCCGCCGGGCCATCGAGCAGATTCTGGATTTGTACGCCCGCGCTTGACGCCGCCTGAGAAATTCGCTCAGACTAACCACTTCCACACCTAACCACGAGGCGCATCATGCAGGACGATTTCGACAACGGATCGGGAATACCAGATGAGGAAATCGGCGGCGGAGCCGTCAGCGACCTGACCGATGACCTCGTCTCGGGCGGCGCGGAAACCGATGCGGCCCCGGCCGAGCCGGCCGGCCGGTCGTCGGGCCCGGCGCGCGCGCGCGCGTCCACGGGGCCCATCCCCAGCGCCCGGGCTGCGAAGCCCGCGGCCAAGAAGGCCGCCCCGAAGAAGAAGGCGAAGGCGAAGGCCAAGCCGGCGAAGAAGAAGGCCAAGGGCGCGAGGAAAAGCAGCAGGCCGGCGAGAAAGTCGGCGAAGAAGAAGAAGGCCGGCAAGAAGCGCTAGTCGACCAACGACGAACGACCAACGACTAACGACTAACGACTAACGACTAACGACCAACGACCAACGACTACGTCCGGTGAGGTGGCCGAGTGGCTGAAGGCGGCGGTTTGCTAAACGTCCTTCAGCCCCTCGGCCAGCTTCGTTTTTTCTCGCAAACCCGTCACACGCTGGGACATGGTCCATCGCGCGACTTGGCTGCTGTTGGCCCTGGAAAGCATGTTTTGGGGGCTCGCAGGGACAATTGTAGGGACAGCCCATCAAGACGGAAGTCCGAGCACAAGTCGGCATCGGAATCGACGCTTGCCGAGGAGCTGGCGCGTCTAGCGTTGTGTTCGATCTCCAAGTGACAGCTGATCACTTGGTCCCCATTCGGCGCCCACCTACATCCACAACATGAAGACGCTGCCGGTGTCCGGCGCAACCTCGGCCTACTCGATCTCGCGAAGAAACGGGACCCGGCCGTCGTCGAGGACGCTGCGAAAGCGGGACTCGATCTCCGCGTGCCGACCGGCCGCTTCCTCCGTCGATACCTCGAACGTCGTCCGCCCGCGCCGCTGACGGCCTCGACCCTCATTCGGCAGCCCACCCTCTATCGCGATCTCATCGCTCGCAGAATAAACGAGCCGCGAGAATCTCGTCGAGCCCTGGCCAGCTCGTGGATCAACTCACAGTTATCTTCCTGTTGAATCGAAATCGAAGGTATCAAGCGAGCGATCGGGGTCGCGGATGCAGACCTCTTTGTGCCCGGCGCCTCGAGGAGACGGCCCTATCGTCGCAGGAGCTCGCCAGACACGAGTGGACACACGAGATCGACAGCGTGGCCAGGTCGGTCGGCGCTTGGCGCGATCGGGCTTCGAGGACGCGGGCCGTCATGTCGGACAGGCGAAGCTCGCCGAGCGCTCGCGCGCGCGTTTGAGACGCCGCGCGTCGGCGCGCACCGAACGACGACATCAGCGCGTGTGCTCGTTGGCGACCTGCCGAGCACCCTCGCCGTCGAACGGATCGAGCGGCAACGTCAGTTCCAAGCACCAGACGGCCACAGTCGGCGGTTCATGATCATCCCTGTCAGCCGACTATCTTGAATATAATCAACAGTTTACAATGCGGCAGGAATCAGCTCAAGGCGGAATGTGCTCTTGTTGACATTAACACTAATAAATTGTAGAGTCTCCGCGTTGTTATGCATTCAGTGCATCGAACAGTCTACGGTCAGCGCAGAACAAAGAAAATGGCTTCCACAAGCCGCCGGAAAGTCACGCGTGGTCTCTCGCGAACGCTTCTCCATCGCCCACCCTACACGCGGTATGAGCAGATGGCTCGCAAAGTGTTCCTCAGATTTTTCATCAAGACGCATCGGCGCAAGATCGAACGTCTGATCCGAAAGCTCCTGCACGATCGTTCACGTTCCTGGGAACAGCCAATCGGCAATCGACTCGTCGCAGACCTCGAGCAACACCTTGCTCGCCGGATCGCCAGGTACGACCCCGCGGAGAATCCATCCAGCGGCATTTTCGAACCCTTGGAAGCATTCACCAACTGGCTGTGGTGGATGATTTACCAAGAGGCCACATTCCTCGTCCGCGAATGTTAAACCCTCTCAACTGGATGGTGAGGCTGCATCATGCCTGCTGATCGAACGCTTCTCAACCTGCTACGAACGGGTCCGCCATACACGTTGATCGAAAAGGAACGTTTGCGCAGATTCGCCAAACGCTTCTGCCGCAAGCACGACGCCGACTTCAGGCGCCTGTCACGGACTTGGCTCTCGCGTCGGTCCGGGCCGTGGTGGGACGACGCGGCGGTCCAGGACATCGTCGGCACGATCTTCATGCGCACGCTCTCGTGGATCGTTCGATACGATCCATCGTTGAATCCGGCGGCGAAAGTGCTGCCGCCGATTGAAGCCTGCCGAGTGTGGCTGAGACAGCGCGTCCGCGATGAGGCGCGGTTCGCCGCGGACCACACCCGCCGGAACTGCAACCGGCGTCGCCGACGCGAGGAGGAGTACGACGCAGATCCGGATTCGTACGAAGCCGGGGACCGAGCGGCAGACCCAGAATCGATTGCCTTACGCCGCTCCGAACTGGCAGCGATGCGAACGCGGTTGAACGCGCTTGCCCCACGCGAACAGAAGGCGTTGCTCATGCGTGCGAACGGCGAGTCCTATGAGAGCATCGGCGCCGCCCTTGAAATCAGCACCGGCGCCGTCCGGGTTCTCGTTCATCGCGCACGGGCCAGACTGTCGGCGTAATCGCGCCCGGCCGGCCGATTACCGCATTGAACTCGGCCCTCATCTTTCAGCGTTTGTCGTCCTTCGCGATTTCCTCCTGCGACCTTTCGTCCGTCCATGCATCGCCGCTTTCGCAACACTTCGCTCGCGGGCGATTCGCCGGAACAAACCGCTGAAACGCTCCAGCACGGCGCCAATCCGAATATCGAGGTCAACTTCTGCGCGCTGCTGAACGACCGTACAGGTGCGTTCAAGCTGTTCACCGCACGCACGACAGTGCTTGACGTGTGCCTCAATCGAGACGTTACGGCGACGTGGCAACGTCCCCTCGACAAACGCCAAGAATTCCTTCGGTGAAGGGTGCGCCTTCGCTCGCTCTGCAGTCATTCGCTGTTTTGCCATTGGCAATCACCGTTCCGTGGGACAGCTCAGGCGCTAGCATCGGCAACCCGACCACCACTGCGTGTAAGAACCTCCAATTACATTAGGACGCTAGACGGACCACGTCAATCGTGCTGCGGCACACTTACTTCGATAACTAACGTCGGTACACCGCCTCAGCACGTTGGCTACATCACGTTTCCTGAGTGTGTACGTCGAAGGTGAACTGCCCGTCTGCCCGGACGTCGACGGCGATTGTCTCGTCGCCGGTCCGCCGGATG
This sequence comes from Terriglobia bacterium, assembly GCA_020073005.1. Classification (GTDB taxonomy): domain Bacteria; phylum Acidobacteriota; class Vicinamibacteria; order Vicinamibacterales; family CAVVIG01; genus SRVP-36. The sequence continues at coordinate 12,254 of JAIQFX010000068.1, read as the reverse complement.
GCGCCTTCGAGGATGCGGTTTGTGATGCCGCCTTCGACGCGATTCTTCACGATCTGTTTCAGGTTCCTCGCGCCGAAGTCCAGGCTGTCTGCCTCACGAAGCACGACCCGGCGCGACTCCGGTGACAGAACGACACGATCACCGCCAAGCTTCTCCTTCGAGAGCGCGTCAAGTTCCAGATCGAGAATGCGACCGAGCGCATTGTCGTCAAGATGATGGAAGCTCACGATCGAGTCGAACCGGCCCAGGATTTCCGGTCGGAAGAATGCCTCGAGCGCTGCGCGCGTCAGCGGTGCGCTGCTGAACGCGTCTACCGCTTTGTCTTCGTTGAGAGACGAATAGCCGATTTGGCGTGCTGCGAAATCATTACCCAGGTTCGACGTGAACAGAACCAAGGTGTTCGTGAAGCTTACGAGCTTCCCAAAGCTGAGATCGCGAACATTACCGTCGCCAAGCAGGCCCACGAGTAGATCGGTGACGGCCTTTGGATGCATCTTCTCGATCTCGTCGAACAGAACGACGCTGAAAGGATTACGCCTGACGTGATCGAGCAGCGTCGGTTGCCCGTAGCCGACATATCCCGGCGGCGCACCCCAGAACGCGCTGAGAGTGTGCTCCTCCGAGAACTGCGCGCAGTTCACCATCAGGAATCGCGTGCCGGCGTCGCCAAAGATGAACTCCGCGATCCGTCTGCCAATTTCCGTTTTCCCGACGCCGCTGGGGCCGACACAGAGCATTGCGATCATCGGCCGGCTGTCGCGCGTGCCGCGGCCGAGCACGACGCTCTTGCGGAAGTCACGCATGAAGTGCGCGATCGCTTCATCCTGCCCGACGATGTGGCGTCGCAGATGATCCTCAAGCGCCTGCAATCTCTCGACGTTCCACGATTCCATCAGGTTTCCGGCCGGAATATTCAGCCACTCACTCAGCGTTGCTTGAAGATCCACGATCGATAGCGACCGGCGGCTCGCTGCCGCCGGCACAACATTCTCAGACATCGTGCCCTCTTTTCATTGAACGAACTCGCGGTCATTACATCGTGGCGGTCGCATTCGTGTTGTGATCCGGATTCGATACGTCAGACAGTTACCTCTGTCGTGCGTCAACCGGGCCCGTTTCCTCACGACCGGTTCTCGAGTCGCCGCCGACGTTTGCGAGGCGCGCTGCCGCCTGATCGAGCAGGTCGATGGCCTTGTCTGGCAGGAACCGATCTGGAATCAGTCGATGGGCAAGCCTGACGGCGGCCTCCACGCATTCCGGAGGAATGGCCACTCCGTGATGTGCCTCAAGCTCAGGCACCGTGCCGGCAAGCATCCTGATCGCGTCATCGATCAAGGGCTCTTCGACCGGCACCGGCACGAAGCGCCGTTCGAAGGCGGCGTCTTGCTGGATGTGATGCCTGAACTCATTGTGCGTGCACGCGCCAATCAAGCGAAAACGGCCACGACCAAGATCGGGCTTCAGGATCGCCGCCGCGTCGATGCCGCCAGCACCGCGTACCGAGAAAAGCTGGTGCAGCTCATCACAGGCCAGAATGACGCGATCCCGATTCGCGGACGCCTCCTTCGCGAGCTGCAGCACGACCTGCTCGATCGGCACACCATCCGTGGCGGCCGTCGCAATGATGCGCGGCGCGTCGATCAAAAGCAGACGGCAGTCCCCGATGCCAGGAACGCCGTGTTGGATGCGAAGCGCAACGCCTTCGATGACCTTCGTCTTGCCAACGCCCGGTTCGCCCACCAGACACGGGTTGGCCTTGAAACGCCCGTGAAGGATCTGGCAGACGCGATCGACCTGTGCGTCCCGTGCGATCGGCTGAAACAGCCGTCCGCGCCGCGCTTCGTCGGTCAGATCAATTCCAAGACGGTCGAGAAGCGGCGTGGATGTTTGCTGGCGCTGGGGCGGCTCGGGCGGTCGAAGCCAAGGAGCATGAGGTTCTCCTCGCAGCCCCAGCACAGTTTCGACGCGAACGAGGAACTGGGGCAGATCCCCCGCATATGGGACCATCAGCTGGCGCAAGCCGCCGTCGGCGGCGCGGCGCGCAAGGATATCCGGCGGCAGATGGGTTTGTGGAAGGGGCCGTACGTCATCGTCGATGAAGACGCAGACGACATCCTGTTGCGGCCATGCGGCGAGTCCAACTCTCGTCGTCGGGCCGACCTCGCTGTCACCGCGGCGAAAGTACGCGGCGGACAGCGGGACATCTGTGATCAGAGCGCGTTCCCTCGCGCGCAGATCCGCCGCAATCTGGTGATGCCGATCAGTCAAGAGTGCCATGAACCGCCTCCGCGATCTCGGGTGAAGTCAAGAGATCACCGCAGTCGTCTGCTTCGTCTCCGCGTCCGACCATACATGCCGGACCTGCACCACAGATGTGGCAGCCCGACTGCGGTTCGAACACCTGCCCCAGATTGCGAATCGAGAATGCGATCTCGTCGTACTCCAGGTACGTCGGCATGGCGCGCTCGCGCCCGCTGAACCAGGCGAACAACCAGCCCGCCGCAACGCTCGCGATCGCGCTGTTGATCGTCACGACGCTACGCGCCACGGTGTAACCGGTCTGGCGGTGCAGGCGTTCCACAGCCGGTGGCGAAAGATTCGAGATGTCCATGCCCTGGCAGACTGCGCAACGACCGCCGGCCATCGGCACGAAAGCGCGGAGCTGCGCGCCGATGGCATGTAATCCGCCCGGCCCTACGTCGATGCCGCTTCCCATTGAGAGAGATACCTTCATATGGCGGGCGGCGAAGCGCTCGGCCCAATACCGCGTCCAGTTGTTGTCCGGGCAGCAAATTACGACATCGCATTTCTTGAGCGCGGCTTCTGCTTCAGTTGAAGGAAATTCGGCGACGATCCCCTCGACCTGAACATCGGGATGTGCCTCAAGAAGGCGTTCACGCGCGGCGATTACTTTCGGCTCGCCTTCGGCGCCGGTCTTGTAGAGCACCCAACGGTTTCGATTCGAGCGCTCCACCCGGTCATCGTCGACGAGCGTCAACGTACGGATTCCGAGATGCGGCAGAAGCTGGGCCACGACCGATCCGATCCCTCCGACGCCCACAATGCCGACGCGAGTACAAGCGAGCGCTCCCAGTACACGCTCGGGATCTCCACCGAGCGCCGCGATGGTCCTCTGATAGATCTCCGCGTCGACTCGCGGTGCGTCGGCCTCTGCGCGGCGGGAATTCAGCGTTCGGGTCCAGATCAACCCGTGAGAAGCCGTGATCGTCTTGACGAAGTCGACGGGCACGGGCGCCATGGATTCTGGTGGATATGCTTCCAGCGTCACCCCGTCCCCACCCAGGACCCCCCGAACGAACCAGGCGCCCGGCCTTCTCGTGCGGGTTGTCATCAGCTTGTCGTCGAGACCGCGGTCATCGATCTCGCTGAAGCGAGCTGGACCAGTACCGTGGTCGTGAATGTGGACGATGCCTTGTTCCTGACCGAGCGGTTCCAGCACATTTGCGATCAGCGCATCCGCCTTCAACACGCAGAGCCAGGGATATCGGGCGTGATAATCGTCTTCACGCGGTTTGTAGACTCGAGGACAGAACAGCTCGATGCTGTCGGTAGTCTCCGCAATGCCGGCGATGAACAGTACAGCGGCACGCTCACGGCCATCGACCGGCGTCAGCAGCGTGTTCAGCGACACGTTCGTCACGAGCGTGATCCGACGGTTCTCCATACTCACGACATCCTCACAGCTTAAGAAGTCAATCGCACGGGTGTGCAGGGGACGGGGAAGTTCCCGCCCCCGCACAGTCGCTACGCCGTCCCCTCGGTCCAGTCCTGCACGGCGCCGATGCGCTGCACTTCGCCGACAGGCTGCTCGTCATCGAGCCGCTTGCCCGTTTCCGCGTCGTAAAGGGCCTTGTCCGCTGGAATGCCGCTGGCCGCCTTGAGCTGCGCAGCGGTCATCTCGGTCGACCCGGCGACCGGCCGGTCGTTGATGAAGAACGTCTTTCCAGCCATCTTCTGCTCCTTGTGTTGTCCTGGCGTGTCATGCCGCCGCCGAGGTGGCCAGGTGCACCCTCACGGCTTCGATGAAATCGAGCACGGTCGAGTTCGCGTCGGCAGGCAGCATATGGAGACAGAGGTAGTGCCAGCCACTGCCGTCGTTGTCGACGTGATAGCGCGGTGGAACAATCAGTCGCCCGCTCTGGACTAGCCGGAGATTGGGGTCGACATAGACATCGCGCCAGTTCGCGTACCGCCCGCGCTGCGCTGGAACGGGGAAGTAGATCGTCGGCGGTATGACGATCTTCATGTGCGTCCGGCTCGGACGGCAGACACGTGGCAGACCGACGTCGTTGATCCGGATGAACCAGTGGCCTCTCGTGCGCGTGCTCCACGTTGCACGCCCCGGATAGCGGCCAAGGAGCAATCTGAAATCGCGGTTCAGGCGATCCGTCTGGTACGCAGTCCACTGTCGCTGCGCGTTCATGCTTGGCCTCCTCGTCGTTCGTTTTCTGGTTGCGCTTCCACCGGTGGCCGCAACAACCCGTTTTCGTCGACACCGGCAGGCGTTGGCAGCCCCACATCGCCTGCCGCTCCGCGGACCGCCGCAGCCGGCTGACCGAAATGAAGCGCGGGAACCGCCGCCGGCGTGGCGCCTCGTGCGTGGCCGATCGCTACTCTTCTAGGGAAGGGCGCAGCACCACGTCTAACGACAGGCCCGCCCGCCGCCCGGCCCGGAAGAAACGACCCGCCAGGCCGCCGCATGGGAGGACCGCTGGAGTCCTCCCATTCCTGGACCGACTGACGCCAGGCGACCCACATGATCAAGCCGGCGACTGCGCCGACCACGATCGCACCGACGATCACGTCGGCCACGTCACACCTCCCAGCCGTTCACGATACGTTGCGTCGACCCCGGAATAAGCTGGTCCGCACGATCGACAATGGCGCGCGGCATTCGTTTCCACAGATCTGAGACGCGCCCAAAGAAGTTCTCGGCAGACACGTCCACAGTCGCATCAACTTGCTTCCACGCGTCCTGCAGCCAGGAGACGTGCCGATCCTCCAGTGAATGAGGAAACGGCACCAGATACGCGAGCGGGTGAATCGCCAGACGCTGCGCAGCGACTTTGTCGAGCATCTGCGTGACGGCCTCCTGCCAGTCCTCGAAACCGCGGAGATCCTTCGTGCGAATGCCACGAATCATTCGAATCAGAATGATCTCGTCGTTCAGCGTCGGCTCCTCGACGATCGTGATGTTCAGATCAGGCTGGTTGGTACCTTCGAGAACGTGCTGGATATCCTCAGCCACCGACTTTCGGGCCGATGGCGTAACGAGGAACGCCACGTGTGGCAAATCCTGCACGTCGTCCTTGATGGGAACGCACGGTCGCGCCATCCGCCACAGGCTTTGGGCATGTTGCCGTCGGCCGTCATCGCTCAGTGCGGTCCACATTGAGGACAGGTCGGCCGGGCTGGCGCGGAGCGCTCGTTCAGTCTCATCGCCGACCAACCGATCGAGTTCGGCCAGCACGGCGTCGATCAGCCTGTCGCGGCACTCGGCGACGAACCGCCCCACGACGGCGCCGACGATCTCATCGGCGCGAGGCTCAAGGGCGTCGCGCGAGAGAATCTCGAGCTCGAGGCGCGTGAGCGGGAAGTCCGGAGTCATCTGCTGCAGTTGCAGTTCGCGCGCGTCGGCAGACGCGCCGTAGACACCTTCAGCCTGGCGAACGGCGTCGAGCGCGTGCTGACAGTCCTGCAAGAGTTCCTCGCTGACGCGGATTCCCTGCCGCAGAACCTCGGCGTCAACACGCGCGTGCGCCTTTTCCCGGAGAAGCGCGGTGTAGTGTCGATACGCGCGCCACCAGCCCCAGAACCACGGCTTTGGGTGACCATCGATCATCTGCTCGCGCTGCGCGAGCTCGTTTTCGATGTTGGTGATCCGGTCGTCCAGTTCAGTGCGGACAGCCCGCAGTCCGTCGGCGCAGGCCTGAAGCATCGCCCCGACCGGCGCGAGGCACCTGAACTGATCCAGGCGTTGCGCAATGGCCTCCCGCAACGCAACGGTCGTCGCGTTCCGGACAGCATCTGCTCGGACGGCGTACGTGTCACGAAGCGTGGCCAGCGAGTTCGCCTCGAATGAAGCGACTTCGTTCCTTGCGTGCGAGTACATCGGGAGTCGCGGAAACCGCCGCACTAGATTCTCGACAGCGGCGTCGCCGATCGCACCGTCGTCGAGAGCGATGCGGTCGAGGAGTCGGTCGACCGTGAGCGCGCGGAGAGCTTCTGGAAGCTCAACGTCGGCGACAGGAGGTGGTTGCACCAACAGTCGCTCCACCTTGGCAGCCACCATGGCCCGCACCAGGGTCGTGGCTTTGGCCGTATCGCCGCGCAGCCCATGGTGCCCGAGCGCATCCCATTCGAGACCGGCACCGCGACCTACATTGGCCGCCTGCCGCAGGTTGTCGATGATCCCGGTCGTTGTCATTCGCGCGATAAGATCGGCGAGCTTGCCCAGCGAATCGGCCGTGCTCGCAGCAGCGCCCTGCTCGCCATCGAGTGCGGAGTCGATCGCGTGGAGGATCTCCAGGTCGGCGCGCCGCACAGGACGAGGTCCGAAGACGTCGAAGCCGTCCATCGTTGCGAGCTCGAATTCCTTCATCTGCAACAGCGCCACGGCGTCCGCCAGCATCGCGTCGGGGTACGGATAGCCGACGTGCACAATCGAGAATCGGATCTTCGTTGTGGCTCCAGAGTCCAGATGGCTCGAGATGGCCATCGTCGCCCCAGGACCCGTCGCACCACCGAACGCTGAAATCGAAATGCTGGCTGGCGTCGCGCTGGCGAACGTGGCACCCCGCGCAAGTACATAACGTCGCCGGTCGTCAAAATGACGGCTGATCGTGCGGATGCGCGCGACGGCGCCCCAGTAGGCCCGTGCGGCGACGGCGCCCGCGCCGACGCCAGCCGCGACATCTTCGAGGCCGCGGGGCTTGGGCACGCCGTTCCGACTGACAAGTTTCGCCGCCTGCGGTGGAACGATGAGAAGCGGGCGCAGATGATCGGCCGACGCGACCCCCGAGGGCACAGTCACGTCGAATAGGTCGAGCGCGGTATTGATGATGATGATCGGGACCTCGCGGATCCGCCCGAGAAGCTTCCATACGGCGATCGCCACGGCCATCCCGCGGCCGCCAGTCGCGTCGATCACAATCGGTCGATTCGGTTTCATGGGTGAATCTCCCTAAAGATTTCCGTGCACGTGTCAGTGATGCAGGTGGCGATGTGAGCGCCGCCCAATTCGGCGGAGTTCAACCGTCTGCGGGTGTTCAGCGACGCCGACGAGGATCTGGCATGGTGTGCCGATGTCCGTTGTGTCCCCCTCACGAACGCGCCGCCCGCTGATCGACAGGTCGCCGCTTTCGGCCTTCACTTGGGGAAGGCCACTCTGGCCGACCTCCATGACGAAGCTGGCTGGCAATCGCTGAAGCCGATCTCCTGACTTTCCGAACCGCAACCGAAGCCCGTCGGTGAGTTCGAAGCTGCCAGCATCCGGTCCGGACCGAAAGCTCCACTCACCCGTGAATCGCTCCAGCGTCATCTGGCGATCGCGTCGCCGACGCGTGCGAATCCGCCTCGTGATCGTCATAGCTGCGAAGGCGACGCCGCCAAACAGAGCAACCGCGTCCAAGGCAATCAGCCAAGGCGGATACACCGGTTCGACTACAGGCGCCAACGCCGCGACGGGGCGATGCGTGTCGCGCAGTTGCGCGAGGGTGTCTCCCAGATCAGTTGAGGCGATGCGGAGCTCATGAACGTGCGCGATTGCGTCGGTCCGTTGGCTTTGAGGTTTCGTTCGCCGGGCGGCGATCGCGACGCTCGTGATGGGTGTCGCGTATGCCTGCCACAACGTCTTGACTTCACGCGCGAAGTCCGTCGGCGTCGCGTGCGAGCCTGGATCGAGCGTTGCCTTGCCGTCCCACAAGAGGACCGCGCGTACGCCCACCTCGCCGTCGCGCCAGGCAGCTTGAAGTGTTGGATCGCCGCTGAAGAGAGTGGCAAGCTGGCCTTCGAACGCCTTTACAGCCTCATCGGGATGCGTGAATCCCTGGCTCGGCACCGGGAGCGCCTTCAGGGCGGCCAGCATGAGCGGCTTCGTCTGCTCGTTGACGACGCTGCCGAAGATCACACGGCCGACGGTTCCGAATGTGACTAGGGCGACGTAAGCACTGCCGTCGGGTCGTGTTCGTTCGATCTCATCGGTCAGCGCAGCGACCGTCGCGGTGCGGCACCAGCTGCACGACCCCGAATCGTCGACGCCGGAGAGTCGAATCGACGTGATGTGGTGCGTCGCGCGCGCTGTCTGCGGCTGGCGTACGAAGAACCGCAGCGTGCGAGCGTGGAGACCGGCAAGGATCGTTGCGCAGAGGATCACCCATGTGAACGTCGAGAGCCGAAGCCGTTTCTTCATCTGCCACCCCCCTGACTCTTCTGTCACCCACCGAATGTGTAGATGCGATGTCTTTGTCCCGTTACGGCGCGGACCTGACCTTCGGTCACAACGGGATAGACACTCGCGTCGGCCGGCGTTACGCCCTGCCGCCTGCCTTCTTCAAAACGCCACACTCTGAGGAAGAAAATTTCGAGCGGTCTCATCGACAACCTACTAGTCACGCTCGGCCCGAGGCGTTACACGGTCCGACGGGCGCTTTCAAGCAATCAGGAAGATGGTCGGTTGAGGTGTGCAGGGATCAGATCGATTGGTGGTACGTAACGCCTGGAATGTCGCGCGTCTAGTAAGAGAGCGAGCAGGAAGGACGATGAGCTAGAGACCAGATTGGAGCGAACGAGTGAAGGTAATCGGGAATCTCTTCATCGCGTTTGGGGTGCTGCTCTGCTTGTCGATCATCTTCTTCATGCCGGGGCTACTGACGATCGCCGTCGGCGCACTGCTGCGGATGTCATCGCGCAGATGAACGAGGCGGTTAGCTGCTTCTCAATGAGGTGACTGTGCCGAGACGGTGTCTACTTCTAATCCGCGCGTTGTTCGCCGTGACCATCGTGTTCACGGCGGGCGGCTGCGATAGGCTATTCGGACACCGAATAGAGGTCGTATTCAGAACGGTGGACGGACTCGAATCCGGCGACGCCGTCTACTTGCGCGGGATTCGGATTGGGACCACGGGCACGCCGTTCCTACGCGACGGTTCAGCCATCGTTCCTGCGTACGTACGCGACTTGAGCGTGCTCCCATCGCGCGGGGTCATCTTTCTTCTGTCCGACGATCCGCGCGACCCGAATCGAAAAGGTTTGGTTGGTTTATCGATCGGCTCCGATCCCACTGCCTCGGCGCGTCCTCGTATCTATCAGGGTGCAAGCAACGAATTGGAACTCGCTCTCCTCGTGGGTGCAAATAAGGCGAAACAGCTCTTCAACGGGATCAGTGGCTTTCTCGGAAGCTTGATTCGCCAATGACATTCGATGGTGTCAGCGTAATGCCCACCACTCTTGAGGTTTGCATCCCTTCAGAGACAGCAGCGGGTGTCGAGGACGGCCCGCGTAACGTTCACGGTCCCTTGAGAGCTGTCGACGTTAGCGCGTGCCCGGTTGTCTCGTGAAACGTCGGAGTGTGACGTTCACTCGGGGCTGATTGACTCGCTTGGTCGGTGGAAGTCGATGCTTGAATGCTTCATTCGTTTGACTCGGAACGAGGATCAGCGAGCCATGCGTGAGACGTCGTCTCCAGACCTCCGTGCATTTGTTCGTTGGCCCCACGCCGAACACGAAGTCCCGCTCAGCACCTAGGCTGAGCGACGCGACGACCTCGGGCTTGTGTTTGTCCTCGTGCCATCCGATGCCTGCGTTCCCATCGGGATAGAGCTGGACAAGGCCACCGTCGAGCGGCCCGGCGACCGACTCGACGCGGGTCTTGATGTCGAGCATCAACGGCGTCCATTCGCTCGCCGACTTCGAGGCTGGGTTGTAGTTGTAATCGACTCCGACTGGAAGAGTTTTTCGTCGGCAGCGGTACAAGCGACCGCGCATGCGAACCTCTTCGTGTGTCATCTCCAGACCGACAAGCGCGTGAAACAGGTCGTCCGCTTCCCTTGGTTCGTAGAATCCTTCGATGTACGTGACCGAAAATCCCGGCGCGATTTCAATTTCCACGTTTGCTGCTCCTTCGCCTCCCGACATCTTAAATAGCCGGGAATAGCGGGCAGCGTTACATCGGGTACGCCGGGCGACGTCGGGCTACGGCCAGTGAGGCGAGGTTGACCTGTGGACAGGCCTGGGCAATGAGCTTGCGGTACGGCTGCAGGCAATCGCGCTCGGCGTGCCTCCAGGTAGCCGCGCGCTGGGGTTCGGTGGACACCCGTCGGAATGCTTGATCACAACCGGAGTCGGTACACAGCGCGACGTGGTGGCCTGTTTTGACGGATCCGGGTGACAGCCCAGAGGCGGCAGCCGGTTGGGAGGCCAGAGTCGGTGAGGTTCCACTGAGCGAAAGACCGCGTCTCAGCGCGACGCGACCGTTGAATCTATCCGTGCCGCAGGCGAACCGGAGCCCGAAGCTGAGGGTCCCAAACGAGCGAGTCGAGCCAAGCCGGATTCGCGTCCAATGCCGGTTCCATCGACGCCGCGGACGACTCCGGGACGACCGCGATTCGCTGCTGGCCGATGGCGATGCTTGGCAGCGTTTGTACTTTTCGAGAAGCTTCCACGTGCAGAATCATAACGTATCTCAATCCCCATTCGCAGGCGCCGCAAGTCCCATTATATCAATAAGTTCAGTCACCACGAAGTCTGCCTAATACCCTGACATGGCAGGGCATCTCCTGCGCCTCCTGCCTTCAGGGGATCTGATGGGGACACGTCGCCCGGCGCGGCCTGCGTCAACAGCTCGAGCGCGGCTTGCTGTTCTGCCGGACGTCGTTCAGCCGGCAGCAAACGCATCAAGTCGCCGCTCATCCGCGACACCTCCCGGAGCAGTCCTGAGGGACGGACACTACGCTCACTGGACACCGACTGAATGGCTTCTGGGAAGCTGTTCACTAGAGTGTGCGCCGCATGACAGAAGAACATGAATTCCCGCCATTCCGATTCAGAGGTATACCGAGAGTGGAACGGAAAGAGGTGCGGAACGGCGCCCGCTAGGTGATTGTGCTCGACGATGCTCGGAACATCCATCAGCAGTTGCACCTGTAACGGATCCGCCGCGACAGGTGTCTCCGGGTGGTACGCTGCGGTTCCCGGATAAAGGCTGAGTGCGTTGATGACGACGTCCGCACCGTTCAGGCGTGCCTCGAGTGCTGCGGATAGTGTAGCGTCCACATCAACGGATGCAGGATGAGATGCTGGGGCCAGGATGAATCCACAGGTCGGACGGACTCCTGCATCGGTCAACGCCTTCAGCTTTCGATCGAACTGGACGTTGCGGGGTAGAAATCTTTTGTGGAACGTGGTCTCCGACGTCCGTCCAACAACATCGACACCCATAAAGACTTGTCGACAGCCTGCACGCCCTAGGCGACGAGCTACTTCCTCCGTCAAATCAGGCAGTGTCACATAGCAAGACCACGTTAATCCTAGACGAGCCTCTTCAAGCGCTCTGCACAGGCCTAGCGCCCACTCGCGGTCATTGAGCAGATTGTCATTGACGACGAACACCCGCTCAAACCCGATCTTCTTAAGGCCGGCAAATCGCTCGACGATCTGCTCGATCGAATAGTTTCTAACGCCCTCATAAAACTTCGGACTGTAACAGAACGTGCACTTGTAGCGACAGCCTCTTCCTACCTCAAAGTCGGCGGTCCGAGTCGGATTGACCTTGAAATATGCAGCGCACTGAACCAATGAGTAGGTGTCAGTGCCAACCAGTTCTCCGCCGGCATTCCCCAAGTCCTTCTCGCCCAGGAGCGCGCTGAAGCCGCGCTCTCCCTCTCCACTGATTACGTTGTCAACCCAAGAAAAGCGCTCGCGTACCTCCTTTGAGATACTCGAGAAGTGTGGCCCGCCGAGCACAATGCGAACATCAGGACGAACACTCTTCAAACGTCGTGCAAGTTCGAGCGCGACGTGAGAATCGACCGCCATCGACGTAAAGCCGTACACGTCACCAGACAACGCAAGTAGACGTTCTAGCGCCGTCTCATAGAATGCTGTCTGCAGGCGCGGGACGATATGGTACATGAGGTTCAGGTCCTCTATCGCTACGCTTGTGCCGACATGTTGGGCAACGCGCGCGAGCGACAGCAATCCCAGCGGAGGGGCTATTTCGTCCCGTTCTGTTCGAC
>JAIQFX010000142.1 GCA_020073005.1 Terriglobia bacterium | reverse complement strand
CTTGCGATCGGGCTCGTCGCCGAGCGATCGAGCCTCGGCATCGCGATGGCGCTGACGTCGCTCGTCTACGTGGCCGCTGGTGCGCTGCTCATGGCTGGAATGGCAGGCTTGACTCGTGGCGTCCGGCTTCAGCCTGAAACACGTGGTGTCCGGCTTCAGCCGGACCGTGAGGAATCATGAACGCACGATCCCTGCTCGCCGTCACGCTCGGCCTCTTCACGACGCTCGGCCTCGCGCCGCGCACCGCGATTGGCGATGCGCCGACAATGACATCCGAGCTGATCTTCCCGCTCGAGCACTGGCACAACCACGCGTCGATGATCGTCGAGGCGCCCAACGGCGACCTCCTCGTCTGCTGGTACCACGGCTCCGGCGAGCGCACCGAAGACGACGTCGTCATTCGCGGCGCGCGGCTGAGCAAGCGAACGGACAAATGGTCCGAGCCGTTTCTGATGGCCGACACGCCCGGTTACCCCGACACCAATCCGACGATGTTCATCGATCCGCGGCAGCGGCTGTGGCTGCTGTGGCCGACGATTCTCGCGAACGAATGGGAGACGGCGCTGATGAAGTACAAGGTCTCCTCGGACTATCAGCGCGAAGGCCCGCCGCGCTGGGAGACGAGCGAGGTCCTGCACGTCACGCCGGGCGACGAGTTCAAGACGACTGTCGATCGCGAGCTGGACAAACTGAGCGGAACGGTCGTCATGGACGAGCGGCGGCGGCAGAGCATCGCGGAGTTGCGGAAGAACGCGGCCAACAAGCTCGCGCGGCGGCTCGGCTGGATGACCCGCGCGCATCCTTATGTACTGGATGGCACGCGGCTCATCGTGCCGCTGTATTCGGACCTCTTCAGCTTCTCAATCATGGCGATCACGGACGACTGGGGCGCCAACTGGAAAGCCAGCACGCCGCTCGTCGGCTTCGGTAACATCCAGCCGTCGCTTGTCAGAAAGAGCGACGGCACGCTCGTCGCGTACATGCGCGACAACGGTCCGGCGCCCAAGCGGCTGCACGTCAGCCAGTCGCGCGATCGCGGCGAGACGTGGAGCACCGATCGGGATTCATCGCTGCCCAACCCGGGGACGGGCGCGGAAGTGATCGCGCTCGCGAACGGACACTGGGTGCTCGCCTACAACGACATCGAGAGCGGCCGCTACAGCCTCGCCGTTTCCTTGTCAGAAGATGAAGGCGCGACGTGGCCGTGGACGCGGCATCTCGAACGGGATGTGGATCCGAGTTCGCCAGAGCGGCGCGGCGAATACCACTACCCGTCGATCATCCAGGCCCGGGACGGTTCATCCCGCCGGCGCAGTCGAAGAAGGACGCGCAGGGCCGAGAGATTCGCAAAGCGATCAAGCACGCGCATTTCAACGAGGCGTGGATTCGCGCGCGACCTTAGGGTCATTCCGTTCAGGTTCGCACCGTCGAAATTGACGGCGACGTCCGGATGTTCGCGACGCCACGCGTTCCAGAACGCTGATCCGTATTTCAGGCGAGAAAGAGAGTCAGTGGTCATTCTCGATTCGCTGGCTGATGTGACATCCTAACGCGTGCGCATCGGACTCTTCGCGCCGTACGATCTCGCGCGATCGGGCGGCGTCGGCACTCACATCCGCGCGCAGGCCCGGGCGCTCCGCGCGCGCGGGCACGACGTTCTCGTCTGCGGACCGGCGTCCGCGCCGCTTCCCGGCGGCGAGATCAGACTCGGCGGCAGCACCATCGTCACGTTCGGCGGAACGGAATCGGGCATCGGTCTGGATCCGCGGAGCGTGTCGCAGGTCCGGCGACTCTTCTATTCACGCTCGTTCGACATCGCGCACGTGCACGAACCGATGGTGCCGCTCGTCCCGTGGGCCGTCCTCCTGACCGCGCCCTGCCCCATCGTCGCGACCTTTCACGTCCATCGCGAAGCGGGCCATCGCTGGTATCCACTCGCGCGGCCGATTCTCGCGCCGTTGATGCGCCGCATCAGCCATCGCATCGCAGTCTCCGAGTCGGCTTGCCGGACGGTCGCGCGACATTTTCCGGGCACGTACGACATCGTGCCGAATGGCATCGACGTCAGCGCCTTCGAGGCGCCGATGCCGCGACCGCCCGGCATGCCGGCGGATCGATCGCACGTGCTCTATGTCGGCCGGCTGGAACCGCGCAAGGGCGTCGACGTCCTTATCCGCGCGATGCCGATCGTGCGTGGGCAGATGGCGAACGCGCGACTCGTGATCGTCGGCGACGGTCCGGATCGCAACGCGCTGACCTCGCTCGCGCACAGCGTCAACGCCGACGTGCACTTCGTGGGACGCGTCGACGACCCACAGCTGCCCGCCTACATGCAGGCGAGCGACATCGTCTGCTCGCCGGCGCTCGGCGGCGAGAGCTTCGGCATCGTGCTGCTCGAGGCGATGGCGTGCGGCACGCCGGTCGTCGCGAGCCGCATCGAGGGATACGTCGAACTGCTCGGCGACGGCGACTGCGCGGTCCTCGTGCCGCCGCGCGATCCTGACGCGCTCGCGTCCGCGCTGGCCGCGCTGCTTGCCGATGACGGGCGCCGGCGCGCCCTCGCCGCGCGCGGGGCGGCCAAGGCGCGCGAGTACGACTGGCCCGTCGTCGCGGACCGTCTCGAGCGCATTTATGACTCCCTCGCCCGATGACCCTTATGATGGATCCTTGGCGATTGCGAACTTTCTGACCGCGCTCGCGAGCACGTTTCTCTTCAAGCTGGCGCTGTTCGCCTATTCCACGTCCGGCGCGGAAGGCGTCACATCGTCGCTCCTGTCGTGGCCGCGGCTGGTGCTGTGTCTGGGCTGGGACATCGTGTCGGCGGCGTTGGTCGCGGCGGTCGCGATGCTGATCGCCGGTCCGATCGCGTCACGATTCCCCCGCGTGGCGTTCGCGACGTCGTCCACCGTGCAGGCCGTGTACGGCGCGTTCCTCATGGTCAGCTTTCACGTCGCGCTGATTGTCGGCGCGCCGCTCGACAAGGCCGCGATCGACCTGCTCTTCTTCTACAACGCCACGCCGGGGCGCACCGGTCAACTGGCGATGGACTCCATCGCGCCGTACCTCACCACGTCGGTGGGCATCGAAACGATCGTCGCGCTCGCGCTGCCGCCAATCGCCCTGGGATTCTGGTCTCGAAGGGAGCAGGCGGGGCGCGTCCCGGGCGGGGCGTTCATGACGACGCTGGCGGTCCTGGTCTTCTTGACGGTCGCGGCAGTACCGGGACTCGCCAACGGGTTGCTGGCGGTTCACACCTTCGGCCTCGAACGCAGTCCGCTGACGATGCTGGCCGGATCGTACGTCCGCGGCCCGCTGCGCGCGCTGCGCCGGGCTGAAGTGCCGGCGGGCGATCCGTACTGCTTCGACATGAAGTCGCCGGTGCCGGTCGACGGCGCGAATCCGCTGACCCGCGCGACGCCGGCGCGCACCAACGTCGTGCTGATCGTGCTCGAATCCATCTCGACGCGCAGTCTGGATCCGGCTCCCACGCCGATGCCGTTTCTTGACGAGCTCGGCCGCTCCGCCAACGGCGTACGCTTCGACGCCCACTACACCCACTGGGCGCAGACGATGAAGGCCGCGTTCAACATCTGGTGTTCCGAGCTGCCGCATCCGGACTATCCGCCCATCACCTACATCAACCCGGCCATTCCCTGCGTCAGCTTGACGGAGGCGGTCAAAGGCGCCGGCTACGACACGGCGATTCTCACGTCGGCCGACTTCGCCTTCGACAGCCAGATCCGGTTCCTCAAGCATCGACAGATCGACTTCATGGCCGACCGCAACGATATGCCCGGCCACGAAGGCGCGTGGGAGAACGCCTGGGGGATCGACGAGCGCGTCACAGCACGCGCCGTCCTCGACTGGATCGAGAAGCAGCGCGCGGCGCATCCCGAGCGGCCGTTCTTCGCGACGTACAACATGGCGGCCGGACATCATCCCTACGAGTATCCGGGATCGCCGTCGGGACAATGGCTCGACCGCGATCGCGAGACGGCGGCGCAGCGGGCCACGCTGCGCTTCGTCGACGATCGCCTGCGCGAGATCGTCGACGGTCTCGCGCGCCTGAAGCTGCGCGAGTCGACGCTCGTGGCGATCGTCTCGGATCACGGTCCCGGATCCGGGCGCGCAGGCATGGGCCGCATTCGCGACGCGTCCATCTACGAAGGATCCGTGCACGTCCCGCTGGTCCTCTCGGGACCGCAGCTCATCTCCGCGCACGGGTCAGTGACGCTGCCTACGGGACACATCGATCTCGCGCCGACCGTGCTCGGTCTGCTCGGCATCGTTCCACCCGTGACCATGAAGGGCCGCGATCTGACGCGCGACAGCGAAGGCCGCGTGGTGATTCTGGCGACGCGGCCCCCGCTCTCGCAGGTGGGCGTCCGCGCCGGACCGTGGAAGCTGGTGCACTGGGACGAGACCGGCGTGAACGAGCTCTTCGACGTCGCGCACGATCCGGACGAGCGTGACGATGTCGCGAAGCGACACCCGGAATTGACCGCGATGCTGGAGGCGATCGGCCATCGCTGGCAGACGCACTCGCGGAACCTGATCGAGAACTACGCCGCCATCATGGAGACTTCCGGACACCGATGCTCGGCGCTGGCGGCGACCAACTGAGCCACTGATCGTTCCAGACGCGGTTGCGCTCGATGAGGTACGACCACGTGGTCACCCAGTCGGTCAGCTGCGCGGCGCTGACATCGGGCGCGATCGGCGCGGCCGGCGGGAACAGTCCGGGAAACGCGACGCGCCGCTCCGTGTGGTTCGGCGTGCGGGCGTCCACGATCACCGAATAGCCCTCGCGATCGAACCGCAGGCCGCCCGGCCTGACGGCAACGGCCGTGCGCGCGCCCGTGCGCGGCGCGCCGAAGAGATCGCTGCCGAGGGCCGCCGATGGGCGATCGTCGCCCACCATCGCGAGGATCGTGGGCGCCATGTCGACGTGGCTCGCCGGCCCGGCGTTGCGGCGCGGCGCGCCCACGAGATCCGCCGGTCCGTTCACGATCGCCGCGGTCCACAGGTTGTCGTTCTCGGGCACGCCGGACGTCTTGCGCAGATCGACGTAGAAGCTGTGGTCGCCCACGACGATCGTGACGGTGCGCTCCCGCCTCGGTCGAGTCGCCAGGAACGACGTGAGCCTGCCGACCTCGCGATCGGTGTAGTGAAGCACCTCGCGATAGCGCGCCCGCGTGTCCGCGGGCGGCGCGGCCGGCTCGTCGTCGTCAGCGGGTCGCTCGAACGGATAGTGCGTGCTGAAGGTCGCGATGAATTCGAACAGGGGCTGCCCGGGCGACGCGGCGTCGTGACGGCGGATCTCCTCGATACCGCGGCCGATGATCTCGCGATCGTCGGCCGGCCGGCCGCCGGCGCTGAGCTCGATGGCCCGTGGGTACCAGCGCGGCAGCCACGCCGCCTGATTCGTGAACTGTGGATCGGCGCCCACGTGGAGCGTTTCGTACCCGAGACCGCGCAGGCGCCCGGGCACGCTCTCGAACGCGCGGTCCGTGAAGTCCGTGACGATTTCCTTCCGGCGGTGCGGCCACGCCGACGCGTGAAACGCCATGATCGACGGCGCGCTCGGGAACCCGTTCGACGTGAACGTCGGAAACACGACGCTGCGGGCCGCCAGCGCGTCGAGATTCGGCGTGACGCTCGCGCGCGCGCCCGTGATCGACGCGATCTCCTCGGCGCGCAGACTCTCGATCATCACGACGATGATGTCCGGCCGGTCCGGCCGCGCGGTGTGCGCCGCCGGACTCGAGCGCCCGTACACGAGCGGATACCGATCGCTGAGCCACGCGGCGCCCGTCGGCAGGCCGACGGCGGCGCGCAGCCGGCGCACGGCCTCGGGCTCGGGGTCGCGCAGGACCGCGCGGTCGAGCCCGAGGTACTCGCGCGCGAACGACGCTTCGATCGGCGGCGCCACCGTCCACGGCGCCAGCGTCGGCAGCCACATGAGGACGGCGCCCGCGCCCATCGCCAGCAACACGCGCGACGGCGCGGCGTCGTGCGCGCCCGGGCCGCGATCGCGCCGGACCGCTCGCGCGATCCACGCCACGACTCCGGCGCTCGCGAGCAGTCCGGCGGCCACCGCCCCAAGGTGCGCGAGCAGCGGATCGAGGAACTCGCGCGATGCGAGCAGCCGAATGCCGCGCGAGGTGCGCAGCGCCGTGGGCGTCACGCCCACGCCCGTGACCGCAGCGACGGCGAGATCGGCTTCGCCGGCGATCAGGAGGACGACGAAGACCACGCACGCGAGGATCGTCACGGGCCGGCGGACCGCGCGTCCAACGAGCGAGCACAGCAGGAACGTCGCGATGATGACGGTCAGCGTGCCCACGTGAAACGACGCGGCCGCGAGGAACAGTACCGCGCGATCGCCGATCGAGCCCGCCGACGGCAGGAAGTAGCGGGCGGCGAGACCCGCCAGCCGGAGCGCCATCAGCAGCAGTCCGACCCGAATCACGGGATGCGCGCGCAAGAATCGCATTGTATCAACGGTGTATGCTTGAACGTCCATGCTCACGATGCTGCGCGGCGTCGGCGACGCGCTGACGCACGCGAGACTGTCGCTGGTGGCGGCGGCAATCGTGCTGAACTTCGCCGGATTCCTCGCCACGGGCGAGCGCTGGCGCGTCGTGCTCGCCGCGCTCGGCAGCCGGCTGCGGCTGACGCGCACGACGCTCATCAACCTGGCCGGCCTGTTCATCCGGAACTCGACGCCCACGACCGGCCTCGGCGGGGACGCCGGGCGCCTCATTCTGTTCCGCGCCGACGGCGTCCGGCTGCCGCAGGCGACGGCGGCGCTGGCCTGGGTCCGCCTCGCCGAGTTTCCGCCCATCGGCGTGATCGTGCTCGTCTCTGCGCCCGCGATCACCGCGTGGGTGCGGCGATCGACGACAGCGCTCGCGGTCGCGGCCGCCGTGGCGATCGCCGTGGCCGGCGCTGCGTGGCTGAATCGGCGGCGGCTGTCGGCTCAGGCGCGCGACGTGTGGGGCCGAACGGCGCACCTGCGCATCAATCGCGTCGCGATGGGACTCGCGATCTTCTACGCCACGCTCGCGCAGCTCGAGACGCTGGTCCGCCAGATGTGCGTGTCCTGGGCGTGCGGCTTCCCTCTCACCTTTCCGCAGTCCTGCACCGTGACCGCGATGGCGATCGTGGGCGGATTCGTACCGACGATCGGCAGCGTCGGCGCGGTCGACGGCAGCATCGTCGCTGCCCTGATGCTGAGCGGCGCCGACGCCAAGACGGCCGTGGCCATCACGCTGGTCGAGCGGCTGATCTCCTACGGCAGCAGCACGGCCGCCGGCGGCGCCGCGCTGGCCTGGCTTGGCGGACGCGGCATCCTCCGCGCCGTCA
>JAIQFX010000141.1 GCA_020073005.1 Terriglobia bacterium | reverse complement strand
TCTTCAGTCCGGAGCACGGCATCCGCGGGCAGCTCGACGAGAAGGTCGCGTCGACGCGCGACGAGGTGACCGGCCTGCCGATCCATTCGCTCTACGGCGACACGCGGCGGCCGACCGACGCGATGCTCGCCGGCCTCGATACGCTCGTCGTCGATCTGCAGGACATCGGCGCCCGGTTCTACACGTACCCGGCGACGATCGCTTATGTGATGGAAGAAGCCGCGCGCCGATCGCTGTCCGTCGTCGTGCTCGATCGTCCGAATCCGATCGACGGCTTCGACGTCGAAGGGCCCGCGCAGGATCAGGCGGCCGTCGGCTTCAACGGCTACGTGCCGATGCCGATTCGCCATGGCCTGACGATCGGCGAACTGGCGCAGCTCTTCAACGGCGAGCGGACGATCGGCGCGAGCCTCACGGTCGTCCCGATGAAGAACTGGCGGCGCGACGACTGGTTCGACGAGACGAGTCTCGAGTGGACGAATCCGTCGCCGAACATGCGCAATCTGAACGAGGCGACGATCTATCCCGGCGTCGGCGCAATCGAGGGGACCAACATCTCCGTCGGCCGGGGCACCGAGACGCCGTTCGAGCATGTCGGCGCGCCGTGGATCGACGGCGTGGCGCTGGCCGCGGCGCTGAACGCGCGCGAGGTGCCGGGCGTGCGCTTCTATCCCGTGACGTTCACGCCCGCCGCGGGCGCGAAGCTCGGCGGTCAGGCATGCCACGGCGTGTCTCTGATCGTGACCGACCGCGATCGTGTCCGCCCCGTTCGCGTCGGGCTGGAGATCGCGGCCGCGCTGTCGAAGTTGTACGGCGCGCAGTTCACACTGGAAGAGGCCGCGTATCTTCTTGGATCGAAGGCGACGATCGAGAAGATTCGCGCGGGCCGGGATCCGGCGGCGATCGCCGCGTCGTGGGCGGCTGATGAAGCCAAGTGGCGGCTGACGCGGGCGAAGTACCTCTTGTACTAGAGCAGCCAGGTCGGCTGATAGAGCAGCACGTAGACGAGCACGCCCGTCACCGAGACGTACAGCCAGATCGGGAACGTCCACTTCGCGATGCGGCGGTGCTGCGGGTAGCGCCCCTTGAGGCCGCGCGACAGCGTGATGATCGCCAGCGGCACGACGGCGAAGGCCAGCAGGACGTGCGTGATCAGGATCGTGAAGTACAGCGGCCGCACGAACCCGTGCCGCGTGAAGGGCACGGATCCCACCTGCGCGTGATACACGACGTAACAGATCAAGAACAGAGACGACGTCGCGAACGCGGCGATCATGCACTTGCGGTGCAGCTCGATCCGCTTCTTGTGAATCAGCGTGAAACCGATCAGCAGCAGGATGCCGGAGAGCGCGTTCAGGCTCGCGTTGACGGCGGGAAGGTCGTGAATGGTCAAAGTGAGAAGTTAGATGTCAAAAGGAAGAAGGCAGAAGTCCCTGAATCTGAAATCTGAATTCTGATTCTCTCAGTGGTTCGCGATCAACGCGATCCACAGCAGCGGCAGATACGCGGCCAGGCCGAGCATCGCGAGGCCCAGCACGAGCGCGACCCAGAAATAAGTCCCGCCGGCGATGCCGATGAGCGTCGGCGTCACGCTGACCGGCACGAGCAGCGCGGCGTAGATGAGCGCCTGCCGGCCGGCTCGCGTGCCGCCCGGTTCGATGACCGGCAGCATTGGAAAGCCCGCCTTGCCGTAATCGTCGCGGAACAGCCAGGCGATCGCCATGAAGTGCGGCATCTGCCACAGGAACACGATCGCGAAGAGCGACGCGCCGCCGAGCGCGATGCTCCCGTGCGAGGCGGTCCAGCCGATGATGGCCGGCAGCGCGCCCGGAATCGCGCCGACCAGCGTGGACTGCGGCGTGCGGCGCTTCATCGGCGTGTAGACGACGAGGTACACGATGAGCGTCGCCAGCGCGAGCGCCGCGGCCATCCAGTTGGTGCGCGCGGCGAGCGTCAGGAGTCCCGCCGCGCTGAGGACGATCCCGAAGGTCCGCGCGTCGGTGGGAGAGACGCGTCCGTCCGGCAGCGGGCGCATCCGCGTGCGCCGCATCAGCGCGTCGGTGTCGCGCTCGTAGAGTTGATTGAGGACGGCCGCGCCGCCCGCGACCAGCGCGGTGCCGGCGACGGCCTGCGCCATGAGCGCGACGTCCACGCCGCCGACGGCGCCGAGGTAGTACCCGGCCGCGCTCGTGGCGACGACGAGAAAGTTCAGGCGCGGCTTGGTCAGCTCGACGTAATCCGCGAACAGGCTCGACGCGCGGGGCTCGGCCTGGTCCGGCTGAAGCCGGACGCCACGTACGACGTCGACGGCCGGGGCGTCCTTCACGCGCGCGCTCCGATCGACGTGGTGTCCGGCTTCAGCCGGACTTCGTCGCCGCGGCGCGGGTCCGCCTGAAGGCGGACGCCACGCACATCTGAAAATCGTACGCGCCAGGTCCGCAGCGTGATCACGAGCGACGTCGTCAGCACGAGCGCGCCGCAGACGACGTGGACGCTGTTGATCCAGACGTTGCGCTGCGTCAGCACGGTCAGCGCGCCGAGCGTCACCTGCGTGGCCACGAGCAGAAGGATCAGCGTCGCCGGTCTCGTCAGCTCGCGACGGTCGCCGTGGTGGAACCAGACATGGGTGGCGGTCGCGAGGACGGCGAGCGTGACCAGCAGCGCGCCGATGCGGTGCGTGAAGTGAATGGCGATCGCGTTCGACCAGTGATCCGGGATCACGTGGCCGAACATCCACGGAAAGTCGGGAATCGCCAGGCCCGCGCCCGTGTGCCGCATCGTGGCGCCGACGAGAATCTGCGCGTAGATGAGGACGGTCGTCGTCGTCGCGACGGTTCGCAGCAGCGCGTCGTCCACCGGCTCCGCGCCGCTCGCGATCCAGCGCGGTGACGTGAACAGCGCGATCGCGACGGTCATGCAGAAGAAGATCTCGGCGAGGCCCGCGTGCGCCGTCGAGATCGCGGCGGGCAGGAAGAACAGCACGGTGAGCCCGCCGAGCGCGCCCTGCGCGATCACGGCGCCGAGCGCCGCGACGCCGAACCAGCGCAGCCAGCGGCGCGGCTCGGCGAACCAGAGCCACGCGGCCATGATGATCGTGAGAAAGCCGACGCTGCTCGCGATGAGCCGGTGGCCGTGCTCATAAAGAATGTTGGCGACCCACATCGACGGCGGGAACGTGAACATGTTCCAGCCGTAGCTCGTCGGCCAGTCGGGCACCGACAGCCCCGCATCGTTGCTGGTGACGAGGCTGCCCGCGAGGATGAGGAGAACGGTGCAGCCGGCGAGAAACTTGGAGAACCGGTGAAGCATGAAGGTCAGGCAGGTCGGGTAGGGCAGGTAGGCCGGGTAGGGAAGTCAGCGGAGTGAGACCCACCTGGCCCACCTGACCCACCCGGCCCACCAGACTTGTTAGTTCGTCGTCGCCGCCGCCGGCGCCTTGAACGTGAACGTCACGTCCTTCGACTCCTTGGGGCCGATCGTCACGCTCTGCGTCGTGGTGCCGAGCTTCTCGTGCCAGGCCTCCAGCGTGTACGTGCCGGGCGGCAGGTTCGAGATGTCGAACTTGCCGTCCTTGTCCGAGATGGCGAAGTACGGATGATCGAGCACGCCGACGTAGGCGTTCATCCAGCCGTGGACGTCGCACTTGAACGGCACCATCACTTCCTTGGCGCTGAACGTGTGCGTCATCTTCATGCCCTGAATCGGCTGGCCGTTGTTGAACTCCGCGTTGCCCTTCGGCATCGCGTGGATGTTGTGCAGCGTCGGATCGCTGTTGACGATCGTGAGCGTCTGGCCGACGCGCATCCCGAACACGTGCGGATGGTAGCGGCAGTCCTTCTGATCGATCGTCGCCTCGCCGGTCGGCGGGTCGTAGCTGTAGTTGCCGAGGCCGTCCTTCACGTAGACGAAGACGTTGCCGAGCGACTTGCCGTCGGCGCCGACCATGTACGTCTCCTGGAACTGCGGGCTCGTGTTTGCCTTCACGCAGACCGGATCCGCGTTCATCTTGATCGCATCGTTCTTCGGCACGGCGCCGTCGACCGTGACCGTGCCCTTGACGCTTCCGGCCGTCGCCGGATCGACTTTCTGACCGCCGCCCGCGGCGGGCGCCGCCGCCGCCGATTCGGCCGGCTTGGCCGCTTCCTGACTCCCGCCACCGCACGCGACGACCGAAGCCGCCAGCGCCATTCCGAGCACACCGACCCACGCGTTTCGTAGCATTGACATCTCCTGAACAAGAAAGATGGCCGAAAAGACCTTCTATTCTACCTTGCTTCCCCGAGCTTGCGTTCCACTCGATCCGCAATCCAGTGGGGATCCCACCATTCGACCGGGTTCACCATCCGCCCGCCGACGAGCATCGTGAAATGCAGATGATCGCCGCCCGCGAGGCCCGTCATGCCGCTGCGGCCAATCGTCTGTCCGCGATTCACTTTGTCGCCGACCTTGACCTCGAACGACGACAGATGCCCGTAGAGCGACTGAACGCCCAGCCCGTGGTCGATGACGATGCAGTTGCCGTAGATGCCGAGCCAGCTGGCGTTCACCACGGTTCCGGCGTTCGCCGCGACCACGGCGACGTGGCTCGTGACGGCGAGATCGAAGCCCAGATGGATCTGCTGGTCGACTTCCTTGCCGTCGTACAGGTAGGTGCGATGGTCGGCGAAGCTGGCCTCGACCTGCGAGTTGCCGAGCTGCACGAACGGACCGTTCCAGAGGCGCGCCGCCGACGTCTTCGCGGCCAGCGCGAGGATCTCGTCCGCGTTGATCTTGCGCAGGTCGCCGTTGATCTTCAGGAACGCCGGCAGCAAATCCTTGCCGCTTCCCGTCGGCGTCGCGATCTTCAGCTGCGGTGAATTCGCCAGGATCTCAGGCACGACGCGCCCGATGAACCCGTCGTCGAGCACGATGCGGCTTTTCTTGAACGGCTTCTCGAAGACGTTGTCGACGAAGCTCGCTTTCGCCTGATTGCCGGCGTCGTCGCGCGCGAACGC
Organism: Terriglobia bacterium; assembly: GCA_020073005.1. Classification (GTDB taxonomy): domain Bacteria; phylum Acidobacteriota; class Vicinamibacteria; order Vicinamibacterales; family CAVVIG01; genus SRVP-36. The sequence continues at coordinate 2,836 of JAIQFX010000141.1, read as the reverse complement.
CGCGATCGGCGTGGTGATCGGCTGATCGTGGAGGAGCGCGAAAAACGCCACTTTCAGCGACGGATCGGCCCCTGTCACCGGCGCGGGAAAGCCGAGATACTCGACGTCGCCCACGCGCACGCCGGAGGTGACGTCAGGCGGCGTGGCCTTGTAGACGACCATCTCCGATCCGCCGTGGTTGACGTAGTGATGCGTCGAGACGACGGCGATGCGCGGCGGTTCGAGCCGGACCTGAACGTCTTTCGACGTCGTCGCGGTCAGCTGAACCAGATTCAGGAACGACGGCCGCGTCGCTGTCACGACGATGCGCGCAGGACCCGATCGCAGATCGGGAACGCTTTGCCGGTTGATGGCGCGCGAGATGCGAACCTGATTGCGCTCGGTCTGCGTGAGGCCGGCGCCGTTGGCATTCTTCTCATCGAGCGTGAACAGCGGCACCGTCTTGCCGTTCTGCTCGAGCGAGATCTTCAGATCGGTGAATCGCGCGTTCGGCGCTTCGGCGGTGACGTCCACCGATCCGGTTTGCCCGATGATCTTGTCCGGCTTGTTGATCGTGAGAAGCGGCGGCGCGCCGCGGCCCGCGACGTTGTACGCGGCGACGGCGACGAGTACGATGACGATGAAGAGCCCGATGACCCATCGAACCATGGACTCAATGATACAAGTTTGGTAACATTTACGGTTCCTCGCCGGCGAGTGGCGGTATCGTCTAGCGGCTAGGACACATGGTTCTCAACCATGGAACCGGGGTTCGATTCCCCGTACCGCTACCAGCACTCATATACGTTGACTCGCACACTTCCCCTCGATTCCAGCCCCGGCCGTTGGCCGGGGCTTTTCTTGTGTACACGCGCCGCGTTCATCGTCGCCGTGTTCGGATTCGTGGCGTCCGGCTTCAGCCGGACTGCGCGCGCGAACGGCGACCCTGAAAGGGTCGCCCTACAAGTCCAGAGCGGCGACGGACGGCGCACGGTGAACGCGGTCGAGACGCAGGACGCCATCACGCTCGACGGCGTCCTCAATGAGGAGGTCTGGCGGCGCGCGCCCGCCGCCGCGGATTTCGTCCAGGCCGAGCCGCACGAAGGACAGCCCGCGAGCGAGCGGACCGAAGTGCGTGTGGTGTTCGATCGCGACGCGCTCTACCTCGGCGTCCGCTGTTTCGACGCGACGCCGTCCGCGCTGATCGTCAACGACATCCGCAAGGATTTCACGCCGGGCGAGCAGGACAGCTTCGAGGTGCTCCTCGACACGTTCGCCGATCGGCGCAACGGCTTCGTCTTCGTCGTCAATCCCGCCGGCGCGAAGTCGGACACGCAGATTGCCAACGAGGGCCGCGACGTCAACACGAGTTGGGACGCGGTGTGGGCGGTCGCGACGACGCGCGACGCCGAGGGCTGGACGGCGGAGATTCGGATTCCGTTCAAGACGCTGCGTTTCGAGCCGGGCACCAATCATCTCTGGGGCGTCAATTTCAGCCGCCGCATCCGGCGCAAGAACGAAGTCGACTACTGGTCGGCCGTGCCGCGCGTCTACAACCTGTACCGCGCGGGGCTGGGCGGCACGCTGACCGGTCTTCCCGACGCAAGCCAGGGCCGCAACCTGCGCATCAAGCCGTGGATTGCCGGCGATACAACCCGTGCAGTGGGCGCGCCGTCGTTCGATGCGGGCGGACACGTCGGGCTGGACGTGAAGTACGGCGTGACGCCGTCGCTGACGCTCGACGTCACCGTGCGGCCCGACTTCGCACAGGCCGAGGCCGACGAGCAGCAGGTGAACCTCACGCAGTTCAGCCTGTTCTATCCAGAGAAGCGCGAGTTCTTTCTCGAGAACTCCGGGACGTTCTACTTCGGCGACATCCCGCGCGAATCGCGCCTGGGCAACGTGCGCTTCGCGGCGCCCGAAGAAGAGATGCTGCTGTTCTTCAGCCGGCGCATCGGCCTGACGAGCAGCGGCGAAGCGATTCCGATTCAGGCCGGCGGGCGGCTCACCGGACGCGCGGGCGTGTACGGCGTGGGGCTGATGACGATCCAGACGGAGTCGACCGCCACCGCGCCGGGCGACAACTACACCGTGCTGCGCGGCCGGCGCGACGTTCTCGGGACGTCGGACATCGGCGGCATTTTTCTCTCACGCCAGTCGACGGCGTCCGGTGACTACAACCGCGTCTACGGCGTCGACGCGAACTTCCGGTTCCATCGCGCGCTGAGCATCAATTCGTTCTTCGCGAAGTCGGACACGCCCGGCGTGACCGACGGTCAGCTGGCGGGCAAGGCGTCGGTGTCGTGGAACGCGAACTTCCTCCATACGCAGTACTCATTCCTCACCGTCGGCGACAACTTTCGAGACGATGTCGGGTTCATCAAGCGGACGGGGATCCGCAAGCACTTCGCCGACGTCGGCGTCCATCCGCACGCGCGCGCCAACATCTATACGGATCAGCAGAACGCCGAGGTGTCGCACACGAACCACGCGGCGTTCAGCGTTTTCCTGGAAAACGGCGGCAACATCGAGTTCGCGCTCAACCCGCGGTTCGAGCGCATCGTGACGCCGTTCAAGGTGCGGCCGGATCAGTCGTTTGCGATCGGCAGCTACGACTGGAACGAGTACGAGCTTCTGGTCGAGACGAATCACAGCGCGAAGGCGTCGCTCTCGCTCGACCTGACGACGGGCGGATTCTGGACGGGGACGCAGAAGTCGACCAAGCTCGGCGTCATCGTGCGGCCGTCGTATCACCTGACGTTCGACACGGCGCTGCAGCGCAACGACATCAGCCTGCCGTTCCCGATGCACGACTTCGTGACGAACCTCGTGACGTCACGCATCGGCTATGCGTTCA
>JAIQFX010000067.1 GCA_020073005.1 Terriglobia bacterium | reverse complement strand
ACGCAGGTGGCGACGTGCTGGATCCCCGGCAACTTCCTCGCCGAAGGTACGTTCAGCATCGACGTCGCGCTCTGGGGATTCAGGACGCCGCCGACGGGCGTCATCGAAGAGAACGGCGTGATTTCCATCTCCGTGCACGACCCGCTCGAAGGCGGATCGGTGCGCGGCCGATCGACGAACGCCTATCCCGGCGTCCTGCGCCCGATGCTGAAATGGGAGGCGACGGCATGAGCGACGAGATTGCGCGCGATCTCGCCGCGCGTTTTCAGCCGCGTATCCGCGCCGCGATCTTCGTCGGCGGGTCGGCGCTCGTCGCCCTCGTGCTGGCGTCGAGCGTCCTGACGCGCCGCGCGGGCGGCATGGGGCCCGCGCAGCGCCAGGTGCTGGCGCTCGGCGTGCTGGGGATCGTCGCGGGCCTGATTCCCGCCGTCCCGCGCGCGATCGCGAAGGTACTCGCCCGCGCAGCGACGCGACCGGTTCGCGGGGCTGACCCGGTGACGCCTTCGCGCCGCTGGCAGCTCGCCGGCGCCGTCGCGCTGGCGCTGGCGTTCCGCTTGGTGATGGCGGGCGTGTACTGGCCGTCGAATCAGATCGCGATGGGCATGGCGCTGTGGGATGCCGAGATGGCGCGCAATCTCCTGCAGGGCCGCGGCTGGGTGCTGAACTGGGACCATGTGATGACGATGGATCGCGCCATCGTCGCGCGCGGCGCGATGGTCGATCCGCAGGACTTTCTGCCCGTGGACGACTCCCGGCCGGGAGCGCTCGCGCCATTCGCGCAGTTCGCGCACACGCCGGGCTATTCGCTGTGGCTCGCGACGTCGTTTGCCCTGGGGCGCGGGCAGCGTTTCATCTACTCGCAGTGGATGCAGGCGGCGCTCGACGCGCTCGCGTGTCTGTGCATCTTCGGCATCGGACGGCGACTCTGGTCGTCGCTGGCGGGCGTCATCGGCGCGTTCGCCTACGCGCTCTCGCCGGCGCACGCCTATTTGGTCGTTCAGACTGTGGCGGCCGCGACCGACAGCTTCTGGGCGATTCTCGTGGCCTACGGCGCGGTCCGCGCGTGGGATGCGCATCAGCACGGCGAATCAGTCGTGACCGGCGTCGTCTGCGTCACGGTCGGCAGCGCGGCCGGCGCGGCGATGAACAGCTTCAGCTTCGTGCTTCCGGCCGTGCTGGCGGGCTGGACGGCGCTCGCCGGCGTTGTCTGGAAGCCCGCGCGGGCGCTGGTGCCGTATTTCGTGGCGGCGCAGGTGGCGGTCGTCGCGTTGCTGCTGCCATGGGCGCTCCGCAAACGGCCAGCTCGCATTCACGCGCCAGACGGTCTGGCAGTTCGTCTGGGAAACGCTCGGCAGCGCGCCGAATCCGTGGGGCCTCGCGATCGGCGACAACGACATCGCGTACTGGAACTGGGTGCGCGCGAACTGTCCGAGTCCGTGCACCCCGGCGGTGCGTGAAACGTTCACGCGTGACTACCTCGTCAGCCAGGTGTTTCGCTCGCCGCAATTCCCCGCGCACATGATGCGGCTCGTCGCGATGCAGCTGCCCGGCCTCGTGTACGTCTCACGACTTCCGGCGGACAAGCCGCTGATCGCGCATACCGCGATCGAATCCGCGCTCGCCGTCTCACTCCAAGCGCTCAACGTCGCCGTGCTGCTCATCTGGCCCGCGGCGTGCTTCGGCCTCGTCCTGCTCACACTCCAGCGCTCGAGCGCCGCCGGCGCGTGGATCGGCCTGGCGCCGACGATCTTCATCATCGTGTTCAGCCTCGTGTTCTACATCGAGCACCGGAAGACGACGCCGGCGTTCGGCTATCTGTTTGCGATGTCCGGTGTCGCCGCCGCGGCGCTGGTGGAGCGGAATGCCGCGCATCACTGACCGGCAGGTCGCGTTTTCGACGCCCTGGTTCGACGTCGTGGCCAAGCAGGTCGACGGCGATCCGTCGCCGCACTACACGGTCCAGCCGTTCGACTACGTGACGGTGATTGCCCGGGACGCCGGCGGGCACTTTCTGCTCGTGAAGCAGTATCGGCCCGTCATCGAGGACTACACCGTCGAGCTGCCGAGCGGAATGATCGACGCGGACGAAACGCCCGAAGCGTGCGTGCGGCGCGAGCTCGTCGAGGAAACCGGCCACGAGGCGGGAGAGGTCGAGCTGCTCGGTTCGCTGGTGCCCGATGTCGGCCGCCTCGGCAACCGCATGTGGTGCTACTTCGCAGACGGCGTGCGGCCGATGGCTCCGGCGCAGCCGCTGGAAGACGGCATCGAGCTGCTCCGGGTGACGCACGATGAGTTCGTCGCGACGTTCGCCGATCACCGCTGCTGTCACGCGCTGAACTTCGCGGCTGTGATGCTCGCCGTCCTCAAACACCGCCTCACGATTTGAAATGACCGTTCTTCTCCTCGGCGCGACCGGCTTTCTGGGCCGCCACCTCGCGGACCGCCTGTCCCGCGCGATGACGGTCTGTGCTCCGCGGCCGCGCTCGGGCGAGGTGCCGCCCGGTCTGGCGCTGGCCTGGCTGAGCACCAGCGTCGACGCCGCCGACCCGCGGACGATCGATCGCGTGCTCGACGAGGCGCGGCCGGACGTCGTGGTCAATGCGATCGGACTTGGCGCCGGCGCGGCGACCGATGCGGAGCTCGATGCGATCAATGGAGAGTTTCCGCGCCGTCTGGCCGCGGGAGCGGTGGCGCATCGGGCTCGCGTCGTGCACGTCAGCACTGACGCCGTGTTTTCCGGCGCCCGCGGCGCCTATCGCGAGACGGACGCCACGGATCCTGCTGATGCGTACGGGCGATCGAAGCTCGCCGGCGAGCTCGGCGCACCGCACCTGACGATCCGCACGAGCTTCTTCGGCCGCAATCCGGGCGGCCGCGGCCTGATCGAATGGCTCGCGTCGCACCGCGGACCGCAGGTGGAAGGCTTTGCGGATTACCGGTTCACCGGCGTGTCGGTCGTCCTGCTCGCCGATTTAGTCGCCGACGCGATGGCAGCCGGCAGATCGCTGGAAGGCGTGTATCACGTCGGTGGCGACGCGATCACCAAGTACGAGCTGTTGACCGCCGCTGCGCGGCAACTCGATCTCCACGTGACGGTGGTGCCCGTCATGCGCGGCCGCGTGGACCGCACGCTGGACGCGTCCAGATTCTTCGCTGCGATCGGGCGGCGCCGCCCGACATTGGCCGATTCTCTTGCGACGCTGGGATCCGTTCGACACCCTGGGCCAGTTGGACGATGTGGCACGCTGTCGAGAAGCTGACGCGTCAGCACGAACAGCACCAGCGGGCGATGGCTCGGTGGGAGAGCATCCGCGCCGCTCTGCCGGAGCGTTGCGATCCGACTGCAGCGGGGCTGACGATCTGCAGCGTCGCCTTCCGCGCGAAGGTCTGCCTCGACCGCAACGACCTGCTGATGCGACGGCTCAATTCCGGCGCCGAACGCCCGCGCTGGCTCCTGTTCGACAACAACGTGGAACTGCGCGAGGCGATCGATTTGACCGATCCGCGATTCACGGTCGTCCGCCCGCAGGGCCGCGACGTGGACATGGGCTACGAGCACGCGCTTGGCATCAGCGAGCTGCTCTCGCGCGTCCGCACACGGTTCGTGCTGATTCAGGATCCCGACTGCTTCATCGTCAGGCCCGACTGGATTCGCCGCGTGCCACAGTACATGGAGGAGCATCAGCTCGGATTCTTCGGCACGCCGATCAATCCGCGGCGCCACAACTCGTACCGGTACTTCCCGTACATGGTGTGCATGTTCGTCGATCTCGCGCGCGTGTCGCCGCGCGACCTGTGCTTCGTGCCCGACGTGTGGCGCCTGCCGGGCAGCCTCACCTACCGGCTGCGTCGCGCGTTGACCCGCATCCCGAAGGCGGGCCACGTGTTTCGCGCGCTCCTGACGGAGCAATGGAAAACAAACGGCTGGCGGATCAAGGAGACGTTCGGCCGCGGCGATCGCGTGAAGTTCGAATGCGTGCAACCCGTGTGGGACGTGAACGACACGATCCCGCCTGGCAGCCTCAAGCGGACGATTCACAACCTGACGCCTGCGGCCTGGTCGCCCGTGCCGAAACAACCGGGCTATTGCACGCCAATCGGGTTTGCGCAGACGGGCGCGCCGGATGTCGCGGCGCTCGGCTGGGAAGAGTTCATGTGGCAAGGACGGCCGTTCGCGTTCCACATCGGATCGGTGCACGGCCAGCCCGGGCGCTACGAGCGCCAGCTCGAGGTCGTCCTCGGCCAGCTGCTCGGCGCGCGCGCGGCGCGGACGCCCGCGTCGCCCGCCTCGACGGTCCACTGATTTGACCCGCTCATGAAGATCGCGCTGCTGCAAATCAACCCGATCGTCGGCGACCTCGCCGGCAACGCGCGGCTGATTGCCGATGCCGCGGCGGAGGCCGGACGACAGGGCGCGGATCTCGCCGTGACGCCCGAGCTCGCGCTCGTCGGATATCTGCCGCGCGATCTGCTGCTCAGCGCCGGCTTCGTCCGGCGGAGTTGGGACGCGCTCGGCCAGCTCGCCCGGGACGTGGCCGGACTGCCGCCGGTCCTGGTCGGCCTGCCCGAGCCGAATCCGTCGGACGAGGGCCGGCCGCTCTTCAACTCGGCGGTGCTGCTGCGCGGTGGCCGGGCCGACCAGCGGTTCCGCAAAGCGCTGCTGCCGACGTACGACGTCTTCGACGAGGATCGCTACTTCGAGCCGTACCGCGGTCCGCAGATCCTCGAGATCGCCGGACGAAGGATCGGCGTCAGCATCTGCGAGGACGTCTGGAACGATCGCGACTTCTGGAAGCGCCGCCGCTATCACCACGATCCGATCGAGGAGCTCGTCCGCGCCGGCGCGCAGGCGATCGTGAATCTCTCCGCGTCGCCGTTCTCGGTCGGCAAGCACATGCGGCGCGAAGAGATGCTGAGCAGCATGGCGCGGCGCCATCGCGTGCCGGTCGTCTACGCGAACCAGTTCGGCGGCAACGACGATCTCGTCTTCGACGGCCGGAGCTGCGGCTTCAACGCCGACGGCGCGCCAATCGCCCGCGGCCGCTCCTTCGACGCGGACGTTGTCGTGTGCGATCTCGATCACGGCGCGCCGATCGCGGCGCCGTCCGACGTGCAGCCGGAGTCGGAGATCTGGCGCGCGCTCGTGCTCGGCACGCGCGACTACGCGCGCAAGTGCGGCTTCACGAGCGCCGTGCTCGGCCTGTCGGGCGGCGTCGATTCCGCGCTGACCGCGGCGATCGCCGTCGACGCGTTCGGCGCCGGCCGCGTGCTCGGCGTGCTGATGCCGTCGCCGTATTCGAGCCAGGGCAGCCTCGACGATGCGCTCGCGTTGGCGAAAAATCTCGGCATCGAGACGATCACGCTGCCGATCGAGCCGGCGATGCGCGTGATGGAACAGACGCTGGCGCCCGCGTTCAAGAACAGCGCCCGCGACGTCACGGAAGAGAACATCCAGGCCCGAGTGCGCGGCAATCTGCTGATGGCGCTGTCGAACAAGCGCGGCGCGCTGCTGCTGACGACCGGCAACAAGTCGGAACTCTCGGTCGGCTACTGCACGCTCTATGGCGACATGTCGGGCGGCCTCGCCGTGATCGCGGACGTCCCGAAGACGATGGTGTACCGCGTGTCGCGGTGGCTGAACGAGTCGAAGGGCCGCGCGATCATTCCGGAGCCGACGCTGACCAAGGCGCCGTCGGCGGAACTGCGGCCGAATCAGACCGATCAGGATTCGCTGCCGCCCTACGACGTGCTCGACGACATCCTGCAGCGCCACATCGAGCAGCACCAGCCGGCGAGCGAGATCGTCGCGGCCGGCTTCGACGCGGCGACCGTGCGGCGCGTGCTGCGTCTCGTCCGCCTCGCCGAATTCAAACGCAAGCAGGCCGCGCCCGGGCTGAAAGTCACCGACCGCGCCTTCGGCACGGGGTGGCGCATGCCGATCGCGGCCAGACCCAACCTTGAAGAAATCACCGCGGAGAGTCCCGTATGAGCGACGTGAAGAAGATTCTGGTCACCGGCGCCGGCGGCTTCATCGGCCATCACCTGGTGACGTACCTGAAGAAGCAAGGCCACTGGGTGCGCGGCGTCGACGTGAAGCGCCCTGAGTACGCGCCGACCGACGCCGACGATTTCCTGTTGAAGGATCTCCGCGAGCCCTCCAACGCGCTCGCGGCGACGCGCGGCGTCGATCATGTCTACGCGCTGGCCGCCGACATGGGCGGGATGGGCTACATCTCCGCGCATCACGCGACGATCCTCCACAACAACGCGCTGATCAATCTCAACACGCTCGAGGGCGCGAAGCAGAACGGCGTCACGCGGTACCTCTACACGTCGTCGGCGTGCGTCTATCCGGAATTCAAGCAGACCGACGCCGCCGTCACGCCGCTCAAGGAGGACGACGCGTATCCGGCGCAGCCGCAGGATGCGTACGGCTGGGAGAAGCTGATCACCGAGCGGCTGTGCATGCACTACCGCGAGGACTACGGGATCGAAACGCGCGTCGTGCGCTTCCACAACATCTTCGGTCCGCTCGGCACGTGGGACGGCGGCCGCGAGAAGGCGCCCGCCGCGATGTGCCGCAAGGTCGCGATCGCGAAGCTGACCGGACAGACCGCGATCGAGATCTGGGGCGACGGCGAGCAGACCCGATCGTTCTGCTACATCGACGACTGCCTCGATGGCCTGACGCGGCTCATGGCGTCGAACCACCACGATCCGCTGAACCTCGGCCAGGACCGGCTGGTGACGATCAACCAGCTCGCCGACATCGTGTCGGCGATCGCGGGCGTGACGCTCGGCAAGCGCCACGTGCCGGGGCCGCAGGGCGTGCGGGGCCGCAACTCGGACAACACCCAGCTCCGGCAGGTGCTCGGCTGGGAGCCGCGGATTTCTCTCGAAGAAGGATTGAAGCGCACCTACGTGTGGATTGAAGCGCAGGTGCGGCAGCAAGTGGCCACGACGCGATAACGATGCCTCATACCTATTCCATCGTCGGACTCGGCAAGCTCGGCGCGAGCATGGCGGCGGCGATCGCGAGCCGCGGATTCAATGTCATCGGCGTCGACGTGAACGCGCACGCCGTCGACGCCGTCAATGCCGGCCGCGCGCCGGTGCAGGAGACCGGTCTCGACGATCTCATCGCCGCCAACCGTGAGCGCCTGCGCGCGACGACGAGCCACCGCGAGGCGATCCTCGACTCGGATGTGACGTTCGTCATCGTGCCGACGCCGAGCGACGAGTCGGGCGGGTTCTCACTTCAGTACGCGGCGTGGGCGTTCGGCGAAATCGGCGACGCGCTCGCGCAGAAGGCCGGTTATCACGTCGTGGTCCTCACGAGCACGGTGCTGCCCGGCTCGACGCGATACGGGCTGCTGCCGATCCTCGAACAGCGCTCGGGCAAGACGTGCGGCGCGGACTTTGGCCTGTGTTACAGCCCGGAATTCATCGCGCTCGGCAGCGTGATCCGCGACTTCCTGCACCCGGACTTCACGCTCGTCGGCGAGTTCGACGAGCGGTCCGGCCGCGCGCTCGAGGCCGCGTACGCGGCCATCATGCCGAAGCAGCCGCCGTGCCGGCGCATGACGCTCGAGAACGCGGAGCTCACCAAGATCGCCGTGAACACATTCGTCACGACGAAGGTTGCGTACGCGAACATGCTGGCGGATCTCTGCGAGCGGATTCCCGGCGGCGACGTCGACGTCGTGAGCGATGCGCTCGGCTTCGACGCGCGCATCGGCCGGAAGTACCTCACGGGCGCGCTCGGCTTCGGCGGTCCGTGCTTTCCGCGCGACAACGTCGCGCTCGGGTATCTGGCGCGGGTGCTCGGCACGCGCGCCGATCTGGCGGAAACGACCGACCGCACGAATCGCGCGCTGGCCGGAACCGTGCTGGAGCGCCTGCGCCTCTCGATTCCGCACGGGGCCACGGTCGCCGTGCTGGGGCTGGCCTACAAGCCGTTCTCCCACGTGATCGAGGAGTCGCAGGGCATCGCGCTCGCCAAGACGCTGTCGCGTCACGGCGCTCGTGTCGTGGCGCACGACCCGCTGGCCGCCGCGCTCGCGTCGCAGGAACTGAAGGACCACGGCCTCGTGCTCGATTCGCTGAAGGACTGCCTGCGTCAGGCGTCGGTCATCGTGATCGCGACGCCGGATCCGGCGTATCAGGCGCTCGAGGCCCAGGACATCGCCCGCCCGGGCGTGACGGTGACGGTGGTCGACTGCTGGCGGCTGCTGGCGAGGAAGCTGAGCGGCCGGCCGGGAATCAATTACGTCCCCGTGGGCCGCAGCACGGACGACGTCCGGAACGCGGCGCGGCTCTCCGCGCTGTGGCAGTCCTGAGGCCGTGACCAGAATCAACCAGCGCAGCGATCACCTCGTCATCATGGTCGCGACGTACAACCGTCTCGATCAGCTGCGCCAGGTCATCGACTCGATCGTGGAGGGCACGCGGACGGCGCACGAGCTGATCGTGATCGACGGAGGATCGACGGACGGAACCATCGAGTACATCCAGAACGATCCGCGCGTCACGCCCGTGCTGCAGGGGGCGCTGCTGGGCACCGCACGCTGCTACAACCGGGTGTGGCGCCACGTCGAGAGCCGCTACAGCTGCTGGTTGAGCGACGACACGGAAGTCGTGCACGGCAGCCTGGATGCCGCCGTGCGGATTCTCGAGGCGCATCCGGCGATCGGCATGGTCGGGCTCAAGATGAAGGACACCAAAGGGCCGGGCCGCGACGAAGCGTATCGCGGCGGCATTTCCGAGTACGGCGTCCTCAACTGCAACCACGGTGTCCTGCGCACGTCGATCGCGCGCGACGTGGGCTTTTTCAACGAGGGCTACCGCTCGTACATGATCGACCCCGATCTGACGGCGTCCGTACTTTGCGCCGGGCATCGGGTCGTGATGACGCGCGACGTGGCAGTCCTGCACCACCGCGAGTGGGCCGAACGCGAAGGCCCCGAAATCGACGCCAAAGTCGCCCGCGATCTGGGCGGCATCGACAACGCCGGCATCTATCAGGAGAAGTTCGCGTTCCTCGCGCCGACGCGCACGTGGCCGGCCCGCCTCCGCGCGCGGCTCGTCCACTACGTGGCCCGCGTGCTCTTCCTCGGCGCCTCGCCGGACGGGCGGCGTCTCTGGCTGAACCGGCGCGATTGGGTCAACCTCGCGGGCGGACGCTTCATTTCGATCCTCGATCCGATCCTGCACCTGGGTCTGCCGTACCATCTGGCGCAGGCGATTCCAGAACGGCGGCTCGCATCGCCCGGCAACCCGGTGAAGCGCGCTCCGCGCCATGCCGACCCGTTCGATCGCGCCGCAACCGCCGACACGCCCGGTCACGGCCCCCGTCTGACGGAGGCCGTGCTCCCCATCGTCAACACGCGAAGCCGGAACCTCGTCATCTTGATGGGGACGCTAAACCGGCTCAGCCAGCTGCGTCGCGTCATCGAGTCCATCGTGAACGGCACACAGCTCTCGTTCGAGCTGATCGTGATCGATGCCGGCTCGACCGACGGCACGATCGAATTCCTTCAATCGCACCCCGCCGTCACTCCGGTGCTGCAGGGCGCCCGCATCGGTCACGCGCGGTCCCACAACGAGGTCTGGCGGCACGTCGACAGCCGCTATTCGTGCTGGCTGAGCGACGACACCGAAATCGTGCCGGGCAGCCTCGATCTCGCCGTGTCGATTCTCGAGTCCGACGACACGATCGGCATGGTTGGCCTGAAGATGAAGGACACGATGGGCTCCGGCCGCCACGAGGCGTACAGGGGAGGGTTGTCGGAGTACGGCGTGCTCAACTGCAATCACGGAGTCATGCCGACCGCGCTTCTCCGCAGCGTCGGGTTCTTCAACCAGTCGTACCGGATGTACACCATCGATCCCGACCTGACCGCGTCGATCCTCTCTACCGGCCATCGCGTCGTCATGACGAAGGCGATCTCCGTCCTCCATCACCGCGCATGGGCGGAAGGCGACGACGACGCGGAAAAGGTTCGGCGCGACATGGGCGGCATCGACAACTGGGCCATCTACCGGCGGAAATTTGCGTTCCTTGCGGCGTCGAATACACTGTGGACGCGTCTGCGGGCCCGCGGCGTGCACTACGTGGCGCGCTTCTTGTTCCTCGGCGCGCGACCGGGCGCGAAGCGCCTGTGGCTCAATCGTCGCGACTGGGTCAATCTCGCCGGAGGACGGTTCATCTCCCTATTCGATCCCCTGATCCACATCGCGCGCCCGTACCATCTCGCGCAGAGCGTCCCGCCGGCGCTGCTGGCGTCCGGCGACAATCCGTACCGCCATCTGGTCGATCTGGCGGCGCCCGGAGCGTTATGTCTCGAGCGCTGATCATCGATGGAACGCGGGTGCACGACGACGGCGATTGCTACGTCATCGCGGAGATCGGCCACAACCACCAGGGCAGCGTGGAGAAGGCCAAGGAGCTGTTCCGCGCGGCGAAAGACTGCGGCGTCGACGCCGTCAAGCTCCAGAAACGGAGCAACCGCACGCTCTACACGCGCGCGATGTACGAGTCGCCCTACGACAACGAGAACAGTTTCGGCGCGACCTACGGCGCGCATCGTGAAGCGCTCGAGTTCGGCTGGGATCAGTACGTCGAGCTGAAGCAGTACGCGGCTGGAATCGGCGTCACGTTCTTCGCGACGGCGTTCGACGTCGAGAGCGCCGATTTCCTCGCGAAGCTGGATGTGCCCGCCTACAAGATTGCGTCGGGCGATCTCAACAACGTGCCGCTGCTCGCGCACGTGGCGCGGATCGGCAAGCCGGTGATCGTCAGCACGGGCGGTGGCTCGATGGAGGACGTGCAGCGGGCGCACGACACGGTGATGGCGATCAACCCGCGCCTGTGCCTGCTGCAGTGTACGGCGAGTTATCCGGCCGAGCCGGCGGACATGAACCTCCGCGTCATCGCGACATTCCGCGAGCGCTATCCGGACACGGTCGTCGGCCTCTCCGATCACCAGAACGGCATCGCGATGGCGGACATCGCGTACATCCTCGGCGCGCGCGTGATCGAAAAGCACTTCACGCTGAACCGCGCGTCGAAGGGCACCGACCACGCGTACTCGCTCGAGCCGGAGGGGATGCGCAAGCTCGTGCGGGATTTGCGGCGTGTGCGTGTGGCGCTCGGTTCGGGCGCGAAGACGCCGCTTGCCGTCGAGAAGAAGCCGCTCTTCAAGATGGGCAAGAAGCTCGTCGCCGCGCGGGGCCTCAAGGCGGGTCACGTGCTGTCGGCCGTCGACGTCGCGATCAAGTCGCCGAACGACGGCCTGCCGCCGTACCAGCTGCCGTCAGTGCTCGGGCGCACGCTGCGGCGCGATCTCGCCGAGGACGACACGATTGCGTTCGAGGATCTGCGATGACGGCCGGCCGCGATCTCGACGCGCTCTTGCGCCGCGTCCGGCTCGTCGTGTTCGACTTCGACGGCGTGTTCACCGACAACACCGTGTACGTGTCGCAGGACGGCGTCGAGAGCGTGCGGTGCTGGCGAGGCGACGGGCTTGGCATCGCGACGCTGACGCAGGCCGGCGTCGACACCGTGATCGTGTCCAAGGAAACCAATCCCGTCGTGTCGGCGCGCAGCCGCAAGCTCGCGATGCGCTGCGTGCAGGGCTGCGACGACAAGCTGAGCGCCGTGCGCGCGCTGGCCGCGGAACTCGGCGTCACGCTCGAGGACGTCGCGTTCGTCGGCAACGACATCAACGATCTCGCGTGCCTCGAGGCGGTCGGCCTGCCGATCGTCGTCCAGGACGCGCATCACGACGTGCTCGGCGCCGCCGTGTACCGGACGACCGCGTGCGGCGGCCGCGGCGCCGTGCGCGAGGTGTGCGACGCGATCGTGAGCGCGAGGAACGCGGTCCTGAAGGAACCGCGCTACGCGACGGGCGACTAACGACTAACGACTAACGACTAACGACTAACGACTATTGACTAAGGACCCCTTCGATCTCTCCGGCCGCGTCGTCGTCGTCACCGGTGCGTTCGGTCAGCTCGGGCGGCAGTTCTGCCTCGCGCTCGTTCGTCGAGGCGTCCGCGTCGCCGCGTTCGACCTGATCGCCGACGCCGCGCGCGCGGAAAAGAGTTTCGGCGCCGATCACGACACCATTCTGCCCGTCCGCGTCGACGTCCGGAGCCGCGACTCGCTCGACGCGGCGCTCGACATCGTCAACGCGCAGATGGGCGTGCCCCACGGCCTCGTCAACGCGGCCGCGATTGACTCGCCGCCCGATGCGCCCGCGGAGGAAAACGGTCCGTTCGAGAGCTATCCGGAACGCTCATGGGATCGCGTGATGGACGTGAACGTCAAGGGCACGATGCTCTGTTGCCAGACCGTCGGCGGCCAGATGGCCGAAGCGGGGCGCGGATCGATCGTGAACGTCTCGTCGACCTACGGTCTCGTGTCGCCGGACCAGCGGCTCTACGAATATCGCGGAGCGTCGGGCCGTCCGTTCTTCAAGCCGGTCGCGTACTCGGCGTCGAAGTCGGCGGTCCTGAATCTCACGCGCTACCTGTCCACGTACTGGGCGGGCCGCAACGTCCGCGTGAACACGGTCACGTTCGGCGGCGTGTTCAACGACCAGGATCCCGCGTTCGTGAAGGCGTACAGCGCCCGAGTGCCGCTCGGAAGAATGGCGCGCGAGGACGAGTACAACGGCGCCCTCGTCTTCCTGCTCTCCGATGCCTCGTCGTACATGACCGGATCGAATCTCGTGATCGACGGCGGATGGACCGCGTGGTGATTCCGTCCCGCATCCACAACTGCATCGCGGGCCGGGAGTCGTCGCCGGCCGCGGGCGAGTGGTTCGACAAGCTGAATCCGGCGACCGGCAAGCGCCTCTGCGAAGTGGCGCGGTCGCGCGCCGCTGACGTGGATGCCGCGGTCACCGCCGCCGCCGCCGCGCAGCCGGCGTGGGCCGACACGACGCCGGTCCGCCGCGGCGAAATCCTGCGCGACGTGGCGAACGCGATGCAGGCCCGGCGCGACGACCTCGCGCGTGTGGTCGCCGCTGAAACGGGCAAGTCGACCAAGGACGCGCTCGGCGAAACGGGCGGCGCCATCGCGCTCGCGCATTTCTACGCCGGCGAGGGCCAGCGGCTCTACGGCCGCACGACGACCAGCGCGACGGCGAACCGGCAGGTGATGACGGTGCGCGAACCGCTCGGCGTCGCGGGCCTGATCGTCGCCGCCAACACGCCGATCGCGAACGTCGCGTGGAAATTGTTTCCGGCGCTCATCTGCGGCAACGCCGCGGTGTTGAAGGCGGCGGAAGACACGCCCGCCACCGCCTGGCTCGCGCATGAGATCGCGAAGCAGGCCGGGCTGCCCGACGGTCTCTACAACGTCGTGCAAGGACTCGGCGAGGAGGCCGGCGCGCCGCTCGTCGCGCATGCGGGCGTGCCCGTGATCTCGTTCACCGGATCGACCGCCGTCGGCCGTGAGATCGCGGCTGTCGCCGGACGCCGGCTCGCGAAGATTTCGCTCGAGCTCGGCGGCAAGAACCCGCTCGTCGTCTGCGACGATGCCGATCTGGACAACGCCGCCACGTGGACGCTGCTGTCCGCGTTCAGCAACGCCGGCCAGCGCTGCGCGTCCGGCACGCGCATCGTCATTTTCGACGCCGTCTACGATCGCTTCCGCGATCTGCTCGTCGAGCGCGCGAAGAGGCTCAAGGTCGGCACGTCGGACAACGACGACTTCGGCCCCGTGATCAACGAAGAGCAGCTCGCGAGCATGCTGTCCGTCCTGCAGCGCGCGCGCGAGCGTGGCGCGCGCGTCCTGACCGGTGGCGAGCGGCTGATGGATGACGCGCATCGCCATGGATTCTTTCTCGCGCCGACGCTCGTCGAGAACGCCGCGCCGGACGACGACATTTCGACGCGCGAGCTCTTCGGCCCAATTGCGTGTCTCTATCGCGCGAAGGATTTCGCGGACGCGCTCGCGCTCGCCGATCAGTCCGCGTACGGCCTGACGGCCTGCATCCACACGCAGAACGTGCATCGCGCGCTGCTCTTCGCGCGCAAGATCGCCGCGGGCGTCGCCGTCGTGAACGCCGGCACGTTCGGCAGCGAGCCGCACATGCCCTTCGGCGGCGTGAAGCAGTCGGGCAACGGCTCGCGCGAGCCGGGCACCGAAGCGCTCGATGTCTATTCCAGCGTGAAGGACGTCTACATCAACCTCAATCCCGCGCGCGTGTGAGCACCAGGCCCAGCGTCGTCGCGTTGATTCCAGCGCGCTCCGGATCGAAGCGCGTGCCCGACAAGAACGTCCGCGTGCTCGGCGGCCATCCGGTGCTCGCGTACACCATTGCGGCCGCGATCGACAGCGGCGTCTTCGCCGACGTCGTCGTGTCGACCGACGACGAGCGCTACGCGGACATCGCGCGGCACTACGGCGCGTCGGTTCCGTTTCTCCGGCCCGCCGAGTTCGCGGGCGACGCGTCGCCCGACATCGAGTGGATCGAACATCTGCTGTCGCGGCTGCGCGACAGCGGCCGCGCGTTCGAGAGCTTCAGCCTGCTGCGTCCCACGAGCCCGTTCCGGCAGCCCGCGACGATTCAGCGCGCGTGGCGCGCCTTCGCCGAAGAGGCGGGCGTCGATTCGCTGCGCGCCGTCGAGCGCTGCCGCCAGCATCCCGGCAAGATGTGGATCGTGCGCGGCCGGCGCATGACGCCGCTGCTGCCGCTCGGTCCGGCCGGACAGCCGTGGCACAGCAGCCAGACCAACACGCTGCCCGAGGTCCACGTGCAGAACGCGTCGCTCGAGATCGCCTGGTCGCGCGTGGTCTTCGAGGGCCGCACGATCGCCGGCGACGTCGTGATGCCGTTTCTCACCGAAGGGTTCGAGGGCTTCGACGTCAACACGCGCGAGGACTGGATGCTGGCCGAGCGTTTCGTCGAGCTGGGAGAGGCGAGACTGCCAGCAGTACCGCAGAGACCCTACAAACTTTGAAACGCTTGTGATCGATTTGTCCTACGTCCCGGCGTCCGAGTTCGCGCGTCTTCGCGCGCTGGACGTCGATCCCGCGCGCAAGACGGCGGTGTTCGCGGATCTCTGCCGTCTCAACGCGCTCTACATGATCACGCGCGCCGGCTCCGGCCACATCGGCACGAGCTTCAGCTGTCTCGATCTCGTCAGCTGGCTGTACTTGAACGAGCTGACCGCCGACGATGTGTTCTTTTCATCGAAGGGCCACGACGCGCCGGCGCTGTATGCCGTGCTCACGGCGCTCGGCAGACTGCCGTTCGACAAGATCAACGAGCTGCGGCGGCTGAACGGCCTGCCGGGCCATCCCGACGTGTCCACGCCGTCGATCGAGACGAACACGGGATCGCTCGGCATGGGCGTCTCGAAGGCGAAGGGCATGCTGCTCGCGAAGCGCCTGCTCGGCGACGGCGTCCAAAGGGGCCGCGCGTTCGTGCTGACCGGCGACGGCGAGCTGCAGGAAGGCCAGTTCTGGGAATCGCTTGTCTCGGCGGCCAACGCGCGGCAGGACAACCTGACGGTGATCGTCGATCACAACAAGATTCAGTCCGACACCTGGGTGTCGCGCGTGAGCGATCTGGGCGACCTCGAAGCGAAGCTGCGCAGCTTCGGCTGGCATGTCGCGCGCGTCGACGGCCACGACACCGGCGCAATCGCGCGGACGTTCGTGTCGCTCGCGCTCGTTCACGATCGGCCGAAGGCCGTCATCGCCGACACGATCAAGGGCCGCGGCGTGTCGTTCATGGAAGGCACGGCGCTCGCGCCCGACGATCGGCTGTACCGCTTCCACAGCGGCGCGCCCGACGATGAGACGTATCTCAAAGCGGTGCCGGAGATCGTCGCGCGCGTCAACGCGGCGCTGGCGTCGATGTGCGCGGAGCCGGTGCGGCTCGAGTCGATCCCGCGGCCCGATCGCCCGATGCCGCGCCGCCCGCAGCGTCTCGTCGCGGCGTACTCGCGCGCGCTCGTCGATCACGCCCGCCGCAACCCGCGCATCGTCGCCTTCGACGGCGACCTCGCGCTGGACACCGGGCTCCTGCCGTTCGAAGCCGAGTTCCCCGAGCGGTTCGTCGAGTGCGGGATCGCCGAGCAGGACATGGTGTCGCAGGCCGGCGGCGCCGCGCTCAAGGGACTGCTGCCGGTCGTCCATTCGTTCGCGTGTTTCCTCTCGGATCGGCCGAACGAGCAGATCTACAACAACGCGACAGAACGCACCAAGGTGATCTACGTCGGATCGCTCGCGGGCCTCGTGCCGGGAGGACCGGGGCATTCGCATCAGTGCGTGCGCGACATCGCCGTGTTGTCCGCGGTGCCGGGGCTCGTGCTGCTCGAGCCGAGCACCGAACGCGAAGTCGAGATGGCCGCGCGCCACTGCTTCGCCGATCGCACGCTCGACAGCGTCTACCTGCGGCTCGTGTCGGTGCCGTGGGACGTGCCGTTCGAGCTGCCGGCCGATTACGAGCTGCGCGAGGGGCGCGGCGTGACGCTCGTCCCGGGCCGCGACGCCGTGCTGTTCGCGTACGGTCCGGTGATGCTCTCGGAAGCCGTCGAGGCCGCGGCGCTGCTGAAGGCGCGCCACGGCATCACGCTCGCGGTGGTCAATCTGCCGTGGCTCAACCGGATCGATCGCGCCTGGTTCGCGTCGGTCGTGCGCGACGCGCCGGCCGTGTTCACGCTCGACAATCACTTCATTCACGGCGGCCAGGGCGACATGCTCCTGCGCACGCTCGCCGAGTTGTCGCTGCCGGGCGAGCGCGTCGTGCGCCGCTTCGGCGTCACCGACGTGCCCCTGTGCGGGCGCAACGACGAAGTGCTGCACGCGCACGGCCTCGACGCCGACGGGCTGTGCGACACGATCGCGGCCACGCTCGCGCTGCGCGCCGACGTGAGCCGATCCTCTCAATGATCTCTCTCGATCCGCACAAGCGCGCGTTGAAACGTCTCGTCCGGCGTGTGTACCCGGTGAAGGTCGATCAGCCGCGGTGGCCCGACCTCCTCGGCGCGTCGGACTACGCGGACCTGAGACACCGCGTCGCCTCGCTGCCGGCGGACGCGCCGCGCGTGCTGCTCGCGCCGAGCATCGGCCATCCCGCGATGACGACGCTCGACAGCGTGCTCGCCGTCGCGCTGACGCTGCGCGGCGCCCGCGTGGACGTGCTGCTGTGCGACGAGCTGCTGCCCGCGTGCCAGAGCTGCCTGCTCGGCAAGCTGCAGGACGAGTGGGTCGTCAACGAATTCATTCCGCACGGACCGCGGCGCGAGCTGTGCCGGTCGTGTCACCGGCCCGCGGACGCGATGTTCAAGGCGCTCGGCGTCAACGTCCTGCACTACGGCGATTTTCTGGCCGCCGGCGAGGAAGCCGACGCGTGGCGCCTGGCGCGGACGCTCACACCTGGGCAGATTGCCAGCTACACGTCCGACGGGTACCCGATCGGCGAGCACGCGCGAGCTGGAGCCATTCGCTTCTTCGCGCGCACGAGCCTCGAACGCGAGCCGCACGGCGACGGCGTGCTGCGCCGCTTCTTCGCGGCGGCGCTGATCACGCGCGCCTCCATCGAGCGGCTGCTGACGACGCAGCAGTACGCGGTCGCGTCCTTCAATCACGGGATCTACGTGCCGCAGGGCATCGTCGGCGCCGTCGCGCGCCGCCACGGCGTCCGCGTCGTGAACTGGATTCAGTCGTACCGGAAGAACTCGTTCATCTTCAGCCACGGCGACACCTATCACCACACGCTGATGACGGAGCCGGTCTCGACCTGGGCGGACCTCGACTGGGACGACGAGCGCGAAACCGAGCTGATGGCGTACCTCAAGAGCCGCTGGACCGGCTCGCAGGACTGGATCTCGTTCAGCCGCGCCGCCGAGACCGAGCCGGAGGCGATCGCGCGCGCGATCGGGATCGACTGGAACAAGCCGTCGATCGGGCTGCTGACCAACGTGATGTGGGATGCGCAGCTGCACTATCCGCAGAACGCGTTCGCGGACATGTGGGAGTGGCTCGCGACGACGATCGCGTATTTCGCAACGCGGCCCGAGCTGCAGCTCATCATCCGCGTGCACCCGGCGGAGTTGCGCGGCCACATCCAGTCGCGCCAGCCGATCGCCGACGAGATCAGACGTGAACTCGGTACGCTGCCGCCGAACATCTTTCTGATTCCCCCCGACAGTCCGATCAGCACCTACGCGGTGATGGCGCAGTGCGACAGCGTGCTGATCTACGGCACCAAGACCGGCGTCGAGCTGACGAGCATGGGGATCCCCGTGATCGTCGCCGGCGAAGCGTGGATCCGGAACAAGGGCATCACGACGGACGTGCGGTCGCCCGAGCACTACCGCGCGATTCTCGACAGCCTGCCGTGCAAGCAGCGGCTCGACGCGGAGACCATCCGCCGCGCGAAGAAATACGCGTACCACTTTTTCTTCCGTCGCATGATCCCGCTGACCGTCATCAATCCCGTGAGCGGGGACCCGACGCGCTGGAGTCCCTACGAAGTGCAGGTGAGCGGCCTGCGCGACCTCGCGCCCGGGCGCGATCCGGGTCTCGACACGATGTGCGACGGAATTCTTCGCGGGACGGACTTCATCTATCGCACCGAGCCCTTGAAGACGAAGACGGAGGCGGTCGCGTGCTGAAGGCGCCCGCGGCCGCGTCGTCGCTGCACGTGTGTCACGTGTGCGCGACAACGCTCGACTCGCACTATTTCGCGAATCTCGGGCGCGGGCTTCACGCGCGCGGACTGACGGTGTCCGGCGTGAGCCTCATCGAGCCGGAGACGCCGGCCTGGCTGCGCGAAATCGGCGGCGACTATGCGTGTCTGGGCGCGCGTCGCAAGACGGCCTTTCCCGGCGCGATCGTGAGGCTCGCCCGCTGGCTGCGCGCGCGCCGCGTCGACATCGTGCAGACGCACCTGGTCGACGGCGGGATCGTCGGCGTCGCCGCCGCGCGGCTCGCGCGCGTGCCGCTGGTCGTGCTGACGCGGCATCACACGGCTGAAGTCGAAATGATCGGCACGCGCCTCCACGTCTGGTGCGATCGGCTGCTGACCAGCCGCGCCGATCGCGTCGTCGTGCTGTCGCAGGCCGTGAAGACGCACATGGTGAACAGGGAAGGCGCGGCGCCCGACAAGATCGACGTGATTTATCAGGGCTTCGACTTCGACGCGCTGGGCGCGACCGACGAGGATCGGCGGCGCGTGCGCGCCGAGCTCGGCCTCGGCGACGCGTTCGTCATCGGGTGCGTCGCGCGCTTCTTCCGGACGAAGGGCCATCCGTACCTGCTCGGCGCCGCGCGCGAGCTGGCGCGGGACATTCCGAATCTCAAGGTGCTGCTCCTCGGCGGCGGCGACCGCGAATCCATCGAGGCGATGGTGCGCGACCAGGGCCTCGCCGATCGCGTGATCTTCGCCGGCTACCGCCACGACGTGCCGGCCTGCATGCGCGCGATGGACGTCGTGGTCCATCCGTCGTTGACGGAAGCCTTCTGTCAGACCGTCGTGGAAGCGCTGGCCGCCGGCGCGCCGCTCGTGGCGACGAACGTCGCGGCCGCGCCTGAAGTTGTGACGGACGGCGTCCACGGACTGCTCGTGCCGCGCGCCGACTCGCACGCGATCGCGACCGCGGTGCTGCGCCTGTTTCGCGATCCCGCGCTCGGGAGGCGCATGGCGGACGAGGGCCGGCGGTCGGTGCGCGAGCGCTTCACCGTCGATCGCATGGTGACGAACCAGATTGACTGTTACCACCGGTGGCTCCCGCCGGACGCGCTGCCCGCAGCCGGGGCGCACGCCGGAGTTCGCGGCACGTGAACGACTGGTGGCCGAAAAATGGACGCGGGCGGGCTATCGCCGCCGGGTGTCTGGTCATCGCGGCGGCCTATCTGGCCAAGGCGATCGTTCGCGGGCTGTCGTTCACGCAGGGGGATTTTTATTTCACGATGCCCGGCGAGTACGCCCGGCGTCTGAATCCGGCGTTGTGGAACAGCCCGGACATGCAGGTCGCGTTGCACTACAACCACGGCCAGTACTACTACGGACCGTCGCAGTACCTGACGCTGTTCCCCGTCGTCTTCTTCGACTCGTACGAGCGGATCGCGACCGCGCTGCTCGCGATCTATCCCTTCGTGTTGTTGGCCGCGTGCGCCGTCCTCTGGAAGATGCTCAAGGGGCGGGCCGGGCAGGCGGGGTGGATGGCCGCCGCGATCCTCGCCCTGGTGTTCGCGTTCCTGCCGCTGACGCAGTCGCTCGTCCAGCGCGAGTTCGAGGTCGTCGCCTTTCTCGCGCTCGTTGCCGCGTGCGCGCTCGCCGCGAGCGGACGCGAGGCCGCGGCCGGCGTCGCGGTGGCGTATCTGACCTGGTTCAAGTACTGGCCGATCGCGCTGCTCGGATCGTTCGTGCTGCACCGCCGCGTCAAGGGGCTGGCCGCGTTCGCGGGCGCGTCCGCCGCGTTGGTCCTGGCGGCCCAGCTCGTATTCGGCCTCGACCACTTCATCATCGGCAAGACGCTCGACATCGTCGGCGGGCTCATGCGGCCGCTGGGCGGCGGCGAGGTCCTGCATCCGGTCATCGCGCGCGGCGCGCAGAAAGCCGATTTCTGCCGGCAGTGGGTCTGGGGGCGCGGCACGGAAGCCGACGTGCGGTGGGCGCTGTGCGGCGTCGAGGACCGGTGGCCGTGGCTCTCGGCCAGGGCCGTCTTCGGCGTGCTGGTGGCCGCGACCGGCGCGCTGTTCGCGTGGGGCGCCGTGACGCTCGAGCGCCGGCGGGCCGATACCGAGACCGTGAAGTGGGCGACCATCTGGGAATTCAGCATCCTCACCATGGCCGGCGTGTCCTTCGTCCACGCGCACTACTACTACTACATCGTGTTTCTGCTGCCGCTTGTGGCGCTGTTCCATTGGTACGTGACGCGCCCGCAGCCGGGCCGCGCGCTCAAGATCGCGCTGTGGGCGGTGAGCTACGTGTTGTTGAACGCGCTGCTGGTGCCGACGTCGTGGCTGTCGACGCTGCTGCGGGGCGACGCCTGGCAGGTCTACCTCGACAGCGGCCTGTGCCTGCTCGGCACGCTGCTGCTGCTCGGGCTCGTGCTCTGGGAATTCGTGCAGCTCACACGACGCGCGCCGGCCGCGCTGGCCGCCTGATTCCGATGCCGATTGCCGCTGACGTCGTGCTGGGATCGAACGTCACGATTCACCATCCGTCGCTCGTGAATCTGTACGGCTGCCGCATCGGCGACGACGTCAAGATCGGCGCGTTCGTCGAAATCCAGAAAGGCGTCGTCGTCGGCGACCGCTGCAAGATCTCGTCGCACAGTTTTCTCTGTGAAGGCGTCACGATCGAAGCCGACGTGTTTGTCGGCCACGGCGTCATGTTCACTAACGATCCTTATCCGCGGGCGACCGCCGGCGGTCGTCTCCAGAGCGACGCCGACTGGACCGTCGTGCCGACAACGGTGAAGCGCGGCGCGTCGATTGGCAGCGGCGCCGTCATCCGGTGCGGCGTGACGATTGGCGAGCAGGCGATGGTGGGCGCCGGCGCGGTCGTCACGCATGACGTCCCGGCGCACGCGACGGTCGCCGGCGTGCCCGCGCGCGCGCTGGAGCGGACGCGCGCGCGAAAGGGGCGCGGATGATCAACGTCGGCATCATCGGCCTGGGTTATTGGGGACCGAATCTGCTGCGGAATTTCGCCGACGCCGCCGGCGCCCGGGTGACCGTCGTCTGCGATCGGGACGCGGCGCGGCTCGCGGCCGCGGCGGCCCGCTATCCCGGCGTCGCGGCCACGCGGGACGCGCGCGAGGTCTTCGACGACCCGGGCGTCGACGCGGTCGCCATCGCCACGCCGGTCTCGACACATTTCGAACTGGCGATGCGCGCGCTGGCGGCCGGCAAGCACGTGCTCGTCGAGAAGCCGATGGCGGCGTCCAGCGCGGAGGCGCAGCGTCTCATCGAGGAAGCCGCGCGCCGTCGCCGCGTCCTGATGGTGGATCACACGTTCGTGTACACGGGCGCCGTGCGGAAGATCGCGTCGCTCGTCTCGAGCGGCGAGCTGGGCGACATCTATTACTACGACTCGGTGCGCGTGAACCTGGGCCTGTTTCAGCACGACGTGAACGTCATCTGGGATCTGGCCGTGCACGATCTCTCGGTCATGGACTACGTGTTGCCGTCGCGGCCGCGCGCCGTGTCGGCGACCGGCGTGAGCCACGTCGCCGGCGGGCACGAGAACATCGCGTACCTCACGCTGTTCTTCGACAACAACCTGATCGCGCACATCCACGTCAACTGGCTCGCGCCCGTGAAGATCCGCCGCACGCTGATCGGCGGCAGCCAGCGCATGATCGTCTACGACGATCTCGAGCCGAGCGAGAAGATCAAGATCTACGACAAGGGCATCACCGTCAACAGCCAGCCTGACAGCGTCTATCAGCTGCTCGTCGGCTACCGCGCCGGCGACATGTGGGCGCCGCAGCTGCCCGCGACGGAAGCGCTCAAGACCGAGGTCGCGCATTTCGTGGAGTGCGTCGAGCGCGGCACGGCGCCGTTGACCGACGGCGCGAGCGGACTGCGCGTCGTCCGCCTGGTCGAGGCGGCCTCCGAGTCGATGGCCGCGCGCGGCCGGTTGATCGAGCTCGACGCGCCGGCGGGAGCGCGATCGTGAGCGACGCCGCGGCGCGGCCGGCGGCACTGCTGTCGGACGGCGTGATCGCGCTGCGCCGGCCCGAGCCCGTCGACGGTCCGTTCTACCTGCAGATGCGCAACAACCTCGCCCTCGTGTCGTCCGTGATGGGATTCCGGCTCGGCGTCAACGCGCAGACGGTCGACGCGTGGATCGCGCGCGGCGGCGGCGTCGAGGGCGACGATCTGATGCTCACCGCCGTGCTCGTGAAGGACGCGCAGCGTCCGGTCGGATACATCAAGGCGTACCGCGTCGATCGGTTCTCGCGCCACGCGTGGATCGGCCTCAGCCTGTTCGACGAGCGCGACGCCGGCCAGGGATACGGCCGCCGGATGTTGACGCAGGTGTGCGACTACCTGCGCGACTTCGTCGCCGTGCGCAAGGTCAGCCTGGAAGTCGTCGCCGGCAACGCGCGCGCGCTGGCGCTGTACGCGAGCCTGGGCTTCGTCGAAGAAGGCAGGATGAAGTCGCAGTACTTCACCAACGGCCGGTTCGAGGACGTCACGATCCTGTCGAAGTTCCTCGCCGCGTCCTGACGCGCCCGACATGCCCCCGCAGCTGTCCATCGTCATTCCGTGCTTCAACGAGGAGCAGTCGCTGCCGGCGTGCGTCGACGGCGTCGCGCGCTATGCGGCGTCGAAGCCGGCCGGCTCGATTGAAGTCGTCCTCGTCGACGATGGCAGCACGGATGGGACGTGGGCGACGATCACGCGCCTGCTGCAGGGACGCGCCGGGTGGCGCGCGGTGCGGCTCATCAGCAATCGCGGCAGCCACGTCGCGCTGCGCTGCGCCTACCGCCACACGACCGGCGAGCAGGTCGTGAATCTGCCGGTCGATCTGCAGGATCCAATTTCGAACATCGATCGCTTCCGCGAGGCGATGGAGCAGCAGGGCGCCGACGCCGTGCTCGCCGTCCGCCAGACGCGCGCGGACGGCTGGTTCGCCGAGTCGACGAGCCGGCTGTACCACGGCGCCATGCACCTCGTGCACCTGCGCAACGTGCCGATCGAGGGCACGTCGCAGTTTCTGCTGACGCGCCGCGTCGTCGATCAGATCAACGCGTTCGACGACCGCGGGTTCACGCTCGAAGGGTTTCTCGCCAGCGCGCCGCTGAAGCTCGCCATCATCTGGTACGATCGCGAGGCCGCCGTCGGCCGCGTGTCACGATGGACGCTGGCGCGCAAGATTCAGCACGCGCTGAACACGATCCTCAGCTTCAGCAACGTGCCCATCCGCGCGCTGAGCCTGCTCGGCGCCGCCGTGGCGCTGGCCGGTCTCGCGTACGCGGTCTTCGTGTTCGCGCGCTTCGCGCTCTTCGGCGGCGGCGCGACCGGCTGGCCGTCGCTCATGACGGCGGTCCTCGTGCTCGGCGGATTGAATCTGCTCGCGCTCGGGCTGATCGGCGAGTACATGTGGCGCATTCTGGACGAAACGCGGCGCCGGCCGCTGTATCAAGTTGCCGACCGCATTGAATGAAACGTACGAGGCGTCGGACGTCATCGACGCCGGCTACGAGCGGTTTCTCGACGCGTTCAGCGCGGCGCCAGGTGCGGCGCTCGCGTATCACTATCCGTTTTACCTGCGCTTTCTCACGCAGACGGCGTACCCCGGCAGTGAACTTCGACTCGTGACCGCTCGCGATGACGGCGGCGCCCTGACCGGCGTCCTGCCGGCGATCCACGTCAGGACCGCTGACGTGACCGCCTGGCTGTCGCTGGCGTACTTCGGCCCGAACGGCGGCGCCATCGTGCACGACTCGACGAGCGCTGCCGGCACGACGATCGCCCGTTCGCTTGTCGTGCAAGCGTGCGCCGATGCGCGCGACCGGAGATGCGACTCGATGACGATCTACACGCCGCTCGACGCATCGCCGGCGCCGTATCGCGACGGCCTCGGCGGCGCCGACTTCGAAATCGAGCGCGTCGCGCAGGTTCTCCGGCTTCCGGCCGACGCAGACGTCTCGCCGTGGCCGCGCAAAGTGCGGTACGACATCCGCCGCGCAGTCTCGCGGGGTGTCATCGTCCGGCCCATCGCGAGCGAGTTCGAGCTCGATCAGGTGTGGGAGATCTACAAAATCAACTGTTGCGATACGGGCACACCGGTGAAGCCGAGTGCACATATTCGCCGCCTGTTTCAGACATCCGGGCCCCACGGCATCTTCCTGGCGGCCGAATACGGCGGAGCGATCATTGCAGGGCTCGTCTGCCTGATGGGCGGCGGCGTTCTGTCGTACTACCTGCCGTGCACGCGCGCAGAGTCGCGATCGCTGCAGCCCGGATTGCTGCTGCTCGATCACGCCGTGACGCTGGCGCGGGCGGCCGGCTGCTCGTTGTTGAACTTCGAGGCCTCGCCTGGAGTCGCCAGCTCCGTCCATCAGTTCAAGGCGCGCGCCGGCGGCGAGCCGGTTCCGTATCGCGTGTTCGTGAAGCTCCTCGCCTCAGGTGTGCTCGAGAAGTACCGGTCGCTCGGCGCCGACCGCATCGGCGCGCAAGCGCCCCAGGCGTTCATCATCCCGTTCAGCGCGCTCGCGACTCCCGACTATTCATGATTCCTTTCGTCGATCTGAAAGCGCAGTACCGCTCGATCAAGCCTGAGATCGACGCGGCCATCGCGCGCGTCTTCGAGACCGGGCAATTCGTGCTGGGTGACGAGGTCGCGGCGTTCGAAAAGGAATTCGCCGCGGCGTGCGGCGCCGCGCACGGCGTCGCCATGAGCTCGGGCACGGCGGCGCTGCAGCTCGCCCTCATCGCGGCCGGCGTCGCCGCCGGCGACGAAGTGATCACGGTGCCGTTCACGTTCGTGGCGACCGCGGCGTCGATTCTCTACAATGGCGCGCGGCCGGTGTTCGTCGACGTCGATCCGCGTTCGTTCACGATGAATCCGTCACTCGTCGAGGCGGCGATCACGCCGCGCACGAAAGCGATCATGCCGGTGCACCTCTACGGTCAGCCGGCGGACATGGATCCCATCCGCGATATCGCAGCCCGTCGTGGCCTGATGGTGATCGAAGATGCGGCGCAGGCTCACGCCGCGCGCTACAAAGGCCGGCCGGTTGGCAGCCTGGGCGATCTGGCGTGCTTCAGTTTCTATCCCAGCAAGAATCTCGGCGCGTACGGCGAGGGCGGCCTCGTCACGACGAACCGCGCCGACTTCGCCGATCAGCTCCGCCTCCTCCGCAACTGGGGCGAGCGCACGAAGTACCAGCACGTCGTCGCCGCGTTCAACGCGCGCATGCAGGGACTGCAGGGTGCGATCCTGCGCGTCAAGCTGCGGCATCTCGAGGACTGGACGGAGCGCCGCCGGCGTCACGCGGCGCGATACACCGCGTTGCTGAAGGATTCAGGACTCGGCCTGCCGGAGGAGATGCCGTACGCGCGGCACGTCTACCATCTCTACACCGCGCGCGTCCGCGAGCGCGCCGCCGTGCGCGCGTCGCTCGAGGCCGCGGGCATTCAGACGGGCCTGCACTATCCCGCGCCCGTGCATCTGCAACCGGCGTATGCGGACCTCGGGTACCGCGCCGGCCAGTTCCCGGTCGCCGAACGTGCCGCCGCCGAAGTGCTGTCGCTGCCGATGTACCCGGAGCTGACCAACGATCAGATTGCGACCGTCGCGGAAGCGCTCGCGTCGGCCACCAATCTGAAATCAATCTGAAATCTGAGATCTGACTTCTGAAATCTAACGTGTCCTCGTCACGGGTTCTCGTCACCGGCGGTGCCGGGTTCATCGGCTCCGAACTGGCGCGCCAGCTCGTCGAGCGCGGGACCAACGTCGTCGCCGTCGACAACCTTGTCAACGGCCGGCGTGAGAACCTGGACGGTCTCGATCCGAAGCGCTGCCGCCTCTTCGTCGCTGACGTACGCGACGCCGCGGCGATGGCGGACGCGGTGGCCGGCGTCGACGTCATCTTTCATCTCGCGTGCCTCGGCGTGCGCCACTCGATTCATTCGCCGCGCGAGAACCACGACGTCAACGGCACCGCGACACTCGATCTCCTGGCGCGGGCGCGAGCGGCCGGCGTGCGGCGGTTCGTCTATGTGTCGAGCTCCGAGGTGTACGGAACGGCGCGTCGCGTGCCGATGGACGAAAGCCACACCACGTTCCCGACGACGGTGTACGGCGCGTCGAAGCTGGCGGGGGAGGGCTACGCGCGGGCGTACTATGCCACGTACGGTTACCCGACCGTGGTCGTGCGGCCCTTCAACGCGTTCGGCCCGCGCTGTCACCATGAGGGCGACAGCGGCGAGGTGATCCCGAAGTTCCTGCTGCGCGCGCTCGCGGGCAAGCCGCTCGTCGTGTTCGGCGACGGCACGCAGACGCGCGACTTCACGTTCGTCTCCGACACCGCCGCGGGCATTCTCGCTGCAGGATTCTCGGATGCGGCGGTCGGCGACACGATCAATCTGGGCAGCGGGCGCGCGGTGTCGATCAATGCGCTCGCGCAGACGATCGGGCGTGTCACAGGACGCGCGATCGAGATCACGCACGACGAGCCGAGGCCGGGCGACGTGCACGACCTCTGCGCCGACGCGACGAAGGCCGCGTCGCTGCTGAAATTCGCGCCGGCGGTCTCGTTCGAAGAAGGCATCCGCCGCCTGCAGGCGTGGTATCACGCCTCCGGCACGCCGATCGAGACGCTGCTGGCGACCGATCGCGTGCGGAACTGGGTCGCGTGAGGCCGATGCCAGGTGTGAAGACGCTCATTCCGATCGCGAAGCCCGTGCTGGATCAGGCCGATGCCGACGCCGCCGCGCGCGCGATTCTTTCGGGCTGGGTCACGCAGGGGCCCGAGGTGGCGGCGTTCGAGCGTGAGTTCGCGGCCGCCGTCGGCGCGCCGCACGCGTGCGCCGTCTCGAGCGGCACGACGGCGCTGCACGCGGCGCTGCTCGCGGTGGGCGTGCAACCGGGCGACGAAGTGATCACGGCGAGCCACTCGTTCATTGCGACCGCCAACGCCATCCGCTACTGCGGCGCGCGTCCCGTCTTCGTCGACGTGCACCCCGACACGTACAACATGGATCCGGCGATCGTCGATCGCGCCGTCGGACCGAAGACGCGCGCGATCCTCGCGGTGCATCAGGTGGGGCTGCCGTGCGATCTCGATCGCATGCTCGAGATCGCGCGGAGGCGAAGCGTTGCGCTCGTCGAAGACGCGGCGTGTGCCATCGGCAGCGACGTGCGCGTCGGGGGCGAGTGGGCGCGGGTCGGGCGCCCGCACGGCGACGCGGCGTGCTTCTCGTTCCATCCGCGCAAACTCGTGACGACCGGCGACGGCGGCATGGTCACGACGCGCTCCGCCGACATCGACGCGCGTGTTCGCGCGCTGCGGCATCACGGCATGAGCGTGTCGGATCTCGCGCGCCATGCCTCCGATCGCGTCACGTTCGAAACGTACCCGACGCTCGGCTTCAACTTCCGCATGACGGACGTGCAGGCCGCGATCGGACGCGTCCAGCTCTCGCGGCTGCCCGCGATGCAGGCGCGCCGCCGCGCGCTCGCGGCGCGCTACGGCGCGCTGCTCGCGTCGATTCCCGGCCTCGGGCTGCCGTTCGTTCCCGATGACGCGCGGCCAAACTGGCAGACCTACACCGTGCGATTGCCTGAAGGCCGCGATCAGCGGACGGTGATGCAGGCGATGCTCGACGCCGGCGTCGCGACGCGGCGCGGCGTGATGTGCGCGCACAGGGAGGCCGCGTATCCGCGATCGTCGTGGTCGTGCGGCGCCGACCGGTCGTGCGACGCGCGGTCCGGCCCGTGCCCGCACCTCCGGCACAGCGAGGCGGCCCAGGATCGCACCATCGCGATTCCGCTGTTCGACGCGATGACGGACGACGACGTCGACCGCGTCGCGCGCGCATTGGAGACGTCGCTGGGCGTCGGAGGCCCGGAACGGTGATCGGCGCGCTGTCGTGGATCGTCACGCTGGTGTCGCTCGTCGCGGCCGGCGGTGCCTTCTGGGAAGGCCGCTGGATCTGGCCGCGCTTTTCTGCGCGCTTGCCGGAGTGGCGCAGCTCGTGCGCCTGCCGTGGAAGAAGCAGGCGGTGTTCGCCGTCGTGGCGATCCTGATGTCGGGCGGCGCGACGATTGCGTTCGTGACAACCGTCGACCTCTACCTGCATCATCGCTATGCGTGGACGGGCGGCTATAACATCTGGGGCTACCGGGGCGACGTCGTCGGACCGAAGAAGCCCGGCGAACGCCGCATCGTGATGCTGGGCGGCAGCGTCGCGTTCGGGTACGGCGTGAAATCCGACGAGACCATCCCGGCGCGCCTGCAACCAATGCTGCAGGCGGCTCGGCCCCAGACGCCGATCACGGTGGTCAATCTCGGCTGGCAGAGCGAGGGCGCGTACTCGTTTCTCTTCACGCTCAAGGACTACGACTACCTGAAACCGGACGCGGCGATCCTCTACAGCGGCTACAACGACTGGCTGCACAACACGCAGGTCTTCCGGCATCAGTCCGCGGTGTTCCGCGCGACCGGCTACCTGCCCATCGTGCCGATCGTTCCGCTGGCGGACTGGTTGCGCATCCGTGATCTGTCGGCGACGCGCGACAAGGATCGCGTCGTGTTCAAGCCGAACATCGCCGATCGGTCGACGTCGGAGGCCGCGCAGACCGCGCTGCGCATCACCCAGGCGGTCGAGCGCCAGCTCGGCAGGCTCGTGCCGGATCCCCCGACCACGTTGCCGCCGGGCAGCTGCGGCGAGCGCTGGGACTACTACTGCGGATCGATCCGCCGGGCCGTCGACTACGCGCTGGCGAAGAACGAGCAGGTGTTCGTCGTGACCGAGCCGTACGCCACGCGCGCCACGATGGCCGGCGCGCCCGGGCAGATGAGCGCGGGCTGGCAGTATCACGTCGAGCAGCAGCGCATCATGTCCGAGATGCTCGCCGTCGTCTATCGGAGCGAGTCTCGCGTGCACTACATCAACATGGGCCCCGCGGTGGACCTCGGGGATCCGGCGCTGTGCTACGACGGCGTGCACCTGACCGTCGAAGGCAACCGCCGGCTGGCCGAACACCTGGCACCGGAAATCCTGCGGGCGTGGACGTGGTGACCGGAGACACGCCGATGCCGCGGACCGCGCGCGGCCACGTCGCGTGGCTGTGCGCCGGCGGCGCACTCGCCGTCGCGTCGATTCCGTTCCTCGTGCAGGGACGCTGGCTCGTCGGGCTCGGCACGCTCGGCCTGACGGTGCTCGTGCTCGCGTGGTACCTCGTGCCGGGGCGCAAGCTCGCGTTCGCTCTGGGCGCCATCGCGCTCTCGACGTTCGGCACGGTTGCCTCGGTCGCGGGCCTCGATCTCTACATGCATGCCCGCTACGCGCGCGGCGGCGGCTACAACATCTGGGGCTATCGCGGCGCGCCGCTCGGCGCGAAGCCGAGCGGCGGACGGCGCATCGAGATGCTGGGCGGCAGCGTCACGTTCGGCTACGGCGTGGCCGCCGACGAGACGATTCCCGCGTACCTGCAGGCCGCGCTCAATCGCCGCGCGGCCGCGCGGCGGGAGCCGCCGTTCGTCGTCGCCAACCTCGGCTGGAATTCCGAGGGCGCTTACTCCTTTCAGTACACGTTGAAAGACTACGAGTACCTGCACAGCGACATCGCTATCCTGTACAGCGGCTATAACGATTTGGGCTACAACAACCAGGTCTTCCGGCACGAATCCTCCATCTTTCGCCTGACCGGATATCTGCCGATCCTCCCGGTCGTGCCGATCGGCAGCTGGCTCCGCCGGCGCGATCTCGCGACGCAGGATTCCGGCCGGGTGGTGTTCACGCCGAGGCGATCCGATCGGTACGCGACCGAAGCCGCGGACGCCGCGCTGCGGCTCTCGCAGGCGATCGAGCGTCAGCTCGGCCGTCTCGTGCCCGGCGAGATCGGTGGCGCCGCGAAGGGACCGCGGCCGGAGAACTGGCAGTACTACCTGCAGTCGCTGCGCACGGCGATCACGATCGCGCTGGCGCAGGGGCAACAGGTCCTCGTCGTGACCGAGCCCTGGATCTCGGAGACGCACGTCGAGCAGCAGGAAGCCGTCGCCGAGATGATCCGGACCGAGTACGCGGGCAATCCGCGCGTGCGCTACCGGAACGCCGGGCTGACGATCGACTTGCACGATCGCGCGATGTGCTGGGACGGCATGCACCTGACCGCCGAGGGCAACCGGTTCGTGGCCGAATGGCTTGCGCCCGACCTCGAGGAGATGCTGCACTGATGGCGATGACGCGCCGCGCGGTGTACGCCGGGCTCGCGATGGGCGCCGCGTACACGTGGTCGCCCCTGACGATGGTCTTCGTCATGGGGATGGTGCCGCTGTGCGCGTGGGGCGCGCGCGGCCTGGGCGTCCGTGAGCGTCGCTGGGTCCTGGCCGCGCTCGTCGCGGCGATCGGCCTGCGCGTGCTGGCCATTGCCACGCTCATCGTCACGACCGATCCGGCCCGCGAACAGTTCCGCGTGTTCTTCCCGGACGCGCAGTTCGTCATCGCGCGCTCCTGGTGGATCCTCAACAATTGGCGGCACGTGCCGATTGGACCCGATCAGTTCCGTCAGATCTTCAACAGCTACGGCGCCTCGTCGTTCAACAGTTTCCTGGCGTTCGTGCAGCTCCTGCTCGGCTCCGCTCCGTACGCCGTGAACCTGATTAGTGTCGCGGCCTTCGTCGGCGGGGCGCTCATGTTGTTTCGGCTGGCGCGGCGCGCCTACGGGCCGGCGCCCGCCGTCGCGGGCCTGCTGCTGTTGCTGTTCTGGCCCACGCTGTTTGCGTGGTCGCTGTCGACGCTCCGCGAGGCCACGCAACTGCTGCTGATGGCCGGGCTGTTCACCGCAGCGATGGTGGGCGTGCGCGCGCGCGAGTGGACCGCGCGGGGGAAAGCGGCCGCGGCCGGCGTCGCCGTCTTGATCGTGCTGGTGACGTTGCGCGCTGACGGCTTCATCGTGGTCGCGCTCGGTTTGACGCTCGGCCTGCTGTTCCGGCTGCTGACGCTTCGATGGTGGCTCCCCGTGGTGGCGGTCGTCGCGCTCGGCGTTGGCGCGCTGGTGCTCGCGCGGGACGCCACGTTCCAGAGCCAGGTGGCCCAACAGGTGACGGTCGCCGCCGGCCGCCACCTTGGCCACGTCGAGACGCCCGGCGGATCCTTCAGGCTCCTCGACGACCGCTTCTACGCCGAAGGCGCCCGCTCGGTCGATACGTTTGCGTTCGATGAACGCGTCCGGTTCCTGCTTCGCTCGGCAGTGGCGTTCTTCACCGTGCCGCTGCCCTGGCGGATCGACTCGCTATCGGGTTTGACGATGCTGCCCCAGCAGTGCGTGTGGTACGCGCTTCTGTGCCTGGCCGCGTTCGGGTACCGGGCGGCCGCCCGGCGCGACGCGCTGTTCACGGCGATTCTGACGGCCTGTGTGGTGGCCGGCATGCTGATCATCACACCCAACAGCGGCAACGTCGGAACGCTGGTCCGCCATCGCGACATGGTCGTGCCGGCGGTCGTGTTTCTCGCGGCGGCCGGCGTGTACCCGGCCGCCAGGGCGTGGGCCTGATGTCGATGCTCGACGGGCGCGGGCGGCTGCGAGGCCGTGTAAATCTGATCGACGCCGCCGCCGCGGCGTTCGTGCTGCTCATCATTCCGCTCGCGTTCGTCGCGTACCGCACGTTGCGCGTGCCCGATCCGATCATGCGCGCCGTGACGCCGACGAGCCTGAGCGTCGACGGTCCACGGCAGATTCGCGTCACGGGCGAGCACTTCCGTCCTTTCCTCCGCGCGTTCGTGTCGAAGACGGGACTGGTGCTGTCGGCGGTCAATCTTCCGGACGGCCTGCGAGCCAATTACCTGATCCAGACGCCGTCGGCGATCGAGCTTGACCTGCCGCCCGACCTGCGAACGGGAACGTACGACGTCTATCTCTTCGATGAAGGACGCGAGGTCGCGCGGATTACGCAGGCCTTCACGCTCACGCCGCCACCGCCGCCGCCGAAGCCGGTCGTGACGAGCCCGGGGACTCCTGTAGGACCGAACGCGATTCTGGATCTGGACGTGCGTTTCAGCGTCGATCCGGACATCGTGCCCGCGATCAAAGTGGGAGACGCGGATCTGAACCAGCCGGAAGTCGGCTCGGCCTCGAGCCTGGCCGCCGTGATCCTCTCATGGCAGCACGCCACCGATCCGTCCGGTCCGAGAAGCCTGCGGCTCGAGGGCGGCCCGCTGGCGACCGTGGCCCCGTCGAGTCTCTTCGACGCCGTCGTCCGGCTCGGCGCCGTGCGCCGCGGCGACGTGTGGGAGTACGCCGGCCCGCAACGCCTGAGAATCAGCGGCGGGTTCGCGTTCGCCACCTCGACGTACATGATCGCGGGCTCGATTACCGCGTTGCGCGCGGCTCCCGAGCGGGCCCAGAAGGCGCCAGGGCGCTGATGCCGGTTCTCGATCAACAGGGGCGGCTCTTCGGCCGTATCAACGTGGTGGATGCGGCCGTGCTGCTGCTGGTGCTGCTCCTGCTGCCGCTGGGCGTGGCGACGTATCGCGTGTTTCGCACCCCGACGCCTGAGATCCTGAAGATCGATCCGGATGCGTTTCAGCTCGAGGGCGAGCACCGCTTGCGGATTGAAGGCAATAACCTGCGGCCGTACCTTCGCGCGTTCATCGCGCCGGCGGGTCAGCCGCCCGCCTTCGTGGACCTGCCAGACAATCCTAACCAGGCGGAGTTCCTGCTCGAGCGGCCGACATTGGCGTACGTCGAGCTGCCGAAGGTGGTGGGTGTCGGCGCGTACGACCTGTACTTGTACGACGAAAGCCATGAGGTCCTGCGCCGGCCGCAGGCGTTCACCGTCATCGAGCCCGATACGCCGCGGCCGACCACGGCCGCCGCGCCTCCTCGCGCATTGACCGAGTTCGTGCTGCGCGTCGACGGGCCCGAGGAACTGGCCTCGGTCATCAAGGTCGGCGATGTGGACGTCAACGCGCAGAAATCGTGGCCGCTCAAGCCGCCCACGATCGTCTCCATGCGCCGCCTGGCGGATCCGCCGAGGCCCGTCAGCTTTCTCCTGAGTGGCGGCGGCATCGTGGCTGCCGTTGACCCGCCGCGCGCGCGGCTGGAGCTGGTGGTGCGCGCGGGCCTCCAGCAGATCAACGGCACGTGGGAGTTCGACGGCCGGCGCCGCATGCGCGCCGGCCAGTCCTTTCAGTTCGTGACCCCGTCGTATCTGGCCGACGGGCTCATCACGCATTTCGCCGTCATTTCCGGTGTGACGGCGGAGCGGGCGGCGCGGCAATGACGACGGTGAAGTGGGCGCTCGTTGGCGTGCTCGCCGGCGTCGCGTACAGCGTGTCGCCGCTGACGGTCGTGTTTGCGCTCCTGCTGCCGCTGCTGTGGACGTGGGCCGCTCGCGGGCTCGACGCGTCGGAACGACGATGGGTTGCCGCCTTGCTCGGCGCGGGAACACTGATTCGCGCCGGCGCCATCTTCGCGCTGTTGCTCACGACCGGCCAGAACCAGCACTTCAACACGTACTTTCCAGACAGCCAGTTCGCGATCACGCGTTCGTGGTGGATTCGAAACATCTGGCTGGAGGCGCCGATTGGTCCGGTCAACGAAAACATTCTCTACAACCCTTATGGCGCCACGTCGTACTCCTACGTGCTCGGCGCGATCCAGTTCCTGGTCGGCGCCGCGCCCTACGGGCTGAATTTCATCAGCACCGCGGCGTTTCTCGCCGGCGCGGTCGCGCTGTACCGAATGGCCCGGCAGAGCTTCGGACCATCCACGGCGATCATGGGGTTCGCACTTCTGCTGTTCTGGCCCTCGACGATGGCGTGGTCGGTCTCGATGCTCAAGGAGTCGATGCAATTCGCCTTGTCGGCATTCCTGATTTCGTTCACCTTGCGCGTGGTCCGTTCGAGGACCATGCGCGCGCGTGTCATCGGCGCGCTGTGTGCTGTGGCGACCGGCTACGCGATCATGACGCTCCGATCAGCGGCCCTGTACGTCGCCGTGGCGGGCTGTGTGGCCGGTGTCGTGGCATGGCTGATCACGAGGCGGCCCTCCATTGCCGCGGTCGCCGTCCTGCTGATCGCCGTGGCCAGTGCGGCCGCGGTGTCCCGGCCGTCGATCCGGGACCGGGCCATGAACGTCGCGCGCGCCGCCGCCGAACGACAGATTGGCTACACCGCCAGCTTCGGGTACGGCTACAAGGTGCTCGATCAGCGTTTCTACTCCTACGGCTCGCGCATCGCGCCGACGCTCGAACCCGACGAGGCCGCGAGGTTCCTGGTCCGCGCCGTCGTGGCATTCTTCACCGTGCCGTGGCCGTGGCAGATCACGTCGGCCTCCGGCCTCGCGTACCTGCCTCAACAGCTCGTCTGGTACGGGCTCGTGCTCCTTGGCGTTCCCGGCGTGCTGGCTGGATGGCGGCGCGACCCGCTCATGACATGGCTCCTGCTGGCGACCGTGGCCGCCGGTGTCGTCGTCATCGCGCCCAATAGCGGCAACATCGGCACGCTCGTGCGCCATCGCGACATGGTGATGCCCGCGGTCGTGTTGTTGAGCGCCGCCGGATTCACGTGGACGCTGGCGGCGCTCGCGAAACCGCGGGTCTTCAGTCTCGGATCCCGAATGCACAAGCCATGATCAACTCCGATCCCCAAAATCTATGCTGATCGATTCACGTGGCCGGCTGTTTGGACGCTTCAATCTGGTGGACCTCGCGGTCGTCGTGTTCCTCGCGCTCGTGGTGCCGGGAGGCTACGTCGCGTATCGGGTGTTCAGGATTCCTCCTCCGGAGATCGTCCGCGTGACGCCCAGTCTCTTCACGCCCGAAACGCCGTTGCGGCTTCGCCTGGAGGGCCGCCACTTTCGTCCGTATCTCGTGGCGGTCCTCGGAAAGGCGGGCGAGCCGCTTTCGCTCAATCGCATCGTGCTCCAGGCGACGTTCCTCCTCCAGACGCCCGAGGAGGTCGAATTGGAACTGCCGAAGATGGATCCTGGCACGTACGACATTCACCTCTTCGACGAGGCGACCGAAGTCGCGGTGCGCACGGCCGCGCTCGTCGTCGAACCAGAGCGCGGCGCCACGATTGAGGTGCGCGTGCGATTCGTGATGCTGCCCGCCGTGGTGCCGCTCGTTCGTGAAGGCGACCGCGATCGGTGGGAGCGCGGGGACACATCGCTCCTCCAACCCGACGAGCGGGCGACGATGGTGGCTGTGCGCGCCACCGGTGAATCCGCCCGGCTGCCCCCCGGCGACGTGGCGGGCGTTGTCGTCGAGGGCACGGTGCGAATCCCGGCCAAGGCGCGACGCCTCGGTGGCTGGGAGTACAAGAGCGTGTGGCTCCGTGCGGGGGAAACCCTGATCTTCGAAACGGATCGGTATCGGCTCGATGGCGTCATCGAGCGCGCCACGCCGTTGCCGGCGTCCGCGCCAGATGGAGGGAAATAGGAATGGCCGACGTGAAAGCCGTCGCGGAAGGCAGTGTGGCGCTGCGCGCGTTTGCCGCGCTCTGGGGCCGGTTCCGCGCGGCATGCGGGCGGCTGGTACTGCTGGCCCGGCGCATCGATGCGGCGGCCGGCGATGTGCGCATGGCTCCCCCCGATCCCGCCGACGAGGCGCGCGTCAGGGAGGTGCTCGCGGGCAGCCGTCTCGTACGCGCGATCGACGCGGCGATCGACGTGCCGCCGCGCGCGTGGCGATCCTCGTCGCTGCGCGCGTGGCTCGATCCGATGTGGCGTGAGTTCCGGTCGCAATCCGCCGCGGGACAGGTGCGCGTGGCCGGCTGGGTGCTGTTGATCGCGACCGTGACGCACATCGCGCTCGTCGCCGCGTTCGGCGAGGCCGTGGGCTGGCCGACGTGGGCGGCATGGCTGTCGTGTGTCGCGCTGCTCTGCGTGCCGACATTCGCCTCGCAGGGCGTCGTCGCCGCGTGGGCGAATCGGAGTCCGTGGGTGCGCCGGCTCCTGAAGGAATCGCAGCCGTGGCAGTAGTGGAGAAGCCGGGTACGGGCGGCCGATCGTTCGGCGTGGCGTTCGGCGGCCTGAGCGCCGTGCTGGCCGCCCATCGCCTGTGGCGCGGCCGCGTCACGGCCGCCGAGATCTTCGCGGCCGCGGCGGTGATCTTCTTCGGGGTCGCGCTCGCGTATCCGCGGCTCCTCGACGCGCCCAATCGCCTCTGGATGCGGTTCGCGCGCGCGCTCGGCTGGGTCAACAGCCGCATCCTCCTGTCGATCTTCTTCTTCGTGATCATCACGCCGTATGGCGCGCTGCAGCGCCTGCTCGGGCGCGACCGGCTCGGCCGCCGCTGGCGCGCCGCGCCGCCGACGTGGACGCCGTCGCCCGCGCGTCTCCGCGATCCAAAACACTTCGATCATCTCTACTAGAGGTCCGACATGGCTCAACGTTCCGTTCTCGGCGAGTTCTGGGACTTTCTCAAGCACGAAAAGAAATACTGGCTCGCGCCGATTGCCGTCGTGCTGATCCTGCTCGGCCTGCTGCTCGTGTTCGCGCAGAGCAGCGCGGTCGCGCCGTTCATCTATTCGTTGTTCTAATCCCACGCCGGTGCGCCTGAGTTCCCGCAAGTTCGTCGCGTTCACGCTCGCGCCGGCGTTGACGCTCGTCCTGGCGGCCGAGACCACTGTCAGGCTGAAGTATTTCTTTGCGCATGCGCACGATTGGAATTACATCACGGCGCCGCTTTCGCGCGGCCATGCGGCCGGCGTCGAGCGGTTCTCGCCGCCGCAGGAACAGCAGACGGTGGTCAATTGGCCAAGGCCCTGTGTCAATGGAACCGTGTACAGCGCCGAGCTGCACCGGGACATGCCGAGGACGTTCGACGGCAACTGTTTTCGCGGCGACCATGTGGAGCAGGCGCGGACGGGTGACGAGTACCGCGTCGTCTTCCTCGGCGGGTCAACGGTCGAGGACGGCCAGTCGGATCAGGAAATGATGACGGCGCAGTTCAAGCGTAGCCTGCCGCAACGATTCGCCGGCAAGACCATCACCGTCGTCAACGCCGGCAAACCGGGATTTCAGAGCAGTCTGATCCTCCAATACTGGGAATCCTGGGTGGGCACCTTCTCGCCGGATCTGGTGCTCTACTACGAGGGATGGAACGAAATCCCGACGGATGTGCGATGGACGCAGGCAGACCAGAACATTGCCGCCATTGGCGGCCATCTGCACAAGGCGCTCTTTTACCGCTCGATGCTGTACACCTACCTCGTCGAGAAGGTCGCGCTGCGTGCCACCGCGCGGCAGCGGTTCTGGCAAATCGATCTCGATCGACTGCGCAGCAGCTTCTCGCAGCTCGTCGAGAAGGTCCGCAATCGCCGGGCCCGCTTTGTGTTCGTGACCCAGGTCATTCGGTTTCCGAGGCGCTGGAAGGGCGTTGACACCTTCGACCGCCACGCCGTCGAGACGCTGCTTGCGCAGATGCGGGCGGATCCTGGCTATGAGTACGACATGAAGGAAGTCAGCGCGCTGAACCAGCGCCTCACCGTGTCGTACACCATCGAGCTGTGCCGGCAGTTGCGAGTCCCGGTCGTGAATATTCTCGAGCCCGTCGAGGCCGTCGGCGAGGGCGGGCGGGACGAGTTGTTCGTGGACCTCGGCCACCTGACGGTGGCCGGCGACAGGCTCGTTGGAGGGCTGATCGCGAAGGGTCTGCCGCTGCCCGGTGACGGCGAATGACGATCCCACGTCTGTGGTAACGATGCCTGGTCCTGTGTACGTCCTCGGTCTGTCCGCCTACTACCATGACTCCGCCGCGTGTCTGCTGCGGGACGGCCGCATTGTGGGCGCCGCGCAGGAAGAACGGTTCACGCGCATCAAGCACGACGCGTCGTTTCCGTCGAACGCCGTCGCGTATTGCCTGCGCGAGGCGGGCATCGGCATCGAGGACGTGACGCACGTCGCGTTCTACGAGAAGCCCCTCGTGAAGTTCGATCGCCTGCTCGAAACGTCGGTCGCCGTGTCGCCGCGCGGCTTCCGTCCGTTCATGATGGCCATGCCGCTGTGGCTCGGTGAAAAGCTGTGGCAGGCCGACGAGATCCAGAAGGCGCTGGGCACGGAGCAGACGATTCTCTTCGGCAACCATCACGAGTCGCACGCGGCGTCGGCGTTCTATCCGTCGCCGTTCGAAGACGCGGCCGTGCTGACGATCGACGGCGTCGGCGAATGGACGACGTCGTCGATCGGCGCCGGCCGCGGCCACGCGCTCTCGCTGATCAAAGAGACGCACTTCCCGCACTCGCTCGGCCTGCTGTACTCGGCGTTCACCTACTTCACCGGCTTCAAGGTGAACGAGGGCGAGTACAAGATCATGGGACTCGCGCCGTACGGCGAGCCGAAGTACGTCGCGGCGATCCGCGACCACCTGATCGACGTCGCCGCCGACGGCAGCATCCAGCTCAACCTCGAGAATTTCGAGTTCCACCGCGGCCTGACGATGACCGGCGGCGGATTCGAGCGGCTTTTCGGCGGCCCCCGCCGCGAGCCGGACGCGCCGGTGACGCAGCGCGAGATGGATCTCGCGCGCTCCGTCCAGGAGGTGACCGAGGAGGTCATGCTGCGGATGGCGCGAACCGCGCACCGGGAGACCGGACTCGATCGGCTGTGCATGGCCGGCGGCGTCGCGCTCAACTGCGTGGGCAACGGCCGCATCCTGCGCGAGGGACCGTTCCGTCACCTGTGGATCCAGCCCGCGTCGGGTGATGCCGGCGGTGCGCTCGGCGTCGCGCTGGCGATCTGGCATCGCTACCTCGGCCAGCCGCGCACGAGCGCGGAACGGCGCGGCACGTGGACGCCGGCCGTTGGCGTTTCAGGATCAGCGCGTGATGGCGTGCCGCCCTATGACGACGACATGCAGGGCGCCCTTCTCGGGCCCGCGTACTCCGACGACGACATCGCGGCGTGGATGACGCGCCGCGGGCTCGAGGGGGAGCGCGTGCGGCGCGCGGACCTGCCGGCCCGCGTCGCCGGCCACCTGGCCAGCGAACAGGTCGTCG
Source organism: Terriglobia bacterium (assembly GCA_020073005.1). Taxonomy (GTDB): domain Bacteria; phylum Acidobacteriota; class Vicinamibacteria; order Vicinamibacterales; family CAVVIG01; genus SRVP-36. Next base: position 19,412 of record JAIQFX010000067.1, on the reverse strand, counting down.
GCCTTTTCCAGGGACGCATGGAGTTCGGACCGCGCGCGCTCGGCGCTCGATCGATTCTCGGCGACGCGCGCTCGCCGAAGATGCAGTCGGTGCTCAACCTGAAGATCAAGTTCCGCGAGTCGTTCCGGCCGTTCGCGCCCGTCGTCCTGCGCGAGCGCGTGGCGGACTGGTTCGAGCTCGACGGCGAGAGCCCCTACATGCTGCTGGTCGCCGGCGTCAGCCCGCGCCGCCGCGTCACGCCGTCGAGCGCCGACGACCGGCTGTGGGGCATCGAGAAGTTGAACGTCGTCCGATCGGAAATCCCCGCGGCGACGCACGTCGACTATTCAGCGCGGATTCAGACTGTGCGGCGCGAGGTCAATCCTCTGTACTACGACATCCTGAAAGCATTCGAGGCGCGCACCGGCTGCCCGGTGATCGTGAACACGTCGTTCAACGTGAAGGACGAGCCGATCGTCTGCACGCCGGACGACGCGTATCGCTGCTTCATGAAGACGAACATGGATGTGCTCGTGATGGAGGACTTCGTGTTCGTCAAGACCGCGCAGGCGGCCGGCCGCGCGCCTGAATCGGCTGCCGCCGCCGCGCGCTAATCCGAATCACCAAATCACGAAATCATCACATCACCAAATCATGACCGTCGAGCGCCATGAGCCGGCGATCGATCCCGCGACACGGCGCGAGTCGCCGTGGTGGGGCGTCCACGCGTCGCGGTATCTCTTCGCGCGGCCGTTCGTCGAGGAGCGGCGGATGCTGGACGTCGCGTGCGGCACCGGCTACGGACTCGCGCTGCTCGCCGGAGTCGCCCGGGCCGTCGTCGGCGCCGACGCCGACTTCGACGCGCTCAAGACGGCGCTGGCGTCAGACGGTCCCGGCGGACGCGCGAAGGTGGTGCGGTCCGATGCGTGCCGGCTGCCGTTCGCCGACGGCGCCTGGGACGTCGTGACCTCGTTTGAAACGATCGAACATCTGCGGGACCGCGCCGGGTTCGTCCGCGAAATCCGCCGCGTGCTCGCGCCGTCCGGCGTGTGCGTCATGTCGACGCCGAACGCGAACCACACCCAGCCGGTGGACGGCGTGCCGCGCAATCCGTTTCACGTGCACGAGTACACGCCCGCGGAGTTCACCTCCGAGCTCGGCCATCAGTTCGCCGATGTGGAAATGCTGGGCCAGACGCTGAGCCCGCGCTTCGTTGTGTCGCCGTTCTGGGACGACCAGCAGCGCATGCCGCGCACGCTCGGCCCGCAGGCCAAGCTGATGACGTGGCGCGTGCTCAACCGGACGCCGGGCGCCGTGCGCGACCTGCTGAGCCGCGCCTTGTGGGGCCACCCGCTGATTCCCTCAGAGCGCGACTACCAGTTCTCGGCGTCGGGCGTGGACGAGGCGCCGGTGCTCGTCGCGATTTGCCGGGGCGCGCGAGGATGACGACCGCCGGCTCGGGCGTGACGGCGTACCCGCTCGTGACGGTGGTGATCCCGAACTACAACTGCGGGCGCTTTCTCGCGGATGCCGTCGACAGCGTCCTCCAGCAGACCTACACGCGCTGCGAGATCGTCGTCGTCGACGACGGGTCGACCGACGATTCGCGTGACGTCGCGCGGCGCTACGGCGACCGCCTGCGCGTGGTGACGCAGGCGAACCAAGGCGTGTCGGCGGCGCGCAACACAGGCATCGCGCACGCGCGGGGCGAGCTCGTCGCGTTTCTCGACGCCGACGATCTCTGGAAGCCCGAGAAGCTCGCCCGGCAGGTGCCGCTGTTCGCGAATCCCGCCGTCGGGATCGTCTACTGCGGCCTGGAGTACGTCGACGAGTCGCTCCGGCCGCTGGGCACGAATCTCACCGGCCGGCGCGGGCGCGTGCTGCGTGAGATCGCGCTGCTGCGCGGAACCGTCGTGCTCGCCGGCGGCAGCACCGCGGTCGCGCGTCGCGTGTGCTTCGACGAGGCGGGCGGCTTCGACCGCGAGATGTCCACGGCCGCTGACTGGGACATGTGGCGGCGCATCGCCTGCCGCTGGGAAGTGGATGTGGTCCGCGAGCCGCTGATGCGGTATCGCATGCGGCCGGCGAGCATGCATCGCAACATCGCCGTCTTCGAACACGACATGCTGCACGGCTTCGCGCAGATGTTCGCGGATCCCGCGGCGCGAGAAGTGTGGCCGCTCCGGCGCCGCGCCTACGCCAACCTGTATTTGATGTTGTCCGGATCGCATCTCGAGGCGGGCCACACGGGACAGGCCATCGCCTACGCCTGGCGCAGCATCGCCTGGTCGCCGGCGAGCCTCGGCTACATCGCCGCGCTCCCGTGGCGCCGGCTGCGCCGCACGCTCGGGGCGAACGAGGCGCATCTCGCCGACACGGCGCTGAAATTCGAAGCATGACGACGCCAAAGGCCGACGCGTGACGCCGCGTATGCGCGGGCTCGCCGTGATGACCGCTGTAGTGGCCGGTGTCATCTACACCCTGTCGCCGCTGACGGTGTGGTGCCTGCTGGCCCTGGCGGTTCTGGCGCGGTGGGCCGCGCGCGACATCGCCGGCCGCGAGCGGCGCTGGCTGCTCGCGGTCTTCGGCGCGGCCCTGGGACTGCGCCTGCTCGCGATCGGGCTGCTGCCGTTCCTCGTCGACCCGTGGCGCGAGCCCTACACGAGTTATTTCGGCGACGGCGTCTACGCCATCCAGCGCTCGGTCTGGATCCGCAACATCGCGCTCGGCATCCCGGTCGGATCGCGCGACTTTATCGAAGCGTTCGAGCCGCAGTTCGGCTGGTCCGGCTACAACTACGTGCTGGCGTTCCTGCACATGGTGTGTGGCCGCTCGCCATACGGCGTCGCGTGCTTCAGCACGGTGCTCTTTCTGGCGGCGGCGCTGATCCTGCACCGATGCTGCCGCCGCGCGTTCGGCCCGCTGGCGGCGTTCGCGGGATTGGCGATCGTGCTCTTCATGCCGAGCCTGTTCGCCTGGTCCGTGGCGCCGCTCAAGGAAGGGCTCCAGTTCCTGCTGCTCGCGACGATCGTCGCCGCGCTGGCGGCCCTGGCGCCCCGGCGGTGGATGACCAACGCGGGCGCGGCTCTGGCAGTGCTCGCCGCGCTGATCGCCAGTGGCACGCTGCGCAGCGGCGGCACGGCGATCGCGCTGACCGGCATCGGGGCGGCGACCGTGCTGTGGCTGAGCGCGCGCCGCACGGCGACGCTGGCGGCGGTCATCGTCGGGCTCGCCCTGGCGATCCCGCTGGCGGCGTCGAGCCGGCGCGTCGACGCCGCGGTGGCTGTCACGATTCGTGACGCCGCCATCCGCCATCTCGGCCACGCGCGATCTCCCGGCGCGTTCTACCGTCTGCTCGACGACAAGTTGTACGCGGGCGCGACCACCGATCCCGAGGTGGGCCCGCCGTTCGATCTTGATTTCGGTGCGGAGCTCCGGTTCTTGATCCGCGCCGTCCAGATGTTCTTCGCGCAGCCGCTGCCCTGGGCGCCCGAGTCGTTCAAATGGCTCGCGCTGCTGCCCCAGCAGGTGCTCTGGTACCTGACGCTCCCGCTCGCGCTGGTGGGCGTCATCCGTGGATTCTGGCGGGAGCCGCGGCTGACGTCGCTGCTCGCGGGCATGATCGTCGCCGGCATCGTCGTGGTGGCGCCCAACAGCGGCAACGTCGGCACCCTGATTCGGCACCGCGACATGATCGTGCCGTTCGTGCTCGCGCTCGCCGGCTTCGGCGCCGTGACGCTGGCCGCGCGCGTCGTCACGCCGCTCGCGGCTGTGCGCACTGAAAAGGTGGTGGGCTCGTGGCACTAGTGGATTCGGACGGCCGTCTTTTCGGCAGGCTCAATCTGTTCGACGCGGTCGCTGGCGTGGTCGTGCTGATCATGCTGGCGCTCGGCGCCGTCGGGTACCGGCTCTTGCGCGTCCCGGCGTTGCCGACGATCACCACGCTCACGCCGTCGACGCTCGTCTCGGGCCCCGACCTGCGAATCGCCGTGCAGGGCGACAATTTCCTGCCGTATCAGCGCGCATACCTGCAGCGGACCAAGCGGCCCAACGCCGTCATGCACGATCTGAACCCGATGACGTCGTTCGACAATTACGCGCTCGTGAATTACTCCGCGGTACGATTCCTCGTCGAAAGTCCCCAACAGGCTGAAATCCGCCTGCCCGATGATTTGAAGCCCGGGACCTACGACTTGGTGTTTCAGAACGAAGCGAACGTTGTCGGCGTTCGGGAGGCCGCGATCACGATCACGCCGGCCCCGCCCGCCAAACCCACGCGCGCACCAGGTCCCGAAGCCGTGGTCCGCGTCAAAGGCGCGTTTCGAGACCTCACGAAAGAGATGGCCGGCCAGCTGACGGCGGGCCTGAAACTGCCCCACGGCGCGAGTGAGCCGTGGGGCGAGATTCTCAGCGTCAAGCCGGCGGTTCCCGACGAGGCCCGGCTGGAATTCGGCGATCGAAGCGTCATCGCGACGATGGCCACGCGGTGGCAGGTGCCGGCCGAGCTCCGCGTCCAGTGCACGGTGAGCGGCGCCCAGTGTTATCTGCCCGACACCGTCCTGGTCGAGCCCGGTCACAACACGTCGATCGACGCGTTGGGCCGGCCGCTTCCGTTCTCGGTGACGGACTTGCTGCCCGTCGTCCAGGAGCGCCGCACGCTCGCCAACGCGACGATTCGCCTCCTCGGCCGCGCCGACGTTGTCGACATGGTGCATGAGCACGATGCGGACCTGTCGCCAGGCGGCGACCGTGATGATCCCGCGAAGATCACCGCCGTCCTGAAGCGCGGCGAGATCTCGAGCGATCTCGTCCCGAATCCTCCCGAAGGGATCATCCGCAGCGTGGACACGATCGCGTTCCTCGATTGCGCCGCCGTCTTCCCGGTCTCGCGGGCGCCGACGGGGTGGTGGTACCGCGGGCAGCCGATCAAGGCGGGCGCGTCCATCACCTTCCAGACGGACACGTACATCGTGCGCGGCGTGATCACCAGCGCGACATTCTCCACCCGGTAGGTTCCGACTCCTGTTTTCCATGGCGCGCCCAGTACTCGTCGTCGCGGCCGGAGCTGTTCTCGGCATCGTGGCCACGCTGTCCCCCGGCGGACTCGTGATGGTGACGATCCTCGCCGGTCTTATCGCCTGGGCCGTGCGCGACACGACGGCACGCGAACGCCGCTGGGTGCTGACCTGGCTGACCGTGACGATGGGCGCGCGGGTCGCGGCGGTGGGAGCGCTCACGTTTCTGGTGAAACCGGCGCAGCAGTCGTTCGCCACAATCGCGGGCGGCGACGCGTTCTACCTGCTGCAGCGGTCGATCTGGATCCGCAACATTCTGGTCGGTCAGTCCGTGGCGCCGCGCGACTACTTCGAAGCGTTCGACGCGTTGTACGGATTCACCGGCTACAACTACGTGCTCGCGTGGTTCCACGTGCTGTTTGGTCCCTCGCCGTACGCCGCGCACCTCGCGTCCACCGTCTTCTTTCTGTGCGCGGCCGTCTTGATGTATCGCCTTGTCCGCGCCAGGTACGGGCCGCGGCCGGCGCTCATCGGGCTGCTGGTCGTGACCGTTCTGCCAACGTTGTTCGCCTGGTCGATCGCGCCGCTCAAGGAAGCGCCGTACCTGCTGCTGGCCGCGATCGTGGTCCGCGCCGCGCTCGAGTGGCAATCGGATCGCTGGGGACGCGGCGTGATCGCGCTGGCGGTCATCGCCGTGGCGCTGCTGGCGATCCGCAGTCTTCGCGAGGACGCCGCCGCGCTGACGGCGCTCGCGCTCGCCACGGGCGTGATCGCGTGGTGGGCCCTTCAGTCACGACGCGGGCTCGCCGTCGTGGCGTGCGGCCTCTTGGCCGCGGTCGTCGCGGCGATCAGCGTGCCCGTCGTCACTGCGGCCGTGCGGTCAGGCGTCAGTCTGGCGATCCACCATCACATCGGTCATGTGCTGACCGAGGGACATTCGTTCCGGCTGCTCGACGATGACGCCTACTTCGTGCGGCCGGCAGCATTGGCGCCGGAGGCGGTGATCGGATTCGTCGCGCTGGGAGTCGTCCGCTTTTTCAGCGTGCCGGAGCCGTGGATTCTGAAGGGAACCTCCGAGGTCGCGCTCCTGCCGCAGCAGGCGCTCTGGTACGTGCTCGTCATCCTGGGAGCGCTCGGCATGCTCGCCGGCTACCGTCGAGATCGACGGCTGACGTGTCTGTTTGCCGGTTTCGTGGCCACGGGCGCCGTGCTGATCGGGATCAACAGCGGCAACATCGGGACGATGATTCGCCATCGCGACATGATTGTGCCGTTTGCGGTCTGGCTGGCCGCCGTCGGCGCCGCACAGCAGATCGAGCGCGGGCCATGGCGTGGGTTCAATCGCGTGGACACGTGGGCGATCGCCTGCCTGGCGGCGCTGGCCGCCGGCGGCGCGCTCTACCTCGGGTTGCGCACGCCGGCACCGGCGGTGGAGTCCGTCGTGCCGGCCCGCGTCTACGGTCCGGGCCGGATCGCGCTGCGCGGGCGCCATCTCAAGCCGTTCCTCCACGCGTACCTCATCCCGCCGGGGCAGCGATTCTCACTGCTCGCCCGGGCCGACTCACCGGTCGAGGTTCCCTATCTTCTGAAGAATCCGACCGAGGCCGAGCTCGATCTGCCATCGCATCCAGCGGGCGTGTTCGACGTGGCGCTGGTCGAGTCGGGAGATCTGATCGCGCGGCTTGGCGGCGCGTTGACGATCCTGCACATGGCCGATCCGCCAGTCGGCGTCGTGATCGTGGAAGGGCGATTCGAGCATCTCGACGCCAACGTCGCGCAACCACTGACGCCGGGGACGACGATCCGGCAGGCTGACGGCGCCACGGTTGTCGAAATCCTGCGCGCCGGGCCCGAGTCCCCGCAGCTTGCGGCGGTCGGGCCGGGGTTCAAGACCTGGGTGCGCCTGGACGCTCAGCGCGAGCGCGCCGCCGTCCTCCGGCTTCGTTGTCAGGTCATCAGCGCTCGTTGCGTGTACGCGGGGCAGGCCGTCGTGGCCGATGGGACGCTCACGCTGCCGTTTCCGCGGGGCGCGACGACGACGTTCGTCGTCGATGCCGTCCGGCCGGATGGCGCTGCCGCGTCGGCGCCGACGGCCGGGCGTGACGCCCTGGTCGACTTCATCACGTTTCCAGACACCGAGCGGGCCGTGAGAGTCGGCGATCTCGATGCCGGCGCACCGCTCAGACGTCCGGTTCATCCCGCGCGGATCACGCGCATTCTCGGCAGCGAACGCTTCGTCGGCGACGCCGCGCTGGCGGGCGAGGCCTCGGGCGACCTCGTGGCCGTGCAGCAGCCGCTCGTGCGAATCCGCGCCGAAGTGGAATTCGCCCAGGATCCGTCCGGCGCGCTCGAGTGGCGCAATCGCTCGCTGAACGTCGGCGATCGCTTCACGTTCGACACGTCCGCCTACCGGCTCGACGGCACGGTGGTCGGACACGCGCGATGAGCGTGATCGACGATCGCGGACGAGTGCTGGGCCGGATCAACGCGGTTGATGCGGCTGCGGTCGTCGTCCTGGGCGCGCTCGCGGCCCTGGCCTATTCGGGCTATCGCGTGTTCGCGCTCCCGCCGCCGCCGGAAGTGACCATCGTCGAGCCGCCGTCCCTGCGGGAAGGTCAGAGCATCCCGCTGCGCCTGGGCGGTCGCCATTTCCTTCCGCTCCTGCGCGTGTTCGTCCGTCGCAGCGGCAGCTCGCCCGCGCTCGCGCACGACCCGTTCGTGCACAAACCGGGAGACGCGTTCACGCTCGTCAACACGACGCGGGCGCCGTGGGACGTGGAAAGTCCCGACGTGGCGCTGCTGCACGTCCCCGACGACCTCGCGCCCGGCTCGTACGATTTGCTGTTCTTCAACGAGACGCGGGAGGTCGCACGCCGGACCGCGGCCTTCACGGTGACCCCTGGACCGCAGCCGCCGCCGTCGACGGCGACGGACATCCGTGCGGACCACGATGCCTCGGTCGCCGTGCGGTTCGTCTGCCGGCCCGAAGTCGCGGCCGCGGTCGCCGTCGGTGACCAGGAGCGCGTGGCGGACGGGCAGCCGGCCCGCGCGCGGATTGTCTCCGTTGGAGCGCGACGGGACGCCGCGAGCCACGCGACGATCAGCGACGGCGCGCGCGCGTTGCGCGTCGACGAGCCTGCCGTGACGCTCGATGCGGTCCTCGAGGTGCCCGTCGCGAACGTCGACGGAGACTGGATGCACAACGGCGCCCCGATGAAAGCCGGCGCCGTGCTGACCTTTGAAACCTCTGCCTACAAGCTGCGCGGCTGGATTCTGGCCGTCTCCGTCGCCCGCGCACGGCGCGCTGGGAGTCCCGATTGAAACCGAGATTGCTCGAGTGGTTGATGTGTCCGTGGTGTCGCGGCGAGTTGACGCTGACATCGTTTGACGGCCCGGTCGGCGACGTCGTCGGCGAAGGCCTGCTCCAGTGCGGCTGCGGCCGCCGGTTTCCGATCGTGAACGGAATCCCCAGGATTCTGGACAACGCGTTCACCCTGTTTCCGGATTTCGTGCACAGGCATCGCGATCGGCTGCCGCCGCTGCCGGACGTCCCCGTGATGCAGGCGCGCGAAGCCGAGGCGATTCGCCGCACGCGCGAGAGCTTCGGCTACCAGTGGACGCAGTTCTCGGAGATGGTGATCGACTTCCGCGCGAACTTCCTGAACTACATCGAGCCGCTCGACGAGAAATTCTTCCCCGGCAAGCTCGGGCTGGACCTCGGCTGCGGATTCGGCCGCCACATCTACAACGCCGCGAAATTCGGCGCCGAGATGATCGGCGTCGACCTGAGCGACGCGATCGAGTCCACGCGCGCGAACACGAAGGATCTGCCGAACGTGCATCTCGTGCAGGCCGACGTCTACCACCTGCCGATCAAGCCCGGCGTGCTCGACTTCGCGTACAGCATCGGCGTGTTGCATCACACGCCCGATCCCGAGGCGGCGTTCCGGTGTCTGGTGCCGCTCGTGAAATCGCGCGGGTCGGTGTTCGTGTGGGTCTACAGCAAGAGCCGGACGTTCTGGAACTTCTGTCTCGAGACCGTGCGCGCCGTGACGACGCGCCTGCCGGCGCCGCTGCAGAAGGCGATCTCGCTGGCCGCGGCGATCGTGGACTACGGCGGGTTCGTCGGCCCGTACACGATCGCCGCGTCGATTCCCGGGCTCGGCGCCGCCGTGCAGAAACTGCCGCTCCGCCGGCTGCGGCTGTACGCGGCGTATCCGTTCCAGGTCTGCTATGCGGACTGGTTCGATCGTCTGGCCGCGCCGATCCGTTTCTACTACGACGGCACGGATATGGAAGGCTGGCTCACGCGTGCGAGCCTCACGCACCAGACGATCTCGCCGACGGGCCTGTTCGGCTGGCGCGCGTACGGGGAGCGCGCCTGAGCCGGGTTCGCGTGCTGGCGTTGTCGCCCGTGCCGGAAGAGGGCGCCGGCTGCCGGTTCCGCATCGCGCAGTACATCCCGCGGCTCGCCGCGCAGGGCTTCGACGTCACGGTGAGTCCGTTCTTCACGCAGGAATTCTTCCGGCTCGTCTATCGGCCCGGCCATTACGCGGAGAAAGCGGCGTTCTTCCTGCGGCGCAGCCTCGATCGGTTCGCGCAGCTGCTGCACGCGGCCGACTACGATCTGCTGTTCGTCTATCGCGAGGCGTTTCCGATTGGACCGCCCGTGCTCGAATGGTTTCTCTCGCGCGGCGGCCGCCCGCCGATGGTCTACGACTTCGACGACGCCGTGTTCCTGCCGAACACGAGCGAAGCCAACCGGGTCATCTCCTTTCTGAAGTCCCCCCGCAAGGTCGACACCATCGTCGAGAAGAGCGCCGCGGTGATCGCCGGCAATGAATACCTGGCGCGCTACGCGCGCGGGCACAACGCGCACGTGACGGTCATCCCGACCTGCGTCGACACCGATCTGTTCGTGCCGCGCTCCGGCGCGGCGTCCAGCGGCCGTCTGGTCGCCGGCTGGATTGGCAGTCCGACGACGGCGTCGTATCTCGAGACGCTGGCGCCGGCGCTCACGCGCGCCCACCGCGCGCGGCCGTTCGAGCTGCGCGTCGCGGGAGCGGGCCGCGATCTCACGGTCGACGGCGTCACCGTCGCCAACGTGCAATGGTCGCTGAGCGAAGAAGTCCGGCTGTTCAACACGTGCGACATCGGCGTGTACCCGCTGACCGAGGACGAGTGGACGAACGGCAAGTGCGGCTTCAAGGCCATTCAGTTCATGGCGTGCGGCGTCCCCGTGGTCGCGTCCGCGGTCGGCGTGAACAAGGAAATCATCGAGGACGGCGTCAACGGGTTCCTCGCGGCGTCAGAGGACGAATGGGTCGACAAGCTGTCGCGTCTGGCCGGCGACGCGGACTTGCGCCGGCGGATGGGCGAGGCTGGACGCCGGACGATCGAGCAGCGCTACTCTCTCGCCGTCAACGCGCCGCGGATGGCCGCGACGCTGCGCGAGGCGCTGGCACGCGGTGGGGCGCGCAACTGATGCGACGCCGTATCTTGTTCGCGCTCGTCACGGCCGCGATCGTCGTCGCGATCGCCAATGTCCCGACAACGACGCTCCGCGGCGTGAACTATGTGGTGACGCCGCAGTCGCTGCCGCTCTACGCGAAGGCGCTCGACTTCCTCGATCGCGACGTGAATTTCCGCCGGCTGTCGGCGCAGGTCGCCGGCGGCGCCACGACCGACGACGCCCGGCTGCGCGCGGCGTTCGACTGGACGCGCGCCAACATCCGCGACACGCCGGCGGGGTATCCGGTCGTCGACGATCACATCTGGCACATCGTCGTCCGGGGCTACGGACAGGACGATCAGAAGTCGGACGTCTTCACGACCATCCTGACGTACGCGGGCGTGCCGGCCTACTGGATCTTCATCGGGCCGCGACCCGAGCTGCCGTTGTCGTTCGTGCAGATCGGCGCCGCGTGGCGTCTCGTCGATGTCGCCAACGGCGTCATCTTCCGCGTGCCCTCCGGCGGGTTGGCGACGCCGGAAGAGCTTGCGCGCGATCGATCGCTGCTGCAGCAGGGGCCGCCGACGTATGGCGGGCTGCCGTATGCGCGCCTGTTCGATCGCTTTAGTCCGCCGATTCCGCCGGACGTGACCCGCGCGCAGATGCAGATGCCCGGCCCGCGGCTGTGGTTCCAGATGAAGTCACTCGTCGGCCGCGGCGGGCGCGCGTGGGCCATCCGGCCGCCATCGCGCCAGACGGTTTCCTGATGCTTTCCTACACTCGAGGACACGTGTTGCCATGACGCAGACGACCGCCATTCCACAGTTCGAGAAGTTCGCTATCGGGTTCGACGCGCGGGACAAGGCCCGCGTGATGCAGTACTGGGACGAAATCCTGTCCGGCGGCCGCTGGACGGAAGGGGATTTCACCAAGAGGTTCGAGGATCGCTGGAGCCAGTGGAATGGCCTGCCCTCGGTCGCATTGTCGAGCTGGGCCGGCGGCGCGATGGCGTGCATGGAGTACTTCCAGCTGCGCGGAAAGAACGTGCTGTGCCCGACGAACACGTTCATGGCCACGCCGCTCGCGATCACGAAGGGCGGCGCCGACGTGATCTTCGGCGACTGCAACCGCGAGGACCTGTGTCTCAGCGTCGAGGCCGTGCAGAAGGCCGCGGCGGAGCAGAACATCGCGGCGGTCTGGCTCGTGCACATCGGCGGGCACCTGGCGTTCGACACCGAGCGCATCGCCGCGTTCTGCGCCCAGAAGGGCATCGTGCTCCTCGAGGACTGCGCGCACGCGCACGGCGCGTCGTGGAACGGACGCCGGCCCGGCGCGTTCGGCGACGCGGGCGTCTATTCGTTCTACGCCACCAAGACCGTCTCGACCGGAGAAGGCGGCATGCTCGTATCGCGGCACCCGGCGCTCATCGAGTTCGCGCGGCAGTTCCGCAACTACGGGAAGTTCGAATACGCCGTCGCCGGCCTCAACTACCGCATGTCGGAGTTCACGGCGGCGCTCGGCCTCGTGCAGGCCGAGCGGATGGAGGAGATCACGGCGTGGAAGAACGACGTGGCGCGCCGCTATCTCGATCCGAAGTTCACCGAGCGCGTTCACCTGCCCGACGGCATGATTTCGGGCTACTACAAGTACATCGTTTTCGAGCCGATCGAGCCGTCGACCGGCAAGGTCTACGACCAGCTCTGCCATCAGATCATGAGGCAGGGCGGATCGTTTCCCAACGCCGAGTGGGTCGCTCAGCACCACTGGTGCGCGCCGTTGTACTACCGGCCGACGATTGGCTGAGCCGATGAAGGAAAGGCAGGCGGGACGGTCATGAAAGTACTCGTCACCGGGGGATCCGGGTTCATTGGGTCGCACGTCGTCGACCGGCTCCGCGCGCGCGGAATCGAGGTGCGCGTGTTCGACATGGTGCTGCCGACGTATCGCAAGGACGTCGAGTTCTATCAGGGCAGCCTGCTGGACTTCGACGCGTTCCGCATGTCGCTGACCGGCATCGACGTCGTCTATCACCTCGCGGCCGTTGCGGACGTGAACGACGTGGTCGCCGAACCGGCGTATGCGGAGGCGATCAACGTGCGCGGCACGTTCAACGTCCTCGAAGCGGTGCGCCGCACGCCGAACGTGAAGCGCGTCATCTACGGCAGCACGACGTGGGTCTACAGCGAAACGCTGGAGCAGGCGGTGGACGAGCAGACGCCCCTGCTGGCGCCGCATCATCTCTATACAGCGACCAAGATGGCGTCGGAGTACTACTGCCGGTCGTACGCCACGATGTACGGCCTCAAGTACACGATCCTGCGGTACGGCATCCCGTACGGCCCGCGCGCGCGCTACGGCGCGGTCGTGCCGATCTTCGTGACCAAGGCGCTGCGCGGCGAGCCGCTGACCATCGCGGGCGACGGCCTGCAGTTCCGCAAGTTCGTCTACGTCGAGGATCTGGCCGAAGGCAACGTGCTCGCGCTCAAATCTGTGGCGGAGAACAAGACCTACAACCTCGACGGCATCGAGAAGGTGACGATCCGGCAGATCGCCGAGACCGTCAAGGGGCTCGTCGGCGGCAACGTCGAGATCAAGTACACCGAGGGCCGCAAGGGCGACTTCGGCGGCAAGGAGGTCTCGAGCGCGCTCGCCAGACGCGAGCTCGGGTGGGAGCCGTCGGTGCGGTTCGAGGAGGGCGTGCGGCGCTACCTCGACTGGTACAAGTCGCGCGAGCTCGCCTCGGAAGCGGCGTGGGGCAAGGTCGACGAGATGCTGCGCGGGGAGTTCGCGCGATAGCGCATGGCTGATCGTCCCGTACGCGCGGCGATCGCGGGCTGCGGCGAGAACGGCATCGGCCGCGGCACGCGCGCGGGCGCTGACCTGTGGTTCACGCACGCCGGCGCGTACTCGCGTCATCCGCGCGTCGAGCTCGTCGCGGCCGCCGATCCTTCGGCCGATCGCCGCGAGTTGTGCCGGCGCGTCTGGAACGTCGATCGGCTCTATCCGACCGTCGACGCGCTGCTCGCGGCTGAACGCATCGGCGTGCTGAGTGTGTGCACGCCGGACGAGACGCACGCGAGCGTTGCGCTCACGGCGATTGCGGCGGGCGTGCCGGCCGTGTTCTGCGAGAAGCCGATCGCGTCGACTGCGGCCGACGCGGAGCACATGGTGACGGCGGCCCGCCAGCGCGGCGCCGTCCTGGCCGTGAATCATCACCGGCGATGGGAGGCAGGGCATCGTGAAGTGCGCGCGATGATCGCGCGCGGGGATCTCGGCCGTCCGCTCGCCGTCACGGTCCTCTTTGCCGGCGGTTTCCGCCGTGTCGGCACGCACGCCGTCGATCTGCTGCGCTACTTCTTTGGCGACGGTGCCGTGGTGTCCGCCGCGACATTCCCGGACGAATCGGTGCAGGCGCGGCTCCGCTTCAACGGCGGCGTCGGGGCGACCGTCACGGCCTGGCCGAAATCCGGATCCGGCGCCTACGATCTGTTCGAGATCGACATCGTCGCGACGCGAGGGCGCGTGCGGGTCGCTGACTTCGGCGCGCAGATTCACCATTGGCCCGTGATGCCGAGCGACGAGTACGGCGGGGATCTCGAACTCGCCCGCCAGGCGTCCGTCGTGCCGTCGGACATGCGATCGGCGTTTGTGAACGGCGTCGACGCGGTGCTCGCCGCGCGCGAGGGCGCGCCGCTGGCGAGCACCGGTGAGGACGCCCTCGAAGCGGTGCGGCTGCTCGAGGCGATTGAGGAAGCGGCGCTCGCGACGCCGGCCGCAACCGGGCGGATCCGCGCATGAAGGTCACCGTGCTCGTCGCCGCGTACAACTGCGAAGTCACGCTCGGCGCGTCGCTCGCCTCGGCCGTCGGCCAGAGTTATCCGGCGTCGCAGTTCGAAGTCCTGGTCGTCGATGATGGATCGACGGACGGCACGGCGGCGGTCGCGGAAGGATTCGGCGGGCCTCAGAGCAATGTCCGCGTGTTGCGCGCCCCGCATCGCGGGCTGGCCGCCACCTGCAACGCCGGCCTCGCCGCCGCGCAGGGCGAGTACCTCGTCCGGCTGGACGGCGATGATCGGTTCGATCCCGACTGCCTGGTCATGATGGCGCGCGTCCTCGATGCGAACGCCGGCGTCGGCCTGGTGTACGCGGACCGCATCGAGGCGTACGAAGACGGCCGCCGGATCCGCGTCGAGATGCGGCCGTTCGATCTGCTGAAAACGATCGCGTGCGGCATGATGTTCAGGACCGCGCAGGCGCGGCTCGCCGGCGGGTACGACGATCTGCTGTTCGAGGAGTACGACTTCCTCATCCGGTACCTGCAGATCGCGCCCGAGACGTTCCATCTGCCCGTCCCGCTGTACACCTACGTGCGGCACGGCGCGGGCATGACCGCGCGGCCCGAATACTGGGATCGCGGCTGGCGTCAGCTCGAGGCGAAGTGGGGCGCGGCGCGGTTGCAGGCGCTCGGCTGCGATCGGGCAAGGCTGACGGCGCAGTCATGACGCCGATCCAGATTGGCGCGCGGACGATCGGGCCCGGCCATCCGTGTTTCGTCATCGCCGAGGCGGGCGCCAACCACAACTCGGATCCCGCGCTCGCGCGGCAGCTGATCGAGGCGGCGGCCGGCGCCGGCGCCGACGCGATCAAGTTTCAGACCTACACCGCGGCAGAGCTCGTGACCCGCACCGCGCCCAAGTACTACGTGGACACGATGGAGCAGTGGCGCCGCGGCGACCCGCCGTCCGGCGTGCAGTTCGACGAGTTCCGGCACCTGGACGGATTGCCGCGCAGCGCCTACCGCGACTTCGTGGAGCAGGCGTCGCGCCTCGGCCTCGTGTTCCTGTCCACGCCGTTTGACGAAGGCGCCGTCGATCTGCTCGACGAAGCGGGCGTTCCCGCGTTCAAGATTGCCTCGGGCGATCTCACCGCGCATCCGTTCGTGCGGTACGTGGCCGCCAGGCAGCGGCCGCTCCTGCTTGCGACCGGCTGCGCGACGATTGCGGAGATCGAAGAGACACTCGACGTCATCTACGCGACGGGGAACCGTCAGGTCGCGCTGCTGCACTGCACGCTCGCGTATCCCTGTCACGATCGCGACGCCAACCTGAACATGATGAAGACGCTGCAGGTCGCGTTTCCTGATGTGCCGATCGGCTTGTCCGATCACACGCTCGGCACGCTCGTGCCCGCGCTGGCCGCGTCGCATGGCGCGTGCGTGATCGAGAAGCACTTCACGCTGGACAAGTCGCTCCCGACGAGCACCGATCATTTCATGTCCGTCGATCCGCCCGAGCTCGCATCGATGGTGCGCGACATCCGGTCCGCCGAGCGGGCGATGGGCGCCGCCCGCAAGCAGCCGGTTCCGGTGGAGCAGCCCGCGTTGCTCTACGCGCGGCGCAGCGTTGTCGCGCGCGTGGACATCGCCGCGGGCGACACGATCCGCCGCGAGCACCTGGCGCTGAAGCGGCCCGGCACGGGTATCGCGCCGAAGTACGTGGACGCCGTCGCCGGACGCCGGACGGCCCGCGCGATTCCTGCCGACACGGTGATGACGTGGGACATGCTGGCATGAACGCGCCGTTGTTCATCGCGGCGCGCGATCTCGGAGGTGCGAACGCGATCGCGCCGGTGGCCGCGGCGTGGCGGCGCGCCGAAGGCGATCGCGCGGTCGCCGGCGCGTGGCAGCGGCCGGCGGACGTGGTGTTCGTGCGCGACCGCATCCGGGGCGCCGAGGCGCCCGACGGCGCGCGCATGACTGAATTGCGCGCCATTGCCGCCGACGCGCTCGACCGCGAGCGGCCGGTCGCCGCGCTCGTCGGCACGTCGTGGGGCGACAGCATCGACAAGGCGGTGACGATCGAGGCGGATGCGCGCGCGATTCCCACGATCGCCGTCCTCGACGCGTGGCTCAACTACCGCGAGCGGTTCTGCGACATCGGCGCCGATGCGCTCCGCTATCTCCCCTCGCGTGTCGCGGTCATGGACGCCACGGCGTTCGAGGACGCGCGGGCCGCGCGCATTCCGGCGGGCCGGCTCGTGATCACCGGCCAGCCGCATTTCGACGTCGTCCGCGCGCAGGCCGGCGATCCGGCTATTTGCGCCGAGGCGGAGCGGGCGCGCCGCGAGTGGAGCGCCGGCGGACGCCGGGTCATCCTCTTCGTGTCCGAGCGCATCGCCGCCGACTTTGGTCCTGGCACGCCGCTCTTCCGCGGGTACACCGAGCGCGAGGCCTGGGACGGCGTGCGGCGGGCGGTGAAATCCATGGACGAACCGTTGACGCTCGTGATGCGCCGCCATCCGCAGGAATCGGCCACGCGCGTTGATCCGGACGCGATTGATTGCGGCGATCGCTCATCGGCCGCCGCGATTCTCGCCGCCGACGTCGTCGTGGGGATGACCTCGATGATGCTGCTCGAAGCGGCGCTCCTCGGAGTGCCCGCGATCAGCTTTGAGCCTGGCGCGGCGACGCCGCTCGCCGTCGTCGCGCGGCGGGGTGCTGCGGCGTTCGCCGGCACGGACGCGGCGCTCGTCGCGGCGATGCGCGCCGCGCTGGCGCGCACGACGCCGGTCGAGCCGCCGGCGGATTTCTCCATGGGGAACGCCGCGGCCCGCGTCCTCGAGGAAGTGCAGGCGCTCGTCGCGCGCCGGGCGGAGTATTCACGGTGACTGCGCGTCTGGCGATCGCGGGCGGCACGCCGGTGCGGACGAAACCGGTTCCGCCGCACAAGACCACGGGCACCGAAGAGCGTGAAGCCGTGCTGCGGGTGCTCGACAGCGGCTATCTGTCGCTCTTCGAGGGCAACTGGACGCCCGATGCGCCGTTCTCGTTCCGGGGCGGCCCCGAAGTGCAGGCGCTCGAGGCCGAGTGGTCCGCGCGGTACGGCGTGGCGCACGCCGTCGCCGTGAATTCGGCGACGTCCGGACTCTACGCCGCGATGGGCGCGACCGGCGTCGGCCCCGGCGACGAAGTGATCGTGTCGCCGTACACGATGTCGGCGTCGGCGGCCTGCGCGATGGTCTACAACGCGATTCCCGTCTTCGCCGACGTGCGGCCCGACACCTACGCGCTGGACGTCGACTCGGTGCGCGCGCGGCTGTCGCCGCGCACGAAGGCGATCGTCGTCGTGCACCTGCTCGGCCATCCGGCGGACATGGATCCGCTGATGGCGCTGGCGCGCGAGCGGAAGCTGATGGTGATCGAAGATTGTGCGCAGGCGCATGGCGCGACGTACAAGGGCCGGACCGTCGGGACGATCGGGCACTTCGGCGTGTTCAGCCTCAACGTCAACAAGACGATTCAGTGCGGCGAGGGCGGCGTCGTCACGACCGCCGACGCGGACCTCGCGCTCCGCGTCCAGCTCATTCGCAATCACGCCGAGGTCGTCGTCGGTCAGCTCAACCGCGCGAACATCGTCAATATGCTCGGCTACAACTACCGCATGACCGAGATCGAGGCGGCGATTGCGCGCGTGCAGCTGACGCGCCTCGACGCGCTGAACGCCCACCGTCTCGCGCTCGCTGCGTATCTGACCGATCGCCTGCGCGGCTGCGACGCGCTCGAGCCGCCGCACGTGGCGCCGGGATGCACGCACGCGTACTACCTCTACGCGATGACGTATCGCGAAGATCGCACGGGCGTGCCGCGCGCGACGTTCCTGCAGGCGCTGAAGGCCGAAGGGGTCGAGTTCGCCGGCGGCTACGTCCAGCCGCTGTATCTGCAGCCCGTGTATCAGACGCGGCAGCTGTACGGCGAAGTCGGCTGTCCGTTCAGCTGTCCGTTTTACGACGGCGAAGTCAGCTACGCGCCCGGGCTGTGCCCGACGGCGGAGCGGCTGCACGCGCGCGATCTGGTCACGACGGAAATGGTGAGGGCGCCGCTGACGCGCGAAGACATGGATGACATCGTGAAGGCCATCGAAAAAGTGACCGCGAACCTCGACGAGCTCCGGGCGCTCGCGCCTGGCGCGCCCGGGAAACCATGACGCAGCCCATCGTTCCAATCAGGCCGCTGACGCCGGGCGACGATCTCGATCGTCGTCTCGCGCGGACGGAAGCGCAGGAGGACTGCGCGTTCGTGGACGCGCGCGATCCGTTCGCGACGCTGACCGAGATGTTCGGCGATCGGTTCGCGGCCTACCGCCGCGACTGGGAGGCGGCGTCGGCCTTCACGCTCGAAACGCCCTTCCCGCTGCAGCTCGACTTCGAGCTGAACTACTCGTGCAACCTGCGGTGCCCGATGTGCACGTGGAGCGTGGAGGCGACGTCGGGCACGGGGAAGAAGGACTGGTTTCCGTTCGAGCGCTACCAGGCGATCGTGACCGACGGCGTGGCGCGCGGCCTGCGCGCGCTCGACATGTCGTTCGTCAACGAGCCGCTGATCCGCCGCGACCTGCCGAAGTTCATCCGCTTCGGCCGCGACGCCGGCGTGCTGGACATCGCGTTCAACACGAACGGCACGCTCCTGACGCCGTCGTTCAGCCGCGAGCTCATCGACTCCGGGCTCACGCGCATCCAGTTCTCGATCGACGCGTTCAGCCCGGAGACCTTCGACAAAGTGCGGACCGGCGGCGACTACGACAAGGTCGTCGCGAACCTGCTGAAGTTTCTCGAGCTGCGGGCGTCGCTCGGCGGGGCTGTCCCGCTCGTCGGCGTGTCCTTCGTCAAGCAGCGCGACAACCAGCACGAAGTGAACCCTTTCGTCGCGTTCTGGGAGTCGAAGGTCGATTACCTCCTGATCCGCGAATACCTGACGCCGGTGCTGCCGACCGACGCGCACTACGACGAGAAGTCGGCCATGTTCGCGGACACGCGGCACTTCACCGGCGAGTTCAAGTGCACCAAGCCGTGGCAGCGGATGATCGTCCGCTACGACGGCACGCTGCTGCCGTGCTGCACGTTCCACGGCGCGCACCTGCCGATGGGCAACGTCTTCGAGACGCCGATCGACCAGATCTGGTCGTCGCCGC
>JAIQFX010000066.1 GCA_020073005.1 Terriglobia bacterium | reverse complement strand
AGGATCCGGTCGCGGAGTTGCGGCTTGAGCGCCGCTGGCGTGACGAGGTCGACGCGGTGGCCGATGAGCTCGCCGAGGCGCCGCTGAAGGCGCACGAACTCGAACAGGCCAATCGGTCGATTGAATTCGACGAGCAAATCGACGTCGCTATCCTCCCGGCCCTCATCACGCGCAAACGAGCCGAAGAGCGACACACGAGCGACGCCGAACGCGTTCAATAGAGCACGGCTCTCGCGCAACGCCTTTAGAATGCCGTCGCGGCTTGTTGAAGTGTGGACTGCCATTGCTCTCTCCTCATTATCGCCGAGACGTACTCGTCGCGTGCAGGTCTCGACGCTCTGTGCCTGGCGGGCGATCTGGACTCCGCCCGCCAGCTCGCGCGCGGCGCTCCCGCGCGCGATGCGGACGAGCAGCATTTCTGGAACTGGATGAAGAAGACGTTCGGGGTTCAGGGCTAAGGGTTCAGGGTCAGGGGTCACCTGGGCTGGCCAGGGCCGGGAACGCACAGGCCGATTATCAGGCCGATGGCGCCCTGCCGGCCGATCGCGTCCCTCAATTTCTGAACTGCCACTTCGCTACATTTCAGCCTCTCGGCAATCGCGATCGACGTATCGCCGTCAACGAAACGTTGGAGCGCGAGAGCGGTTGATGCGCCCACTTTCTCGGCCACCGTTTCAGGGACGTCACCACCGACGAGCCGTTGGAAAGCAACCGGGCTGAGGCCGATCTGTCTCGCGATGCCGACTCCATCGTCTGTTTCCACGGGCACTCCCTGTCGAATGGCGCCGATCCCAAAGGACCCGCCCTGCCTGTCTAGAACATCGGAAGACGCGGGAGCGGCATCAGCGCGAG
Organism: Terriglobia bacterium; assembly: GCA_020073005.1. Classification (GTDB taxonomy): domain Bacteria; phylum Acidobacteriota; class Vicinamibacteria; order Vicinamibacterales; family CAVVIG01; genus SRVP-36. The sequence continues at coordinate 30,122 of JAIQFX010000066.1, read as the reverse complement.
CCGCTCTTCGCGGTCCGGATCGTTCGTCACCTTCCACTCGTTGTTCATGTGCATCGTCGACCGCTCGGTGGCGGTGTACGCCGGCCACTTCGGGATGCCTGAATGGTTCGGGTTGCCCGTTCGCGCGAACGCCGCCCACGCGCCGCTGACTTTGTCGGCGAGCGGCTGCAGTTCCGGACCGGTGCCGACCATCTCCGGCAGCTGCCAGTGGTTCTGCATCGCGAACGGAATCTCGATGCAGTGCGGCGACAGACGGCGGCCGCCTTCGACCGGCGTGCGCCAGCGGATCTGATAGAGGTACGCGGGCGCGCGTCGCTGCGCGGCCTTGCGCTCGGACTGAATGTGCGCGTTGCTCGGGAACGCCGAGATCGTGAAGTAGATCTCGCTCGGCGTCGCCTTCGGCCGGTTCTTCTTGAAGAGGTCGTAGATGCGATCGCCGTCAGCGGCGAGCCGCTCCTTCAGCCGCGCGCGGACCGCGGCTTCGTCGAGCGACAGCAGCTCCGGCGGCGCGAAGTACGATCCTTCCGTCTCCGTCGTCCCGATGATCATCGGCACGTCAGCCGAGACTTCAGGCGCATCCGGATCGAATGGATCGCGCGGCAGCGAATGGCCGCCGACGACCGGACCAAATCGCGTGCCCGTGCCCATCGCCGCGAGCAGCTTCGCGAGCGGCACCTGCTGCAGCTCCGCGACCTGCGTGGGCTTGAGTCCGAGCCTGGACGCCACCTGATCGGTCGTCTTCTGCGCGTCGTCGCGCGTCATCTGCTTCAGCGTGGATCCGCTTTCGACGATCGCTTTGTGGAAGAGGCCCTTCGCCGACGGCATCGCGAGCAGCGTGCTCACTTTCCCGCCGCCCCCAGATTGACCGAAGATCGTCACGTTCCCCGGATCGCCGCCGAACTGCGCGATGTTGTCGCGCACCCACTGCAGCGACGCGACGATGTCGAGCATGCCGACGTTGCCTGAATCCGCGAAGTCCGCGCCCGCGCCGCCCAGGTACAGATGTCCGTTGATGGCGAGCCGGTGGTTGATGCAGACGACGACCACGTCACCCGTGCGCGAGAGATTCGCGCCGTCGTAGCCGAGCGACCCGCCGGATCCGTACGTGTACCCGCCGCCGTGAATCCACATCATCACGGGACGCTTGCGATTGTCGTTGACGCCGGTCGAGAAAACGTTCAAGACCAGGCAGTCTTCACCTTGCGCCGCATAGCCGCGCAGGCCCGCGCCGATCGCCCCAGGCGCGGGCGCGACCTGCGGTGACGAGTGTCCGTTTTGAAATGCATCGCGCACGCCGGTCCACGGTTCAGCCTTGCGCGGCGGCATGAAGCGATTCGCGCCGGCGGTCGACGCGCCGTACGGAATCCCTCTATAGATGTGTACGCCATTAGCGACCACGCCGCGGACTCTCCCGCCGGCGGTGTCGACAACGGCCGACATCGATGAGGATTCGGCGGCATCCGCGGTGCGCGTCGCGAAAGACGGCAGCGCGGCGAAGGCGGTGCCGAACAACGACGTCTTGAGAATCGCGCGCCGGCTCACATGTCTTGCGGCCATTGTTGCTTCTCCTAGCGTCTACCTTCTAACTTCTGCCTTCTAACTTCTGCCTTCTAACTTCCAACTTTCACAACGAAGCGTCCCCTGGCGCCGCCCTTGAGTAAGGTAGCGAACGCGTCGGGCAGGCCGGCCATCGTAATCTCGTGCGCCATCGTCTTGAGCACGCCGGGCTTCATGACGGCCGCGAGCCTCGGCCAGACGGCCTGACGCATGGCCATCGGACACATCACCGAATCGATGCCGAGCAGTTTGGTCCCGCGCAGGATAAAGGGCAGAACCGTCGTGTGCAACTCCGTTCCGCCCGTGAGCCCCGAGCACGCGATCGCGCCGTTGTACATCATCGTGCGCGTCAGCCACGCCAGCGTCTCGCCGCCGACGGGATCGACGGCGCCCGCCCACATCGTTTTCTCGAGCGGACGCGTTCCCATCTGCAACGTCGTTCGTGAGATCACTTCGGCGGCGCCGAGCGATCGCAGGTAGTCATGTTCGGTATCTTTGCCGGTGAGCGCGGTCACCGTGTAGCCGAGCGCCGCGAGCATCTGGACCGCGACGCTACCGACGCCGCCGGTCGCGCCCGTCACGATGACGGGGCCATTTGCGGGCGCGACGCCGTTGCGTTCCAGCTCGACGATCGAGAGCGCCGCCGTGAATCCCGCGGTGCCGATCGCCATGACGTCGAAGAGCGTCAGGCCCGCCGGCACGGCGACGGCCCAATCCGCGGGAACGCGCACGTACTCCGCGTAGCCGCCGTCGTGCGCGACGCCGAGATCGTATCCCGTGACGAGCACCTGATCGCCGCTCGTGAATCGCGCGTCGCTGCTCGAGACGACGGTCCCCGACACGTCGATGCCGCCGACCAGCGGGAAGCGGCGCATGATCTTCCCGGCGCCGGTGCCCGCGAGCGCGTCCTTGTAGTTCACGCTCGAGAACGCCGTCTTGATGACGACCGCGCCCTCGCTCAACTCGTTCAGCGACAGCTGGACGATGCGGCCGCTGATCTTCCCGCCGTCGTCGAACACCCGAAACGCACTGAAGGGCGCCGCAGGCGCGGACGTTGACGTCATCGCGAAAGCTCCGACTTCATCTGCTGCCAGGCCGCACGCGCCTCCTCCACCGAACCCTCCTCTTCGATCGTCGTGATGTCCCCGGGATCGCGGTTGAGGATAACCGCCTTCAGCACCCGGCGCATGATTTTTCCGCTGCGCGTCTTCGGCAGCATGCTGACGAAATTCAGCTCGCCGACGACGGCGATCGGGCCGAGTTCGTGGCGGATGGTGTCCAGCAGCGCCTGGCGCAACTCGGCAGACGCGGCGTGGCCGTGCTTGAGAAGGACGAACGCCGAGATCACCTCGCCGCGCGTGTCATCCGGCCGGCCGACGACGCCGCACTCGGCGACCGCGGCGTGCTTCAGCGCCGCGCTCTCGACCTCGATGGTCCCGATGCGATGGCCGGCGATCTTGATGATCTCGTCCGCCCGCCCGCCGAACCAGACGTAGCCATCGTCGTCGATCCACGCCGAATCGCCGGTGTAATAAACGTTGGGGATCTTCTGCCAGTAGTCGCGGCCGTACCGATCCGGCTCGCCCCAGAGCGCCGGAGTCAGTCCGGGGAACGGGCGCTTGAGCACCATGATGCCCTTCTCGCCCGGACCGCACGGCGTGCCGTCGAGGTTCACGACCGCCGCGTCGATGCCCGGCAGCGGAATCGTCGCCGAGCCCGGCTTGATGGGCAGCAGGCCGATCCCGTACGGGTTGCCGAACACCGGACCGCTCGTCTCGGTCTGCCACATGTGATCGATCACGGGCGTCCGCCCGCCGAGGATCGTGTTCTGCAGCCAGTCCCACGCGGGCGCGTTCAGCACTTCGCCGGCGCAGACGACGCGCTCGAGCCGCGAATGATCGACGGAGAGCAGCGGCGCGTCGCCGTATCGCATCAGCGCGCGGATCGCGGTCGGCGACGTGAAGATGCCGGTCACGCCGAATTCTTCGACCGCCACGCGCCAGTTCGCTTCGGCGTGCGGATGATCGAGCGCGCCCTCGAACGCGATTGTGGTGCAGCCCGCCAGGAGCGGGCCGTACACCATGTAGCTGTGGCCGACGATCCAGCCGATGTCGGACGTCGCCCACCACACGTCGGTCGGCTTCAATCCGAACACCCAACGGCCCATCGCGTGCACGTGGACCTGATAGCCGCCGTGCGTGTGGACTGCGAGCTTCGGTTTGGCCGTCGTGCCGGACGTCGGGAGGATGAACGCCGGCTCGTTCGCCTCCATCGAGACCCATTCGCCGCTCTGACCGTCGGCGCGCGCGAGAAATTTATCCCACGTCATGTCGCGGCCGGATACGTGGCGTCCGGCTTCAGCCGGACCGCGAGTGCGCGCGAGCGTGATGACGTGTTCGACCGTCGCGCCGCCGGCGGCCACCGCCTCGTCGACGATCGCCGTCAGCGGCACGTTCTTGCCTTTCCGGTACGTGACGTCGGTCGCGAACACGAGCCGCGATCCGCTGGCCTCGATGCGATCGGCCAGCGCCTTCGCGCCGAAGCCGGCGAACACGACCGAGTGAATCGCGCCGATCCGGACGATCGCGAGCATCAGCGCGATCGATTCCTGACACGGCGGCATGTAGATCGTGATGCGGTCGCCTTTCGCGATCCCCATGCCGCGCAGCGCGGCCGCGAGCCGCTTCACCTCATGGAGCAACTGCGCGTAGGTCCTGACGTCGCGCTCGCCGCGTTCGTTGATGTACACGAGCGCCGCGCGGCCGCCCTCTCCGGCCAGCACGTGACGATCGATCGCGTTGTGGCAGAGGTTGGTTTCCGCGCCGAGGAACCAGCGGAACGTGGGAGGATTCCACTCGAAGACACGGTCCCAGGGACGGAACCACGGCAGTGCGGCCGCGGCCCGTCCCCAGAACGCGTCAGGATCTTTGAGTCCGTCCTCGATCCAGCGTCGAACGGTCGGGGTGATCGTCAAAAGTCGATTTGCATGCCGACCTTCGCGAGCCGGCCCTGCAGAATCTGCGTCGGGTTCTGCCACGCGCTGCCGTACGTCGTGTTCAGCGCGAGGATCGCGCTCGAGTTCAGCACGTTGAACAGGTCGAGCGACGCCTGGATACGATAGCGCTGCACCCTGAACATCTTGCCGAACCGGGCATCGAGCTGCGTCACGCGATCGCCGTACATCGTGCCGGGCGCGATGAGCTGCGTCGCGGCCGTGCCGAGGCCGAGCGGGCGGCCGAGCCCGGTGACCTGCGCGCTCGTGACGGTGTAGCGCGCGAGAATCTGCGGCCCCGGCCGGTTCTGCAGCGTCGCGCTCGCCGTCAGACCGAACCACGGCAGCGGATAGCTCGCGAAGCCCTTCACGTCCGCCTGGAACGGCGGCTCGACGCGGCAGTACAGCGTGCTCGGCGTGCCGAGACCGGCCGCGTTGGCCAGCGTGCCCGCGCTCGACGCGAGGACGCCGGCGACCGGCGCGTACGTCACGCTCGCCTGCCCCGCGACCGCGCAGTTGTCGGTCACTTCATGCCCGATGCTCGCGCCGCCGGAGACGAAGCCGCCGCGCGGCAGCCGCGCGTTCGCGTTGAAGTCGTAGCCGGTGTACACGTCGGTGACGTCGCCGAAGTTGCTGGCGGACTGCACGACGTAGAACGGCGACGTCGTGAACGTCGTCGGATTCTGATCCATGAAGCCGCAGATCTGATTGCCGCCGCCGTTCGGGAGCCGGGAATCGCTCGGCGCCGTCACGCAGAACTGGCTGAAGGTCGTCGCCGGCGGCTGCGCCGTGTTCTGGGCCGCGATGAAGTTGCCGAACGAGTGGCGCGTGAACTGGAAGTCCACGGCGACGCGCGGCGTCATCTGCTGCTGAACGCCGGCCGACACTTCGCGATCGTTGGGCCGCACGCCCCAGCCGCTGGTAATCGACGGATCGTAGCGCGCGGCGACGTTGAGCGAGCCGAGCGGCGCGTTGAGCGTGCCGCACGTGTCGCCGCCGGGCACGGTCTGCGCGGCGGGATTCTGGAGATTGCAGTCCGGCTTGAAGTTGCCGTTCGTGTCCGTCCACGAGCGCGACGCGCTGTTGATCGACGTGTTCACACGGTTGTTCAGCGTGGCCATGTTCGTCGACTCGCTGGCGATGTAGCTGCCGAAGTTTCCGCGGACGACGGTCTTCCCGTTTCCGAACAGGTCGTAGGTGGCGCCCACGCGCGGTGAGATGTCCTTCCAGTTCGGCACGCTGTCGATCTCGTCGTACTGGCGGGCGGCGACGAACGGGATCGCGTCGAGCGTCTGCACCGGCACCTTGGCGTTGTGATAGTCGAAGCGGAGACCGAGATTCAGCGTCAGCCGATCGACGGTCCACCGATCCTGCGCGTAGAGGCCCAGCGCGGCGTTCAGATGCTCGGTGTCGATGAGCGGCCGCGCGTACTCGGTAATTTGCGTCGGGATCCCCCGCAGGAACGACCAGGCTTGCGCCTGGTTCGTGTCGTACCGGTAGTTGCGCGTGCCCCACATGTCCGTGATGCCGACCTTGAAGGCGTGGCTGCCGGTCACGTAGTTCGCCGCGAAGCGCATGTTGTACTGATGATTCGCCGCCGTCGTGAAGACGTTGGCCGCGCCGTACAGGATGCCCAGCGCCGATTCGGTCTTCGACACCACGGCGTCCGGGCCGAGGCCGTTGACGTTGTACGGCTCCGGCCCGAAGATCCACGTTTCGTTGTAGAACGTGAAGCCGCCCTCGAGCAGCACGCGGTTCGTCATCGGGTTCGTCCAGCTCGACTGGATCAGATACTCGGGGCTGTGCGTGAAGTACACGCCCGCTTCCGGCGAATTCACCGCGCTGCACTGATTGCAGTCCACGAGCCGCTGGTTGACGTGGCCGAAGAACGTGATCTTGTTCTTCTGCGACGCCTGCCATGTGAGGTTGAGCGTCTCGCCGCGCGACCACGTGTCACCGCCCACGGCCTGGTTGCTCAGATCCTGCGAGTTCGGCACGAGCGTCGTCGGATGGAACGCGTCGCCGTACGAGCAGCCGGCCGCGGTGGCGCAGTACTGCGGCGCGCCCGGGCGCAGGTTGTTGAACATGCCCGCGAGATAGCTCTGCGCGCCGTTGTAGCGGATGCCGCCGAGGAACCAGAGCTTGTCCTGGACGATCGGTCCGCCGATGACGGGATTCAGATCCCAGAGTTTCTTCACGCTGTTGACGGCCTTCAACCCCTTGTCGATCAGATCCTGCGAGAGGTTGCTGCTCTGCATCCCCGAGTTCGCGAAGTTCGTGAAGAGGTAGCCGCGGTACTGGTTGCTGCCTTCCTTGGGGACGATGTTGGTCAGCACGCCGCTCGACCGCGACTCGGCCGCGAGCCCGCTCGTCGTCACCGTCATTTCCTGCACGGTGCCGGTGTTCACCACCAGCGTCGTGTTGTAGCCGCCGCCCGTGTTGTTCATGTTGTTGAACGGCATGCCGTTCATCACGAGCGGCATCTGATCGCCGCGGCTGCCGTGCACCGACAGCGTCTGGTACCGGTCGCCGCCCGTGCCGCCGACGTCCTGCGACGCGAGCGCGATCGACACGCCGGGCACGAGCACGCTGAGGTTCTGGAAGCTGCGTCCCGTCGGGAGGTTGTCGATGACGTCATGTGTCAGCGACTTCTTCTGCGTGACGGTCTGCGTGTCGATGAGCGGGCTCTCGCCCTTCACCGTCACGGTCTCCTCGACCGTGCCCACGCGCATGTCGCCGTTGACCGTCGCCGTGAAGTCCGACGTCAGGATGATCCCTTCGCGCTTGTAGGCGTTGAAGCCGGTCAGCGTGAATGTGACCGTGTAGGTGCCGGTCGACAGATCGACGATCTTGTATTGGCCCTGGCCGTCGGTGACGACGCTGCGGACCTTCTCTATCAGCGCGGGGCTCGCAGCCTCCACGGTGACGCCGGGCAGCACGGCGCCCGTCGTGTCTTTCGCCACGCCCGCGATGCTGCCCGTCTGCGCCCACGCCGCTGGAGCGAGCGCCAGACACGCCAGAACGGCGACGGCAGACATTCCAATCATCCGACCGCTCTTCGGAATCACTGTGCCCTCCCAACTCATCGTCTACCTCCCTGTTGACAGCGATAGCGCGTGTAACGGGAACGCGACTAATCGGGGAGTATACGCTCGATTCCCCTCGCGAGCGCGGGTGCAACAGCAGCTTTTGCACTCGCCAGTTGTTCATATCGGCGACGTAAAGCAGGTTTTCGGATGGACATGCAAGGCTGTAGAGATACTGCGTCGGCCCGTTGGTAACTTCACGGACGAACTTGCCCGTCTCGTCGAACTCGAGCAGCTGCGTCGTCTGTCAGCCGACGACGCGCGGGTACATGTAGGAGGCGGCGATGACGAGGATGGCGGTGGTCCCCGTCAGCAACGCGAAGTCGGTCACGAGGCCGAACGTCGTGGTGCCTCCCACGATCATCAGCGCGCGCAGCGCGTCGACCTCGTAACTGAGCGGGTTCATCCGGGCGATGACGTGCAGCCAGGGGGGCATGATCGCGAGCGGGTAGATGGCATTGCTGGCGAAGAACAAGGGCATCGTCAGCACCTGGCCGATCCCCATGAATCGTTCCCGAGTCTTGACGATGGCGGCGATGATGAGCGACAGCGTCGCGAAGCAGCCGGCGCCCGCGAAGACCGCCACCGTGACGCCGGTGAGCGCCAGGGGATGCCAGTTCACGCGCACGCCGAGCAGCAGCGCCAGCGTGTACACGATGGCGACTTGAGAGAGGCTGCGCACGCCGGCGGAAAGCGCCTTGCCGAGCACCAGCGCGCCTCGCGGCGTGGGGCTGACGAACAGCTTGTGGATCGTGCCGAGGTCCCGTTCCCAGATGACGGCGATGCCGTAGAAGATCGCGACGAACAGGACGCTCTGCGCGAGAATTCCCGGCGCCATGAAATCGAGATACGGAATGCCTCCTGTCGGGATGGCCCGGAGGCGCGTGAAGACTTCACCGAAGATCAGCAGCCACAGTGCCGGCTGCACCGCGCGCGTGATGAGCTCGGTCGGATCGTGTTTCAGCTTGCGGACTTCGAGCTCGGCGATGACGAAGGTCTTGTACACGAATCCGCGGACGGCGGAGACGAGACTGTCGTCTTCAACCGACGCGCTGAGCGGTACGTCGAGTGCGCGAGACATCCTGGAATGTGCCTCCAGATTCGACCGAGGTGCCGGCGTAGCGGATGAAGACGTCGTCCATGGTCGCGTCGTCGCGACCGACCGAGGCTTTCAGCGCGGCGGGCGAGCCTGACACCGCGACGCGGCCGCGATGCAGAATCGCGATCTCGTGGCAGAGCGCGTCCGCCTCGTCCATCAGGTGCGTCGTGAGGAAGATCGTCGTGTTGAAGTCCGCCTTGAGCGTCATGAGCCGGTCCCACACCGAATGGCGCGCAATCGGATCGAGGCCGACGGTGGGTTCATCCAGGAACAGCACCGGGGGCCGGTGCAACATCGACTGGGCGATCTCGAGGCGCCGGATCATGCCGCCTGAGTACTCCCGAACGAGCCGATCGGCGGCGTCCGTCAACTCCATCAGCGTCAGCGCGTCGGCGATGCGGGCCGCGCGCTCCCGCCGCGGTATGTCGTAGAGCTTCGCGAAGATCAGGAGGTTCTCGTACCCGGTGAGCGTTCCGTCGGCCGAGATCATCTGCGGGACGTAGCCGATCACGCGTCTGACCTTTGCCGCCTGCTTCCGGACGTCGAAGCCGGCGACGGTCGCCGTGCCCGACGTCGGCGCCAGCAGCGTGGTCAGCATCTTGATGACGGTCGTCTTGCCCGCGCCGTTGGAGCCGAGCAGGCCGAACACCTGGCCGGCTTCGACGCGCAGCGTGACGCGATCGACGGCCAGAAGATCGCCGAAGCGGCGTGTGAGCTCGTTGGTCTCGAGGATCGGCACGACCTCAACTTTAACCGCGCCCGCTTCTCCCGTCACCTTTGGGCCGCTCTCGCTGCCGCTCGTTGGGCGTTCGCGGCTTCGCCGGATGGTGATCGGGCGGACGCGGTCCTGGATGCCGCGGAACCGCGAACGGATGAACGTACGTTCCGCGATTGCCCCACATCCGGCCCCACGGCGCCCTGTTGATGATCACGGTGTGCGTCGCCCACATGAAACGCGTCGTGCCCCAGCCCCACGGCGCGAACCAGACGCCGAGCCGAATCCCGAAGCCGCAGTACATCGCGCGCGGGAGGATCAGTCCGGGCGGCGGCGGGACGTAGACGATTGCGGGATCGTAGTACGGCACGACGATGTAGGCGGGATTCGCCGGCATGATCTCGATGTACGGACCGCCGGTGACGACGACCGGCGAGCACGCGCGCAGATAGCCGTAGCCGTACGCCTTCTGGCGCATGCGCTGCACGGCATCCATCACCGCGTCTTTCTGCGCGAGGAACGCGTCGCCGAGCTCCTGCGTCCACGGCATCGCGGACGCCATCATCTCGAGCACGGACGGAAACGGCAGCAGCGCCTGCACGCTCGGATCCCAGGGCAGTTGATCGGCGGCGATCGCGTCGGTCAGCCGGCTGCCGGTCAGGAGATGGTGTTCATCAGCCCAGCGCGCGGCGTCGGGAATATCCTGCGGAAACGTCGCGGCCGCCAGCACCTGCGCCAGCAGCGGATCCGGGTACAACGCGATGGGCGACACGATGCGATCGAGCTCCGCGGGCGGGTACGACGGCGCGACTTGCGTCGGCGGCGGCGGAGTTCGCGGTGTCGGGAGCGGCGCCTGCGCGAAGGCGAACGCCATCCCGATCCCGGTGAACGTCAGCAGAAGAGACGCGTGACGAAGGAACCTGTTCATGATTGCGCTCCGCTCAAGAAATCTTCTTGAAGTAGTGGGCGACCTTCTGCCCGCCTTCGTCCGAGTAGTACACGATGACCTTCGCGCCGCCGGGCGCGGACTCGACGTCCGGTCCGGCCTCCGCCGCCGCGCGCTCGGTCAGACGGAATGTTTCGGTCCGTCCATATTCGAATCTGATCGTGATTTGCCTGCGCCGGCGGTCGACGCGCGTGACGACGCCCTCGGTCTGCTTCAGTCCTTCGTCGCCGATGCGGTCGATCTCCTGCGCGGCTTCTTCGCCACCCTGCATGGTGTAGTGCACGACGACGGTCGCGCCTTCACGCAGTCCCTGCAGCGCGTCCACGCCCGCGCCCTTTCCGCCATGCACGATGAGATTCGTCGTGAAATGGACGACGTGCTCGACGCCGTCGACGGTCGTCACGATGACCGTGCGCGCGGCGGCATAGACCTTCTTCATCGTGCCTTCGAGCGCGATCGCGCCGGTGACGCCGCTGATCGGCGGCGCTTGCTGCAGAGCGGCCCGCGTCGTCGGGACGGCGAATGCGAATGTGCCAAGCATGGCGACCAGGATGAGTCGTGGTGTATTCATGACGGACCTTCTTTACTCGTAACGCAACGCTTCGATCGGATCGAGTCGCGACGCCTTCCGCGCCGGGTAGTAGCCGAAGAAGATGCCGACGGCGGCCGAGAACAGGAACCCGCCGCCGATTGCGGCGGGCGGCACCTGCGTCGGCCAACCCGCCACCGCCGCGATCACCTTCGACGCCGCAAGCCCGGCGGCGATGCCCACGACGCCGCCGGTCACGCTGAGAAAAACGGCTTCGGCCAGGAACTGCACGAGGACGTGCAGTCGCCGCGCGCCGATCGCCATTCGCAGACCGATCTCGCGCGTGCGCTCGGTCACCGACACCAGCAGAATGTTCATGATGCCGATCCCGCCGACGACGAGCGAGATCGACGCCACGGTCGCGAGCAGCAGCGCCATGATGCGGCTGCTGCTCTGCACGACGTCGGCGATCTGGCTCAGGTTGCGGACGGAGAAGTCGTTCGTGTCCCCCGCCTTGATGCGGTGCCGCCGCGCGAGGGTCTCGGTCACCTGATTCAGTGCGACCTGGACGTCTTCGGGCCGCGTCGCCTGCACGAAGATCGAATTCACCTTGCCGGTGATGCGCGGCTGCAGGCCGAACGGATTCGGCGCGCCGGCGTAGACCGCGTTCGACGGTGTCTGCGACTGCGTCGGAGCGGCGACGCCGAGGACTTTGCGCTCGGCCGTCGTGAACGGAATCATGACGAGATCGTCCTGGTCCTGCCCGAACGGCGTCTGCCCCTTGCCGACGAACAACCCAATCACGCGCATCGGCACGCGCTTGACGAGGATCGTCGCGCCCACCGGGTTCTCGGATTCGGCGAACAGCTGGTGGTAAACCGTCTGACCGATGATCGCCACCAGCGCGGCACTGGTCTCGTCCTCATCGTTGAAGCCGCGGCCGGCCGCGATCTGCCAGTTGGTAATCGGCGGGTAGTTCGGCGAGACGCCTTGAATCTGCGTGGTCCAGTTCTGGTTCGCGTACTGGACCTGGCCCATCTGCCGGTTCAGGTAGCTGATCTGCGTGACCGCGGCATCCTCGCGGCGGATGGCCTGCGCGTCGGCGACCGTGAGCGTGGCGGCGCTTCCCGAGCCCGCGCGCACGCCCGTCGCCGTCGTCGCGCCCGGCAGGACGACGAGGAGATTCGTGCCGAGGCTCTCGATCTGCTTCTTCACGGCGTCATTGGCGCCCTGCCCGACGGCTACCATCGCAATCAAGGCCGCGACGCCGATGAACACGCCGAGCATCGTCAGCGACGAGCGCAGCATGTTGCGCCGCAGCGCCTGCACGGCGGCGCCGAGAATCATGAATCCGAACGCCGCTGACGTGCCGGCGGGCACGCCGGTGAGCGGCCGCGGTTCCGCGCCGCCGGCGGCCGTCGCGCGCGCCGCCTTCGGCTTCCGCTCGTCGGACACGATCTCGCCGTCCCGCAGCGTGATGACGCGATCCGCATACGCGGCGATGTCCGCCTCGTGGGTCACGACGATCACCGTGACGCCCTGCTCGCGGTTGAGCGTGACGAGTCTCGCCATGATGTCGTGCGACGTCGCCGTGTCGACGTTGCCCGTCGGTTCGTCGGCGAGGAGCAGGCTCGGATTGTTGATGAGCGCGCGCGCGATCGCGACGCGCTGCTGCTGGCCGCCCGAGAGCTGGGCCGGCGTGTTCGCCTCGCGGTCGCCGAGGCCGACCATCTCCAGCGCGGTGCGAGCCCTCGCGAGACGCACCGCACGGCGCGACGAGCCCGAGCCCGAGTAGAAGAGCGGCAGCGCCACGTTCTCGACGGCGCTGGTGCGCGCGAGCAGGTTGAACGTCTGGAAGACGAAGCCGATCCGCTCGCTGCGGACGCGCGCCAGATCGGGCTCGCTCAAGCCGGCGACGTCGACGCCGTTGAAGAAGTACTGCCCGCTCGTCGGCCGATCGAGGCAGCCGAGAATCGCCATGAGCGTGGACTTCCCGGAGCCCGACGAGCCGACGATCGCGACGAACTCGCCGTACTCGACGGCGAGGCTGATGCCGCGCAGCGCGTCCACGTCCACGTCGCCGGCGTGATACACGCGCGTGACGTTCCGGATTTCAATCGCGACGTTCGATGCGGCATCGGTCGGCACGGCGCCTCGTCTCGCTCAGAGCCGGAAGAACAGCGAGCGGGCCCGCGTCGCTCCGCCGTTGCTCTGTTCGGACACGATCACTTCGTCGCCGGCCTTGATCTCGCCGCGGACGACTTCCGCCTGCGTGTCGTCGTCGAGGCCGATCGTGACCGGCGCCGCCACGGGCTGGCCGCCGCGGAGGATCCAGACGCGCGATCGCGCCCCGGCGGAAGCGGCGGCGGCCGGCGCGCCCGTCATTCCGCCTGGCGTGTAGCGCAGCGCCTGATCCGGCACGCGGATGACGTCGTCGCGCCGGTCGACGACGATCCGCACGGTCGCGGTCATGCCGGGCTTGAGCAGGAGATCCGGATTGCGCACGCTGATGACGACGTCGTAGGTCACGACGTTCTGCACGGTCTGCGGCGCCTGCCGCACCTGCGTGACGCGGCCGTCGAAGGGATGATTGGGAAAGGCTTCGACAGTGAAACTGGCCGTGTTGCCCATCTTGATCCCGCCGATGTCGCTCTCGCTGACGTTCGCGTCCACCTGCATCTTCGTCAGGTCCGTGGCGATGAGGAACAGCGTCGGCGTCTGGAAGCTGGCGGCGACCGTCTGTCCCATCGTCACGTTGCGCGAGACGACGGTGCCGTCGACCGGCGAAATGATGTTGGTGTAGTCGATGTTGAGGCGGGCGGCGTTCAGCGCGGCTTCGTGCTGCGTGACGTTCGATTTGTCGAGCTCGATCTGCGCGGTCGCCTGATCGTAGGCGCTCTTCGCGCCGTCGAGCGCATCCTGCGAGACGATGCCGCGCTCGCGCAGGCCCATGGTCCGCTCGTACGTCAGGCGCGCGTAGGCCACGTTCGTCTCGTCCTTCGCGAGCTGCGCTTTCGCCGCCGAGAGATTCGCCTGGTCTTGATCGAGGATCATCTGATACGGACGCGGATCGATCTTCGCGCAGAGCTGTCCTTTGCGGACCTGCGTGTTGAAGTCGCAGCGCAGCTCCTGGATCACGCCGGAGACGTACGTCCCGACTTGAATCGTGATCTCGGGATTGACGGATCCGCTCGCGATCACCGCGCGCGTCACCGCGCCGCGCGTGACGGCGGCGGTGACGTAGCGCACCGGGACCACGGCCGTCGACACGCGCCAGGCTTCGCCCGCCGCGCCCGCCGCGAGCAGCGCGGCGAGAGCGGCGAACACCCACCAGCGGCGTCTGCCGTGGAATCGGACCGGCGCGGTCGGTGTCGCGCGCGGAACGGGCGCGGGCTGCGGGCCGGGGCCAGGAAAGACTTTCAGATCAGCGCTCATGGCGCGCTCCAGTGGCGTCCGGCGGGACTTCGACTGTTGACGAAAAAGAATCGCCGAGATCTCGGCGGTACAAGGCGTACGTCTCGCGAAGTCGGAGCTCTTCCGGACCCGATCCTGTTCAGTGCAAAGGCCCGGCCGGACTCGTAAAGACACGTTGACGATGCGAGGGTCCAGGGCCTTTTGTTTGCAGGAGTGACACGGGAGGCTCTATGAACCTACTGGTCTTCGCCATGCTGGGGATGCTCCAGACCACGCCCCAGAACATGTTTTCGATCAAATGTGATCTGCAAGGCCTGTACGACGAGATCGCGCAGGCCACGCTCAGCGCTCGATCGGCCAAGGATGTCGACCTGTTCCACGACGTCTTCTACACGTCGGGCTGGCTGTTCGTCGACGGCGAGGGGAAACGGCTCTCGTGGACCGAACTGCGCGACCAGACGATCGAGACGTCGATGCGGCAGAAGTTCACGTCGATGCGGCAGGTGATGCAGGACGTCACGCTCAACCCGGATGGCGCGACGGTGCTCATCAACTACATCACCGTCAGGACCATCGTCGACAACGACGGCAAGTACGGTCCGATCGGCGCGACGCACACGATCGCCGAGGTGATCCCGATGCGAGACACCTGGATCAAGACGGCCGTCTCGTGGAAGCTGCAACTGCGCGAGCAGCTCGGCGGGCCGAGAACGTTCGTCGACAAGCTGCCTCCGGACTTCGAAAACCCGCGCTGCCCGACGTAAGGAAACGACTCAGGACGCGCGTTCGAAGACGACGGTGCGCGCCGGCAGATTCGGGACGGCGGTCCGGCTGGCCAGGACCCAGGAGTCCGAGTAGTGCGGCCGCAGGGCGTTGCCCTCGGCGCAGGTCCACCACTCCGGCTGGAAGCGGGCCTGCTCGGGCAGCGCGAACCCGAGCAGGTCTTCGATCTCGGCGAACGTCAGGACGACCGTGTGCGCGTACCGGTTCTCCAGGTATTTGTAGAGCAGCAGGTACTTGCCCACCATCGTCCGGCCGCGCGGCTTCGGCGGTTCCGCGGGCTCCGGGCGCTCGCGCTCCGCCCGGGCACGCTCGCGGTACGCGGCGGCCTGGCGCCGTCTCGTCCACTCCAGCAGGGCGCGCTTGACGTTCAGCACACTCGTCAGGGCCGGAAGGCCGCTTTGTTCGCGAGGCGCGCCTTTTCCTGGGCGGTCTTCGCGTCGTCCGCGTCTTTCTTCTGCCGCGCGATCTCGCGCTGCGGCGCTTCACGCTCGTCGATCCGCGCGGACCGCGTCTCCGCCGTGCGCGCGAGCGCCTCGAGCCGCGGCGAGGTCACGATGACCCGCACGGCCGCGGCGAACGTCGATCGATACAGCACGACCGAGTAGTCCGCGTCTCCCCATCGGGCGACGGGCGTTCCCGATTCCTGCTCGACCTGCGAGGGCGCGGCCCGGGCGATCCGGACGCCGGGCTTCACCCGCGGTCCGTACGTGGCCGAGATCGCGTCGATCAGATCCGCGTCGGTCATGCCGGCGGTCCGATCGCGATCGTAGTCGACCACCATCCTCGAGAGCTGATCGTTGTAGAAGCTGAAGACAATCTGCTTCACCGGATCGGCCTGCGCGGCGTCGCCGGCGGTGTACGGGCGCTGCCATTGAAACTCCTGCATCGTCGCCGGACGCGAGTGCAGCGTCCTCACCTCCGATGCCGGCACGCCGGCGAGCGTGGAGATGGCCGACAGGCCGCCCCCGAGCTGATAGTCGCGATAGCGCGACCGATCCTGGCCGTGCAGCGCGGCCGCGGACAGGACGCATGCGAGAGCGACGACGCCGAGCGCGCGCAGTCTGATCATGATCGCGCTTCCTTCGAACCGATGTCGACCGTATGCAGGACTTCGGCGACGGTCGGCGGCGGAGCGCCGCGCCACACGAACAGCATCACCGCCGGCGGCCCGACGCAGGCCAGCAGCCACAACGCCGCGGCGCTGACGGTCATGGCGGCGCCCGAGACCACGCCGTACGCGCCGAGCACAATCACGATCGCACACCACGCGCCGGCGATCCGTGCGCGGGAAATATTCTTCAACATGGCTTGTCCCCTTTCAGGGCGTTCAACTCGACGTCACCGTTCCGACCATTCAACGAACGCGTGTGGAATCTCGTTGCGCACGATCATGACGCGCAGCACGCGGTCCTCCCGCAGCAGTTCCGCGGCGCCTGCCCGCGCGGTTTCGACCGAGGCGTACTGCGCCCAGGCTTGCGGCAGGCCCGACGCCGATCCGCGCCGCATCGTCGTCACCAGTTTGAACATCGATCCCCCCTCCTTCGCTTCGCGTCAGCGCCGCGAATCCTGCGTTGAGCCGAGCCGGTGTTCTGAGATCCACTGATCGCTGACGGCGCCCAGGTTCTGGGGGGCGTTGCTCCGGCGCCATGCGGCGGCGATGGCGAGGACGGCGCCGACAACGCCGAGCGCGGCGAGCGCCCACACCGCGTTCACGAGCGTGCTCCGCGCGTCATCGCGGACGACCTGTCAGTACCGGCACGAGCAGGAACTCGGACAAGGCATCGACCGTTGGAAACACCTGTCCAGTGCCCTGATGCTTCGTCTGCAGTGTGTCAACGCCGTCGCCGGCGAACGTGATGTCGATGCGATCCTCGCGCGGCGGAAGGCCGTCGGACAGCGTGAAGCGGTAATGGCAGTTCATCGCGGCCGCCCGGAGGTTCGGCGTGACCGTCAGCGAGACCGCGGGCGCCGACGGCTTGCGCACGGCGAACCCGCCGTCGGGCATCGTCGCGTCCACGATCACGTGGCGCGCGCGGTCGCCCGCGAACTCGGCGCGGAAGGCGTCGACGTCACGCGTCACCGCGGCCTTGAGCGTGTCGAGGAGGCGCTGGCTGTTCTGACGGACGAGGTCCGTCTTGCGGGCGGCGGTCTCGCTCTCCATGACGCGCGCGGCGTCCCGCTGCCGCTCGTCGTCGGCAAGCCGCTTGATCCAGTCCGCGACCGCCACACTCGTGCTCATGTCCGCCCTTTCGTGTCGCCGTGGAGATCTCGCCGTGGATCGCCACCGCGGCGTCAAGTTGTGACTACGGAGAGAACTCGCGTGAGACGCGCTCGACCCTTGCCAAAGTTGGGCCGGTCGGCGCGCATCCTTCAGGACTTGCGGAGGGGATGCACCACTCGAACGCTGGCTGGCTCAGTTCTGGATGACGAATTCACTATACACGATCGGCCTCCGGCACTTGCCACCGGGCCGAAGACACATTGCGGACATATAATAAAGGTCTCGCTTTCCTGAGCCCTGAGGCCTGCCCGGCCCTCGCCCTCAAAAAAGCACTTTTGGGAGGGCGCGGTGAGCGGATTCTTCCGGCGGCTGTGGCCCACCACGTCGCCGTCACCAGACAAACCGTTTCGAGACGAGCTGCTGAGCATCGAGCGGCTCGAAGAGCGCGCGCTGGCGCTCGCAGCGAGCTTCACCGTCGACCCGAATCCGCGGCGCCGCGCGCGAAACATTTTTCCCCGCTTCGACGACAACGCCCGCGTCCTGCGCGACGCGTACCGCACCCTGGCCGACGATGTCCGCACCGGGCAGTTCGTCACCGCGGCGGCGGAATGGCTGCTCGACAACTTCCATCTGGTGTCGTCCGAGATCCGTGACATCCACCGGCATCTTCCTCGGACCTACTACCGCCAGCTCCCCGGGCTCGCCTCGCGCGAGCAGGCCGGCCACACGCGGATCTACGCGATGGCCGTCGAGCTGGTGCGCCACAGCGACAGCCGGATCGACCGCCAGCAGCTCGCGGTGTTCATCAACAGCTACCAGCGCGTGGCGCCGCTGACCATCGGCGAGCTCTGGGCCTGGCCCAGCATGTTGAAGCTGGCGCTCATCGAGAACCTCCGGCGTCTGGCCGTGGAGATGCTGGATGCGCGCGGCGCGCGACTGGCGGCCGACGCGTACGTGGCGCGGATGGAGCGCGACGCCGGCGACAGCGGACGCCCGCCGCCGGCGCTGCCCCCGGCGCTCGGCACCGCGCACGTCGTCCAGCTCCTGCATCGCGTTCGCGAGTACGGTCTCCGGCTGTCGTCGATCCGGACGGCGGTCGAGGCGTATCTCGCGTCACAGGAGACGACCGCCGAAGCGGCGATTCGCGGCGAACACCAGCGGCAGGCCGCGGCCCAGGTCTCGGTCGCCAACGCCATCACGAGTCTGCGCATCTGCTCCGCGCTCGATTGGCGCCAGTTCTTCGAGTCGGTGAGTCTGGTCGAGCAGGTCCTGCAGCGCGATCCGGCCGGCGCGTACGCGCGGATGGACTTCCTCAGCCGCGACCGCCAGCGTCAGGCGGTCGAAGCGCTCGCGGAGCCGAGCGGCGAGGCGCAGGTGCGGGTCGCGCTGCGCGCGGTCGAAAGCGCGCGCCAGGCCGCGGCCGCAGGCTCGTCCGCCGATCGCGCCGCGCACGTCGGGTATCACCTCATCGATCGCGGACGGCGCGACCTCGAGGTCGACGTCGCATACCGGCCGCGGCTCGCGGATCGGGCACGGCGTTTCGTGCGCGCGCACGCGACGTCCTTCTACCTGGGACCGATCGCGATCGTGACCGCCGCGCTGCTCGTCGGCGCCGCGGCGTACGCGCGCCACGAAGGCGCCGGCGTCCGCGTCCTCACGGCGCTGGCGCTGCTGCTGCTGATCCCGGCCGCGGACATCGCGATCGCGCTCGCGCAGCGCGCGGTCGTGTGGGCGATCCCGCCGCGCCGCCTGCCCCGCCTCGACTTCTCCGAACGCGTTCCCGACAACGCCCGCACGATGGTCGTCGTGCCGACGATGCTGACCAGCGTCGGCGGGGTCGCGGCGCTGCTGGAGCACGTCGAGGTGCTCGCGCTGGGCAATCTCGATCCGCGGATCCACTTCGCGATCCTCGGCGATTTCACCGACGCCGACGCGCGCGAGCGGCCCGGCGACGCGCCGATTCTCGACGCCGCGCGCGCGGGCATCGTGGATCTCAACCGGCGCTTCGGCGCCGGCCACGCGGATCGCTTTTTTCTGTTTCACCGCGAACGGCGCTGGAACGCCCGCGAGCGCGTGTGGATGGGCTGGGAGCGCAAGCGCGGCAAGATCGAGGAATTCAACCGGCTGCTGCGCGGCGCCGCGGACACGAGCTATACCGTGCAGGTCGGCGAGCTCGATGTCCTCCCGTCGGTGCGCTACTGCCTCACGCTGGACACCGACACGCGTCTGCCGCGCGACGCGGCGAAAGCGCTCATCGGCATCATCGCGCACCCGCTGAACGCGCCGCGCTTCGACGCGCGCGTCGGCCGCGTCATGGACGGCTACGGGATTCTGCAGCCGCGCGTCAGCGTCACGATGGCCAGCGCCGCCGGATCGGTGTTCGCCCGCACGTACGCGGGTCACACCGGTGTGGACCCGTACACGACCGCGGTATCGGACGTCTATCAGGATCTCTTCGACGAAGGCATCTTCACCGGCAAGGGCCTCTACGACGTCGACGCGTTCGTGGCGGCGCTCGACGGCCGGGTGCCCGAGAACGCGCTGCTGTCGCACGACCTGTTCGAGGGCCTGTACGCGCGCACGGCGCTCGTCACCGACGTCGAGGTCGTCGACGACTACCCGTCGAGCGTCCTCGCGCACGCGCGACGCCAGCACCGCTGGGTGCGCGGCGACTGGCAGATCCTCTGGTGGCTGTTTCCGTTCGTGCCGTCCTCGTCAGGGCTGCAGCGCAATCGCCTGCCGCTCATCTCGCGCTGGAAGATTCTCGACAACCTGCGGCGCAGCCTGCTGGCGCCGGCGACCGTCGCCGTGCTGCTGCTGGGCTGGACCGTCCTGCCCGGATCTGCGCTCGCGTGGACCGCGATCGGGCTCGCCGCGGTCGCGCTGCCGGTGTGCCTGCGCGTGTTCCAGCTGCTGCGCGGGCCGTCGCGATTGGAATCACAGGCGGCGTTCCTGCGCGCCACCATCGACGATCTCGACACGGACGTCGTCCGCGTCTCGCTGCAGGCCACGTTCCTCGCGAGCCACGCGTACGAGATGCTGCACGCGATCATCGTGACGCTCGTGCGTCTCGGGATCACGAACGGCCGGCTGCTCGAATGGGAGACGGCGGCGGCCAGCGCGCACCGCGGCGGGCCGCCGCGCCTGACCGTCTTCATGAAGGAGATGATCGCGAGCCCGCTGATCGCGCTCGGCGGTCTGGCGCTGGTCGTCGCCGTTCGTCCGCACGCACTGGCGGCCGCGGTGCCGGGGCTCGCGCTGTGGGCGGCGGCGCCCGCGATCGCGTACGCGCTCAGCCGCCCGGTGCCGGCGCGGCGCGCGGTGCTCGGCGCGGAGGACCGCGCGTATCTCGAGTCCGTCGCGCGAAAGACGTGGCGGTACTTCGAGACGTTCGCCGGCCCGGAGGATCACGCGCTCCCGCCCGACAACGTCCAGTTCGCCCCGGATCTGGCTGTCGCGCACCGCACGTCGCCGACGAACATCGGGATGGCGCTGCTCGCGACGCTCGCGGCGTACGACCTCGGCTTCATCGACGCTGACGCGCTCGCGGAGCGGATTGACGCCATGCTCACGACCGTCGAGGGCCTGGAGCGCTTCGAGGGTCATCTGCTGAACTGGTACGACACGCGGACGCTGGCGCCGCTTCTGCCCGCGTACATCTCAACGGTCGACAGCGGCAATCTCGCGGGCGCGCTCCTGACATTGTCGGTGGCGCTGTCCGAGATGCCTGTTCCAGATTTCAAAATTCTCGCCGCGCGCGCCGTCGCGCTGTTCGACGGCATGAACTTCCGATTCCTCTACGACCCGCAGCGGCAGCTGTTCACGATCGGCTATCGCCTCGCCGACGCCGACGGCCCGGGCCGGCGCGATCCGTCGTACTACGATCTGCTCGCGTCCGAAGCGCGGCTGGCCAGCTTCCTCGCGATCGCCAAGGGCGACGTCCCTGAATCCCACTGGTTCCATCTGGGACGCGCCGTGACCAGCGTCCGCAGCGCGCCGGTGCTGCTGTCGTGGAGCGCCACGATGTTCGAGTACCTGATGCCGCTGCTGGTCATGCGCAGCTATCCCGACACGCTCCTCGACGAATCGTGCCGCAAGGTCGTGCGCCGCCAGATCGAGTACGCCGCCTCGCGCGGCGTGCCGTGGGGCATCTCCGAGTCCGCGTACAACATCGTCGATCGGCACGAGACCTATCAGTACAAGGCGTTCGGCGTCCCCGGGCTCGGGCTGAAGCGCGGGCTGGGCGACGAGCTGGTCGTGGCGCCCTACGCCACGGCGCTCGCCGCGATGATCGACGCGCCGCAGAGCGCGGCCAACCTCCGGCGGTTGACCGGCGCGGGCCTCGAGGGCGACTACGGATTCTTCGACGCCATCGACTACACCAGACGCGAGACCGGCGATCAGGACGAGATCCCGGCCGATCGGCACGACGCGCGCCCGGCCGGCACCGTGGTGCGCACGTTCCTCGCGCACCACGCCGGCATGACGCTCGTCGCGCTGGCGAACGCGCTCCTCGACGATCCGATGGTGAAGCGCTTTCACGCCGACCCGAGAGTGCAGGCCACCGAGCTGCTGCTGCAGGAGCGCGTGCCGCGCCACACGCCGACGATCCAGCCGCGGCCGCTCGACGAAATGCGCGTCGTCGCGCCGCCGCCGGCCATGCCGTCGCGGCGGTTCCGGTCGCCGCACACCGTCTTTCCGCACGCGCAGTTTCTGTCGAACGGCACCTACGCGACCGTCGTGACCAACGCCGGCGGCGGCAGCAGCGTCTGCCGCGGTCTCGCGGTGACCAAGTCGCGCCGCGACCCGACGCGCGATCCCGGCAGCCAGTTCGTCTACCTGCGCGACGTGCGAAGCGGATCGGTGTGGTCGGCGACGCACCAGCCGACCGCCGCGGAGCCGGACGACTACGTGGTCGAGTTCCGCGCCGAGCGGGCGACGTTCCGCCGCCACGACGATGAGGTCTCCACGCAACTCGACGTCGCGGTGTCCACCGAAGACGATGTCGAAGTCCGCCGCGTCACCGTCGTCAACCAGAGTGCGCGCATTCGTGAAATCGACGTCACCAGCTACGCGGAGATCGTCCTGGCGCCGCCCGCCGACGACCTCGCGCATCCGGCGTTCGGCAAACTGTTTCTCGAAACGGAATACCTGGCCGACAGCGCGGCGCTGCTCTGCCATCGGCGCCCGCGCGATCCGCGCGAGCCGGCGATCTGGGCCGTGCACGTGCTCAGTCTCGAAGGCCGGCCGCAGGGGCCCGTCGAATGGGAGACCGATCGCGCGCGCTTCCTCGGCCGCGGCCGCGACACCGACCGTCCGATCGCGCTCGACGGCCGCGCGCTGTCGGGCACGACGGGCGTCGTGCTCGATCCGATCCTCAGCCTCCGGCAGCGCATCAGGCTCGTGCCCGGCGCGTCGGTGCGCCTCTGTTTCGCGACGGGCGTCGCGCCGGACCGGGAGACGGCGGAAGCGCTCGCCCAGAAGTACCGCAACCCGAGCGCGGCATCGCGGACGTTCGCGCTCGCCTTCACGCACGCGCAGAGCGGCCTGCGCCATCTGGGCATCTCGAGCGACGAGGCGCTGCTGTTCGAGCGTCTGGCGTCGCGAGCGCTCTTCGCCGACGGCTCATTGCGCGCGAGCCCGGACACGATTGCCTCGAACGCCCTCGGGCAGGCCGGCCTGTGGCCGCACGGCATTTCCGGCGATCTGCCGATTCTGCTCGTGCGTGTCGCCGCCGACGCCGACGTCGCGCTCGCGCGGCAGGTCCTGCAGGCGCAGGAGTACTGGCGCCTGAAAGGGATGAGCGCCGACGTCGTGATCGTCAACGAGGATCCGACGAGTTATCTCGACGACATCCACGCGCAGCTCACGGCCCTCCTCGACAACGGGCCGTGGCGGATGTGGAAACATCGATCCGGCGGCGCGTACCTGTTGCGCGCCGACCTGATCGGGAAAGTCGAGCGCACGTTGATCGAGGCCGTCGCGCGCGCCGTCCTCGGTGGCGACCGGGGCGACCTCCGCGCCCAACTCGATACGCCGCATCCCGCCCTGACCAGCCGCCGTCCGGCGTTCGCCGCGATGCCGGCGGAGCCGCCAGCGACGGACGTCCCGGCCGGCGTCGACTCGCCCTACGCGCCGCCGGCGCCACTCACGATGCCGGCGTTGACGCTGACCAACGGCCTCGGCGGATTCGCCGACGACGGCCGGGCCTACGCGATCGTGCTGCAAGGCGATCAGGAAACGCCGCTGCCGTGGGCGAACGTCATCGCCAACGAGCGCTTCGGCACCATCGTCACGGCATCGGGGTCGGCGCACACGTGGTCCGGGAACAGCCGCGAGAACCGGCTGACGTCGTTCGCCAACGATCCGATCGTCGATCCGACGACCGAAGCGCTGTTCGTCCGCGACGACGACACCGGCGATGCGTGGTCGCCCGCGCCGGGACCGCTGCCGCGACATCCGGATAGCGGACAGTTCGTCGTCCGTCACTCGGCCGGACTCACGCGCTTCTCGCGCACGACGCGCGGCATCCGCCACGAGCTCGACGTGTTCGTCGACGCCGACGATCCGGTGAAGTTCTCGCTCCTCACGCTGACCAACGAGGGCGAGGCCCGGCGGGCGCTGAGCGTCTTCTCGTACAACGACTGGATGCTCGGCCCGCCGCGCGAGAATCACGCCGGGCACATCACCACGACGTACGACCCGGCGCGCGGGACGATCCTGGCGCGCAACGCCTTCAACGACGAATTCGCCGGGCGGGTCGCGTTCGCGCATGCGAGCGAAACGCCAGCCTCGGCGACAGCCCATCGCCTGTCGTTCATCGGCCGCAACGGTTCGCTGGCCCGGCCGGACGCGCTGCGTCATCTGACGCTCGAGCCCCAGTTCGGCGCGGGATTGGATCCCTGCGCGGCGCTTCACGTGCAGGTCGTCCTGCATCCAGGCGAGCAACGCCGCCTCGTGTTCCTGCTGGGTCAGGGCGCCGACACCGATCACGCCGAAGAGTTGATCTCGCGTCATGCCACGGTGGACGCCGCCGTCGTCGCGCTGGAGAAAGTCCACGCGTCGTGGGACAGGACGCTCGACACGATCCAGGTCCGCACGCCGGACGATTCCTTCGACGTGCTGATGAACCGGTGGCTCGTCTACCAGGACGTGAGCTGCCGTCTCTGGACGCGCGCGGGCTACTACCAGCCGGGCGGCGCGTTCGGCTTCCGCGATCAACTGCAGGACGTGCTCGCGTTGCTGCTGGCAAGACCCGACCTCGCGAGAGCGCATCTGCTCCGAGCGGCCGGACGGCAGTTCGTCGAAGGCGACGTCCAGCACTGGTGGCACGAGCCGAGCGGCCGCGGATTGCGGTCACGCTGCTCGGACGATCTGCTGTGGCTGCCGTACGTCGTGGCGGAGTACGTCCGCACGACCGGCGACGCGGGCGTGCTCGACGCGCGCGCGCCGTTTCTCGACGCGCCGGTGCTCGCGCCGGACGCGCAGGAGGCGTACGGCTACCCGCGCGTGTCGTCCACCGACGGGACGCTCTTCGAACACTGCGTGCGCGCGATCGAAAAGGGCCTCACCGCCGGCGCGCACGGCCTGCCGCTCATCGGAAGCGGCGATTGGAACGACGGCATGAACCGCGTCGGGCCGGAAGGACGGGGCGAGAGCACGTGGCTCGGCTTCTTCCTGCACCACGTCCTCAGCGACTTCATCCCGATCTGCCGCGCGCGGAAGGACGACGTCCGCGCCGATCGCTACATGCACGAGACACGGCGGCTCGCGGCATCGCTCGAACGATCATGGGACGGCGAGTGGTACCGGCGCGGGTACTACGACGACGGCACGCCGCTGGGATCCGCGCAGAACGACGAGTGCAGCATCGATTCGATCTCCCAGTCCTGGGCGGTCCTCTCGGGCGCCGTGCCGATTCGCTTTGCGGAGCGCGCGATGGACTCCGTGCGCACCTCGCTGATCGCGCGCGGTTCGCAGATGATGCTGCTGCTCAATCCGCCCTTCGATCGGTCGGCGCAGGATCCCGGCTATATAAAAGGTTACCCGCCCGGCGTCCGCGAGAACGGCGGCCAGTACACGCACGCGGCGGTCTGGGTCGTGATGGCGCTGGCGAAGCTTGGCAGCGGCGACGAGGCCGCCGAGTTCTTCCACATGCTGAACCCGATTAACCATGGCCGCACGCCCGCGGACGTGGCGCGCTACAAGACGGAGCCGTACGTCGTCGCGGGCGACGTCTACGCGCGGCCGCCGCACGCGGGACGCGGCGGGTGGAGCTGGTACACGGGATCGGCAGGCTGGATGT
Organism: Terriglobia bacterium; assembly: GCA_020073005.1. Lineage (GTDB taxonomy): Bacteria > Acidobacteriota > Vicinamibacteria > Vicinamibacterales > CAVVIG01 > SRVP-36. Next base: position 4,475 of record JAIQFX010000066.1, on the reverse strand, counting down.
ATCGCGCCGGCCTCGAGAGCATCCTCGGGCTGCGGCGGCGCGGCGAGACGTTCGTCGTCGATCCGTGCATCCCCTCGTCGTGGCCCGAGTACCGGATGACGTGGCGGTACCTCGACAGCCGCTACGAGATCACGGTGTCCAACCCGAGCCGCCGGTGCCGCGGCGTCGCGGCGGTCACGCTCGACGGCACGCCGGTTCACGCCGAAGCGATCCCGCTGGTCAACGACGGCCGGACGCACGACGTGCAGATCGTGCTCGGAGATCTGACGCAACACCCCCGGAACGTCCAGCGCCTGACAGCGGCGTCCGAGCGCGGATGACCTGCAGCGTCCCGGACTGCTGACAGATCACAGATCGCGTTGACATTCGGCAGAGCGCCCCATAGAATTCGCTCCCTCCCCCCTTACCCCAGTACGAGTTCGCTGCGCGTTCGTCTCGAGAGTCCGGGATCGTGAGATCGCTAGAGGCGCGGTATCTCTGCGTCGTCGGACGTGCGGACCGCGGGGAAGGGCTGACGCTGATGAAGGCCGTGATTGGCAAGATGCTGGCTCTGGCGAGCACGCTGGTGCTGGCTCTCCCAGGAAGCGCCGCCGCCGCGTCGGCCAGCCCCGCGAGCGTGAATTTCGGCAGCGTCCCCATCAACACCACGGCCTCCCGAGACATCACGATCACGGTCGACGCCGGCTTCAGCACGGCGATCGCGTCCGGCAGCGGGCTCAACGCGCCCTTCAGCTTCGATTTCAGCACGTGCGGCGCGGGCGGAGGCTTCACGGGTCCCGGCACGTGCACGGTGACGGAGCATTTCACTCCGACGTCGGCCGCCGCGGCGAACGGCACGCTGACCGTCTTCGAATGCCCGGTCGCGGGCGGCAGTTGCGTCCCGATCAGTATTCCGGTCAGCGGCACCGGCGTCAGCACGGCCGCGGCGAATCCTCCGGGCGTCGCGTTCGGCAACGTGCCGATCAACACCTCGGTCAGCCAGGCCGTGACGATCACGGTCGACGCCGGTTATCGTACCGAGATCGCGTCGGGCAGCGGCCTCAACGCCCCCTTCGCGTTCGACTTCGACACGTGCGGCGCGGGCGGCGGCTTCACCGGTCCGGGCACGTGCACGGTGACGCAGCACTTCGCGCCCACAGCGGCCGCCGCATCGAACGGCACGACGACCGTCTTCGAGTGTCCGGTGGTCGGCGGCAGTTGCCTGCCGATCCCGTACACCGTGAGCGGCACCGGCGTGGTCACGGCGGTGGCGAATCCCCCCGGCGTCGCGTTCGGCAACGTCCCGATCAACACGACGGTCAGCCAGTCGGTGACGCTCACCGTCGATGCGGGCTATCGCGCCGAGATCGCGTCGGGCAGCGGGCTCAATGCGCCGTTCAGCTTCGACTTCAGCACCTGCGGCGCGGGCGGCGGCTTCACCGGCCCCGGCACGTGCACGGTCACGCAGCATTTCTCGCCGACGGCCGCCGTCGCCTCGAACGGCACGACGACCGTCTTCGAGTGTCCGGTCATCGGCGGCAGCTGCATCCCGATCCCCTACACCGTGAACGGCACCGGCGGCAGCGTGGCGGCGGCGAATCCGCCCAGCGTCGACTTCGGCAACGTGCCGATCAACACGACCGTCACGCAGTCCGTCACGATCACGGTCGACGCGGGCTATCGCACCGAGATCGCGTCGGGCAGCGGATTGAACGCGCCCTTCAGCTTCGACTTCGACACGTGCGGCGCGGCCGGCGGCTTCACCGGTCCGGGCACCTGCACGGTCGCGCAGCACTTCACGCCGACGGCCGCCGCCGTCTCGAACGGATCGACGACGGTCTTCGAGTGTCCGGTCATCGGCGGCAGTTGTCTGCCGATCCCCTACGCCGTGAGCGGCACGGGCATCGTCACGGCCGCGGCGAATCCCGCGAGCGTCGCCTTCGGCAACGTGCCGATCAACACCATGGCCACGCAGTCCGTCACGATCACGGTCGACGCGGGCTATCGCACCGAGATCGCGTCCGGCAGCGGATTGAACGCGCCCTTCAGCTTTGAGTTCGACGCGTGCGGCGCCGGCGGCGGCTTTGCCGGTCCGGGCACGTGCACGGTCGTGCAGCATTTCACGCCGGCGGCCGCCGCGACCTCCAACGGATCGACGACGGTCTTCGAGTGTCCGGTCATCGGCGGCAGTTGCATTCCGATCCCGTACACCGTGAGCGGCACCGGCGTCGTCACGGCCGTGGCAAATCCCGCGAGCGTCGCGTTCGGCAACGTGTCGATCAACACGACCGCGATGCGGTCCGTCACCATCACGGTCGACGCGGGCTATCGCACCGAGATCGCGTCCGGCAGCGGCCTGAACGCCCCCTTCAGCTTCGACTTCGACACGTGCGGCGCGAGCGGCGGTTTCACCGGTCCGGGCACGTGCACGGTCGTGCAGCATTTCACGCCGACGGCCGCCGCGACCTCGAACGGATCGACGACGGTCTTCGAGTGTCCGGTCGTCGGCGGCAGCTGCATTCCGATCCCGTACACCGTGAGCGGCACGGGCGTGAGCACGCGCGGGGCGAGCCCCGCGAGCGTCGACTTCGGCAGCGTGCCGATCAACACGACCGTCACGCAGTCGGTCACGATCACGGCGGACGCGGGCTATCGCGTCGAGATCGCGTCGGGCAGCGGCCTCAACGTGCCGTTCAGCTTCGACTTCGACACGTGCGGCGCGGGCGGCGGCTTCACCGGGCCGGGCACGTGCACCGTCGCGCAGCACTTCTCGCCGACTGCGGAAGTCGCGTCCAACGGCACGACCACGGTCTTCGAGTGCCCGATCGTCGGCGGCAGCTGTCTGGGGATTCCGTATGACGTGACGGGCACCGGTATCAGCACGCGCGCGGCAAGTCCGGCGGGCGTGAACTTCGGGAACGTGCCGATCAATACAACGGTCGCGCAACCGGTAACGATCACGGTTGATACCGGCTATCGCGTCGAGATCGCGTCGGGCAGCGGCATCAACGTGCCCTTCGGCTTTGACTTCAGCACGTGCGGCGCGGGCGGCGGCTTCGCCGGTCCGGGCACGTGCGCGGTCACGCAGAGCTTCTCGCCGACCGCCGTCGCGCTGTCGACCGGAACGACGACCGTCTTCGAATGCCCGGTCATCGGCGGCAGCTGCCTCGGCATCAACATCGCGGTCAGCGGGACGGGCGTGAGCATCCGCGCCGCCAATCCGGTGAGCGTGAACTTCGGTGACGTGCCGATCGGCACGACGGCCACGCAGTCCGTCATGATCACGGCGGACGCGGGCTACCGGATCGAGCTCGCATCGGGATCCGGCATCAACGTGCCGTTCAGCTTCGCCTTCGACACCTGCGGCGCCGGCGGCGGCTTCGCCGGTCCGGGCACGTGCTCGGTCTCGCAGAGCTTCTCGCCGACGGCGGTCGGTCCGGCGATCGGCACGACGACCGTCTTCGAGTGTCCGGTCATCGGCGGCAGCTGTCTCGGGATTCCGTACACGGTGACCGGCAACGGCGTGAGCACGCGCGGCGCGAGTCCCGCGAACGTGGACTTCGGCAGCGTGCCGATCAACACGACCGCGACGCACGCCGTGACGATCACCGTGGACATGGGCTATCGCGTCGAACTCGCGTCGGGCAGCGGCATCAACGTGCCGTTCGGCTTCGACTTCGACACCTGCGGCGCGGGGGGCGGCTTCACCGGGCCGGGCACGTGCGCGGTCGCGCAGCACTTCACGCCGACGGCGGAGGCCGCCGGCAGCTGTCTGCCGATTCCCTACGACGTCGCGGGCACCGGCATCAGCACACGCGCCGCGGATCCGGCGAGCGTCGCGTTCGGCAACGTGCCGATCAACACGACGGCCGGCCAGCTGGTGACGCTCACCGTCGACGCGGGCTATCGCATCGAGATCGCGTCGGGCAGCGGCATCAACGTCCCGTTCGGCTTCGCGTTCGACGCGTGCGGCGCGGGCGGCGGCTTCGCCGGCCCCGGCACGTGCACCGTCCAGCAGAGCTTCACGCCGGCGGCGGTCACGGCGTCGAGCGGGACCACCACGATCTTCGAGTGCCCGGTCATCGGCGGCAGCTGCCTCGGCATCAACGTGTCGGTGAGCGGCACGGGCGTGAGCGTCCGCGCGGCGAATCCGGCGAGCGTCAATTTCGGCAACGTGACGGTCGGCACGACGGCGAGCCAGGCCGTCGCGCTGACGGTTGACACGGGTTACCGCATCGAGCTCGCGTCGGGCAGCGGCATCAACGTGCCGTTCGGCTTCAGCTTCGATGCGTGCGGCGCGGGCGGCGGCTTCGCCGGCCCGGGGACATGCGCGGTCCAGCAGAGCTTCACGCCGGCGGCGATCGGCCCGGCGAGCGGCACGACGACGGTCTTCGAGTGTCCGGTCGCGGGCGGCAGCTGCCTGGGGATCGACATCGCGGTCGGCGGCTCGGGCGTCAGCGCGCGCGCGGCGAATCCGGCGAGCGTGAACTTCGGCA
>JAIQFX010000140.1 GCA_020073005.1 Terriglobia bacterium | reverse complement strand
GGCGGAACGGTCACGGTGAAGATTCCGGCGCTCGCATTGCCGGCATGGTCCGTCGCCGTGCAGGTCACGCTCGTCGTTCCGACGTTGAAGCTCGATCCGCTCGACGGCGCGCAGACCACCGGCACGGCGCCGTCCACGACGTCCGTGGCAGTCGCGGCCCACGATGCCGGCATCGACGTGCCTCCGGTCGCGGGCGCGTCGGTCGTGAAGTTCCCGGGCAGTACGAGAACCGGAGGCGTCGTATCGCGCACCGTGACCGTGAACGACTGCTTCGCGGTGTTGCCGTGCGCGTCGGTGGACGAGCACGTGACGACGGTCGCGCCGATCGGGAACGTCGAGCCGGACGCCGGCGCGCACGTCGTCGCGGTCCCTCCGTCCACGATGTCGGTGGCCGACGCGTTGAAGGCGACCACGGATCCAGCCGTGCCCGTCGCCTCGACCGTGATGTCGGCGGGCACGGTGACGACCGGCGGCGTCGTGTCGCGCACTGTGACCAGGAACGACGCGGTGCTGTTGTTGCCGTCAAGATCCGTCGCGGAACACGTGACCATCGTCGTGAAGGGACCGAACGTCGTTCCCGACGCCTGCGAGCAGGTAACCGCGACCGGACCGTCGAGCGCGTCCACCGCGTCCACCGCGTAGTTCACGTTCGCGCCCGCTGCGCTCGTCGCTTCCGCGACGATGTCGGACGGGGCGGTCAGCGTGGGCGGCACCGTGTCGTCGGGCGGACCGCATTCGGCCCGCGACCGCATCTGCACGATCGCCTGCAGTTCCGCGGGGCTCAGGGCGCGGCGGTAGAACGACACATCATCGAGCGCGCCGTTGAAAAAGCTGGACGCCGAACCGTCGGCGGCGAGAGTCGCGCCGATCGACAGCGGATCGGTGACGCCGTTGCTGTCCTGTAACGAGCCGATCAGCGTCCCGCCCTCGAGTTCATCCACCTGCCCGTCGATGTACAGATGCATGACGCCGAGTTTCGAGACGCCGGGGAACGGGTCGAACACGTTCTCGCGCACCAGCGCGATGTGATGGTATTTCCCGTCGGCGATCGACTGGCTCGCCGCGAGATCGACAGGCACCGACTCAACGTTCTCCGTGTTGACGCTGGCTTGCGCATGCGCGATCGGAATGCCCTGAAAGACGCCGAGGTAGTAGCCGGCGCCGCCCGGGCCGCTTTCGATCTTGCTGGCGAGCATGCCGAAGCTCGAGCGGTCAACGGTCTTCACCCACATCGACAGCGTGAACGATCCGTCCTGCGGAAACAGATCGTTGTCTGCGCCGCCGACCTGGACGTAGCCGCTCGCGCCGTCGAACCGGAACGCCGTGTTCACCACGCCGGGACGGTACGTGACGCCGCCGTAGACGAGGCCGTCGTCGCCGTGACCGGTGTCGTCGCGCGGCGATCCGTCACCGCCCCACAACGCGACGAGTGAATCGTGCGGAACCTGACACGACGGCAGGCGCAGATCGATCGGCGCCGGCTGCACGGTGACCGTCACGGTGCCGATCGCCGATCCGCCGTGCCCATCGTCCACGGTGTACGTGAACACATCGGTGCCGAAGAATCCGGGGGCCGGCGTGTACGTCACGGTCAGGTCGGCGTTGATTTCGGTCGTGCCGTATTTGCCCGGCGTCACGGCCGTGACGCGCAGATCATCGGCGTCTGGATCGGTATCGTTGTTCAGCACTGGAATCCGGACCGCGGCGTTCTCGTCCGTTGACGCCGCGTCGTCCGCCGCGACGGGTGGATGGTTCGTCGGTGGCGGGGGTGCGACCGCGGTCCCGACCGCGAGACGCATCGTCGCGGTTTCCCAGTCCCAGAAGAAGATGTTCGGCTGGTTGTTCGCGTCGAACGCCAGGCGCGGCTGCAGCGTGGACTCGCGCACGTTCCAGCCGTTGGGCACGTGGACCTGCGAGACCTGCCACGCGCCGCCTTCGCGCGTCGCGAAGTACAACCCTCCTCCCCAGCGCCAGTACGCAACTCCCGGCACGCCCAGACGATCGACCGCGACGGTCGCGTGAAACGCAGCGCCGGAATCATCCACGAGCTCCGGCGCTGACCATGTGGCGCCGCTGTCGGTGGACGTCCGGTATTCGAGGGTCCCGCCGTAGTTGCCCTGACTGCTCGGGCCGCCTTTGATGACGGAGTGCAATCCGCCCGAGGGATCGCTGGCGAGCGCGTTCTCCCACGCGTCCGCGCGAAGGATCGTGTCGGTCACGCCTGCGGAATCGTTTCGCAGGTAATGCACGTCGGAGGGAAGGTACGTCTGGACCGCGCTGCCGTAGGTGACGTGATCCACGCCGTCTGGCGTGACCGTGTAGTCGCCACCGCCCAGCCACGGGAAACCGCTCGCGACGACGGCGCCGTTGAGAATGATCCGCGGGTTGGAAAACGTGAAACGCGCCGTGCGCACCGTTTCGTCCGGTCCGGGGACGACCGCATACTGCGCAGCGTCGATGTCGGCCCAGTGATCGATGCCCGATACGCCCGCAAAGATGGTGGGCGTCGCGCCGGTCGGGTCGGCGTTCAGATCGCTCTTGAACGACCAGATCGCGTCGACGTACCCCGGCCCGGCGTAGCGCGAGTCGAACACCATGATCGGCGTGCCGGACGGGGTCAGCGCCATCGCGTGCGTGTCGTTCCAATCACGCAAGGTGCTGTTTTCGGGGCCCGGAGTGAACGGTGTGATCTGCCAGGATCCGTCGCGGCGCGCCCACGTTTCGTGCTCAAACCCGCCGCAGGCGCACTTGTCGCCCCAGGAGAGAACCAGGCGGCCCTGCGGATCGAACGCGAGCCCGTTGGCCACGGTGATCGAGTTGCCGATGGTGTCGCCGGCCGGCGCAACGTCCTCGATCGTCCAGGTCTGGACAACGTTCTGCGCCCGGACGCGGGAACCGAAGGTCGGCGCCGTCACGACCATCGCGGCGAGACCTCGAGGCGAGGTTACAAAGGCACCGGCGACTGATGGCCCAGCCGGACGACGATCTCATACGCGGTTTCGTGCGCGGCGATCTCGAGAGCAGCCGGCAGATCGATGTCTGGATCCGCGAAGTGCTGCGGCATCGAGCGCTCGGGCTCGGCGACCAGGCGGAGGACGTGGCGCAGGAGGTGCGCCGCAAGCTCCTCGTGTCGTTCCGGGAGGGACGATTTCTCGGTGACGCCACGCTGCGCACCTACGTCTGGCGCGCCGCGCAGCACGCCGCGATCGATCATCTGCGCGCGCGGCGGATCCGTCCGCAGCTTGAGCCGCTCGACGAGGTGGCGGAGCCTCCACACCCGGCCGCCTCGCCGGAACGCGCGGTGCTGCTTGAAGAACGTCGCGTCATCTTCCGCCGCGTGCTGGCCGCGCTCGGCGACGACTGCCGGACGCTGCTCCAGATGATCGCGTTCGACGAACTCGGGTACGCCGAGATCGCGCGCCGTCTCGGAGCGACCGAAGGCGCTATCAAGGTGCGAGCGCTCCGTTGCCGTGAAAGAGCCGCGGCCGAATACAGATCCGTAACCTCGTCCGCGGTTCGTCGTCCATAAGGAAAGAAGCGGAATGCCCTGCTCATCCCCCGAACGCGAACTGCTGACCTTCTGGCTGGCCGGGTCGCTCGACGCCGGCGAGGCGGAACGCGTTGCGCGCCACGTCGCGATGTGCGACTCGTGCCGCTCGGACGCCGCCAACGGGCGCACGGGCGCGAGCTCATCGAAGGACTACGAACGCTGCACCTGACGGCCGAAGAAGTCGTCGCAGTCGCCGCCGGGGAGATGGAGTCGCCGCATGTGCTCGTATGCGGACAGTGTCGTCGCGAGGTCGCGCAACTGAAAGAAGTGAGTGCAGCCCTCGCGTCCGAGAGTGGCCGATCGCCGTTCCGTCGGCGGTGGATGCCGCTCGGCGTTGCCGCGCTCGTCGCTGCAGCCGTCGTGGCCGTCGTCGTCCGGGTGGTGCCCCGCAGCCAGCCGCAAACTCGCGTCGATCGGGGCCCCGCGTCACCGAACGTACCCCTGGCGCCGATGACGCTGTCCGCTGATGGCGTCCCCACGTTCCGGTGGACGCCCACGAGCGCGGCGACTCGCTATCGCGTCTCCGTCTTCACGGTTGACGGACGTCCGGTCTGGACGCGCGAGGTCGACGCGCCACCGATCACCTGGCCGGCTGAGGAACCTCGAACGCCCGGGAAGTACACGTGGAGCGTCGACGCCCTTGACGGCGGCGCGATCGTCGCGCGGTCGCGTCTCGCGGACTTCGAGGTGACGCGATGAGGGCGCGAGCGCGTGTGGCGATGTGGTCGGCCGCGGTTGCGGCGCTGACCTTGCTGTTCTCAGGCGCCTCGGCGTACGCCGCTCAAGACACGAAACGAAACACTCATCCGTACTTCGTGGACGACGGCCCGTACGACTTCGCGTGGCGCGTCGCGCACAGTCGCGCGCTGGCCGCGGTGGCGGCCGCGCGTGGCGACGTCGCGAGCGAGGCCCGTCACGATGCGATGGCCTGCCTGTTCGAGACGCTGATCACGAACGACCCACGGCTCGCGTCGGCGTCGTGCGAGAGCATGCGACGGCTCGGGACGCGCCTGGGTCTCATCGACGTGCAGCTCGCCGTCGATGGCATTCGCGCGGAGCTTGCGCTCAAGTTCCTCAACTTTCCGGCGGCCGAACCGTTGCTCGCCTCGCTCATCGCCCGCGCCGGCGACGTCGATCCCGCGTCCCCGGACGCGCGCCCGCTCCTTCGCGCCCGCGTCGAGCACGGCGTCGCGCTCGCGGCGATGGCCCGCTACAACGAAGCCGCCATTGAGTTCGCCCGCGCGAGAGAAGCAGCGCAGCGCGCGCAGGACCTCGTCGTGCTCGGCAGCGCCGACACGTGGGACTGCTGGAGCCTGATGAATCAGGGCGAGACGCGGCGCGCGCACGAGGCGTGCGATCGCGCGCGCCCCGGACTGGCGCAGACGCAGGACATGTACTACGACCTGGACCTGACCTACGTCGACGCGACGCTGCGCATGGAGGACGGCGATTTCGCGAGCGCGATGGCCGGCTTCCGGCATGCGGCTGTGCTGGCGGAGCGGATGGGCGGTGCGCTGCTGGGTCCAATCGCGCGGACACAGGTCGTCGCCGCTCTCATCGGCCAGCGCCGTCTCGACGATGCACGCGCCTCCCTCGAAGGAATCAACCACGATCTCGCGGCGGGGCGGTTCTTCATGGGCCTGGTCCCTCAGATCGAGTATCAGTGGGGCACGCTCGAGCGGCTGTCCGACCATCCGGCGGACGCGCTGCGGCATTTCATCGCGGCCAGCCAGTCGACCGAACACGTCACCAGCCTCTGGGGCTTCCGTGGGACGGCGTGGGCGCGCCGGACGCTCGGCGACTTCCCCGGAGCGCGCTCGGCGCTCGAGGAAGCGATTCGGCGGGTCGAGACCGCGCGCATCGGCGTCACCGGCGCGAGCGCGCGGGCCACGATCGCGCGGGAGCACGCGGGCCTCTACAGCGATCTGATCTCGGTCCGGTGGCAAATCGACGGCCCGGCGGCGGCCGCCGCCGCGCTCGAGATTGCAGAGGCCGGCCGCGCGCGCGCGCTCCTGGACGCGATGGCTTCGGCGCAGGTCGCCGGCGCGGCCGCCCCAACACTGCGGGCGGCGGACGTGCAGGCGACGCTCGGCGCCGGCGACGTCCTCGTCGAGTACGTCTCCGCCGAGGACCGGCTGCTCGCCATCACCGTCACGCGCGATCACATCGGGTTCACGGCGTTGCCCGGCGCCGGGACCGCCCAGACGCTCGCCCGACGCGTCGATTTCTTCGAGTCGCTGGTGCAGGAGGCCGACGAGGCGGCGATCGCACCGGCGGCGCGCCGGCTGGAGCAGGACGTACTGGCGCCTGCACTCACCGGCGCGCCGGCGACAGCCCGCACGCTGATCGTCGCCGCAGACGGTCCGCTGCAGCGGATGCCGTGGGACGCGCTCGGCGGGTCGCCGCGCGGCCTCGATCGGTGGGATATCGTGACGATCCCGTCTTCGTCGGTGCTGGCCCGTCGAGTGCGGCGCGCCTCGCCGTCGGCGGCAGCGCTCGTCGTCGCGGCCCCGGCGAACGCCGACGGATTCGGCACACTGCCGGCCGCCCGGGCGGAGGCGGCCGCTGTCCGCCGCCGAATCGGAGGAGAAGTCGATGAGCTTTCCGGCACGGCCGCGACGCCGGAGCGTCTCGCGGCGCTCCGTCCGGAGCGCTTTGCCCTCCTCCACTTCGCCAGCCACGCCGTCGTCGACGCCGCGCTGCCGATGCGATCGGCGCTGATTCTCGCGCCGGGCGATCCGCGATCCGCTGGCGCCGATGGGCGCTGGAGCGCCGGTGACATCTACGGATCCACGCTCAGTGCCGATCTCGTGGTCCTCTCGGCCTGCGCCACCGCGGCCGGCGCGCAGACCCCAGGCGAAGGGGTGATGAGCCTTTCGCGCGCGTTCCTCTCCGCGGGCGCGGGCGCGACGATTGCCACGCTGTGGAACGTGCCTGACGCGCCGGGGCCGGTGTTTGCGGACGTGCTCTATCGAGAGCTGGCCGGCGGAGAGTCGCTCGCAGCGGCGGCGGCGGACGCTCGACGAGAGCTGCGGCGACGAGGCGCGCCCCCGCGCGCGTGGGCCGCCTACGTGCTGACGGGGAATCCGCACGCGCGAATCGGCGTCACCCCGCGCATCGATCCCTGGCGCGTCGGAGCCCGCGCGGCCGCGGGCCTGTCGTTCGTATCGTTGCTCGCCGGCCTGTCGATGGCGCTGACGCGAATCCGCTGGCGGTTCGCCTGGCCGGCGCCGGTGCTGTCCGCGGTGATATTGGCCGTCGCCGCCGCGGGGCTGCAGCTCCGGACGTCGATGTCACCAGGGTGGGATGTCGGATCGCTCGCCGATCGCGGCGTGCCGCAGGCCGCGTTCGCGCCCGCTGTCGAACAAGGGTCGGTGACGTGGTCGCCGGTTTCCGGCGCCGACGAGCACCTCGTCGAGGTGTTCGACGCGGACGGACGTCCGCTGGGCTTTCCGACGGCGTCGACCGCGCCGTTCGTTGCGCCGGCGGAGGCCGTGCGCGGCTGGGTCCGTGTCGAGGCACGCCAGCGCGGACAGCGTCTGGCGCGTTCGCCCCTCACGCGGCTGCCTTGAAGTGATCGTCAGCCGCGCTACTGAGCTAGCCGCGCGGCACGCGGCCGGGCGTGTACGGCGCTCCCAGCCGCGTCAGTTCCCGCTCGATCGCGGGGATGTCCGTCTCGATCAATGTTCTGAGCAGCGCACGCTGCGCCGCGAACAGCTCCGACGCAATCTGAAACTGCTGCTCGTGCGTGCCCGTCGGCCGTCCGAGCGTGCGCGTTTCTTCGCTGCTGATCGTATTCACGCGCTCTGAGATCGCCTCCGGCGTCGCGACGCTTCTCGATCCGAGCGCGCGGTCGCCGCGCAGCTCGACGAGAATCGCCGACAGCCGTTGCCGAAGCGCGCGCGTCTGCGCGTGCAGGCTCTGCGGCGCCGCGGGCGTCGCATCGAGCGCGCGGATCATCGCGTCGATCCTCGGCGCCGTGCTGTTGGCGAGCTCGAGCGCGCCGGACAACTCGCGCCTGAGCGCCTGCAGCTTCTCCTGGAACTGCCAGCGCGCGGTCTGATCCGCCGCCGTGTACGACAGCTGCGGATCCATCACGACGTTGAACGTCACCGGACCGCCGATCTGGCTGACGACGCCGCCGACGCGCTGCGAGAGCGTCACGCTGTACTTGCCAGGCACGACCCACGGTCCGACGAGCGGATCGGAGAATAGTTCTTCGATCTCGTCGCGCTGCCGGTTCGGCGGCAGCTGATGCGCGGGCGCGCGCAGATCCCACGCGACGCGCTGGATTCCCTTGCCGACAGGACCGGTCAACACTCTCACCGGCGCGCCACTCGCATCGCTGATGGTCAGAAGAATCGCCGGCGCTTCCTCCGCGGCTTCAGCGCGCAGTTCGTCCGGCGTCGCATAGCGGATCGGCTGTCCGGCTTTCTCGGCGGCCTTCTCCGCGTCGGTGCGCTTCTCTTTCAGCGTCTTCAGTCCGTCCTTCAGGTGATACGTGAGGAGCGCGCCGTACGGCGGGTTCGGCGCCGTGTAGAACATCTCGCCCTGAAATCCCTTGCCGGGCAGCCCGTACGGCTGCGTCGGGACGAACATCACGGCATCCCGCACGGGATACAGCGTCGCCACTGCCGTCATCGTCGCGGCCGTCGTCGCGCGCACGGGCGAGTAGTCGTCGACGATGTAGACGCCGCGGCCGAAGGTGCCGAGGACGAGATCGTTCTCGCGCTTCTGGATCGCGATCTCGCGGACGGCGATCGTCGGCACGCCGGCGATCTTCATCCAGTGCTGCCCGCCGTCCTTGCTCCAGTAGGCGCCGAACTCGGTCCCGGCGAACAGCAGCCGCGGATCCACGTGATCCTCGGCGATCGCGTAGGTCGATCCGCGCGTCGGCAGATCGCCGTTGATCGATGTCCACGTGTAGCCGGTGTCCGTGCTCTTGAAGAGGTACGGCGCGAAGTCGCCGTTCTGGTGATTCTCGACGGCGATGTACACCGTGCTGGCGTCGTGCTGCGAGGCGCGGATTCTGGCGATGTAGGCGTCCGCCGGCACGTTGGCGATGCGCTCGACCTTGCGCCAGTTGGCGCCGGCGTCATCGGTCACGTGGATCAAGCCGTCGTCCGAACCCACGTACAGCAGGCCGGCCTTTTTCGGACTCTCCGCAATCGCCGAGATGTTTCCGTACAGCGCCGTGGACTGGTTCTTCGCCACCGCATCCGGTCCCCACACCCTGCCCATGACCGGCAGCGTGTTGCGATCGATCTGCCTGGTGAGATCGGGCGAGACAATTTTCCACGAACTGCCGCGGTCGTCGGATCGATAGAGATGCTGCGACGCGAGGTACAGCGTCGTGTGCGAGTGCGGCGAGATGATGAACGGCGTGTCCCAGTTCCATCGTTCGGGCGGACCGCTCTTCGCTTCCTGCGGCTGGATGCCGACGCGCTCGCCGGTCGTCTTGTTGACGCGCACGATGACGCCGTGCTGCAGCTCGGCGTAGACGGTGTTGGGATCTTCGGGATCGGGGTGCGACGTGAAGCCGTCGCCGCCCTGCGTGACGAACCAGTCCTGATTCAGGATCCCGTGATCCGAGCGCGTGCGCGACGGCCCGCCGAGCGAGTTGTTGTCCTGCAGGCCGCCGTAGACGTTGTAGAACGGCGACGCGTTGTCCACGTCCACGTCGTAGAACTGCGCGGGCGGAAGATTTTCGAAGAACGTCCACGTCGCGCCGCGATCGAACGAGCGGTAGAGTCCGCCGTCGTTGCCCACCAGCATGTGGTCCGTGTTCGCCGGATCCACCCAGATGATGTGGTTGTCCACGTGCATCGCGCGCTGACCCAGCGCGTGCATGGTCTTCCCGCCATCGTCGGAGACCTGAAAGACCGTGTCCACGATGTACACGCGGTCGACGTTGACGGGATCGGTGAAGATGTCGCCGTAGTACATCGCGCCGGTGTTGTAGTCGACGCGCCTCTGCCACGTCACCCCGTTATCCGATGACCGGAAGATGCCGCCCTTCCCGTTCGCGGCTTCGACATTCGCGTACAGCACGTCGGGATTCACCGGTGAGATCGCGAGGCCGATGCGGCCGAGCTCTTCGTCCGGCAGGCCGGTGTTCACCTTGGTCCACGTCTTGCCGCCGTCAGTGCTGCGATGAATCGCGGCCTCTGGGCCGCCGTCGATCAGCGTGGCGAAGGTCCTCCGGCGCTGGTACGCGCTCGCGACGATGATGTCCGGGTTCCGCGGATCGAGTACGACGTCGG
>JAIQFX010000065.1 GCA_020073005.1 Terriglobia bacterium | reverse complement strand
TTCGAGGTCCTCGGCCGGAAGATGGACCTCGGGCTGCAGCTCTTCAACCTCACGAGTCACGACAACCCGCGCGACGTGATCTCGGTGGTGGACTCGCCGCGGTTTCAGGAATTCGCGAACAGCTTCGGCATCACCCTCGCCGGCTACATGCAGGTGCGCTGGCAGTAAGTCCTACGCGGACTGCTCGGCCGCATTCATCGACGCCAGGCAGGCGGCGAAGCCGTCGTTGAACAGCGCGCCGGGACGGCGCTCCCGAAGGCGCGCGACCGCCGCGTCGCCCGGCATCCCGAGCTCGATCAGGATCAGCCCCGCCACGAACGCCGAGCGGTTGTAGCCCATGCCGCAATGCGACAGCACGCGATGGCCGTCGGCGATGAGCGCCGCGGCGAGCCTCGCGATCGCCCGCAGCCGCACCAGGCACGGCAGCTGCTCGTTGTCGTCGTCGATGGGGAAGTAGACGTAGAGACAGTGGTTCGACGTCGTCGGGATGTATTCGTCGAGCCCGCCCTCGAGATCGATAATGGTATCGATCCCGCGCGTGGCCAGCGCTTCCCAGTTCTCAATCGCGGGCGAGATGAACAGCTGGCCGTTGTCGTCGACCTGGTAGACGTCCATGGCGGCCGCAGCTTACCAGAAGTCGGCTTGATCGCCTGCGCTGCGGCGCGGTAGTGTTGCGCTGTCCATGAACGCGTTCACGCCCGGATTGTCGCAGGACCTGCGCTACGCTGCCCGGCTGCTCCGGCGCCAGCCGGGGTACTCGGCCGTGGCCGTCCTGACGATGGCGCTCGGCATCGGCGCGACGACGACGCTGTTCAGCGTCGCCTACGGCGTCCTCGCGCGCCCGCTGCCGTGGCCAGACGCCGACAGGCTCGTGCGCGTCACTGAAACGCGCAAGGGCAACGCCGGCCGCGTCAAAGGAACCATCACCAACGGCACGTATCTCTCGTGGAGCGAGCAGCCGTCGACCGTCGAGGCGATCGGCGGCTACATGACGAACACGGCCACCGCGGCGGTCGGCGCCGGCGAGCCGGTGCGCGTGCAGGTGGGACGCGTGACGCCGACGCTCTTCCCGCTGCTGCGCGCGCGTCCATTGCGCGGCCGGCTGTTCGTGGCTGAAGACATCATCGCGGCCGCGCCCGGCGTCCCGGCCGCGCCGACGGCGGTCCTCCTGTCGTACGGCGCGTGGCAGCGGTGGTTCGGCGGGCGCGACGACGCGGTCGGCCGCGCGCTGCAGATCGACGGACGCACAGTGACCGTGATCGGCGTGATGCCGAGGGACTTTGCGTTTCCGGATCGCGAAACGCAGCTGTGGACGCCGATGGGTGTGGTGTCCGTGATCGGCGAGCAGGGCGCGCGCCGCATGTCGATCTTTTCGGCGCTCGCGCGTCTGAAGCCGGGCGTGACGCCGGCCCAGGCGTCCGCCGAAGGCACGTCCCGCGCGCGCAGCGCGCCCGATCCCGGCATGACGGCGACGGCCTTGTTCGGCAGCACGGCACCGCCGGACATCACCGCGACGCCCGCGGTCGCGGCGATGACCGCCGACGTGCGGCCGGCGATTCTCGTCCTGCTGGCGGCGGTCGCGCTCCTGCTGATGACGGCGACGGCCAACGTCGCGAGCCTCCAGCTCGCGCGCGCCGCCACGCGACGGCGCGAGATGGCGCTGCGCGCCGCGATTGGCGCAGGCGCCGGACGGCTGACGCGGCAGCTCGTCGCCGAAAGCTCGCTCGTCGGCCTGTCCGGCGGCGTCGCCGGCCTGGCGCTGGCCGCCGTGTTCCATCGCGTGCTGCCGTCGCTGCTGCCGGCCGACTTCCCCCGCGTCGCCGACATCGCGCTCGACTGGCGCGCCCTCGCCTTCGCGATCGCCGTGTCGATGGCGGCGAGCATCGCGTGCGGACTGCTGCCGGCCGCGCAGGCGTGGCGGATCGATCTCGTCGAGGCGCTCGCCGAGGACGGCGCGGCGTCGACCGGCGGCGCGTGGCGCTCGAGAAGCGGACGGATCCGCAGCGTCATCATGACGGGGCAGGTCGCCGTCGCGTCGCTCCTGCTGGTCGGCGCGGCGCTGCTCGGCCGGTCGTTCGTCGCGCTGATGCACGCGGATCGCGGCTACGACCCGGTGAACGTGCTGACCGCGCGCGTGGACATGCCCGCGGCGTACACGGCAGCGCGCCGCCTGGCGTTCGCCGATGCGCTCCTCGATCAGTTGCGCGCCGCGCCCGGCGTCACGACCGCTGCCATCGGCAACGCGCTGCCGTTCGTGAGCCTCGGCGGCAACTTCGCGTTCCACATGACGTCACCGCGCGATCCGTCGATCAAGCTGGAAGTGCAGACGATCACGCGCGTCGTCAGCCCGGACTATTTCGCCGCGCTCCGGCTGCGCGTCGTCGAGGGCCGGGCGCTCGCCGACGTGGACACGGCCGCATCGCGCCCGGTGATCGTCGTGAACCGATCGTTCGCGAAGCGGTATCTCGGGGACACGCACCTCGGCGCGCGCGTGCCGCTGCCGTTCGGCGAAGGCCGGCCCGACTGCGACGTCGTCGGCGTCGTCGACGACATGCGGCAGGGAGACGTCACCGACGCCGAGACGGCGGAAGTGTTCATGTCCTATCGTCAGATCCCGAACCGGCTCGTGAACGCGTCGCTCTTCATCGTGCTGCGCGCGGCAGGCGATCCGGTTGCGCAGGTGCCGATGGTGCGCGGGGCAGTGCGCGAACTGGATCCGTCGCTCGCGATGGATTCGATCATGACGATGGAAGATCGGGTCCTGACGAGTCTCGCGCGGCCGCGGACGTACGCGGTGCTGCTGTTCGCGTTCGGCGCGTTCGCGCTGCTGATTGCGGGCGTGGGACTGTTCGGCGTTCTGTCGTTCAGCGTGGCGCAGCGATCGAGGGAAATCGGCGTCCGGACCGCGCTCGGCGCCCAACCGCGCGACATCGTCACGCTCGTGTTGCGTCAGGGGCTCGCGATCGCCGCGGGCGGACTGGCGGTTGGACTGTCGCTGGCGTACGCGCTCGGCGGATACGTGGGGAGTTTTCTCTACGGCGTCACGCGATACGATGCCGTGAGCTTCGCGGTCGTGGCGGTGACGCTTGCGATGGTGTCGATCGTGGCGTGCGTCGTTCCGGCACGCCGCGCGGCACAAGTGGATCCGCTGACAGTACTTAAGTCCGGCTAAAGCCGGACGCCACGGATCCGACCCACCAGCCCCACCTGCCCTACTTCACCTTCGTCCTGAAATACTCGATCGTCTTGACGAGGCCCTCTTCGAGCTGCACCTTCGGCTCCCAGCCGAGAATCGTGCGCGCGCGGGTGATGTCCGGCTGCCGTTGCTTCGGATCGTCCACCGGCAGCGGCTTGTAAATGATGCGACTCTTCGAGCCGGTCATGCGGATGATCGTCTCGGCGATCTCCTTGATCGTCATCTCGCGCGGGTTGCCGAGGTTCACCGGGTCGTTCTCGCTCGAGAGCATCAGGCGGATGATCCCGTCGACCAGATCGCTGACGTAGGTGAAGCTCCGCGTCTGGCTGCCGTCGCCGAACACGGTGACGTCCTCGTTGCGCAGCGCCTGCGACATGAACGCGGGCACCGCGCGGCCGTCGTTCAGGCGCATGCGCGGGCCGTAGGTGTTGAAGATCCGGACGATCTTCGTGTCCAGCTTGTGCGTGCGGTGATACGCCATCGTCAGCGCTTCCGCGAACCGCTTCGCCTCGTCGTAGACGCTGCGCGGCCCGATCGGATTGACGTGGCCCCAGTAGGTTTCCTTCTGCGGATGCTCGAGCGGATCGCCGTAGACCTCCGACGTCGAGGCGGTCATGAAGACGGCGTGCTTCGCCTTCGCGAGGCCGAGCGCGTTCAGCGTTCCAAGCGATCCGACCTTCAGCGTCTGGATCGGCAGATCCATGTAGTCGATCGGGCTCGCGGGGCTCGCCCAGTTGAGCACGTAGTCCACGGGGCCGTCGACGCTGATGTAGTTGGAGACGTTGTGCTCGATGAGCGTGAAGTCGTGCCCCGCTCGTTTAATGATGTCCGCGATGTTCTCGCGATCGCCCGTGACGAAGTTGTCGATGCCGACGACGGCGTAGCCGCGGTCGAGCAGCGTCTCCGCGAGGTGGGAGCCGATGAAGCCCGCGGCTCCAGTGATGACGACCCGGGGTTTACCGAATGTGGTCATTGAGTCATCTGGTTACCTGGTCATTTTGTGCTGGGTCAAATTGGTCACCAGATGACCAGATAACCAAATGACTCGATGACCAGATTCACGCGTCAGTACGCGTGCTTGTGGAAGAAGCCCCGCACGAGCGTGAGCCACATGATCTTCAGGTCGAGCCGCACGGACCAGTTCTCGATGTAGTAGAGGTCGTACTCGATCCGCTTCTCGATCGACGTGTTGCCGCGCCAGCCGTGCACCTGCGCCCAGCCGGTGATGCCGGCCTTCACCTTGTGGCGGAGCATGTACTGCGGGATCTTGTCCTTGAACTGCGCGACGAACAGCGGGCGCTCGGGCCGCGGCCCGACGATCGACATCTCGCCCTTCAGCACGTTCCAGAGCTGCGGCAGCTCGTCGATGTTCGACCGGCGCAGCAGCTTGCCGAGCGGCGTCCGGCGCGGATCCTGCTCGCTGGCGAAGACGGGGCCGGAGACGGCCTCGGCGTCTTCGTACATCGATCGGAACTTGTAAATCATGAAGGGTTTGCCGTCGAGCCCCATGCGCTCCTGCCGGTAGAACACCTCGCCGCGCGACGTCAGCTTGACCAGCAGCGCGATGAACCAGAAGGGAATCGCGAGCACGACGAGCGCGGCGCCGGAGATCGCGATGTCGATCGCGCGCTTGACGACGCTGTTGAAGCCCTGCAGCGGCACGTCGTTGATGTTGATGACGGGCACGCCGTCGAGATCGTCCAGGCGCGCGCGCAGCGCGATGACCTGCAGCAGATCGGGCACGACCTTGACGTCGACGCACTCGCGGCTCGTGTTCTCGATGAGCTGCAGCATCTGCAGGTGCTGCTCCGGCGGCAGCGCGACGTACAGATGATCGACGCCTTCGCGCGCGGCGATCTCCGCCGCCTCGTCGAGCCCGCCGAGCAGCGGCAGGCCGCGATAGCCGAGATGATCGCCGTCGCCCTTGTCGTCGACGAAGCCGACGATCTGATAGCCCAGCTCGCGGTGCTCGATGATCTTGTCGGCGACGAGCCGCCCGAGGTCGCCCGCGCCCGCGATCAGGATTCGCTTGAGCCCGATGCCGGCGCGCCACCGGCGCTCGAGGACTTCGCGCACGAGCTCGCGCGACGCATACGCCAGCGCGACGTTCAGGACGAGAAAGATGATCCAGACGAGCCGCGAGACCTCGAACGTCCCGGCGGCTTTGGCCGAGGCCGTCGCGAAGTAGACCTGGACGAACAGCGTGGCGACGATGCCGAAGACGACGCTGAGGATGCTGCCGACGAAGACGGCGAAGAAGTCGTCGACGCGCGAGCGGCCGCGGCGCAGCCGGTACAGGCCCTGCAGGTGGAAGCCGAGCGGCACGAGCAGCGCGACGAACGGCATCACGAAGACGTAGTTCCAGAGCGGCGGGACGCCTTTCGTGACCGGGATGATCGTGTGGAACCGCAGCAGGTAGGCGACGACGAACGCCGTGACGCCGAGCAGTGAGTCGGACGCGATGTGGAAGGCGACGAGCAGGCGGTTGTGCCACCTCACCATGCGTGCGCGGCTCCCGCGCGGGTCTCGTTGACGATCGCTTCGATCGCGTCGCCGAACCGCGCGCGGCCAAATCCCTCGGCGTGACGGCGGATCGCCGCGGGATCGAAGCGGCGATCGAGCGCGGATCGAATGCCGGCCGCGAACGCGTCGCTGCCGGCGTCTTCGACGAGCACGCCGGTCTCGCCGTCGAGAATCGTTTCGCGCGCGCCGCCGCGCGCGAGCGCGACGACCGGGCGTCCGCAGGCCTGCGCTTCGAGCGGCACGATCCCGAAGTCCTCTTCGCCGGGCATCAGCACGGCAGCGGCCCGCTGATAGGCCGCGCGCACATCGTCATCGGAAAGGCGGCCGAGGAATCGGACGTCACCGCCGCGTTCGGCGGCGGCGCGCTCCAGCCGCGCGCGCTCGGGACCGTCGCCGACGATCGCGAGGCCGACGCCGGCGATGCGGCACGCGTCGATGGCGGTTTCGATCCGTTTGTAGGGCACCAGGGCTGACACGATGAGGCACTCGCGCCGCGCGTTGTTTCCAGGCGCGGCCGACGCATCGGGGTGAAAGAACGCGGTATCGATCGGCGGGTAGACGACACTCGCTTCACGATTATAGTACCGCCGGATCCGCCGCGCAACATGTTGTGAGTTCGTGACATAGCGCTGCACGCGGTCCGCCGTCGCGCGATCCCATCGCGCCAGCGCCGCCAGCACCGGCCGCAGCAGCGCGCTCGCCACGCGACCCACCCGTGCCGGGCCGAAGTAGGCGTCGAACTGATCCCAGGCGTACCGCATCGGCGTGTGGCAGTAGCAGACGTGCGCGGCGTCCGGCCGCGTGAGGACGGCTTTGGCGACGCAGTGGCTGCTGCTGATGACGATGTCGTAATCGTCGAGATCGAAGTGTTCGACGAGCAGCGGAAAGATCGGCAGCGCGTTGCGGTAGTACCGCCGCGCGGCCGGCAGATACTGCAGCCACGACGTCACGATCCGGCGTCGCTCGATGATGGGGGAGACGGACCCTCGCACGTGCAGCAGCGTGAAGAGATCCGCGTCCGGGTACCGCTCGCAGAGCACTTCGAGCACTTTCTCGCCGCCGCGCATGCCGGTCAGCCAGTCGTGCACGATCGCGACGCGCGCGGCCATCAGCAGACGACCTCGACGACGAGAAACGCAGCGCGCTCCGCGGACTCTGCGGTCTCTGCGTTCAACTCGTCTCCGTGTCCTCCGTGGTTGAAACAGAAACTCATCAGCGCCCAGCCTCGGTGTAGATCTCACGAATTCGCCGGACGGACTGATCCCAGGAGAACTGCTTCGCGCGCGCCAGGCCCTTGCGCTTGAGATCGGCGCGCAGCGTCTCGTCGGTCAGCACGCGCTGGATGCCGTCCGCGATCGCGTCCGGATCGTACGGATCGACGAGCACGGCGGCGTCGCCCGCGACCTCGGGCAGCGACGAGACGTTGGACGTCACGACCGGCGTGCCGCTCGCCATCGCCTCGAGGGGCGGCAGCCCGAAGCCTTCGTACAGCGACGGGAACACGAAGACGCCGGCCAGCCGGTACAGCGCGGCCAGCGTCTCCTCCGGCATGTAGCCGAGGAAGCGCACGTGCTGGTGGAGTTGATGCGTATGTACTGCGCGCCGCAACGCCGCGTATTTCGAGATGTCGTCGCCGATCAGGACGAGCTTCACCTGATCGAGCCCGCGCGCGCGCAGCCGGTGGAACGCGTCGATGAGGCGCTCGAGATTCTTATGCGGCTTCACGTTGCCGGCATACAGCACGAACGGATCGTGCAGCTGAAACCGCTCGCGGACGCGCAGCACGTCCTGCTCGCGGGGCTCGACGCCGAAGCGCTCGTCGTAGGCGTTGTAGATGACGTCGATCTTCGACGCCGGCGCGTCCACCAGGCGCAGGATGTCGCGCTTCGAGCTCTCCGACACCGTCATGATCCGCGTGGCGCGGCGCGCCGCCAGCGCGATGGACGTCCGCGCGTACGCCAGCGCGAAGCGGTTCGGCAGGTACTGCGGAAACATCAGGTGGATGCAGTCGTGAATCGTCACGACGGACCGGCACCCGACCAGCGGCGGCAGGACGTAATGCGGCGCGTGAAACAGCGTGACGCCCTCGCGCTTCAGCGCGAGCGGGATCTTCAGCTGCTCGGCCACCGAGTAGTTGCCGGCCGACTCGGAGACGGTCCGGAAGTTTTCTCCGAGGACCATCGCCTCGCGGTCGTCCGGCCGGCAGAGCACGACGAACTCCGTGTCGCGATCGAGCCGGGCCAGCTGCCGCAGCAGATTTCGAATGTAGGTGCCGATCCCGAAGTCGTGCAGCTTCCGGGCATCGATGCCGATGCGCACGCTACATGATACTCAGAGGGCAGGTGAGGCAGGTGGGGCGGGAAGGGTGGGAGGTGAGGAATCAGCGTTCCCAGGCCGAATAGTCCAGCCGGTAGCGGCGCAGCAGGTCGCGGCGCGTGCCGGGATAGACGTCCGCCTGCCGCGCGGCTTCATTGGCGGCCATCACATCGTCGCGGATCGCCTGCGCCATGCGCCGCAGGTCATTCCACAGGCTTTCGCACTGGGGCGCCACGGCGCCCGGCAGCGCCTTCGGATCCCAGAAGCCGAACCATTCGTGATCGAGGTTGGCGGCGACCGTGCCCGTGTAGCAGCCGGCCTTGAAGCCGCGCCAGCGGTCGTCCAGGCTGCTCGCGCGCCTGGCGATCACGTCGAGCGCCTGCTGATACGCGCGCTCGGCGTTCGCGCGCCGCTGGTCCGTCTGTGAGGGGACCGCGGGAGCCAACTGCTGGAACGGCGACGGCGCCCCGCTCGACGACGGCGAGGCCAGCCGTCCTTCGATCAGCGATCGCGCGTGATCGATCGCGATGGCGAACGACAGACCGTCGCGCCCCTGGAATCCAGAATTGACGATGCCGACGGCGACCCCGTGGCGATCGAGCAGCGGACCTCCGCTGTTGCCCGGGTTGATCGCGGCGTCGGTCTGGACCATCGTCACGCCGCTGACGTCGCGCAGGCCGCTCACGATGCCGCGGCTGACGGTGTTCTGAAGAAATCCGAGCGGCGTGCCGATGGCGATGACTTCCTGCCCGACGCGCGCGCTCACGGCGGATCCCATCGCAATCGTCGCCTGGTTGGGCCGCGGCGAGGCCACCTTGAGCACCGCGATGTCGTACGCGGGCGCGGTGCGATCGACGTGCGCCGTCGTCGTCGATCCATCGGGCCGGCGGATCGTCACCGTCGATTCGGCGCCGACGACGTGCACGTTGGTGAGAATCGTATCGTCCGACACGAAGAAGCCGCTGCCGCGGGCGGTGGGTGTCTGGATCGTGATCACGGCGGGATTCAGGCGCGCGACGAGATCTTCGAGCGAAGGTGTCGGCGGCTCCGCGGGCGGCGCGGGGTCTGCCGGTGCCGGGTCGGCGGCCAGCGGTTCCGGCGTTTCCGGCGACGGCGCGGTCGCCGCCGGTGCGCCGGCGCGCGCGCGTGCCGGCGCTCGCGTCGAGGCCGTCGCGGGGGCGGTCCGCGTTTGCGGGTGGCCCATCAACCAGTACGCGCCCGCGAGTGCACCCACGACGATGACGGCCCCGATGATGGCCGGCGCCTTCGGGGCCGCCGGCGGCGCCGCGGCCGCGGGGACGGGCTCCGGGGCAGGCGGCGGGGCAGCCGCCTCGCGTGCCGTGCCGCACCGGCAGGTCGTCACCGACGCCGGCACCCGGCGTCCACACTCCGGACACAGCCAGCTGAACGCCGGTGACTGGAAATCGGTCATATATCCGCTTGTCAGGTTATCGGCTGCGGTCCCGCAGTCGAATATAGAGGCGCAGAAATGGCGCCCACGCCGGGTGGTGCTTCTCGTAAAAGGCCAGATGGCTGCGTCGATAGGCGGCGTGGGTCGCCTCCGGCGCGCTGGCAACCGAGCGACCGCGGGTGTGAATCACCTCGACGTCGGGCGTGAACAGGATGCGGCGGCCGCGAGCGCGAATCGACGCGCAGAAATCGACGTCCTCCGTATACATGAAGAAGCGTTCGTCGAGCAGACCCGCGGCGTCGGCGTCGGCGCGGCTGACCATCAGGCACGCGCCGCTCACCCAGTCGGGGTGATGCCGCCGCCGCGTGAGTTGATCGACGAGGCCGCTGCGCGCGATCCGTTTCTGCCGCCGCTCGGCGAACGGCGTGATCATCCGTCCGAACGACAATTCCGCGCGCCCGGTCTCGTCCACGAGACGCGGCCCGACGACGGCGACGTCAGGAGTCCGCTGCAGTTCGGCGAAGAGCGTGTCGACGGCGCCGGCGGGGACGATCGTGTCGCTGTTCAGGAGCAGGAGATGCGTGCCCTGACTCGCGCGGATGCCGATATTGCACGCGCGCGCGAACCCGACGTTGGCGCCCGCGTCGATCACGCGCACGCCGGCCCGGTTTCGCGCGGCCGTCGCGCTGCCGTCGGTCGACGCGTTGTCGACGACGAGGATCTCGTGCGGTGTCGCGGGCGGCGCCGCGCGCAGTGAGTCGAGGCAGCGCTCGAGATCGGCGCGCGCGTTGAAGGAGACGATGATGATCGAGATGCTGGTCACAGGAGCTTGAACCACGGAGGACACAGAGGAAGGAACCTCACGATGTACACCGCTCCAATACCGCCAACGTGTCGCTCGCAGCCTTCGGCCATTTGTACTTCGAGAGCGCGGCCGGCGCGGCGCGCAGCAGCCGCGCGCGCGCGGTCTCGTCGAACAGCGCGGTCTCGAGAGCGCGCGTCGTGGCGCCGAGATCGTTGGGCGGCACGTACAGCGCCGCGTCCGCGCAACTCTCGCGCGCGACGGGCGTGTCGAGCAGCACCGCGGGTACGCCGGCAGCCAGTGCTTCGAGCGGCGTGAGGCCGAGGCCTTCGTACTCGGAGAGAAACGCGAACGCCCGCGCACCCGCGTACAGCTCGCGCAACTGATCGTCGGTGACGTACTCGTGCCAGACGACCTGCGCCTGCAGTCCTTCGGCGGCGATGGCGCCGCGGACGTCTTCTCGAGGCACGCTGCGGTTGTCGCCGACAATCGCGAGCGACGCGCCGGCATGCGCGCGCGCGATCGGCGCGAACGCGCGAATGAGGTCGGGGACATGACGCCGGTTGAAGATCGAGCCGGCGAAGAGCACCCTCAGGTGGCTGGAGGCTGGTGGCTGGTGGCTGGCGCGTTCGATTCCTGGTGGAATCACGTGGATCCGTTCGCCGGGAACGCCCAGCCGCTCGCTGATCTCGCGCCGTGAGAATTCGGAGATCGTGATAATCGCCGCCGCGCGCTTCACGGCGGCGCGGCACAGCCAGCGCCGGCGGATGCCTTCGCGCGCGCCGAACCACTCCGGGTGCGCCACGAACGACACATCGTGGATCGCCACCACGCGCGGCACCTTCAGGCGGAGCGGGATGCTGTACGCCGGCGAGAACCACACCTCGACGTGATCGCGCGCGGCAATCGCGGGAAGCTGGACCTGCTCCCACCACGTCCCGGGCGTGCCCGGCACGACGCGCGTCGGGAAGCGGCGGGCGTCCAGCGTCATCGCCAGCGGTTCGGCCGCATACAGCACAAACTCGTGGCGCTGGGCGCGCTCGTCGCGCGCCCACTCGCGGAGCAGGCCGGCGAGGTACCGTCCGGCGCCGGTCGCGTGACCCGCCAGCTCGCGCGCGTCTATGCCGATGCGCATCGTCGATGCTCGATCGCCTGTTGATACACGTCGTACACCTGTTGCGCCGTCCGGCTCCAGCGAAAATCGCGCGCCCGAGCGAGTCCCTTCGCCGTACACGTCGCGGCGAACGCGCGGTCGGTCGCGACGCGCGTGATGGCGGCCGCGATCGACGATGGCTGCTCGGGATCGACGAGCAACCCGGCGTCGCCGAGCACTTCGGGCAGCGAGCCGCGATCGGCCGCAACGACCGGGACGCCAAGCGTCATCGCTTCGAGGACCGGCATCCCGAATCCCTCTTCGAACGACGGCTGCACGACCAGCCGCGCGCCTTCGTACAGCGCGCGCCGCTTCTCCGAGTCGACGTAGCCGATATAGCGCGCGACGCCCTTGAGCGGCGGCCGCTCGAGCCGGTCCAGCCACGCGCGCGCTTCGCCGGTCGCTCTTCCAGCGAGCACTAACTCCGGCACGTGGCGTCCAGCGTCAGCCCGGCGCTTCAGCAACAACTCGTACGCATCCAACAAGCCGCCGACATTCTTGCGCGGTTCCAGCGTGCCGAGAAACAGCACGTAGCCGTCGCTCGGTGCCGTCGCGCGCGGCGTCCAGTCCGGCGCGCCCGGCGCGCAAATCGCAATCCGCTCGCGCGGGACCTCGAGTCGCCGCTCAACTTCACCCGCGGCGAACGCCGACGACACGATGATGCGATCCGCGCGGTGCGCGTGCGCGCGCACCAACGCGGGATAGTCGCGGCGGATCTCGGCGCGCGTGCGCTCGGGATGCGCGAGGAAGTGGAGATCGTGAATCGTCACGACGTGCGCGGCCGCGCGCGCGGGGAGCAGCAGCGGATGCGAGGAATGCGTCACGTCGAACGCGCGGCCCGCGAGCGTTTCCGCCGGCGGCCAGCCGAACCGGTGCCAGAGCAGATTCAGCACGTGAACGGGCACGCGCCGATCGATCGCCGTCGCGCCCGCGAGATCGGACGCGTCGAGCCGATCCCTCCACGAGCTCGAGAAGACCGTCAGATCGAGCGGTCGCGCCGCGTCGCGTGCGGGAAAGGCGGCGAGCAGGGCCTTCACCAGCTCGTGGGTGTACTCGCCGACGCCGCTGCGTTCGCGCAGCGCGGGGCGGTAATCAATGAGGACGCGCACTTGTTTAAGTCTTTCCGACTCAGTATCTTATTGTGAAATGAAAATCGCCGTCGTGGGATCCGGGTACGTCGGGCTCGTCCTGGGCGCGTGTCTGGCGGAGAACGGGAACGCCGTCACCTGTGTCGACAAGGATGCCTCGAAGATCGCGATGCTCGAGGCCGGCCAGATGCCGATCTACGAGCCGGGCCTCGAAGAGCTCGTCCGCCGCAACGATCACGAGGAGCGGTTGCACTTCAGCACGGACCTCGCGTCGGCCGTGCGCGCGTCGGAGATCGTGTTCATCGCCGTCGGCACGCCGCAGGACGAGGACGGCTCGGCGGATCTGCAGTACGTGCTCACCGTCGCGCGCGACGTGGGCCGCGCGATGCAGAAGTACACGGTCGTCGTCGACAAGAGCACCGTGCCCGTCGGCACCGCCGCGAAAGTGCGCGAGGCGATCGCCGGGGAAACATCGCAGCCGTTCAGCGTCGTCAGCAACCCGGAGTTTCTCAAGCAGGGCGCCGCGATCGAAGACTTCATGAAGCCCGACCGCGTCGTCATCGGCGTCGAGGGCGGCGACGATCGCGCGGCGGCCATCATGCAGGAGCTTTACGGACCGTTCACGCGCACGGGCGCGCCGATTCTGATGATGGACACGGCCAGCGCCGAGCTCTGCAAGTACGCGGCGAACTCGATCCTCGCGTCGCGGATTTCGTTCATGAACGAGATCGCCAACGTCTGCGAGCTGGTCGGCGCCGACGTCGATCAGGTGCGCAAGGCCATCGGCGCGGATCGCCGCATCGGCACGTCGTTCCTGTTTCCGGGCGTGGGGTACGGCGGCAGCTGCTTTCCGAAGGACGTCAAGGCGCTGCTGAAGTCCGCGCAGGACAAGGGCTACGAGTTCAAGATCCTCCGCGCGGTCGAGCGCGTGAACGACACGCAGAAGGAGCGGCTCGTCGACAAGATGGAGCGGCACTTCGCGAACCTGTCGGGCCGCACGATCGCGCTGTGGGGACTCGCGTTCAAGCCGCGGACCGACGACATGCGCGAGGCGCCGGCGATTCCGATCATCGAGCGGCTGCTGGCGCGCGGCGCGACGGTGCGCGCCTACGATCCGGCCGCGGGCTCCGTCGCGCGGCGCCTGTTCGACGGGCGGATCACGCTGTGCGACAAGAGTTACGAAGCGCTCGCCGGCGCCGACGCGCTGGCCATCGTGACCGAGTGGAACGAATTCCGCGAGCCGGACTTCGACAAGATGCGCGCGCTGCTCAAGGCGCCCGTCGTGTTCGACGGCCGCAACATCTACTCGCCCGAGCACATGCGCGCGCTCGGCTTCACCTACTTCTCCATTGGGCGCTAGCTCGCGCGCCGTCCTCGTCACCGGCGGGGCCGGCTACATCGGCAGCCATGCGGCGAAGGCGCTCGCCCGCGCGGGCTACTACGTCGTGGTCTTCGACAACCTCGTCGCAGGCCATCGTGCCGCGGTGAAGTACGGCGAGCTCGTCGAGGGCGACATCGCGGACGTCGCCGCCGTCCGCGGCGCGCTGCGCCGCCACGCGATCTCGGCCGTCATGCACTTCGCCGCGTTCCTCGACGTCGGCGAGTCCGTCCGCGATCCCGTGCGCTACTATCGCAACAACGTCGTCGGCGCGCTGGGCGTGCTCGAAGCGATGGTCGCCGAGTCCGTCCCGTATTTCGTGCTGTCGTCGACCTGCGCGACGTACGGCGAGCCCGTGGAGACGCCGATGTCAGAAACGCATCCGCAGCGGCCGATCAACAGCTACGGCGAAACCAAGCTCGCGATCGAGCGCGCGCTGCCGCACTTCGAGCGCGCGCACGGGCTGCACTCGGTCGCGCTGCGCTACTTCAACGCCGCTGGCGCCGACCCCGACGGCGAGATCGGCGAGGATCACGCGCCGGAGATTCACCTCATCCCGCGCGCGCTCGAGGCCGCCGGCGGCGGACCCGGACTACAGGTCTTCGGCGATGACTATCCGACGCCCGACGGCACGTGCCTGCGCGACTACGTCCACGTCAGCGATCTGGCCGACGCCCACGTGCGCGCGCTCGAGGAAATGATCGCGACAGGCCGCTCCGCCGCGTATAACCTCGGCACGGGGCGCCCGCATTCAGTGAAAGACGTCATCACCACGGTGGAGAAGGTCACGGGACGGCGGGTGCCGTGGACGCTCGCCGCGCGCCGGCCCGGCGATCCGGCGGTGCTCTGCGCGGCCGCGCAGAAGGCGCGGACCGAACTGCGCTGGCAGCCGCGCTACGCGGACCTCGACACGATCGTGCGCACGGCATGGGACTGGCACCGCGCGCATCCGCGCGGGTACGGGGACAAATAGGTGCCGAGACAGCGCGTCACGTTGCGTCGACTGTTCGGCTACGCGCGGCCGTACCGCGTGCGGCTCGTCTGGGCGATGCTCGGGATGATCGTGTACGGCGTCGGCACCGCGGGACTCGCGTGGCTGATTCAACCGATCGTCGACAACGGACTGCTGAGCCAGCAGCGCGTCGGCTTCGTCGCGTGGTGTATCGTCGCGGTCTTCTTCCTGAAGGGCATCGGGTCGTACGTCTCGTCGTACCTGATGTCCGACGTCGGCCTGCGTGTCGTCATGGACATGCGGAACGAGCTCTACCGCCACATCCTCGATCAGTCGGCCGGGTTCTTCGCCCACGGCGCGACGGGCAAGCTGCTCTCGCGTATTAATAATGATGTCAGCCAGGTCCAGCAGGCCGTCTCGGAGACCGCCGGCGACCTGGCGCGCGAATCGCTCTCGGTCGTCTTCTTCGCCGCGCTGTTGTTCTATCGCGACCCGCGCCTCACGCTGGTCTGTCTGACGGGCGCGCCGTTGATCGTGTATCCGCTGGTGCGCCTCGGCCAGCGCGTGCGCCGGACGACGCGCCGCAGCCAGGAGGCGCTGGAACACCTGTCGCATCTGGGCGCCGAGGCGTTCACGGGCCACCGCATCGTGAAGGCGTTCGGCACCGAGAAGCACGAGGCGGACAAGTTCAACCGCGCCGGGTACCACCTCTTCCGCACGCAGATGAAGGTGACGGCCGCGCTGTCGAGTCTGCCGCCGCTGATGGAGCTGCTCGGCGGCTTCGGCGTCGCCGCAGCGCTGGTGTACGGCAGCTCGCGCATCGCCGCCAAGGAGCTCACCGCCGGCGAGTTCGCGATGTTCATCGGGACGCTGCTCTTGATGTACGGTCCGGCGAAGAAGCTGAGCCGCGTCAACGCGAACCTGCAGCAGGCGATCGCCGCCTCCGAGCGGATCTTCGAGATGCTCGACACGCACACCGAGGTCGTCGAGCGTCCGGGCGCGGCGCCGCTCGCGCCGTTCCGCCACACGATCGAGTTCAAGGACGTCACGTTCGGCTACGACGGCGAAGAGAACCGGATTCTGCGCGGCGTGTCGTTTCCGGTCAGGGCGGGACAGATGATCGCGATCGTCGGGCGCAGCGGCGCGGGCAAGACGACGCTCGTCAATCTGCTGCCGCGGTTCTACGACGTCAGCTCGGGCGGGATCCTGATCGACGGCGCCGACATCCGCGACGTGACGCTGGCCTCGCTGCGGAAGCAGATCGGGATCGTGACGCAGGACACGGTGCTGTTCGACGACACGATCGGCACCAACATCGCGTACGGCTCGCCCGACGCGACGCCGGCGCAGATTGAATCCGCCGCGCGGGCCGCCAACGCGCACGGTTTCATCGCGGCGCTGCCGGACGGGTACGCGACGCTCATCGGCGAGCGCGGCCAGCGCTTGTCCGGCGGCCAGCGCCAGCGGCTGGCGATCGCGCGCGCGCTGCTCAAGGACGCGCCGATCCTCGTGCTCGACGAGGCGACGTCGGCGCTGGATACCGAAGCGGAGCTCCTCGTGCAGGAAGCGCTCGCGAACCTGATGATGAACCGGACGTCGTTCGTCATCGCGCACCGGCTGTCGACGATCCGCCGGGCGGACGCGATCGTCGTGCTCGAGCGCGGGCGCGTGGTCGAGATCGGGAGGCACGACGATCTGGTGGCGCGGCCCGACGGCGTGTATGCCGCGCTGTACCAGATGCAATTGCTGGAAGGCCGCAAGGCCGAGCGCAGGATGGTGACGTCGTGACGAAGATGAACCACGGAGGACACGGAGGGCACGGAGGGGGAAACCCGAATGTGTTTACCTCCGTGTCCCCCGTGTCCTCCGTGGTTACTTTCTTATGATCAAGTCAATGACTGGATTTGCGGCGGTGACGCGCGAAGACGAACGCGCGAGCGTCGCCGTCACCATTCGCGCGCTCAACCATCGCTACCTCGATCTGCAGCTCCGAACCCCGCAGTCGCTCGCCGCGCTCGAGGTGGACATTCGCGCGCAGGTCGGGAAGACCGTCGCGCGCGGGCGCGTGGAGCTGAGCGTGTCGGTGCAGCCGCGGCAGGCGCAGGGCGTCGAGATCGAGTTCAACGAGGAGTTCGGCCGCGCGCTCGAAGCGGCGCTGGAGAAAGCGCGCGCGCGCGGGCTCGTGCGGGGCGCGCTCGCGCCCGGCGATCTGCTGCGGCTGCCGCAGGCGCTGACGATCCGCGAGCGGCAGGCCGGCGACGACCCCGCCGCGCTGGCGGCCATGGCAGCATTGGCACGCGGCGCCGTCGAGCAGGCCCTCGGCGAGCTGGACGCGATGCGCGCCACCGAAGGCGATCACGTGCGCGCCGATCTCGACGCGCGGCGATCGCTCGTGGCGGATCTGGTCGAGCGCATCGCGGTCGCGGCGGACGAAGGTCGCGCGGCGATGGAGGCGCGCGTCGCCGAGCGCGTGCGCCAGCTGCGAACCGAGCTCCAGGCCGACGAGGCCGCCGTCGCGCAGGAGATCGTGCGCATGGCCGCGCGCTCGGACATCAGCGAGGAGGTCACGCGGTTCCGCGGCCACGTGTCCCACTGGGTGACGCTGGCCGACAGCGCCGAGCCGTGCGGCCGCAAGCTCGACTTCCTGCTGCAGGAGATGAACCGCGAAGTGAACACGATGGGATCGAAGGCCGACGGCCTGCGCGTCTCCGAGCTCATCATCGCCGCCAAGGCCGAGCTCGAGAAGATGCGGGAGCAGGTGCAGAATGTCGAGTGAGGCCCGGGGGCTCCTGTTCATCGTTTCGGCGCCGTCGGGCGCCGGCAAGACGACGATCGTCGAAACACTCGTCGAGCGGACGCCGAATCTCAGAATGTCACGGTCTTACACGTCGCGCGCGGCGCGGCCGGGGGAGACCGACGGCGTAGACTATAATTTCGTCAGTCGCGCCCGGTTCGAGGCGATGGTCGCGGCCGGCGAGTTCCTCGAGTACGCCGACGTGTTCGGCAACCTCTACGGGACGCGCGCGGCCAACACCGAACAGCTCCTCGCCGCGGGTCAGGACGTCGTGCTGGTGATCGACGTGCAGGGCGCGCGGCAGGTGCGCGCGCGCGGCCTGGAGACGGTGACGGTGTTCATCATGCCGCCGTCGCTCGAAGTGCTCGAGCAGCGGCTGCGCGGGCGCAGCAAGGACAGCGAAGAGGCGATCCAGCGGCGGTTGCGGGTCGCGCGGGGCGAGGTCGCGTCGTTCGTCGAATATGAATTCGTGGTGGTCAATGACGATTTGGCTGCCGCCGTAGACCGGCTCGGAAGCATCGTCGTGGCCCAGCGCGCGCGCCTGCAGCGCATGCGCGCCGACGCCGAAAGGATAGTCAGGACCTTCAAATGATTGACCGCAGCAAGCTGCCCAATTCCTTCGAGTTCGTCGTCACCGCCGGCGCCCGCACGCGCCAGCTGCTCGCCGGATCGACGCCGCGCGTCACCGTCGGCGATCACAAGAAGACGACCGTCGCGCAGCAGGAAGTCATCACCCATCAGGTCGAGGCGATGGAGAGAGAGAAGCCAATTGAGTAAGCGGGTGATCGGGTAGTTGGGTAATTGATTGCGGAAGCCATTACCCACTTACCCAATTACTCAACTACCCAATCACGTTCTTATGCTTATTGCGCTCGGGGTCACCGGCGGCATCGGCGCCTACAAGGCGGTCGAGGTGGCGCGCGGGCTGCAGAAGCGCGGGCACGACGTCGTGGCCGTGATGACGCAGGCCGCGGCCCGCTTCGTCGGGCCGGTCACCTTCGAGGCGATCACGCGCCGGCGCGTCATCACCGATCAGTTCGAGCCGGGCGCGAACGCCGACATCGAGCACATCGCGCTGGCGTCGACGATCGATCTGCTGCTCATCGCGCCGGCGACCGCCAACATCATCGGCAAGCTGGCGAACGGCATCGCGGACGATTTTCTCTCCACGCTCTACACGGCCACGCGGGCGCCGCTGCTCATCGCGCCGTCCATGAACACGCAGATGTTCGAGCACGCCGCCGTGCGGCAGAATCTCGACACGCTCGCCGCGCGCGGCGCGCGATTCGTCGAGCCGGGAGAAGGCTATCTGGCCTGCGGCTGGATCGGCAAAGGCCGGCTGGCCGAGCCCGACGAGATCGTCGCGGCCGCGGACGCGATCCTGCGTCCGGCCGGTCCGCTGCGCGGCCAGCGCGTGCTGATCACGGCCGGACCGACGCTCGAAGATTTCGACCCCGTGCGCTTCATCGGCAACCGGTCGAGCGGCCGCATGGGCTACGCGATCGCCGCCGAGGCGGCGCGGCGCGGCGCGGAGGTCACGCTCGTGACGGGACCGACGGCGCTCGACGCGCCGGCCGTGCGCGAAGTGATCAAAGTGCGCGGCGCCGTGGAGATGCACCAGGCCGTGATGTCCAGGGCCCGCGACATGCACGTCGTCGTCATGGCGGCGGCCGTCGCGGACTATACGCCGGTCGAGCGCGCGGATCAGAAAGTGCCGAAAGGCCGCGACACGCTGACGCTCACGCTGAAGCGCACGCCCGACATCCTTGGCGAACTGGGCCAGCAGCGCGTCGCGAGGGGCGGCGGGCCGCTGCTCGTCGGCTTCGCGGCGGAGACCGAGGACGTCGTCGCGCACGCGGCCGCCAAGCGCAGCGCGAAGCACGTGGACCTGATCGTCGCCAACGACGTCTCGCGCGCGGACGCGGGCTTCGACGTCGACACGAACGCGGTGACGATCGTCGGGGCCGACGGCGCCGAGCCGCTGCCGGTGCAGTCCAAGGCGCGCGTGGCGGCCGAGATTCTGAATCGCGTCGAGAAGCTGCTTGCCACGCGTCCGGCTGAAGCCGGCCACCACGTGTAGCGGACGTGGCGTCCGCCTTCAGGCGGACCACTCGAAATGGACCGCGATCAACTCGCCGAACATCTGAAATTCGCCGCCGAACTTGGTGTCGACGGCGTGAGCCGCGATCCCGCGTGGCGAGGCAGAGGGGACGGGTCTCGGCCGGGGCCGGGCCCGGATCGACAGGATCCCGAGGCAAATCGGCCGGAGTCGAGACCCGTCCCCCTCTTCGGCAGCCAGGCCGAGGCGCTCGCCGCCGTGCGCGCCGAGATCGGCGACTGCACGCGCTGCAAGCTGCACACGCGGGGCCGGCGGCAGATCGTCTTCGGCGTCGGCAACCCGAACGCGGACCTGATGTTCGTCGGAGAAGCGCCGGGCGCCGACGAAGACATCCAGGGGATTCCGTTCGTCGGCCGCGCGGGTCAGCTGCTGACGAAGATCATCGAGGCGATCGATCTCAAGCGCGACGATGTCTATATCGCGAACGTGATCAAGTGCCGCCCGCCGGAGAACAGGAATCCGGAGCCGGACGAAGTTGCCACGTGCGAGCCCTTTCTGTTCCAGCAGATCGACATCATCAAGCCCAAAGTGATCGTCGCGCTGGGCAAGTTCGGCGCGCAGACGCTGCTACGGACGCTCGATCCGATTTCGAAGCTCCGCGGCCGCGTGTTCGAGTATCGCGGCGCCAA
The DNA here is from genome assembly GCA_020073005.1 of Terriglobia bacterium. Lineage (GTDB taxonomy): Bacteria > Acidobacteriota > Vicinamibacteria > Vicinamibacterales > CAVVIG01 > SRVP-36. Next base: position 10,696 of record JAIQFX010000065.1, on the reverse strand, counting down.
GCTCGTTCCCACGTTCCATCCCGCGTACCTGCTGCGCAACCCGTCCTCGAAGCGGGAAGTGTGGGAGGACATGAAGCTGGTAAGAACGCTACTAAAGGGAGAAGAGAAACGTTAAAAGAAAAAAGTGAAGTAATACAGTATCGTTAGATCCTTTTCAGTTCTAACTTCTCAGTTTTCACTTTGTTCATCCTCGTCGCCGTCCCTGTCCCGTCTCTTGACCTTCTGACGTACAGCGTTCCCGATCATCTCGAGCCGCCGCACGTTGGCGCGCGTGTCGTCGTGCCGCTCGGGGCGCGCGTCGTGACCGGGATTGTCGTCGAGCGCCACGTGGCGACGGAGGGTCGCGGCGAGATCAAGCAGGTCAAGCAGGTGCTCGACACCGGTGCCTTCGTGCCGCCCGAGGTCGTCGCGCTCGCGCGCTGGACGGCGGAGTACTACGCCTCGGGTGTCGGCGACACGATTCCGGCGCTGCTGCCGCCGATGGCGCGAGGCGGCCGCGCCGACGCGCACAAGACGACGAGGATCGCGGCCATCACGGTGATGGGCGCCGAGGCCGAGGTGACGGGGAAGGCGCGCGCGGCGCTCGATCTCCTGTCCGGGGCGCCAACAGGCGTCTCCACGCCTGAGCTTGCGCGCCGCGGCGTGTCGTCAGCCGTCATTGCGAGCCTCGCGAAGCAGGGATTTGTCAGCCTGCGCCAGGATCGCGTAGATCGCGATCCTTTTTCCGCACACGTGGCAATTTCTGCAACAGGGTCCGACCCCGGTCTGACCCCGGTCCGACCCGGGTCGGACCCCGACCGGCCGCTGACGCCGGAGCAGACGGCCGCGGTCGATCGACTGCTGGCGCTCGCCCGCACGGGCGAGTTCCGCGTCGCGCTCCTGCACGGCGTCACCGGCAGCGGCAAGACCGAGATCTACCTGCGCGTCGCCGCGGCCACGCTGGCCGGCGGCCGCCGCGCGCTGGTGCTCGTGCCCGAGATCGCGCTCACGCCGGTCACGGCCGCGCTGTTCCGCCAGGTCTTCGGCGAGCGCGTCGCCATTCAGCACAGCGGCCTCTCCGACGGCGAGCGCCACGACCAGTGGCAGCGCATCCGCCGCGGCGACATCGACGTCGTCGTCGGCACGCGCTCGGCCGTGTTCGCGCCGCTCGAGCGCATCGGGCTCATCGTCGTGGACGAAGAACACGACGGCTCGTACAAGCAGGAGGAGAGCCCGCGCTACAACGGGCGGGACGTGGCGATCGTCCGCGCGCAGCGCGCCGGCGCGCTCGTGATTCTCGGATCCGCGACGCCGTCGATGGAAAGCTATCACCGCGCCGTCACGGGCAAGTACGAGCGCGTCGTCCTCGAGCGGCGCGTCCTCGATCGCCCGCTCGCCGCCGTGACCGTCGTCGACATGCGCGAGGAGTACGCCGCGGAGGGACCGGACGTCATCCTGAGCCGCGCGCTGCGCGAGGGCATCGAGCAACGGCTGGCGCAGAACGAGCAGGCGCTCGTGCTGCTGAACCGCCGCGGGTTCGCGACGGCGGTGTTCTGCCGTCAATGCGCCGGGACGATCGACTGCCCGAACTGCAGCGTCTCGCTCGTCGTGCACGGCGAAGGCGCGGCGCGCCGCGCGCGCTGCCATTACTGCAACTTCACGTCGCGCGTGCCGCCGACGTGCCCGCTGTGCGCCGGGCCGTACCTCGAGCACGCCGGCTTCGGCACCGAGCGCGTCGAAGCGGAAGTGAAGAAGATCGCGCATGGCGCACGGGTCGCGCGACTGGACCGTGACGCGATCCGCCGGAAGGGATCGCTCGCCGGCCTCCTGTCGCGCTTCCGCGACGGCGAGATCGACGTGCTGGTCGGCACGCAGATGATCGCGAAGGGCCACGACTTTCCGCGCGTGACGCTCGTCGGCGTCGTCTCGGCGGACGTCGGCCTTGGTCTCGCCGACTTTCGCGCGTCGGAGCGGACGTTCCAGTTGCTGACGCAGGTGGCGGGCCGCGCCGGGCGCGGCGAGCAGCCGGGCGAAGCGATCGTGCAGACGATCTATCCGGGGCACTACAGCATCCAGCTCGCGTGCCGGCAGGACTACCCGGCGTTCTACGAGCGCGAGCTTCAGTTCCGCCGCGCGATGCGGTATCCGCCGCTCGTGTCGCTCGTGAACATCGTCGTCCGATCGCGCACGTTTGCCGGCGCGATGGACGATGCGGATGGGCTCGTGCAGTCGGTGCAGCGTGCCGACGGCGGACGCCACGATCTGCGCGTCCTCGGTCCGGCGCCCGCCCCGCTCGGGCGCCTGCGCGGCGAGTACCGCGCGCAGCTGTTGATAAAAGGTACGAACCGCCGGAGGATCAGGGAAGCGCTGAAGGTGGCGTTGGCCAAGCGGCCGGAACTTCAGAGGCGGGTGATTGTCGATGTCGATCCGATGAGCGTGATGTGAAATCTCATCGCCCTATCAATTCCATCGGCTGAATCGGCGCCGGCGTGAAGCAGAGGATGAACATCACGAGCGCGAAGAGCGCGAGGATGATCCGAGCGCGGTCGAGCGGGACGTGTTCGTCGAACACGCGCGGGTGGCGCGGGCCGAAGGTGAACAGCATGACGACCATCAGCACGGTCCAGACGATCCAGCTGCTCGAGAAGTACGCGAGGACGATGGCGACGCCCACCATCGCGAAGGTGACGTAGGTGGACCGCGGGCCGAGCACGGCGTACGAGATGTGCCCGCCGTCGAGCTGGCCGATGGGAAACAAGTTCAGCGCGGTCGCGAGCAGGCCGAACCAGGCGGCGAACGCCATCGGATGCATGTTGAGCGAGTAGCCGTCCGGCTGCGTGCCCCAGAGCAGCCACGACGCCGCCTTGAACAGCAGCGGCTCGCCCAGCTCGAGCAGGTCCGTCGAGTTCGCGGGAATCCGGACGACGTGCGACATCGAGAGACCGATGAAGAGCGCGGGCACGGCGACGAGGAATCCGGCGATGGGACCGGCGATGCCGATGTCGAAGAGCATCCGCTTGCTCGGAATCGGCTCGCGGATTCTGATGAACGCGCCGAGCGTGCCCGTCAGCATCGGCGGCGGGACCGGAAGAAAGAACGGCAGCGACGCGTCGACGTCATAATAGCGGCACGCGAAGTAGTGCCCGAGCTCGTGGCAGCCGAGAATCGCGAGGATCGTCGCGCTGTACCAGAAGCCGCTGGCGATCAGACCGAGCGAGAGGCCCGGAAGCTGCGCGGGCGTGAAGTCCGACTGATAGGAGAGGTAGTGACCGATGCCGGCGAGCGTGGTCGAGCCGATCGTCAGGAGCAGCAGCAGCGCGTGCAGCCACACGCGGTCCTGGAACTTCGGCCGCCGTTGCCAGATGATTTCCGGCGGGACCGTGAGATCGATATCGAGCGCGGGGTCCACGGGTTCGAGGGACGTAGAACGGGCCTTTCAGGGCGAGCGGCGTTAGCCGATGTTCTGGAGATCCTTGCCCGGCTTGAAACGTATCGTGCGCCCCGGCGGAATGCGCACTTCCTTGCCGGTCCGGGGATTGCGGCCGATGCCGCGCTTGCGCGGCTTCACTTGAAAGACGCCGAACCCGCGCAGTTCGATCCGTTCGCCCCGCTGCATTGAGGTCCGCATCGCGTCGAAAACGGCGTCGACGGCCACCTCGGCTTTGACCTTGGTGATGTCGGCGATTTTCGACACTTCGTTGACGATGTCGACCTTGATCATGCTTAAGGGCTCCTGACGGCTGGTAAAGACTATAGATTCTGAGACTTACGCTGTCAAGGAATAGGCTAAGTTGAAGTAGTGCGCAACTCATAGATGTCCAGGACACCTGCATCGGTCGTGCTCGTCGGACGCCCCAACGTGGGGAAATCCACGCTTTTCAACCGCATTACCGGCACGCGCCGCGCGATCGTGGCGCCTATCGCCGGCACGACGCGCGATTCGCTCGCGCGTCCGGTCGTCTGGCGCGGCGTCGGTTTCGACGTGTTCGACACTGGCGGGCTCTTCGGCGCGAGCGAGGATCCGCTGCACGAGTTGGTCGTGCAGCAGGGGAAGCGCGCGATCGCGGGCGCCGATCTCATCGTGCTGGTCGTCGACGGACGCGAGGGTCTGCTGCCGGGCGACGAGCAGATCGCGCGCGAGTTGCGCGCCACCGATCGGCCGGTGCTCCTCGCCATCAACAAGACCGACGACAAGCGATCCCAGAACTCCGTGATGGAGTTCTTTCAGCTCGGACTCGATCCCGTGTTCGAGATTTCCGCGGAACACGGAACAGGAGTCGCGGAGCTCCTCGACGAGATCGTCAAGAGGCTGGAGGCTGGAGGCTGGAAGAAGGAGACTGGCGCGGCCGCGGAGGATTCTTCGTCAGCCACCGGCCACCAGGCACCAGCCACCGAACAGGAGACTCGCATCGCCGTCGTCGGCCGGCCCAACGCGGGCAAGTCGTCGCTCGTCAACCGGCTGCTGCGCGAGGAGCGCGTGCTCGTGAGCGAGACGCCGGGGACGACGCGGGACGCGATCGACGTGCCGCTGCTGTGGCACCGGCGCCGCTTCCGCATCATCGACACGGCGGGCATGCGCCGGCCCGGCCGCGTGGGCCGCGGCGGGAAAGTGGAGATGGTCAGCGTCGCGCTCGCGAAGGAGTCGATCGCCGACGCGGACGTCGTCGCGCTGATCATCGACGCGAACGAAGGCGCGACCGACCAGGATGCGGCGATCGGCGGCGAGGTCGATCGCGCCGGACGCGGCATCGTCGTCGTCGTCAACAAGTGGGATCTGGTGAAGAGCCAGGAGCCGAAGTTCTCCGAGACGTTCGACGAGAACCTGCGGCACGGGATGCGGTTTCTCGATTACGCGCCCATCCTGCACATCTCGGCGCTCACGGGCGAGCGCGTGAGCAAAGTGCTCGAAACGATCGACAAAGTGGCGGCCGCGCGCCGCGCGCGCGTGCCGACGCCGGCGCTCAACAAGTTCATCGAAGCCGTCACCGCGGCGAATCCGCCCGTGAGCCCCGGCCGCAAGCACGTCCGGATTCTGTACGCGGCGCAAATCGGCGTGGCGCCGCCGTCGTTCGTCTTCTTCACGAACGTCGCGACGACGTTTCACTTCTCGTACGAGCGCTTCCTCGTGAACCAGCTGCGGGAGAAGTTCGGCTTCGTGGGGTCGCCCATCCGCATTCAGGTGCGGCGGCGGAAGCAGGGCGGCCGGGAGCCGGAGAAGCGAGGACCCCAAAGGGCGCAGCAAGGATCGGAGAGAACGAAGCAACGGTCGGAGAGGACGAAGCGACGGTCGGACAGAACGCGGCGACGGTCGGAGAGGCCGAAGCGATGAGGATCACGTACACGCGGAAATCGAGTATCGTTTCGCGGCGCTGACGCCATACTTGTCCTAGATGGAGACCCCTCGCGTGCCGGCACCCTCGTTGACCGCGGATAAGCGCGTCCGCGTCGTCGTCGCCACCACCGTTCTTCTCACGTTCATTTCGTTCTGGCGCGCGGCCGCGATCGTCCTGAGCGATCTCGGATCGACCGCGTTCTACGTCGGCGGCATCGTCGAGCAGGCGGTCGGCAAGTCCGCGCCGTGGTTCATCCTCGGCGTGATGATTTTCTCCTACGCCGTGCGCGCGTTGTACATCGAGAGCTCCGCGATGTTCGTCCGCGGCGGCGTGTACCGTGTCGTCAAGGAGGCGATGGGCGGGACGCTGGCCAAGCTGTCCGTGTCCGCGCTGCTGTTCGACTACGTGTTGACCGGACCGATCAGCGGAGTGTCGGCCGGCCGCTACATCGCCGGTCTCGTGAACGAACTGCTGACGCGCGCGGACATCGGCGGGCGCGTGCCCGAAGGCGCGACGGCCGCCGTGATCGCGATTCTCATCACGATCTATTTCTGGTGGCGCAACACGCGCGGGATTCACGAGAGCAGCGACGATGCGCTGAAGATCATGCAGGTCACGACGGTGATGGTCGTCATCCTGATCGCGTGGTGCACGCTGACGCTCGTCCGGCAGGGCGGCACGCTGCCGCCGCTGCCGACGCCGGCGAATCTGCGCTTTTCGGACGATGCGCTCGGCTGGCTCAAAGGCACGGCCTGGCCGACGTTCACGGCGATCGCGATCCTGGTGGGCTTCGGCCACTCGATTCTCGCGATGAGCGGCGAAGAGTCGCTCGCGCAGGTCTACCGCGAGATCGAAGTGCCCAAGGTCAAGAACCTGCAGCGCGCCGGCTTCGTGATCTTCGTCTACAGCCTGATCTTCACGGCGCTGGTCAGCTTCTTCGCCGTCGCCATCATTCCTGACTCGGTCCGCCCGCAGTACTACGACAACCTGATCTCCGGCCTGGCGATGCACGTCGTCGGGCCCGTACCGCTGCGGCTCGTGTTTCAGGCGATCGTCGTGATCGTCGGGTTCCTGATGCTGGCGGGCGCGGTCAACACCGCGATCGTCGGGTCGAATGGCGTCCTGAACCGCGTCTCCGAAGACGGCGTGCTGACCGACTGGTTCCGCAAACCGCACAGGCGCTTCGGCACGACGTACCGGTTGATCAACATGATCGCGCTGCTGCAGATCGGCACGATCCTGATCAGCCGCGGCGACGTGATCCTGCTCGGCGAGGCGTACGCGTTCGGCGTCGTCTGGAGCTTCGCGTTCAACGCGCTGGCCGTCCTCGTCCTTCGCTACAAGCGTCCGGACATCGAGCGCGGCTGGAAGGTACCGTTCAACGTGCACGTCGGCGGACGCGAACTGCCGATCGGCCTTGTGGTGATCGCGATCTGCCTGTTCGCCGCCGCCGTCATCAACCTGTTCACGAAAGAGACGGCGACGATCTCCGGTCTGCTGTTCACGGTCGCGTTCTTCTCGATATTCCTGGTCTCGGAGCGGATTACCGCGCGCCGGCGCGCCGCGGATCAGGGCAAGCTCGATCAATTCCAGCTCACGCCGGAGCCGGAGGCGGGCATCGAGGCGCTGCACTGCCGTCCCGGCGGCGCGCTGGTGTCGGTGAGGGACTACAACACGCTCGCGCAACTCGACTGGGTCGTCGGCCGCACGCCGCCCGAGCGTGACGTCGTCGTCCTGACCGTGCGCCTGCTGCGCGGGCCCGACGGCGGCGCGTACGAGCTCGGCGCCGAGGAACTGTTCACCGATTACGAGCAGACGCTGTTCACGCGCGTCGTCGCGATCGCCGAACGGCACGGCCGCGGCGTGAAGCTGCTCGTGCTGCCGGCGACGAACATTTTCGACGCCGTCGCGCAGACGGCGGTCCGTCTGGGATCGGCCGAGATCGTCGTCGGCGCGTCCGCGAAGATCTCGGCCGTCACGCAGGCGCATCAGATGGGCGCGGCCTGGGAGCGGACGCCGGGCGGCCGCGCGCTGACGACGCAGTTCGTGATTCACCATGCGGATCATCACGTGCAGCGCTTCGCGCTCGGCGCGCATGCGCCGACGCTCACCGCCGACGACATCGAGCGCATTCACCGCCTCTGGGTGGACGCGGTGCAGATCGTCGGGCCCGACATCCATCACCGCGACGTCGTCGCCGCCGCGCTCGGCAGCCTCGAGGAGGAGTTGCGCGGCCGCCGCGAGCAGGCGGCGGCGCGGCTGAAGCGGCAGATGCGCCCGCCGAACTAAAGGCGTAGAATCGAAGAGCCTAAGTCCTGCGCCACTCGCGGGACGCGGGGGACCCAGCGTTAGTGGGGCGAAGCGGCCCAGCCGCCGGATACTTCCGAGTCCGAGCCCGTCAGCTAACCCCGTCGGCGTAAGACGGAAGGCGCGTGTGTGACAGTCCCCTCGTTGCCTCGCGACGGACGCGTCCGCGTCGTCGTCGCCACCACGGTTCTTCTTTCGTTCATCTCCTTCTGGCGGGCCGCGGCGATCGTCCTGAACGATCTCGGATCGACCGCGTTCTACGTCGGCGGCATCGTCGAGCAGGCGGTGGGGAAGGCTGCGCCGTGGTTCATCCTCGGCGTGATGCTCTTCTCGTACACCGTTCGCGCCGTCTACATCGAGAGCTCGGCGATGTTCGTGCGCGGCGGCGTGTACCGCGTCGTCAAGGAAGCGATGGGCGGCACGCTGGCCAAGCTGTCCGTGTCCGCGCTGCTGTTCGACTACGTGCTGACGGGGCCGATCAGCGGCGTCTCGGCCGGCCAGTACATCGTCGGCCTGCTCAACGATCTATTACAGCGCGCCGGAAGCGCGCACACGCTTCCGGTGGGCGCGGCGTCCGCGTTCGTGGCGGTCCTCATTACCGTGTACTTCTGGTGGCGCAACACGCAGGGCATTCACGAATCGAGCGACGATGCGCTGAAGATCATGAAGGTGACGACCGTGATGGTCGTTTTGATGATCGCGTGGTGTGGATTGACGCTGTTCTGGCGGGGCGGCGGTCCGCTGCCGCCGGCGCCGGTTCTGCGGAATCTGCACTTTTCCGACGATGCGCTTGGCTGGCTGAAGGGAACCATCTGGCCCGGCTTCACCGCGATCGCGATCGCCGTGGGCTTCGGCCATTCGATTCTCGCGATGAGCGGCGAGGAATCGCTGGCCCAGGTGTACCGCGAGATCGAGCATCCCAAGGTCAAGAACCTGAAGCGCGCCGGGATGGTGATCTTCGTTTACAGCCTGCTGTTCACGTCGCTCGTCAGCTTCTTCGCGGTCGCCATCATCCCCGACGCGGTCCGTCCCAAGTTCTACGACAACCTGATCTCGGGTCTCGCGATGAACGTCGCCGGACCGCTGACGCTGCGGCTGATCTTTCAGGCGTTCGTGGTCATCGTCGGCTTCCTGATCCTGGCGGGCGCGGTGAACACGGCGATCGTCGGGTCGAACGGCGTCCTGAACCGCGTATCGGAGGACGGCGTTCTCACCGACTGGTTCCGCCAGCCGCACCGCAGGTACGGAACGACGTACCGGCTGATCAATCTCGTCGTGCTGCTGCAGCTGTTCACGATCATCGTGAGCGGCGGCAACGTGTACGTGCTCGGCGAGGCGTACGCCTTCGGCGTCGTGTGGAGTTTTGCGTTCAAGTCGCTCGCGATGCTCGTCCTCCGATTCACGGAACGCGACGTGCCGCGCGAGTGGAAGGTGCCGCTGAACTTCCAGATTGGCGGGCGCGAGCTGCCGGTAGGCCTCGCGCTCATCACGCTCGTGCTGTTTGCCGCCGCGGTGATCAACCTCTTCACGAAGCAGACCGCGACGATTTCCGGCATCGCGTTCACGCTCGTCCTGTACGGGATGTTCGTGACGTCGGAGCGCGCGATGGCGAAACGGCGGAAGGTAGCGCACGAGCAGCACACCGATCAGTTCCAGCTGTTGCGCGAGGCGGAAGTCGGCCTCGACGAGCTGCGCGCGCGGCCCGGCTGCGTTCTGGTGCCGGTGCGCGACTACAACACGCTGATGCACCTCGATCGGGCCGTCCACGACACCGACACGGAAGCGCAGGACGTCGTGGTGCTGACCATTCGGCTGCTCACCGGTCCCGACGCCGGCATGCAGGACATCGAGCGTGAAGAGCTCTTCACCGATTACGAGCAGCTGCTGTTCACGAAGGTCGTGGCCGTCGCCGAGCGGCACGGACGGGCCGTGAAGCTCCTGGTCGTCCCGGCGACGAACATCTTCGACGCCGTCGCGCAGACGGCCGTGCGGCTCAAGGCGAGCGAGGTCGTCGTGGGAGAATCGGCGAAGATGACCGCCGTGGATCAGGCAACGCTGCTCGGCGACGCGTGGGATCGCACGCCGCACGAGTCGACGCTCTCGACGCGGCTCGCGGTGCACTCGGTCGACGGGAACATCCACCGGTTCTCGCTCGGCGCGCACGCGCCGGAGCTGTCGCCGGAAGACGTCGAGCGGATCCACGCGCTCTGGCTCGACGCGGTCAAGACGCTCGGGACCGATCTCCATCACCGCGACGTGGTCACGGCGGCGCTGCGCGCCTTCGAAGATGAGCTGCGCGGCGCCAGGCGTGATGAGGCGGTCAATCGTCTGCGGCGGCAGATGCGCCCGTGACACAGGATCTCGTCCGCGGCATCGTCGCGCTGGCCGCCATCGCGGCCATCACGGTCCTCTACGTGGCCGGGCTCCATGTCACGAACGTCACGACAGTGGCGCTCAGCTATCTGGTCGTCGTGATGCTCGTGGCGGCGACGTCGCGTCTGCGGGTTGCCGTCGTGACGTCGGCGGTCGCGATGCTGTGCTTCAACTTCTTCTTCCTTCCGCCTGTCGGCACCTTCACGATCGCGGATCCCCAGAACTGGATCGCGCTGTTCGCGTTCCTCGCCGTCAGCCTCGTGGCCAGCAACCTGTCGTCGGCCGTCCGGTCGCGGGCGCAGGAGGCGCTCTCGCGGCGTGACGAGATGGCGCGGCTGTTCGATCTCAGCCGTGACGTCCTGCTGATGACCGACAGCCGCGAGGCGATCGCGCAGCTGGCGCGATCCATCGCGCGCCGGTTCGACCTGAGCTACGTGGCGATTTGCCTGCCCGGGAGCGCCGGGTGGGACATCGCCGAAGGCGGCGCGACGTCGCTGACGCTCGATCACGCACAGCTCCAGCTCGCGTTCGCGGGCGCCTCGCACACGCTCGAGTTCGATGCGCGGCTCCGCACGTACTCAGGGCATCGGACGATGACCGTCGACGGTCAGATCGTGAGCCTCGTGCCGCTGCGTCTGGGGACGAAACCCGTTGGCCTGCTCGCGACGGCCGGACGCCCGGTCGATCCCGGGTCGCTCGACGCG
>JAIQFX010000139.1 GCA_020073005.1 Terriglobia bacterium | reverse complement strand
CGTCACCAGCCGAAGAACGCTCATCGGAAAGTCCGCGCGGCGCAGCTCGCGGTCGCCGGCGCCGTACGCAAGGGCGTGCAGTGTCAGGTCCCGGCGCGGCGCGCACGGCGTGCGCCGCGCGATGGTGGCCTGAGTGCCGCGATACTCGATGAGCGGCGTCTGACCCGCAAAACGCGCGCGCGCAGTCTCGAACTCGCGCTCGGCGACGTCCGCGGCCACGTAATCGGTGCGCACATGACGGGACAGAAACATCATGGCGCCGCCGATACCGGCGACGGCCAGCACGACGACGATGACCGCGATCGTGATGGCGACAACGATCCACGTCTTCCGCGTCGGGCGATTCATGTGAATTCCCCTCCCGCCTCTCCCGCCCTTCCCGGCTATCTCGGCAGATAGTTGAGCAGCTTCAAGATATCCGAGAACACGCCCATCGCCGTCACATCGGCGCCGGCGCCCGGCCCCTGCACGACGAGCGGCGTGCGCGCGTAGCGCTTCGTCGTGAACGCGATCAGGTTGTCGCTGCCCTTCGCCGACGCGACCGGATGCGTCCGCGGAAACTCCTTCAGACCCGCGCGCGCCTTCCCGTGCTCGAGCGTGCCGACGTATCGCAGCACCGCGCCGCGCGCCGACGCCCGCCGCACACGCGCGGCGATGTCCGCGTCCGCCCGTTGATACGCGGTGAAGAACTTCGGCGTGAACTTACCGCCGGCCAACGCGCGCGGCACGAGGCTGTCCACCTTCACTTCGTCGAGATCCATCTGCCACCCGATCTGCCGCGCCAGGATCAGCAGCTTGCGCGCGACGTCCTGACCTGAAAGATCCTCGCGCGGATCCGGCTCGGTGAACGCCATCCGGTGCGCGTCGCGCACGAGCGCGCTGAACGGGACGCTGCCGTCGAACGTGTTGAAGAGGTAGCTCAGCGTGCCGGAGAGAATCCCCTCGATGCGGACGATCTCGTCGCCGCTCGCGATCAGGTCGCGCAGCGTCGAGACGACGGGCAGTCCGGCGCCGACGTTCGCTTCGAACAGGAAGTGCCGCGTGCGCCGGTCGAGCTCCGCCATCAGCGCCGAGTAGCGCCGCCACGGCAGCGCGTTCGCCCACTTGTTCGGCGTGACGATGTGCAGGTTCGCTTCGATGAACTTCGGATACGCGTCGACGATCGCCGGGCCGACCGTGCAGTCGACGAGCGCGGCGTTGGTCAGATCGAGCTCGGCGATGCGCTTCGCGAACGTCGCCGCGTCCATGCGATGCTCGGCGGCGTCGAGCGCGTCCTTCCAGTGCGCGAGATCGATTCCGTCGCGATCGATCACGAATCGCCGGCTGTTCGCGAGGCCGACGACCGTGACGTCGAAGCCCTTCGACAGCAGGTACGACCGCTGCTGATGCAGTTGTCGCAGCACGGCGCCACCGACGTTGCCGACGCCGATGACGGCGAGCGCCAGTTTCTTCCGCGTCTCGAAGAAGCTCTCGTGGATCGCGTTCAGCGCGCGGCCCTTGTCGGCGGCGTCGATGACGCACGAGATATTCCGCTCCGACGCGCCCTGCGCAATCGCGCTGATGTTGATCTGCTGCCGCCCGAGCGCGTCGAACACCTTCCCCGCCACGCCCGGCCGGCCCTTCATGCCTTCGCCCACGACGGCGAGGATCGCCTGGTCGCTCCTGACGTCGACCTGCATCAGCCGTTCATGGAACTCGAGCTGGAACTCACGCGCGATCGCGTCGACGGCGCGGTCGGCGTCGGCGCTCTGCACGCCAAGGCAGATCGTGTGCTCCGACGAGGCCTGCGAGATCAGCACGACGCTGACCCGCCGCGCCGCGAGCGTCCGGAACACGCGCTCGGCGACGCCCGGCACGCCGACCATGCCAGGCCCGCGCACGGTCAGGAGCGACAAGTCCCCCACCGCCGTGATCCCCTTCGCGAGCCGCCCATCGTCCTTGGCCTTGCGCGAGATCCGCGTGCCCGGCGCTTCGGGGTTGAACGTGTTCTTGATCAGAATCGGAATGCGCTTCGCGACCGCCGGCGCGATCGTCGCCGAGTGCAGCACCTTCGCCCCGAAGTACGAGAGCTCCATCGCCTCTTCGTACGTCATCTCGGGCAGGACGAACGCCGAGCGGACGATTTTCGGGTCCGCGCTCAGCACGCCGTCCACGTCGGTCCAGATTTCGATCGCCGATGCGCCGACGGCGGCGCCGATGATCGCCGCGCTGTAATCCGATCCATTGCGGCCGATGGTCGTCGTCTGACCGTCCTCGGTGGCGCCGATGAAGCCGGTGACGACGGGCAGCACGCGGCCCCTGCGGCGCGAGAGCGCGCCCAGCCGCGCACGCGTCCGCTGGTTGGTCTGGCGGAACAGGACGTTGGCGCGCGTGAACTGATCGTCGGTGACGACGCACTCGCGCGCGTCGACGAAGACCGACGGGCAGAACTTGTTCAGATATGCCGAGACGATGAGCGCGGACAGGCGCTCGCCGAAGCTGGCGGTCATGTCGAGCGCGCGGAGCGGACAGTGCCGGAGCAGGTGGATGCCCTGCAGCGTGCTCTGGAGCTCGACGAGCAGCGCGTCCACCTGCGCGCGCACGCGCGCGGGCCGCGGGCCGATCAGGTGCGAGACGGCCGAGCGATGCCGCCGCGCGATCTGCTCGAAGGCGTCGAGGTACGCGGGATCCGCGCGTTCCGCGAGCCGCGCGCACTCGAGCAGCTGATTGGTGACACCCTGGAACGCGGAGACGATGGCGACAACGGGTTCGCGCCGCCGTTGGTCCAGAAGGATGCGCCCGACGCCGCGAATGGTCGCGGGAGACGCGAGAGACGAGCCGCCGAATTTGAGGATCTTCACGCTGCGTTAGAGGCTCCTATGTCGAGTGTATGCCAGGGCAATGGCCGGCGTCCCGCCGGGGATCCGGCACCGGCCGCGATGGGGCCGATTCAGCGGGGCGTTGTGCCAGAATGGCGGGCGCTGCTGTGATCAATGGCGTCCTTCGCTGAACGGCTTCTGGCCTTCCGCCACCGCCACGAGCCCGCCGAGCACATCACGTTCTTCTGCGGCGGCTTCACGTTCGATGCGCTGATGGTGACGCGCATCGACGATGCGCCCGTGCTGGTGCAGCAGAGCGCGTACCTCGCCGTCGCCGGACTCCTGCTCGCCGGCGTGCTCGCGTGGAATCATCGCGGTGTCGAGCCGCCGAAGCGGCTGCGGCGGATCTGGTCCTGGTCCGTGCCGGTGGTGCACTTCATGCTCGGCACGCTCCTCAACGCGTACGCGCTCTTCTATTTCAAGGCGGCGTCGGGCGCGGTCGCCGTGCTCTTCGTCATCGTCATCTCGTGCCTGCTCCTGATCAACGAACTGCCGCAGCTGCGCCGCTTCGGTCCGGTCGCACTCTTCGGGCTGTACAGCTTCTGCCTGACGAGCTACTTCGCGTACCTCTACCCGGTGATCATCGGACGTCTGCGCGCGTGGATGTTCCTGCTCGCCGTGGGCACGTCGCTGTTGCCGCTGCTCGTCCTCAATTACTTCCACCACTGGATCTCGGCGGATCGATGGCGCGCGGCGCGGCAGGCGATCGCGCCATCGATCGGCGTGCAGGCGCTGCTGCTCGTGCTCTTCGCCTTCCATCTGATTCCGCCGGTGCCGCTCTCGCTGCTGCACATCGGCATCTATCACGGCGTGACGCGCGACGCGGCGTCGGGCACCTACCGCCTGAGCCACGAGCCCTCGCCGTGGTGGCGGATCTGGGTCAGGGACGATCGGGACTTTCGTGCGCATCCGGGCGATCGCGTGTACTGCTTCATCCGCGTCTTCGCGCCGCGCGCGTTCCGCGACGAGGTCCGCGTGCGCTGGGCGCGCAAGACGGCCGACGGCGACTGGGCCGCCAGCGACGCGCTGCCGATCACGATCGTCGGCGGCCGGGAACAGGGCTTCGGCGGCTATACGTACAAGCAGAACTGGACGCGCGGCGACTGGCGCGTGACCGTGGAAACCGCCGACGGCCGCGAGATCGGCCGGCGCGCGCTCACGATCCGCGACGACCTGGCGCCCGGCGAGATGCTGCCTCTGATCGTGACCGCCCGGTAGCAGCGGCGATCGCCGTTCGCGCCGTTCACGAGCGCGCCGTCCTGATGCTGCGTTCGAACCAGAGGAGCGAGAACACGAACAGGAAGCTCCCGAGGATCGTCAGGCCCAGCACGTCCCCGAGCACCATCGACAGGGAGTTGCCTTTGAGCACGACACCGAACGCAAAGTCGATGTAGTACCGCAGCGGCGAGGCGAAGCTGAGCCAGCGCATCCACGGGCTCATCGCCTCGGGCGGATTCCAGGCGCCGGACAGGAAGATCATCGGCTGCAGGATGAGGATCATGATCATGATCGCCTGCGACAGCGTGCGCGCCACCAGCGCGATGGCGATGCCCATGCTCGTCATCGCGAAGACGTAGAGCGCCGTCACCGCGAAGAACAGGACGACGCTGCCTCGCATCGGCACGTGAAACGCCGGCCGGAGCACGACGAGGAAGCAGACGGCCGTCAGCGTCAGCACGACGATCACGGTCGGCACGATCTTCGCGAGGAAGATCTCGATCGGGCGGGCGGGGCTCACCAGCAGCTGCTCGAGCGTGCCGCGCTCCTTCTCGCGCACGAAATTGGCCGCCGTCAGCAGCAGCGACACCATCGTGCCCATGTTCAGCATCTCGAGCAGCGCGGCGAACCAGGCACTCGACATGTTCGGATTGAACCGGACGCGGACGCGCTCGTCGAGCGACGGCACCGAGACCGCCCGCGAGCCGCCGGCGCCCGCGCGATGTTGGAGCACGTCCACGGAGTAGCGCGCCGAGATCGCGGCCAGATAGGCCACCGACAGCCTGGCCGACATCGCGAGCGCGCCGTCGGTCAGCACCTGGATGTGCGCCTGCCCCTGGCCGTCCACGTTGCGCTGAAAGTCCGGCGGAATGACGACGACGATCGCGGCGCGCCCGGCGTTGAGATACGCCTCGACGTCGGATTCCCGGGTCAGGTAGGCGACCGGCTTGAAGTAGGGCCGCTGCAGATGGCTCAGGAATTCGCGGCTGGCCGGCCCGCGGCTCAGATCGTAGACGGCCGTCGCGACCTCGGTGCTCTCCATGGCGCGGCCAGTGCCGGCGGCGTACACCGCGGCCGTGAACGCCCAGATGAGGATGAAGATCAGCGGCGGATCGCGGAAGATGTGCGCGAACTCCTTTCGCACGAGACCGGTCAGCCGGCGTCGCATGTCAGTGCGCTCGCTTTCTGAAGCCGATCGTCGCCAGCGTGTACACGATGGCCGCGAACAACCCGAGCGTGGCCAGGTCGCCGATGTACTCGTGGAACCCCAGCCCTTTCAGAAACACGCCCCGCACCATCGTCATGAAGTACGACGCGGGAATCAGGCGGCTGATGATCTGCGCCGTCGGCTCCATGCTGGAAATCGGCGTCATCATGCCGGAGAACAGCATCGAAGGCGTCATCATGCCGATGAACGTCACGAGCATCGCGGCGACCTGCGTCCGGGTGAACACGGAGATGACCAGGCCGACGCCCACGCTCGCGACGATGTAGAGCAGTGCGGCTGCCGTCAGCACGAGCGGGCTGCCGACGAAGCGCACCTGAAACACGTAGAGGCTCAGCGCGAACAGCAGCACGTAGTTCACGAACGCGACCGCCACGTACGGCACGGCCTTGCCGAGGATTACCTGCACGCGCGACACCGGCGAGCAGTACAGGTTGAAGATCGTGCCGCGCTCCTTCTCGCGCACGACGACCAGCGCCGCCAGCAGCCCGGGATAGAACATCAGCCCGATCACCAGGAACCCGGGGACCAGTGAATTCTTGGTTTCGAGCGACGGGTTGTACCAGACGCGCCCCTCGACCGAGACCGGCACGAGCGCCGCATGGATCAGGCCGCGCCGCTCGAGCGCGTCGGCGGCCAGCCGCGCCGAGAACTGACCGTCGACCGCCGTCACGTACCCGCTGGCGACGAGCGCGCGGCTTGGAAACGAGCCGTCGATGAGAATTTGAACCGTGGCGGTCTCGCCTCCATGAAGCCGTCGCGAGAAATCAGGCGGGACGACAACGCCGGCTCTGACCGCCGCCGATTCGATCAGGGCGTCGAGCTCCTCCGCGCTGTTCACGATCGTCACGAGCCGGAAGTACTCGGAGTTCGTGAACGAATACATGTACTCGCGGCTCAGCGGGGAACGGTCCATGTCGTAGAACGCCACCGGCAGGTTCTTGACGTCGAGGACGAAGCCCAGCGCCAGCAGCGA
>JAIQFX010000138.1 GCA_020073005.1 Terriglobia bacterium | reverse complement strand
GCGCCAATCTTGATATATCGGTGTGTCATAAGGACTTCCGGGAAAGGTTCACGTCAGAATAGCCCTGTTGGCCTCCGGATGCAAGGACCGGTGCACCCGCAAACACGCCTGAATCAGCTGTTGCGGGTCCGTTACCGCCGGACTTCCGGCAGCAATTCCGCCAGCGCCTCCATGGGGAGGCCGACGACATTCGAATATGACCCACGGATTACGGACACAAATCGCGACGCCAGGCCTTGGATCGCGTATCCGCCGGCCTTATCACGCCCTTCGCCGCTCGACACGTACCACGCGACATCGCCGTCTGACAGCGCCCTGAACGACACGGATGTCGTTTCGACCTTCCCCACTTCAGACGCCGAATCTCGCAAACTGATTCCGGTCAGGACTTCGTGCGCTCGACCCGACAGCCGCCGCAGCATCGCCGCGGCCTCCTCGTCGTCCTGCGGCTTGCCGAGCACGTCGCCGTCGACGACGACCGTCGTGTCGGCACCGAGGATGATCACGTCCCGTAGCGCGGGGCTTTCAGCCCCGCGTTCGCGACCCTGAAAGGGTCGCGCTACAACTTCAAGCGCCGCCGCTGACTTCTCCGCCGCGAGGCGCCGCACGTACTCGACCGGCGTTTCGCCCGGCCGGAGCTGCTCGTCCACGTCGGTCACGATCGTCTCGAAAGTGTAGCCGGCGGCGCGCAGCAATTCGGCGCGGCGCGGCGACGCGGAGGCGAGAATCAGTCGCATGTTAGAATTTCGATCCTAGTGCCGTTCCAACTATTCGCGCCGAGGAAAGGCGATGTCTTATACATACGTCTTGCGGAGCGAGCGCGACAATCAGCTCTACACAGGGACCACGCGCGACCTCCGTGCACGCTTGCCTCAGCATTCCACGGGCAAAGTTCGTTCGACGGCTCACCGACGGCCACTCACGTTGGCGTATTACGAGGCGTGCTTGAGTATTGATGACGCCTTCCGCCGCGAGCGGTTCTTGAAATCAGGCAAAGGCAAGCGCTTTCTCCGCAATCGACTCGCAACGTTCTTCGCGCGAACGGGTACCACCAACAAGTTGGAACGGCACTAGTTCCCTCATGATTCCCCTTCAACACGCAGTCTCCGGCGCGCTCATCGAGTTGATGCGATCGGCGCCGCTCTCCGACGGCAAGGTCAGCTTCGCGTGGCAGACGGCGGTCGGCCCGGCGCTCGCGCGCGCGACCAGCGTCAAGCTTGAACACGGCGTGCTGATCGTCGAAACCCCGAGCGCGCAATGGTCGCGCGAAGTCCAGCGCTCGCACCGGGTGATCCTCAGCCGGCTGCAGCCGCTCCTCGGCAAGGACACGGTCACGAGCATCACCACGCGGGCGCCGAAAGCCTGAGCATGCGCGAATCCGTCATCGTCAGCGCCGTACGCACCCCGACCGGAAAGTTTCTCGGCGCGCTCAAGAGCTTCACCGCGCCGCAGCTCGGCGCGCAGGTGGTCGCGGAAGCCGTGCGTCGCGCGGGAATCGATCCGGCGATCGTCGACGAGTGCGTGATGGGCAACGTCGTCGCCGCCGGGCTTGGACAGAATCCGGCGCGGCAGGCGGCGCTGCGCGGCGGACTGCCCGATCAGGTCGCCGCTCTCACGATCAACAAAGTCTGCGGATCCGGGCTCAAGGCCGTGATGCTCGCCGATCAAGGCATTCGCGCGGGCGACATCGACGTCGCCGTCGCCGGCGGCATGGAGTCGATGAGCAACTGCCCGTACCTCCTGCCGCGCGTGCGCGACGGCCTCCGGATGGGCGACGCGACGATGATCGATTCGATGATCAACGACGGCTTGTGGTGCGCGTTCGAGGACTGCCACATGGGCAACTCGGGCGAGGTCGTCGCGGAACACTACAAGGTCGGCCGCGCCGCGCAGGACGAGTACGCGGCGAACAGTCATCACAAAGCCGCGCGCGCAGCGACCGAAGGCGCGTTTCGCGACGAGCTGCTCCCGATTTCGATCGCGCAGAAGAAAGGCGATCCGATCGCCGTCGATCGCGACGAGTCCGTCCGCGGGGACACCACCGTCGAGGCGCTCGCCGCGCTGAAGCCCGCCTTTAAGAAGGACGGCAGCGTCACCGCCGGCAACGCGCCCGGCGTCAACGACGGCGCGTCGGCGCTCGTCGTCATGTCCGCCGAGCGCGCGACGGCGCTCGGCCTGACGCCGCTCGTCCGGATCGTCGGCCAAGCGACCAGCGGTCTGGCGCCGAAGTTCGTCCTGATGACACCGGTCGACGCCGTGCGCCGGCTGAGCGCGAAGATCGGCTGGACGCTGGCGGACGTGGACCTCTTCGAGCTGAACGAAGCGTTCGCGGTGCAGGCCGTCGCCGTGCTCAACGAGCTCGGGATCGATCCAGGAAAGGTGAACGTCAACGGCGGCGCCGTCGCGCTCGGCCACGCGATCGGCTCGAGCGGCTCGCGCGTGCTGACGACGCTCATCTACGCGTTGAAGCGGCGGAATCTGAAGCGCGGCATCGCGACGCTCTGTCTTGGCGGCGGCAACGGCGTGGCCCTCGCGGTCGAGCGGCTCTGACAATGATCAAGACCGTTGGCGTTGTCGGCGCGGGCACCATGGGCAACGGGATCGCGCAGGTGTTCGCGCAATCGGGCTTCGACGTGTGCCTGGTTGACGTCGCGCCCGTCATGCTCGACCGCGCGCGGGCGACGATGGAGAAGAGCCTCGCGAAGTTCGTCGAGAAGGGCACGCTGAGCGCCGCCGATCGCGACGCCGCGCTGGGCCGGCTCTCGACGGCGACGGCGATCGATCGCCTGGCGACCGCCGACTACGTCGTCGAAGCGATCGTCGAAAACATCGACGCGAAGCGATCGCTCTTCGCGTCGCTCGACGCGATCACACGGCCTGACGTGATCCTCTCCTCCAACACGTCCTCGATCTCGATCACCACGCTCGGCGCGGCGACCAGACGGCCGGACAAAGTGCTCGGCATGCACTTCATGAATCCGGTCCCGCTGATGACGCTCGTCGAGATGATCCGCGGGCAGCAGACGTCACCCGACTCGATGCGCATCGCGTCGGAGTTGTGCGTGACGCTCGGCAAGACGCCCGTGGAGGCCGCCGACTATCCCGGCTTCATCGCGAACCGCATCCTGATGCCGATGATCAACGAAGCGATCTTCGCCGTCATGGAAGGCGTCGGCACGCCGGACGCGATCGACACCGTCATGAAGCTCGGCATGAACCACCCGATGGGCCCGCTGACGCTCGCGGATTTCATCGGCCTCGACGTCTGCCTCGCGATACTCAACGTGCTGCACGACGGGCTCGGCGATCCGAAGTACCGGCCCTGTCCACTGCTGCGCCGGATGGTGGCGGCGGGACAGTTGGGGCGAAAATCGGGCCAGGGTTTCTACTCGTACTAGCTGTACGCCTGCGATCGGCGCGTGGCAATTTTCGCCAGGCGTCAGCCTCCCCAAGGTCGCAGATTCTGCAAACAATCGCCTCGAGGGGCGAAAGTCCAACAATTGGCAAATGGCTCATTACCAATGGTTTCCAGATAGACTTGCCCAGAATTGCCCTTGACTTTCGCTCGGCACGTTTCTAGAATGTCTGGACTTCTGGAGGATTCACAGCATGCCGCCTATTGACCGCTCTGAAAGAAACGACCGCGACGAACGTCAAGACCGTGAGCGCCTCAAGGCCGTCGAGCTGGCCGTGGGCCAGATCGAAAAACAGTTCGGCAAGGGCTCCATCATGCGCCTCGGCCAGAAGGGCGCGATTCAGCCAATCGACTTCATTCCGACGGGCGCCATCAGCATCGACTACGCGCTCGGCGTCGGCGGCGTGCCGCGCGGCCGCGTCGTGGAAATTTTCGGGCCGGAGTCGTCCGGCAAGACGACGCTCGCGCTGCAGGTGATCGCGGAAGCGCAGAAGCTCGGCGGCATGGCCGCGTTCGTGGACGCCGAGCACGCGCTCGACGCGGCGTACGCGCAGAAGCTCGGCGTGGACATCGAGAACCTGCTCGTGTCGCAGCCGGACAACGGCGAGCAGGCGCTCGAGATCGTCGAGGTCCTCATCCGCTCGAACGGCGTGGACGTCGTCGTGGTCGACTCGGTCGCGGCGCTCGTCCCCAAGGCGGAAATCGAAGGCGAGATGGGCGAAGCGCAGATGGGTCTGCAGGCGCGGTTGATGTCGCAGGCGCTGCGGAAGCTGACCGGCGCGGTCTCGAAATCGAAGACGTGCCTCATCTTCATCAACCAGCTCCGCGAAAAGATCGGTGTGATGTTCGGCAACCCCGAAACGACGACCGGCGGCCGCGCGCTGAAGTTCTACTCGTCGGTCCGCATGGACATCCGGCGCATCGCGAGCATCAAGGACGGCGACGTCGTGGTCGGCGGCCGCACGCGCGTGAAGATCGTGAAGAACAAGGTCGCGCCGCCGTTCCGGGAAGCGGAGTTCGACGTCATGTACGGCGAGGGCATTTCGAAGACCGGCGATCTGCTCGACCTCGCGGTCGACAAGCGCATCGTCGAGAAGAGCGGCGCGTGGTTCGCCTACGGCGGCGAGCGCCTCGGCCAGGGCCGCGAGAACTCGAAGCAGTTCCTGAAAGAAAACCCGGAGATCTACAAGGCGATTGAGGAACGCGTCCGGCGCGAGCTGGGCATGCTCCGCGAGGCCGAGCCCGCGACGGTCTAGCAGCCCCGGGCATCTTCGTAGCGCGAGGCTTTCAGCCGAGCGTGTTCAACCCTGCGGCCCTCCTGGTCCGTCTAAGCCCCTAACCTTAGATGACAGGAGGGCCGATGTTTTCTCGCCTGATTCCAACCATCCTGGCCGCGCTCGCACTCGCCGCGCCGGCTTCCGCCCAGACCTCGGTTCAGGGCACCTGGACCGTCGAGCTTCACACTGGCAAGGCGTTTCTCCAGCTGCGCACCGATGCCCCTCCCGACCAGAACCGGGGAAGCGACTGGAACGGCGGCTGGAGCATGGGTCAGAGCG
The DNA here is from genome assembly GCA_020073005.1 of Terriglobia bacterium. Taxonomy (GTDB): domain Bacteria; phylum Acidobacteriota; class Vicinamibacteria; order Vicinamibacterales; family CAVVIG01; genus SRVP-36. The sequence goes on along the minus strand of JAIQFX010000138.1, from coordinate 1,395 downwards.
TCGATCTCGACCAGATCGCCGGCCTCCCGCCGAACGACGACCATCTGTCCGCGACCAACGTGAAATTCGAGCTGCGGCGCGAAGCGGGCCTGCTGGCGTTCGAAGGCTCGTTCCGCGACGGCCGCGGCGCCGGCCTGTTCACGTTCACCCCGCGCGCGGAATTCACCGCCGACATGCGGCGGCTCGGCTACACGGAAGACATTCCGCTCTGGCAGCGGTATCAGTTCGCCGTCCAGGACGTCGGCCCGCGGTTCATCAACGCGCTGAAGACCGGGGGCTTCGACAAGCTGACGCTCGAGCAGGTCCGGCGCACGCGGAACCACGGCGTCACCATCGAGTACATCAAAGCGATGAAGGCGGAGGGCTATCGCGCGGCGACGCTCGAGGATTTCGTCCGCACGAAGGATCACGGCGTCACGCCGGCCTACGTCCAGGACATGCGCAAGGCCGGGTTCAAGGACGCGTCGATCGAGGATCTGGTCCGCGCGAAGGACCACGGGGTCACCGCGCAGTTCGTCCAGGAGATGCGCGGCCTGGGGACGACGGTCACCACGCTCGACGGTTGCGTGCGCCTGCGCGACCACGGCGTGACCGCCGCGTACGTGCGCGACCTGGGCACGCAGGGATTCAAGAACGTCTCGCTCGAAGAAGCCCTGCGCACGAAGGACCACGGCGTGTCGGCCGACTACATCGCCGACATGAAGCAGCTGGGCCTCAAGGATCTCACGCTCGATCAGATCGTCCGGCTGCGCGACCACGGCGTCACGCCGGGGTTCGTGAGCCACGCGCGCGCCCGCGGCTACAAACCAGTGGACGCGGAGGAACTGATTCGACTGAAGAACCGCGGGCTTCTGTAGAGCGCTGAGCGATCTGGAACGGCCGGGATGACGCGTGCTAGAATCGGGATTCCGCCTGAGCGCAGCATTCCGGCCGTGGCGAGGTAGCTCAGTTGGTAGAGCATACGACTGAAAATCGTAGTGTCGACAGTTCGATTCTGTCCCTCGCCACCACTTCCTAACATCTTCTCCTACAATAACTTCTAGCCCGTAACGGCCGCGAAAATCAATCAGGCTGAAACCGCTCAGGGTAACGCCGGGGTAACGGCCGGCTGACGCTCGCCTCAGTTCCCGATCATGTCAAGTTCCCGGCGGAATCGGATCGCCGACGCAGAGGGCCCTTGTCATTTCGCCGCCTGCTCACTACAGGCCGCGGCGAAACGTTCGAACACGAGACGAATGGCCTGCCGGCCGGCGCTGTCGACCTGGCGCGTGATCGACTTCTGCTCTTCGGCGACGCCGGATTGGTCCGTGCTCTTGCGCGCGTAGATTGCGGCGATCATCGGACTCATGTTAACGGAGGTTTGTAGTCTGGCCCCAGTTGGCGACGGACGTGGTG
>JAIQFX010000137.1 GCA_020073005.1 Terriglobia bacterium | reverse complement strand
GGGCACGGGCGAAAACGACGCCGACGTGAAGTTGGTCGGCAGCGGCGGACCGTCCTGCACGCGCATGCCCGGGATGACGTTCGCGCCGGGCGACAGCGCGTAGTGATACGGCGGGACGCCGCCGGACGTGTTCGAGGTCGAGAGATTGATCGTCACCTGACCGATCTGGAACGGCCCGAGATTGGGACCGATCGACAGGTTGACCGGCGGCAGTTCTCCGACCGGATAGATGGACAGCGAGAAGTTCATGCGCAGTGTGTGGCCGCCGAGGTCGGTCGCCAGCACGGTGAAACTGAACAGCCCCGTCGCCGTCGGCGTGCCCGAGAGCAGACCACCGGAGCCGAGCGCCAGACCAGGCGGAAGCACGCTGTAGGGCGCAAGCGAGAACGAGGTTCCGTTGCACGTGAATCCGTTCACGCAGCCCGCCGACAGCGTCTGACTGTAAGGCACATTGAGGTTCCCGAACGGCAGGGTGAAGGTGGTCTGGATCAGCGGGGAGACGACGAGCGTGAACTGGCGGACGGCGAAGTTGCTCGTGTCGTTTGCGTTGCTCGCGCGCAGCAGGAACGCAAACGTGCCCGCCGTCGTCAGCGTCCCGGTCAACTGGCCCGTATTCCAGTTGAGCGAAGTGCCCGCCGGCAGCGATCCACCGTCGACCGACCACACGTACGACGGCACACAGCAGGCCGAGAACGTGATGTTGGCGTTGCTGCCCGGCGACCAATAGCCGAGATCGCTGCCCGTGTTGATCTGGATCGTGCCGATGCCCTGATCGGAAATGAAGAAGAAGTTGAACAGCCGCAACTGATGGGCTGGATTCGCCGTGTCGCTGATCAGCAGATCGGGATTGAAGCTGCCCGTCTCGAACGGTGTGCCAGCGACGACGTTATTCGCGCCGTCGAACAACAGTCCGGCCGGCAGCCGGTTGTTTGGCGTCGACGTGAGCGCCGTCGAGTACGACGCCGATCCGCCGAGGACGCGCAAGTTCGCGCCGAGTCCGCCGGGGCCGTAGCCGGTGTTATACGTGCCGTTCGGAAGGCGCGTGTCGAGCCACAGTTCGGAGACGTGCAGCGGGAAGACGCCCGACACCTGCGCGCCGGTCGCGTCGGTCACGGTGATCGTCACGTTGAAGTCGCCGAGCTCGGTCGGCACGCCCCAGATTTCCGCGTCGCCGGCCGGCGTCCCGTCGTTCCAATAGGCGACGCCGCCCGGCCGCAGCGACATGCCCGCCGGCAGCCCCGATGCGCTCCACGTAAACGGCGCTGCCGCGCCGCTCGCCACCCACATGCCTCGCGTGCAGCCCATGCCCAGCGTGCAGTCGTCGAAGCGCCCGCCGTTGATCCCGATTCCCGGCAGGACCGCCGGCGACGTCACGCCGCGGACGGCGAACGACCGCGTGTACGAAGTGGCCGTGCTGTCTGTCGCGGTGATGGAGAACCAGAAGCGCCCGCTGCCGCCGTTGTACGTGCCGGACATGACGCCGCTCAAGGGATCGAGCGACAGCCCGTTCGGCAACGAGTTCGACGAGAACGTTAACGGCGCGCTGCCGCCGCTGGCGGTGAACGTGACGCTGTACGGCTGGCCCTGTGTCGCATTCGGCAGCTCGTACGTCGCACCGCCAACGAGCGGCGTGGACGCGCCGACGTTGATCGCATGCACGCCGATGTTGAGTGACCAGACGATCGTGGCGCCGTCAGCCGACACCGAGATCTGCGAGTTGTAGAACCCGGGCGTCGTCGGCGTGCCCGAGATCTCTCCGGTGGCGCTGTTGAGCGTCAGGCCGGGCGGCAGGAGGCACGACGGGTTTCCGCAATTGGGCGCGCCCCACGTGACCGCGCCCCCGTTGCCGAGCGGCGTCAGCGTGTACGAGTACGCCGTGTTCGTGAACGCGTCGGGCAGGTTCCACAGATCCTTGATCGTCAGCGGCACGATTCTCATCGTGCCGGCGAGATCGACGAACGCGCCGTCGTGGTCGGTCACGCGCAGCGTGAAGTTGTACGTGCCTGGCGTCGTCGCGACGCCGATGATGCCGCCGCTCGCCGAGTGGGAAAACCACGGCGGGCCGTCCGGCCGCACCGCAAGCCCGGGTGGTAGATCGCCGCTGAAGAGCGACCAGGTGTAGCCGCCAGCGCCGTCGAACGCGTCGAGCTCGGTCTGAATGGCGCCGATGCTCCACGTGCCGAAGTTCCCATTCGTCGTGATCCGCAGCGGCGGAAGCGCGTCAGTCGGATAGATCGCGAGCGAGAAGTAGCCGACCGTGCGATTGAGCGTGACGGTGTCCTCGACGTTGACATTGAAGTTGAACTGCCCCGACGCCGGCGGCGTGCCGGCGAGCAGGCCGTCCGACGTCAGCGTCAGGCCCGGCGGCAGGAAACTGCCAGGCGCAAGCGTCCATGTGTACGGTCCCGTGCCGCCCGACGCCTGGAGCTGTTGGCTGTAGGGCACGCTGACGTTGCCGAACGGCAGCGACGTGTTCATCGAGATGAACACGGGCGTCACGTTCAGCGTGAGCTGCCGCGTCGTGAAGTCCGCCCCGTCAGTCGCGCGGACGACGAACGTGTGCTGGCCGGCCACGGTCGGCGTCCCGCTCAGGAGGCCGCCCGAGGAGAGTGACACGCCGGCGGGCAGCGATCCGCTTTCGAGCGACCACACGACGGACGCGCGGCAGCAGGCGTTGAGCTGGTACGACCACGGCGCATTCAGCATCGCGTTGCCGAGGTCGCTGTTGTTGATCGAAAGCGGTTGCGCGGTACTGCCCGCGTTCGAAATGTACAAGAAGTACGTGTCGGTCTTGACGTTTCCCTGCCCATCATCGAAGGTGAATTGCGGATTGAACGAGCCGCCTTCGATCGGCGTCCCGCTGATAGTGAGAAGGACACCGTCGAACGTCAGGCCGAGCGGGAGCGAACCGCCTGTCAGCGCCGCGGTATACGAGCCGCTGCCGCCGACGACCCGGAACGCCGTAGAGTAGGCGGCGCCCATCGCACCGCCGGGAAGGTTGTTCGTCTGAATCAGGGCCGACACGTGAAGCGGGAACGTGTTGGTGGCCGATGCGCCTGTCGCGTCCGTCGTTGTCAGGGTCACCGAATAGTTTCCCGCGGCAGCAGGCGTTCCCCATATCTCCCCGTCGCCCGGCGAGACCCACTGGTTGGCGAGACTGCCCCATCGAATCGACATTCCGATCGGCAGCCCGCTCGCGGTCCACGTGATGGGCGCCGGGCCCAACGAGAAGTTCCCGAACGCCCGCTCACACTGGACGCCGACGGTGCAATCGTCCACGCGGTTGCCGTACGGCACGATTTGCGGCAACGTCGGAGGAACGTTGGCCACGACCAGCGACATTTGCTTGGTGTACGACTTGCCGTTGTCGTTCGCGTCGGCGACGGTGACCGAAAAGGCGTAGCGCCCCGCTTGGGTCGGCGTCCCGGAAATCGTGCCGGCGTTGAACGACACGCCGTTCGGCAATGAGCCGCCGCCGAACGTGAACGTGTAGTTGCCCGAACCGCCGCTGGCGGCGAGCGTCTGGTTGTAGCTCTGGTTGATGGTCGCGAACGGCAGCAGGGCGTCTGTCGTGATCTGAACCGGGAAAATGCCGAGGTTGTGGTTCGCGTTGACCAGGTCGAAGCCGTCGCTGACGCGGTACTCCACATTGAAGAAACCCGACTGCGTGGGCGTCCCCGAGAGCAGGCCGTCGCTGCCGAGGGAAAGACCCGGCGGCATCGGCGCATTGGGAGTCCACGTCAGCGTCGCGCCATTGGGAAATCCAGTGACGGTCTCCTGGTGCGCATACGGGGTGCCTTCGAATCCATCGGGCAGGTTCTGCGACGACGTGATGATGAACGAGGTGATGGTGACGCTGACCGCCTGTTGCGCCGTGGAGGCGGCGCCGTCGGCCACCTGAATCGTGAAGTTGTAGGTGCCAGGTGTGGTGGCGACGCCGATGAGGCCCTCGCCGACGCCCGGCGAGAACCACGGCGGGACATCGCTTCGAAGCATCAGTCCCGGCGGCGGCGTGCCGCCGATGATGGACCAGGTATAGGCGCCGGTTCCGCCGGACGCCGAGAGCTGCAGCTCGACGTGGCCGATTGAGAGCGTATAGGTGTCACCGGACGTGATCGTCAGCTGCGCCTGCGCGCGCAGGGGCATGCACAACACGACGATCAACAGCGCGATGGAACTCGCGAGGGCCTGTGACCGGGAAACCAGTCGGGGGAGCTGGAACCGTCTCATAAAGCCACCATTCGGCAACAAGCGACAGCCACGAAATGCGGGAGGTCTTTGTGATTTACATATGAGGTCGCGTTTTTACTCTTAAGTTCTCTAGACTGTCAATCAAAAACGCTCCACCTCGCGCCGAATTTTCTTGTTCGTGCGGAAAACAGCGCTATTAGATCAGACTGAAGCAGATTCGAAACGAATGGTTTCGCTCGAGCACGTGTTCGCGCGCAGCCCCTCGCTCGCGACGGCGACGCGCGGAAAGAGATCGCCGTTGGCGAGGCCGCGCGTGAGGACCGGCGCCGCCTTCATGGCTGGGCTCGCCAGGCATCCCTCCGCGGAGCCTGATACGCTCGTTGTCCGGGCCGGCTTCGAGGAACGTGACTTACTCATCGAGGATGCGCCCGAGACGTACTATGTGACGGATTACTATCGACCTCATCCCGTCGTGCTGGCGCGTGTGTCGCGCCTCGACCGGGACGCGCTGCGCGACTTGCTGTCGGTGTCGCGGCGCTTGACGGCGGAGAAGGTGCGAAAGCGAGGCCGGGCATGCTGATCACCAGACACGCGTTCCTCCGCATCGGCGGCGCGGCAGCGGCCTCCACGCTGTTGCGGCCGTTCGTCGCGTGTGCCGACGAACCCGACGTCTTTCACGTCGCGCTGATCGCGGACTCCCACATCATCGACGACTTCTACCGCGGGCCGGAGAATTCGCCCGAGGACACCGAATCGATGTTCAAGACCGCGGAGCGGCTGACGGCGGCGCGCGACGTCATCAACGCGCTCCGACCGAAGATGGAGCGCGTGTTCCTCATCGGAGACTACTTTCACGATTACCCGTCAAACGACATCGAGTTCTACTTTCGCAACCGGACGCGCATCGATCACGCCAAGGACATCACCGACGGGTTCGACATGCCCGTGCACGTGGGATTCGGCAACCACGACTACTCCATCCGGCGTGTGTCGCGCGAGGCGTCGCACGAGCTGTTCCGGAGGAAGCTGGGCGTCGAGCCGTACTACACCGTCGAGCATCGCGGCTTCAAGTTCATCCACCTGAACAATTTCCTCGGCGACACCTGGACGAGAGGCCATCGGGATTTCAACACGTCGATGGGTTCGCTCGGAGAGCGGCAACTGAACTGGTTCGAAGCCCAACTCGAGGAGCGGAAGCCCAGCTTCGTGTTCGTCCACTACCCGCTCTACGTGGTCAAGCCGGTTGAGATAAAGGACTATGGCCTTCACGCGCTCCTGAAGCGGCACGGCGGCACCGTGCAGCGCGTCGTGTCGGGCCATTGGCATCGCTGGTTCGAATTCGGCCGGTCGTACGGCCCTCCGCATCTTGTGATGGCGGCCACCCGGTACGATCCGAATGCGTATCTAATCGTCCGAGTCGACGCGAAAAATGCGCGGCACGAGCTCCTGAACCTGGACCTCGTCGAGTGGAACACGCATTTCGCCAGGGCGTACACGGGATAGGCGCACGCCTCGGGCCGGGCGCGGCGAGCTGACGCTAGTGATGCCGCAGCGCGCTCAGCGGGTTCGTCCGCGCCGCGCGCCAGGCTGGAAAGATCGTCGCCACGATCACGCCGCCCAGGACGATGGCCACCGCGCGCGCGAAGGAAACGGCGTCGGTCGCGCTGACGCCGAACAGCACGCTCGCGAGAAACCTGCTGATGCCGAGCGCCGCGATCATGCCGACGGCCGCGCCGGCCGCGCCGAGCTTCAGCCCGCGTCCGAGAAAGCCGCGAACGACCGAGAGGCGATCGGCGCCGAGCGCCATGCGAATGCCGATTTCGTGCGTGCTCTGTTTGACGCTGTACGACACGAGGCCGTAGATGCCCATGCCGGCGAGCGCCATGCCGCCCGCGCCGAAGACGAACAGCATGAACGACATGAACTCGAGGATGATCGTCGCCCCGTGGGTCTGCTGGGCCAGTGACGTCGCGTGGATCAGCGGCAGCTCGGGGTCGAGCGCCGCGACGCGCGCGCGCGCCTGGTCCACCAGGACGTCGACCGGCGCCGCGCCTCGCGTGTGCAGCGTCATGCTCGACCGATAGAGCTGGAGGAACGGCACGTAGACGTACGGGCGCGGCGCTTCGTCGATCTGCGCGTACTTCACGTCCGCGGCCACGCCGATCACCGTCCGCCAGTCTCCCGTGCCAACCCGGATCCGCTTGCCGAGCGCGTTCGTCGCGCCGCC
>JAIQFX010000064.1 GCA_020073005.1 Terriglobia bacterium | reverse complement strand
AGCTCTCGAAACTCGTCAAGCTGAACAGCACCAGTGCGACATCGTCGGCCGTTGCGGGGGAGGGGCGCCCGTGCTGTTCGGTGAGGCGCCGCACGATGTGGCGCACGGCGTCGAGGCGGTGCTCGTCGGCGGCGCGCAGGATTCGCGCGACGCCCGCGCGCGCGGCAACGGCATAGACCGTCAACCCCTTGCCGCCGTGGGCGACGAGGAGATCGCGTCCGGCGGCCAGCACACGACGTTTGGTCGCGTCGGCCGACGCCCGGCGACGGCCGGTCGCATACGGACGTGGGCTCATAGAATCAGTAGTTTATAATTAGTCGTATGATACATACAAATAAATTGATTGCTGCGGCACCCGGCGACGTGAAATCCTCCGGCTCGATCGATGGCTAAGGGAACGCGTCTCGACGCCGCTTTGGTCGACCGAGGCCTCGTCGCGTCGCGGGAACGCGCGCGCGCGTTGATTCTCGCCGGTCAGGTCACCGTCGACGGTCGGATCGTCTCAAAGGCCGGCGCCGCCGTGAAGGCGGACGCGGCACTCGCCCTCACCACACCGGACCATCCGTATGTCGGGCGTGGCGGCGTGAAGCTCGCGCACGCGCTGGACACCTTCGCCATCGACCCCGCGGGACGTCAGGCGCTTGATATCGGCGCGTCGACTGGCGGCTTCACCGATGTGCTGTTGCAGCGCGGCGCGGCGAGCGTGATCGCGCTCGACGTGGGGAAGGGGCAGCTCGACTGGCGGCTTCGCAACGACCCGCGCGTCCTCGTGCGCGAGGGCGTCAACGCCCGCGCGCTGACGGCCGAGGACGTTCCGCACACGGTCAGCCTGGTCACAATCGACGTCGCGTTCATCTCGCTGCGGCTGATCCTGCCGGCGCTGCCGCCATTTCTCGACCGTGGTCCCCGGGGCGCCGACATCGTGGCGCTGGTCAAACCGCAGTTCGAAGCCGGACGCGAGGAAGTCGGCGCGCGAGGGCTCGTGCTGGATCCCGCGGTGCACGAAGCGGTTCTGGCGCGCGTGACAGCGGCGGCCGAGGCGCTGAAGCTGCACCGCGTGGCGATGACGCCGTCCGCGATCACCGGCGCGACGGGCAACCAGGAGTTCTTTCTCCACTTGAAGTCTGAAGGCGACCTCGCTTGACACCTTCGACTTGAGCCTTGAGACTTCAGACTTGTGACTTCGATCGCTCGCGTCGGCATCGTCGCCAAATCGCATCTGCGCGCGGCGACGCCGCATCTGGCGGACATCGCCTCGTGGCTGGAGGCCCGCGGCGCGGAGGCGATCTTCGAAACGGCGACGGCCGCGCTTCTGCCCGCGTCCGCCGCGGGGCGCGCGCGGCGGACCCTCGACAAGCCGGCACTGGCGACGCAGGTCGACCTCGTGATCGTGCTCGGCGGCGACGGCACGCTCATATCGATGGCGGACTGCATCGGGGCGGCCGGCGTGAACGTGCCGATTCTCGGCGTCAACTTCGGCAGCCTCGGATTTCTCACCGAAGTCACGCTCCCTGAGCTGTACGCCTCGCTCGAGGCCGCCCTCGAGGGCCGCGCCCCGATCGAAGATCGCATGATGCTCCGCGCGGCGACCGTGCGAGCCGGCGATGGACTGGCCGAGCACATTGCGCTGAATGACGTCGTCGTCACGAAGGCGGCGCACGCGCGGATGATCGAGCTGTCGGTCTGGGTAGGCGAGGAGTTCGTGACCCGGATCAAGGCGGACGGCCTCATCGTCGCGACGCCCACCGGCTCGACCGCGTACAACCTCGCCGCCGGCGGCCCGATCGTGCAGCCGACGCTCGACGCGCTGCTGCTGACGCCGATCGCCCCGCACATGCTGACGAACCGGCCGATTGTGATCCCCGCCGCGACGCCGGTCCGCGTGCAGCCGCTCATCGAGGAACGCGACGAGGTGTACGTCACCTTCGACGGCCAGGCCGGATTCGAGCTGAAGGCCGGCGACGAAATCCGCATCAGCCGGGCCGACCGGACCCTGCGCCTGATCCGCCCGACGACGCGCAGCTACTTCGAGGTCCTGCGCGAGAAACTCAAATGGGGGGAAAGATAGGGCAGGTGGGCCGGGGAGGGCTGGTGGGGTAGCTGATCACCGCCTACCTGACCTACCCGTCTCACCCGACCTGCCTGCCTCACCCGCCCTGCCTGCCTTGCGATCCTTGAAGTACTGCACCTGATACTTCTGCACGTTCTTGTTGTGGTCGGCGAGCGACTTCGCGAACTCGTGCGACCCGTCGTTCCGGCTCACGAAATACAGAAAGTCGGCGGCGGCGGGATGGAGCGCCGCCTCGATCGACGCGCGGCCGGGCGAGGCAATCGGTCCGGGCGGCAGGCCCGCGTAGCGGTACGTGTTGTACGGCGAGTCGAACGCGAGATCGTCGTGCCGCAAGTTGCCGTCGTAGCGCCCGGCGCGCTGCAGCGCGAAGATCACCGTCGGGTCGCACTGCAGCGGCATCCCGATCCGCAGCCGGTTGTCGTAGACCGCCGCCACGATCGGCCGCTCGTCGGGCCGCGCGGTTTCCTTTTCGACGATCGACGCGAGCGTCACCAGCTGATGCATCGACACGTGGCGGGCCTCGGCGGCCTGCCGCCACTCGGGCGTGAGCACGTGCTCGAAGCGCGCGACCATCAGGCGCACAAGAGTCGCGGCGTCGGTGTGACGCGACAACGGATAGGTCTCGGGGAAGAGATAGCCTTCGAGGTTCGTGGCCGCCGCGTCGACGTGCTGAATGGGCGACGGGTCCTGCGCGGCCGCGATGAACGACGCGCGGGGCCCGAACCCGTGCGCCTCGAAGATCGCCGCCATCTCCGCGATCGTCAGCCCTTCGGGAAACGTGACGTTGATGACGTACACGTCGCCGCGGACCAGCTTGTCGATGACCTCGAACGGCGTCATCGCCCGATCGAACCGGTACTCGCCGGCCTTGAGATGACGGCCCTGTCCCGATTGCCAGAGCGCGAGCCGGAAGGTCAAGTGGTCGCTGACGATGCCGGCGTCGACGAGGCGCTCGCCAATCGTGCGACTGCCCGCTCCGGTCGGAAGATCGACGAACCGCTCCGATCCCTCGTAGCCCCGGTACGGCGCGCGGATGCGCTCGTACATCAGCGCGCCAGCGCCGCCGGCCGCGGCCATGACGATCAGAATGAAAACGGCGAGCGCACGCAGGCGTCGTGCCACCTTCACCTGGACGGCCTCCGATCCAGGTAGTCCTGCAGCACGACGGCCGCCGCCGCGGCGTCGAGGCGCATCTTCCGGCGGCGCCAATCACGCTCGCCGACCGAGAGCCGGCTCTCGGCTTCGCGACTGCTCAGCCGCTCGTCTTCCGTCACGATAGTCAGCGACGTGCGGCGCCTGAGCGCATCGATGAACGCCGTCACGCGCGCCGTCTCGTCGCTCGGCGTGCCATCGAGCCGCGTCGGCAGTCCCACGACAATCATCGCGAGCCCATCGTCTTCGGCCGCGAGCTGATCGATCCGCCGCGCGACGCGATCGACCGCATCGTCGCCGCCGCGCACGGCGATCGCCTCGAGCGGACGCGCGAGCGTCCGCGACGCATCGCTGATCGCGAGGCCGACGCGCCGTGTCCCGAAATCGATCGCCAGCACCCGTCCGGTCACGCCGTTCACCACGTCACACCATGTCTCCGTCTGCAGATGTTATAATTTCTTCTCCCCATCACACCGTGAAACGTTGCTGTCTCGTCCTGCTCGTCGTTTGTCTTGGCGCGGCGGCCGCTTGCGGCACGCGCCGGCCGCCTGAAAAGTTTCACCAGAAGCTCGTCATCCTCGGGTTTGACGGCCTCGATCCCCGGCTCGTCCGGAAATGGATGGACGACGGCAAGCTGCCCAACCTGAAGAAGCTGGCGAGCGCCGGCGGCGGCGTGCACTCGCTCATGACGACGCATTCGCCCGAATCGCCGACAGCGTGGGCGTCGTTCGCGACCGGCGTCAACGCCGGCAAGCACAACATCTACGACTTCCTGATCCGCGACACCTCGACGTACCTGCCGGATCTCGGCATGGTGCACCGCGAGCCGCCCCGGTTTCTCTTCAATTTCATTCCGATCGCGAAGCCGCAGCTGACGTCGATCCGCGGCGGCACGTCGTTCTGGGTCACGGCCGGCCGCGCGGGCGTCCGATCGAGCGTGCTCACGGTGCCCGTCACGTTCCCGCCCGAGGACGTCCCGAACGGCGAGATGCTCGCCGGTCTCCCGCTGCCCGACATCCGCGGCACGATGGGGACGTTCAACTACTTCGGCACCGATCTCAGCCGCTACGAAGAAGGTAGCACCGAGATGGGCGGCCTCCTGAAGCGGCTGGTGTTCGAGGGCGACACCGCCCGCACCGAGCTCGTCGGGCCGCCCAATCCGATCGTGCGCCAGCAACTGCGCGAAGCGCGGAGCGCGAAGACGCCGGACGTTATGAAGATCGCCGAGCTCGAGGCGCGCGAGGACATCCGCCTGCCGATGTCGATCCACTGGAACCGCGCCGGCAAGTCCGCGACGATCGATCTCGGCGACAGCTCGATCCATCTCTCCGAGCACGAATGGAGCAAGTGGATCAACCTGGACTTCAGCATCAACTTCTTGGTTCGCGTGCACGGTATGGCGCAACTCTATCTGGTCGGCGCCGGACCGGAGCTGCAGCTCTATATCTCGCCGGTGAACTGGAAGCCGGACAATCCGCCGGCGCCGATGTCCTCGCCCGCGTCGTTCTCGGCGGATCTCTACGAGCGGCTGGGTCCGTACCGGACGCTGGGCTGGGCCGAGGCCACGTGGCCGCTCAACGAGGATCGGATCGACGAGAAGACGTTCATGGACGATCTGTACCGCGCGTTCGACGACCGCGCGCAGGTCATCCTCCAGCGGCTCGACACGAAACAATGGGACCTGCTGGTCGGCGTCATCGAATCGACGGACCGCGTCCAGCACATGATGTGGCGGCTGATCGATCCGACGCATCCGATGTACGACAAGGCGCTGGCCGCGAAATTCGGCGACGCCATCGAGCGCGTCTACCGGCGCTGCGACGACTTCGTCGGCGAAGTCGTGTCGCGCCTCGAGCCCGGCACGCCCGTGCTGATCGTGTCGGACCACGGCTTTCATTCGTTCCGGCAGTCCGTGAACCTGAACACGTGGCTCGTGCAGCAGGGGTTCATGACGCTGCAGGGCCAGGCGCCGGGCGAGAAGAAACTGCAGGATCTGTTCGGCGGCGGCACGTTCTGGGAAAACGTCGACTGGTCGCGGACGAAGGCGTACGCGATGGGCCTCGGTCAGATCTACATCAACCTCAAAGGCCGGGAAGGCCACGGCATCGTCGCGCCGGGCGCGGACTCAAAAGCCGTGCAGGACGACCTCGCGGCGCGCCTGCTGACGATGACGGATCCTGCAAACGGCACGCGGATGGTGGACGCGGTCTACAAGCGCGACGAGATTTACACCGGCGCGTTTCTCGGCAACGCCGCCGAACTGCAGGTCGGCCTGGCTGACGGATACCGCGTGTCCTGGCAATCGACGCTCGGCGGCTCGCCGCCGGGCATCGTGTACCCGAACATGAAGAAGTGGTCGGGCGATCACGGATCGTTCGACTACAAGACGACGCCGGGCACGCTCATTTCGAGCCGCCCGCTGCCCGCGGGCCTGGCCGCGTCGGTGATGGATCTGGCGCCGACGGTCCTGAAATACTTCGGTCTGCCGATACCGCAGGAGATCGATGGCAAGCCGCTGTTCTAGGAGACCTTGGTGGCTGATGGCTGGTGGCTGGTGGCTGGCTGCCGCATTGTGGCTGGTGGCTGGCGGCTGGTGGCTGACGCCGGCCACGTTCGCGCAGCAACCCGACCGCGCGCGCACCGAGGCGCTCGCGCGCCGCGCCACCGATCGGCTGCAGGCCCTGCAGCGCGAAGCCGACCGCCTCGCGTCCGAAGAGCGCACGCTGCTTGGCGATCTCCGCAAGCTCGAGATCGATCGCCAGATCAAAGCGGAGGAATTCGCGCGCGTGGACGGCGAGGTCACGAGCGTGCAGGCCGATCTGGCCGAGGCCACGCGCCAGATGACCGCCCTCGAGCAGTCGGAACAGGCCGAACGGCCCGAGGTGCGCGGGCGGTTCGTCGAGATGTACAAGCTCGGCCAGGCGCGCTACCTGCGCCTGCTGCTGTCCACGCCCGACCTGGCGCGGATCGGCCAGGCGTCGCGCACCGTCGCGGTCCTCGCGAAGCTCGATCGCGATCGCGTCGCGAACTATCAGCGCACTCTCGCCGCGTTGAAGACGAGCCGCGCGGCGCTCGAGGACCGCGAGAAGCGGCTCGTCGCCATTCGCGCCGCGGCGCAGAAGGCCGCAGCCGCCCTCGATCGCGCGGCGCAGGCGCGCGCCAACCTCGTGCGCGACATCGATCGCCAGCGCGATTTGAACGCGCAGCTCGCCGGCGAGCTGCAGGCGGCGCAGCAGAAGCTGCAGCTCGAGCTGCGTGATCTCGCCAACGGCGTGCCGATCGCGGATCCGGCCAGTCTGCCGCTGCGGCCGTTCCGCGGCGACCTCGAATGGCCGGTGGCGGGCAGCGTGCAGCGCCGCTTCAATAGAGGATCGGAGGCCCGCGGCCTTGAGATCGCGACCGCCGACGGCGCCGAGGCGCGCGCCGTGCACGGCGGCGTGGTCGCCTTTGCCGGTGCCTTCGCCGGCTACGGAAATCTGGTGATCCTCGAGCACAGCCCGCAGACCTACAGCCTTTACGGCGATCTGCTCGAAGTGGACGTCAAAAAGGGAGACCGTGTCGAGCGCGAGCAGGTCGTCGGGACCGCCGGTCCCACGCCGTCGGGCACGACCGGCCTGTATTTCGAATTGCGCATCGACGGTCAACCCGTCGACCCGCTACAATGGCTTCGGAAACGATAACGTCACGGTAAGGGTGCCTATGTCTTCACGAACCCGGCTCATCGTCATGACGATCTCGGCGCCGGTCATCGCGTTCGCGATCGTCGGCGGCTTCCTCGGCAAAGTGATGGCGGGCCAGGCACGGGCCTATCCGCACCTCGCAATCTTCGACGATGTCGTCGGGCTGATCACGAGCGCGTACGTGGAAGACGTGAACGTCGACAGAGTGATGAGCGGCGCGATGCACGGACTCGTGGACAGCCTCGATCCCGACAGCGCGTACCTCACGCCCGACCAGGCGAAGCTGGTCGAGAGCGGCGCGGCGCTGCCCGCCGGCGGCGTGGGCCTCGAGATCACGCGGCAGTACTACCTGCGCGTCATCGCCGCGCGCGACAACTCACCGGCCGCCAAAGCCGGACTGCGGACCGGCGACTACATTCGCGCGATCAACGGCACGCCGACGCGCGAGATGTCGGTCTGGGAAGGCAGCCGCGCGCTGCGCGGCGCGCCGGGCACCAAGGTGTCGGTGACGATCATCCGCGGCAACGCGGCCGATCCGCACGTCGTCGAGATGACGCGCGAGGCGGAGCCGGCGTCGATGGTCAGCGGCCGGATGGCGGGCGCCGGCGTGGGCTACGTCCGCGTCGCCGTGGTCGGCCCGACGTCCGCGGCGCAGGTGACGTCTCAGATCGCCGATCTCACGAAAGGCGGCGCGACGAAACTCGTCGTCGACGTGCGACGAGCGGTCGGCGGCTCGCTCGATGACGGCTTGGCGCTCGCGCGGCTGTTCGTGGGCAAAGGCACGCTCGCGATGCGCGAGACGAGAAGCGGCCCGCGCGAAATTATCGCGGCGGGAGCCGGTGACGGGTCGATCGCGCTGCCGATGGTCGTGCTGATCGACACGGGCACGTCGGGCGCGTCGGAGCTCTTCGCCTCGGCGGTGGCCGGCAACCAGCGCGCGGACCTTGTCGGCGAGCGCACCATCGGTCGCGCGGCCCTGCAGCAGCTGGTGAAGCTGCCCGACGGCGCCGCGCTGTGGCTGTCGACGACCCGCTACCTCACGCCGTCCGGCACGCCGCTGCACGAGAAGGGCCTGGAACCCACGGTGGCCGTTGACGAACCGGACGTCGAGTTCGGCCAGCCCGCGCCCGCGGCCGATCCGGTTCTGGACAAGGCCCTGGCGCACCTCAGCGCGAAGAAAGCCGCCTGATTCTGCTATACTGGTCGTTCGTCTAACGCCTGTATTTTGCAGGAGATGTAGGCGCGTAGCTCAGAGGTTAGAGCGCCTGCTTGACACGCAGGAGGTCGGTGGTTCGAGTCCACCCGTGCCTACCAAAACAGCTATCAGCTAACAGCTCTCAGTTCACAGCTTGAGGAATTTCGCCGACAGCCGACAGCTGAAAGCCGACGGCTTCTTTCATTCCCGAATGAGTCAGATCACGATCACCCTTCCGGATGGATCGAGCCGCAGCTTGCCTGTGGGGGCACCGGTCCGCGACGTCGCCGAGAGTATCTCTCCGCGCCTGGCGCAGGCGGCGCTGGCGGGCGTCGTCGACGGGAAGCTGGTCGACCTCGCCTATCCGCTGAAGCAGGATGCGTCGGTCCGGATCGTCACCGACCGGAGCCCCGAAGCGCTCGCGCTCTATCGCCACAGCACCGCTCACCTGCTCGCGGCCGCGGTCACGCAGATGTTTCCCGGCGTGCAGTGCGGCATCGGTCCGGCGACCGACGAAGGCTTCTTCTACGATTTCGTCGTCCCGCGCCCGTTCGTGCCCGAGGATCTCGAAGCGATCGAACAGAAGATGCGCGATCTCGCCGCGCAGGATCTGATCTACGAGCGCCAGATGTGGCCGCGCGAGAAAGCGAAGGAGTTCTTCGCGAAGCGCGGCGAGCCGCTCAAGGTGCAGCTCATCGACGAGAAGACCGAAGGCCAGGCCGAAGTCTCCTGCTACACGATCAAGGATCCCCAGACCTTCATCGATTTCTGCGTCGGGCCGCACGTGCCGTCGACCGCGAAGCTGAAGGCGTTCAAGCTGCTGACGACCTCGAACGCGTACTGGAAGGGCGACGCGCGCAACCAGCCGATGCAGCGCGTGTACGGCACCGCGTTCCTGTCCGAGAAGGAACTGAAGGCGCACCTCACGCAGATCGAGGAAGCGAAGAAGCGCGACCATCGCAAGCTGGGCCGCGACCTCGGGCTGTTCACCTTCCATCAGTGGGCGCCCGGCGCGACGTTCTGGCAGGACAAGGGCACCACGCTCTACAACACGCTCGCCGACTACATGCGCGGCGTGCTGATTCCGAACGGCTACGTCGAGGTCAAGACGCCGCTCGTCTACAACAAGGCGTTGTGGGAGACGTCCGGGCACTGGGCGCACTATCGCCAGAACATGTTCCTCGTCGAGTCCGAGAACGAGCAGATGGGCATGAAGGCGATGAACTGCCCGGGCCACTACCTGCTCTACTCCAGCCAGGTGCACAGCTATCGCGAGCTGCCGCTCCGGTATCACGAGCAGACGCCGCTGCATCGCAACGAAGCGTCGGGCGTGCTGTCGGGACTCACGCGCGTCCGCCAGTTCTCGCAGGACGACGGCCATTGCTTCGTCACGCAGGACCAGATCGGCGACGAAGTCGAGCGGATGCTGGGGCTCGTGCGGCGCGTGTACGGCGACTTCGGTCTCGAGTACACCGCGAAGCTGTCGACGCGCCCCGCCGAGTTCATGGGCGAGATCGCGACGTGGGACTCCGCCGAGGCGCAGCTGAAGACGGCGCTCGAACGCGCGGCGCAGGCCTACACGATCAACGAGGGCGACGGCGCGTTCTACGGCCCGAAGATCGACTTCGACATCACCGACGCGATCGGGCGCAAGTGGCAGTGCGCGACCATCCAGCTCGACTACAACGCGCCGGAGCGCTTCGAGCTGAAGTACATCGGCGCGGATAACACCGAGCACCGGCCGGTGGTGATCCACCGCGCAATCTTCGGCAGCTTCGAGCGGTTCGTCGCGCTGCTGATCGAGCACTACGCCGGCGCGTTCCCGCTCTGGCTGGCGCCGGTGCAGGCGGTCGTGCTGCCCATCGCGGATCGCCACCTCGACTACGCGCGGTCGGTCCGGGCCCGGCTGCACGAGAACGGCCTGCGGGTCGACGTCGACGACCGGCAGGAAAAGATCGGATATAAGATCCGGGAGGCGCAGCTGCAGAAGGTGCCCTACATGCTCGTGGTCGGCGACCGCGAAACGGCCGAGGGCACCGTGTCGGTGCGGACGCGCACCGGCGGCGATCAGGGCGCGAGCCCGATCGACGGATTCATCGCGTCCGCGCGCGAAGAGATTTCGCGGAAGGGTACGCTCTCGGCCGACAGCTCTCAGCTCTCAGTAGCGCAGGAACGTTAAGGAGGCCTTTATCGCTTTCGACAGAAGTCCCCGGCGTGACGACCGTACGCGGGTCAACGAACGCATCCGGGTCCGCGAAATCCGCGTGATAGACGACACGGGCGCGCAGCTCGGCATCATGCCGCCGCCGCAGGCGCTGGCGATTGCGAAGCAGAAGGGGCTCGACCTGGTCGAGATCTCGCCGACGGCCGTGCCGCCGGTCTGCCGCATCATGGATTTCGGGAAGTACCAGTATCAGGAACAGAAGCGCGCGCGCGAGGCGCGCAAACACCAGAAGGTCATCGAGGTCAAAGAGATCAAGTTCCGGCCGAAGGTCGACGAGCACGATTACCAGTTCAAGAAGAAGCACATCGAGCGCTTCCTCGAGGACGGCGACAAGGTGAAGGCGACGATCTTCTTCCGGGGCCGCGAGATGGCGCACCCCGACATCGGCCGCCGGATTCTCGAGCGCCTGATCGACGAGCTCCGCGACGTCGCCATGGCCGAGACGACGCCGAGGATGGAAGGCAACCAGATGCACACCATCCTGACGCGGAAGCCGCAGAGCGGCGGCGGGAAAGCCAAAACGGCGGCGACGAGCGCCGCGCGATAGAGAGACGAAGGACACGACATCATGCCGAAGTTGAAGCTCAAGTCACACCGCGGCGCCGCCAAGCGCTTCAAGCGGACCAAGAACGGGAAGTTTCTGCGGGGCAAGGCGTTCAAGCAGCACATCCTGAGCAGCAAGACCACGAAGCGGAAGCGCGGGCTCCGGGGCACGTCCACGGTCGCGGCCGTCGACACGCCGAAGATCGCCCGGATGCTGCCGTATCGGTAAGTCGGTGGCTGGTGGCTGGTGGCTGGTAACGAAGATTAGTGGTGTCCGGCTTTAGCCGGACCTTTGGAGTGGAACGATGCCGCGTGTAAAACGAGGAACAGTCCGTCGGGCCAAGCGCAAGAAGCTGCTCGGCCTGGCGAAAGGGTATTACGCCAACAAGAGCAAGCTGTACCGCGCCGCGAAAGAGTCGGTCGACACCGCGCTGAAGTACGCGTTCGTCGGCCGCCGCCGCAAGAAGCGCGACTTCCGCCGGCTGTGGGTCATCCGCATCAACGCCGCCGCGCGCGAGAACGGCCTCACCTACGGCCGGCTCATCAGCGGCCTGAAGAACGCCGGCGTGACGCTGGACCGCAAGAGCCTGTCCGAGCTCGCGATTGCGAGCCCCGCCGCGTTTGCCAAGCTCGCGGCGCAAGCCAAGGGCGTGGCCAAGAGCGCGCGCGCGTAATAGTCGTTGGTCATTGGTCGTTAGTCATTAGTCGTTGGTCCCGGCTAGACTAACGACCAACGACTGACGACCAACGACCATGACCGGTTCGAAACCGACCTGGCGCAGGCGAAGTCCGCCCGCGAGGCGCAGTCGGTGCGCGACCGCTATCTCGGCCGCAAGAACAGCGTCGTCGCGTCGTGGATGCAGCTCATCGCGACCTCGCCCGTCGATCAGAAGAAGAACATCGGCCGCTACGCGAACGAGCTGAAGCAGGCCGTCGAGGCGCGCTGGGCGCACTACTCGGAGACCGCGCCCGAGCCCATGCCCGCCGGCGCGGTCGACGTCACGCTGCCGGGACGCGTCCCCGCGCTCGGCCATCGCCATCCGCTGACCGTCGTCCGCGATCGGCTCGAAGAGATCTTCACGCGCATGGGTTTCGCCGTCGTCGAAGGGCCCGAGGCGGAAGACGAGTGGCACTGCTTCGACGCGCTCAACATGCCGGCCGAGCATCCCGCGCGCGACATGCAGGACACGCTGTATCTGGCGACGCCGATCACGTACTCGGACACCGACCGGCGCACGCTGCTCCGCACGCACACCTCGTCGATGCAGATCCGGCACATGCAGGCGCACCAGCCGCCGGTTCGCATCGTCGTGCCGGGCCGCGTGTACCGGCGCGACGATCTCGACCTCACCCACTCGCCGGCGTTCGGTCAAATCGAGGGGCTCGCCGTCGGTGAAAGCCGAGCGCGGAGATCGATCTGAGCTGCTGGCAGTGCGACGGCGCGGGCTGCGCGATGTGCAAGAAGACCGGCTGGATCGAGCTCGGCGGCTGCGGCATGGTGCACCCGGCGGTCTTCGAGGCGGTCGGCTACGACGCCGAGCGCTACACCGGATTCGCGTGGGGCATCGGCATCGAACGCGTCGCGATCCTGCGATATCAGGTCGAAGACATCCGGCTGTTCTACGAGAACGACTTGAGGTTTCTGGAACAGTTTCCATACTGAATTTGGGCATTGAGTCATTTGGTTATCTGGTCATTTGAGAGCGCCCCTCCAATGACCCAATCCAATGACCCAATCCAATGACCCAATCCAATGACCCAATAACCAGATGACTCGATGAACAAATTGCCATGCGTCTAGTCACTTCGTGGTTACGTGAATTCGTGGACGTGAAGGCTTCGGCGGACGATATCGCCGCGACGCTCGGGCTGCGCGGGTTCGAGGTGGCGTCGATCGAACCGGACATCAATCACAACGGGGACGGCGACGCCGTGATCGACGTCGAGATCACCGCGAACCGGCCCGACTGCCTGAGCATCCTGGGCCTCGCGCGCGAAGTCGCGACGGCGTACGACCTCCCTCTCACGCTGCCGTCGGCGGCCGCCGGCGCGAAGCACCGGCTCGCGGCGCTGCCCACCGGCACCTCGGATCGACTGAAGGTCACGATCGAGGACGAAGAACTCTGTCCGCGGTACGCGGCGGCGATCGCCGAAGTGAAGATAGGTCCGTCGCCGGCATGGATGACCGCGCGTCTGCTGGCCGCCGGCGTGCGTCCCATCAGCACGATCGTCGACGTCACCAACTACGTGAACCTCGAGATCGGCCAGCCGATGCACGCCTTCGATCTCGCGAGGCTCGCCGGCGCGGAGATCCGTGTGCGCCGCGCGAAGCCCGGCGAGACGATCACGACCCTGGACGGCATCAGCCGAAAACTCGAGCCCGATATGCTCGTCATCGCCGATCGCGATCGCGCGCAGGCGATCGCCGGCGTGATGGGCGGCGCGGCATCGGAAGTCTCGGCGGCCACGACGCTCGTCGCGTTCGAAAGCGCCTACTTCAAGCCCGCGTCGGTTCGCCGCACGAGCAAGCGCCTCGGGATGAAGACGGAAGCCTCGTCGCGCTTCGAGCGCGGTGCGGATCCCGGCGCGCAGGCCGTCGCCATTCAGCGCGCGATCGCGCTGATGGAACAGATCAATGCCGGCCGGCCGCTCGGCCCCATCGTCGATTGCGCGGCGCGTCAGGCGGCGCCGGCGCGTCTGCACCTGCGACGCGAGCGGCTCGCCCGCCTGCTGGGCGTCTCCGTGCCGGACGCCGACGTCGAGCGAATCCTTCGAAACCTCGGCCTGGAAGTGACGCGCGCGACCGACGGCTGGGACGCGGTCGCGCCGACGTTCCGCGTGGATCTGTTGCGCGAAGTGGATCTGATCGAGGAA
This sequence comes from Terriglobia bacterium, assembly GCA_020073005.1. GTDB lineage: Bacteria > Acidobacteriota > Vicinamibacteria > Vicinamibacterales > CAVVIG01 > SRVP-36. The sequence continues at coordinate 30,338 of JAIQFX010000064.1, read as the reverse complement.
GCCGGCCGGCACTACGGCTTCGACAAGCTGACGACGACGTTCCCCGTCATGACGCAGCCGGCGCCCGCGCCAGATCCACGCATCCCGCGCGATCAGGCGGTCCGCCGCGTGCTCACGGCCGCCGGTCTGTCGGAAGCGGTGACGTTCGGCTTCATCGAAGCGAAGGCGGCGGAGCTGTTCACGACGACGACGCCGGTGCCGTTCGTCGCGGTGGCGAATCCGCTGTCCGGCAAGTTCGACACGCTGCGGCCGTCGCTGTTGCCCGGCCTCGTCGACGCCGTCGCGCACAACCGGCGTCACGGCCGGCGCGACGTGCGGCTCTTCGAACTCGGCGCGCGGTTCGCGCCCGACGGCGAGACGCGCGGCGTCGCGATCGCGTGGACCGGCGGCGGCCCGGCCGAGCACTGGTCGGCCGCGACACGCGAGGTCGACTTCTTCGACGCGAAAGGCGCGGCCGAACAACTGTGCGGCGTCCTCGGCGTTCCGGTTCGCTTCGAGCCGCTCCGCGAGCCGTTTCTCGTCGCGGGCCAGGCGGCGTCAATCATCGTCTCGGACGGACCCGAGCGCGGCGCGACGATCGGGCTTGCCGGGCTGCTGGCGCCGGCGGCCGCCGATGCGCGGGGGCTGCCCCGTCAGGATCGCGTGTTCGTCGCCGAGCTGAATCTCGATCGGCTCGAGCGCGCGCGCGTCGACGCGAGCGACGCGACGCGTCCGCTACCGCGGCATCCGTTCGTGATTCGCGATCTGTCGGTCGTCGTGTCTGATTCCTTGCCTGCGGAAATCATTCGTGGCACCATTCACGCGGCCGGACGGCAGACCGCGGCGCCGCTGACGGCGACAAGCTTCTTCGATCGGTACAAGGGAAAAGGCGTGCCGGACGAGTCGGTGAGCCTCTCGGTGCGCCTGACGTTCCAGGCGCCGGATCGCACGCTGACCGACGCCGAGATTCAGCAGAGCGTGGACACGATTCTTGCGGCGCTCGTGCGCGAGCACGGCGCAAGACAACGGTGAGCACGATGGCGAAAACAACGCGGAGTGTGGAGCTGGAACCGATCGACCGCCTCGAGGAGAAGGTCAAGCTGCTCGTGAGCCTCGTCGAGCGGATGAAGGCCGAACAGGCGCGCGCCGCCGACGAGCATCAGCGTCTCACGCGCGAAGTCGAGTCGCTCCGCGCGCGGCTGTCGGCCAGCGACGGCGTCTCCTCGGAGCTGACGACGCTGAAGGAAGAGCGCGATGTGATCCGGACGCGCGTGACCGAGATGCTGGAGCAGATTGAAGCGCTGAACTTATAGTCGTTGGTCATTAGTCGTTGGTCGTTGGTCATTCGTCGACCGATGACCGCCGCCTAACGACCAATGACTAACGACTAACGACCATGTCCGAAGGACGAGTCATCTCCGTCGAGATCAACGGGCAGCGGTATCCCATCCGCAGCACGCTCGAGCCCGAGTACGTCGCGCAGCTGGCGGCGTACGTCGACGGCAAGATGCGCGCGGCCGCCGAGTCCACGCCGACCGGCGATTCGCTGCGCCTCGCCGTCCTCGCCGCGCTGAACATCGCCGACGAGCTCTTCCGGAGCCGCGACGTCAACCGTCTGCGCGACGGCGAGCTGGCCGAGCGCGCGGGCGAGCTCGAGCGTCTGCTCGACCGCGTGTTGATGGCCAGTTAAGAACCTCGAGCCGGGAACCCGCAACCGCGAACCAGGAACCCTGTACCCTGAACCTTGAACCCATCCTCCCTTCCGACTAAGATTCCTTACAGCGTTTGGGTTCCCTGCTTTGCGCGTGATGGCGGTAGGCTCGTTTGAGCCAACGTTTCATCAAAGTGAGTCGCGACGCCGCGTGGTGTGCATGCCTCTGTAACGAGGAAGCCTGAAGCGCGGCTTTTCGAGCGGTTCCACCTGCTTACGCAGGTTCATCGACCTCCCCACACGGCAAAGCGGGGCGTTTTTCGGGCGGACTACGGTCCGCCCTTGCCTTTTATCAACCGCGTGTCTGGCCCGACAACGGGAAAGGATTCACGCGTGGAAGCGATATTCGTCAGCCTCATCGTGCCCGCCATCGTGACCGCGATCGTCGCGGCCACGGTCTTCGGGATCTGGGTCGCCAACCGCAAGCGCCTCGCGGCCGAGACCGTCGGCCGCGCCGAAGAGCAGGCGCTTCGCATCACGAAGGACGCCGAGCGCGACGCCGAGACGCGCAAGAAAGAGGCGCTGCTCGAAGCCAAGGAGCGCGCCCACGAGCTCCTGATGGAAGCCGAGCGGCAGGCGCGCCAGGAGCGCCAGCAGGCCTCCACCCTCGAACAGGCGCTCAACAAGCGCGATGCCGCGATCGCCGAGCGGGCCGCCCTCATCGAGCGGATGGAGAAGGAGCTGAATACGCGCGACCGGGCGCTGGCCGAGCGCGAGAAGGCCGCCGGGGCCGCGGCCGTGAAGTACGAGCAGCTCGTCGCCCAGCAGAAGCACGAGCTGGAGCGGGTCGCCGGCCTCACCGCCGATGAAGCGAAGGACATCCTCATCAAGCAGATTGAGGGCGAGGCGCGCCACGATTCCGCGAACCTCCTGAAGCGGCTCGACGCCGAAGCGCGCGAGGTCGCCGTCGATCGCGCCAAGCAGTACATCACCGAAGCCATCCAGCGCTGCGGCGCCGAGCACGCGATCGAGACGACGGTGTCGGTCGTCGATCTGCCGAGCGACGATCTGAAGGGCCGCATCATCGGCCGTGAAGGCCGCAACATCCGCGCGCTCGAGCAGGCGACCGGCGTGGATCTCATCGTCGACGACACGCCGGGCGCGATCATCCTGTCGGGCTTCGATCCGTACCGCCGCGAGATCGCCAAAAAGTCCATCGAGCGGTTGATCGCCGACGGCCGCATCCACCCGGCGCGCATCGAAGAGATCGTGCAGAAGGTGAAGGACGAGACCGACGAGGAAGTCCGCAAGGAAGGCGCGGCGGTCGCGTTCGACCTCGGGCTCCACGACCTGCACCCCGAGATCCTGCGGCTGATGGGACGGCTGAAGTTCCGCACGAGCTACGGCCAGAACGTGCTCGCCCACTCCGCCGAAGTCGCGCGGCTGGCGGGCATCATGGCGCGTGAAGTCGGACTCGACGCGCACGTCGCGGTCCGCGCCGCCTTCGTGCACGACATCGGCAAGGCGATCGATCGCGAGATGGAAGGCACGCACCTGCAGATCGGGATCGACTTCCTCCGCAAGCACGGCGAGAGCGAGCCGGTGGTGATGGCGATGGCCGCGCACCACATGGACATCGACTGGCCGTCGCTCGAAGCGATGATCGTGCAGGCCGCCGACGCGATTTCCGCCGCGCGTCCCGGCGCGCGCCGCGACATCCTCGAGTCCTACGTCAAGCGCCTCGAGAAGCTCGAAGGCATCGCCGACTCGTTCAAGGGCGTCTCCAAGTCGTTCGCGCTCCAGGCCGGCCGCGAAGTCCGCATCATGGTCGAGAGCGAGAAGATCTCCGACGAAGAAGCGATCTGGCTGTCGAAGGACATCGCGCGCCGCATCGAGAACGAGCTCGAGTATCCGGGCCAGATCAAAGTCACGGTCATCCGTGAAACGCGCGCGGTCGACTATGCGAAGTAGGTGGCGTGTCCTCACCCACTAGCCACCAGCCACCAGCCACCGTCGCTGATCGTTCCGAGACGGAGCTCATCGCCCGCATCCAGGAACGCCTGCCGTCCCCGCCGCCGTGGGTGCTCGTCGGCATCGGCGACGATGCCGCCGTCGTCGAGCCGGAGCGGAGCCGGGCCGAAGTGCTCAGCGTCGACGCGCTGATCGAGGGCGTGCACTTCGACCGCGCGTTCGTGCCGCCGGACGCGATCGGCCATCGCGCGCTCGCCGTCAACCTGAGCGATCTCGCGGCAATGGGCGCCGCGCCGCGCCTCGCGCTGCTCTCGATGGCGCTGCCGCTCGCGCTCGGCCTCGACGACTTCGACGCGATCATCGGCGGCTTCACGGCGCTCGCCGCGCGCCATCGCCTCCACGTCGTCGGCGGAAATCTGACGCGATCGCCGGGGCCGCTGATGATCGACGTGACGGTGATGGGTACGGTCAAGCGGCGCCAGGCGCTCACGCGCGCCGGCGCGCGCGCCGGCGACGCGCTTTATCTGAGCGGGACGCTTGGCGCGGCCGGGGCGGGACTGCAGATGCTGCGCGCAGCCACCAGCCACCAGCCACCAGCCACCTCTGCTGCTGCCGCGTGTGTCGATCGATACCTGCGACCCGAGCCACGCGTGAAGCTCGGTCTCCTCCTCGGCCGCAATCGTGCCGCATCCGCCTGCATGGACCTCAGCGACGGGCTGGCCGACGCCGCGTACCACATGGCCGAGGCGAGCGGCGTGGGAATGACGATTGACGCGGACGCGTTGCCCATCGATCCCGGCGCGAAGGCGTGGAACGAGTCGCGACACGCCGACGCCATGACCGAGGCGTTGACGGCCGGCGACGACTACGAGCTGCTCGTCGCCGTCAGGCCGCGCGCGCGGCGTCGCGCGACGGCGCTCGCCGAGCGCGCGGGCGTGCCGCTCACCTGCATCGGCACCTGCACGGAGGACCGGGCCGTGCTCCTGCGCCGCGCGAGCGCCGGCGCGCCCGTCGACGCCGCGCTGACGCGCCAGGCGTACGCCCACTTCCGATGATTCATCTCACCAAAGCCCTCGTGCGCCGGTGGCTGGATCAGCTGCTGCACATCGACGACACGCCCGAGCGCACGGCCGCGGCGTTCGCGCTCGGCGTCTTCTTCGGATTTTCGCCGTTTCTCGGGTTCCATACGCTCCTCGGGATCACGTTCGCGTTTCTGCTGAACCTGAATCGCGTCGCGGCGCTCCTCGGCGTGTACTCCAACCTGCCCTGGATCATCGCGCCCTACTACGCGGTGGCGACGATGGTCGGCGCGCAGATCACGCGGCAGCGGATCCCGCGGGGGTTCCGCGCGCAGCTCGCCGCGCTCTTCGATCTGTCGATGTTCGAAGGCGAGTTCTGGCATCGCCTTGTCGTGGTGCTGAAGCCGCTGGCCGTGCCCTACGTCGTGGGTTCCACCTTCGGCGCGCTGCTGCTCGCCGCGGCGGCCTATCAACTCGCGTTGGCCTTCGTGAAGAGCCGGCGGAAGATCCACGACATCATCATTCACAAACACTGACAATTGCAGGACGGCGGTCATGTAGGGGGCAAATCGATTGCAGAATTGCAATCAACAAATCCCTTCCTTCCTTCCCGCCATCCTGCCATCCTGCCATCAGATGATCATTTCCGGCTCCTTCTGGCGGAAGACGTTCGTGACCGTCGTCGCCGCCGTGGCCTTCACGTGGTTCTTCGAGGCGACGATTCTCGACTCGAAGTACGCGGCGCGGTTCGCCACGCTGCGTGAGTCCTCGGCGCTGCCCACGCCGGGCGCGCGCCTCGCGTTCAGCGCCACGGCGTACTGCAAGGGGATGGTGACGACGTCGGGCGTCGCGGTGCAAACGGGCATCGCCGCCGCCGATCCTGAGCTGCTGCCGGTGGGATCGATCGTCCAGATCGACGAACTGCCGCCGAAGTACAACGGCATCTACACCATCCTCGACACCGGCCCGAGCGTGCAGGGCCGGCTCGTGGACGTGTACATGTGGAGCTGCTACGAGGCGCTGGAGTTCGGACGTAAGCCGATTCGGTTGACCGTGTTGCGCCTCGGGTGGAATCCGCGCGCCACGTCGCAGGGGCTGATGGACCGCCTCTTCAAACGTCCCGAGCCATCCGCCCTGCCGTCGAGACCCCTGCCGCAGGTAGGGGGAAGTCAGAAGTAAGAAGTAAGAACTCTTCGAAGATTCAGCTCTTGACCGCGAGGCGCGTCAATTCATCGGCCCAGCCCTGCACGACCACGATCCGCGTGGACGTCGCCAGATCCTGATCTTCGTCCTTGATCATCAGGAACCGGTTACCGTCTGCCGTCACGTCGTAGTTCGACGACGTCAACCCGGGCGCACCGCACGAGCTGCTCATCCCGTGCGAATAGTGACCTTTCCAGATCTCTTGTGGGCGGCCGGCTGAAAATCCGGAAGCCGTCGACACCGCGACGGCCAGCATGCTGTCGCCATTGCGGAAAAACAACTCGCCACCCGCTCGCCTCCACACCGGGTCCGTCCCGCCATCGTTCGATACCTGGACCTTAGCGCCCGGCCCCGGAAACGCCTGCACGTACACTTGCGCCCTTCCGGATTCGTTCGAACAGTAAGCGAGCCAGCGGCCATCGGGCGAGAACTTGGGTGAGCCCTGCGCGTACTTGGAATTCTCGAGAGGCTGCGGCGTCTGGCCGCCGCCTAACGGCACGACCGCGATTCTGGAAGGGACACCGGGATCCATGACTGTGTACGCGATCGCATGGCCGTCCGGCGAATACGATTCCGCGTTCTGTGAAAATCCTGTCGCCGGCACCTGTTTCGCCGGGCCGCTCCTGTCGGCGGGGACCTGCCAGAGGCGGAAGCGACCCATCTGTCCCGAGCGATAGCCAATCTGTTTGCCGTCCGGCGACCAGACCGGCCAGTGACTCACGCCATCGGTAGTGATGTTCGAGAGGACACCGCTCGCGAAATCGTAGATGTAGACATCGTGACTCGATCCTTCGATCTCGATGGCCAGTTTGTGACCATCGGGCGAGATCCGCGGATGAAGATACGATCGGGAGGGCAGCGGAAGCTTCTCGGCTCGGCCGTTTCGATCGACGAGAAAGAGCGTTCTGGCTCCCTCGTCTGCCTTCCCCGGAACGTAGACGAGATCCCCTGTCCTCGAGATGTCGAAGTTCGCCACGCCGGTGTTTCGGCTCATCAGCACGCCATCGAGGACAGTGAAGGGGCGGCCGGTTACCGCGAGCCGCTCGGAATCGAAACGAACGGCCAGGAGACTGCCATTGCGCGCGTACACCAGATGACCTGACGGGGAATAGCAGGCGCACGTGCCCCCCTCCACCAGAACTTTTCTCTGTCCGGTCGCGGTCGAGAACACTGAAATGCGGGCGTCATCGTAGGACTCCGAGTCCGCTGTCGCGACGGTGAACAGGACGGCTGTCCCTCGCGGCAGCGCGTGTGGGAACTTGTGAGCGCGCTCGCCTTTGTCGAACTCGATCCTGGCGACTTCCGTGGATTCGCCACCCGCTGCGGCAACGCGCGCGATTCCGGCGGGAGTGTCCGGGACGAAGTAGATCGCGTCAGTGTCCGCCCATGTGGCACCCGAAAATCCAGGGTCCAGACTCGATATGGTTGTCGGCGCGCCGCCGGTCAGGGCGACTTTTCGTATCGTTCGGTTGCCTTTGCCGTCGCCTGACATATACCCGAGCCACCGTGCGTCCGGAGAGAAGAACGGGATACCGTTGCCAACGCCCTCGGGTGCCTTCAATTCCAGGTCGCGCAGCGATCGAACGAGGAGCTGCCCCCCAGTCCGCTGGAGGGCATTGCAGGCGACCTGCGCACCATCGGGCGAAATCGCGACCCGCTTGTTCCAGCTCGCGTTGAAGATGTCGCCTTCGGACAACGTGATCGCGAACTGCGTGAGGCTGCGGCGCGGCACGGCGCCGCGGGACCGGCTGATGGCCACGAAGCCGGTTGACGCGGCCCCGACGATGGCGCCGGCCATGGCGCCGATCGCCGTGCGTCGAGTCATGCTGACCTTCGCCGCGCGCGCGGGATCGTCCAAGGCCGGCCCTGCCAGCGCGTCGTCGAGTTCAAGCCGCGCGTCGCCGATGTCGCGCAGCCGGCGTTTGGGATCCTTCTCGAGGCAGCGCCGCAGCAGACGACGCACCGCGGGCGGAGCGGCGTCCGGCAGCCCGTCCCAGACCGGCTGCCGTTCGAGGATCGCCGCGATCATGTCCGAGGTCGTGTCGCCGGAAAACGTCTTCCGGCCCGCGAGCATTTCGAAGAGCACGCAGCCGAACGCCCACACGTCGGCGCGCTTATCCACCGGCTTGCCTCGCGCCTGCTCGGGGCTCATGTACGCCGCGGTGCCGAGAATGATCCCCTCACGCGTGCCGCCTCCCGTCACGGTCGGCGACTGCGACAGGTCCGGGCTTGCGCCGGCGCCGACGGCGGCTTTCGCGAGGCCGAAGTCGAGCACCTTCACCACGCCGTCGGGCGTGATCTTGATGTTGGCCGGCTTCAGGTCCCGGTGGACGATCCCCTTCTCGTGCGCCGCCTCGAGCGCGTCGGCGACCTGCTGCGCGATCGCGAGCGCCTCGGCAACGGGGATCGGCGCGTGCGCGATCCGATCGGCAAGCGTCTGGCCTTCGACCAGCTCCAGCACCAGCGCGCGCCCGCCGTCGACCGGTTCCACGCCGTAGATCGCGCCGATGTGCGGATGATTCAACGTCGCCAGCACCCGCGCTTCACGCTCGAACCGCGCCAACCGATCCGGATCGGCGCTGAAGAGCGGCGGCAACACCTTGAGGGCCACGTCGCGCCCGAGCGTCGTGTCGTGCGCGCGATACACTTCGCCCATCCCGCCGGCGCCGAGCACGGACACGATCTGATAGGAACCGATCTGGCGGCCGATCATGGCATTCCCCTTTTCAGCTCGCGCGCCGGCCAGCTTTTCGCCAGCTTCCAGTCGCGCAACATCGTGTCAGGCGACACGTTCAGCGCTTCGGCGGTCTCGTCGGCGATCACATCGCCGCGGTGCGAAACTCCGCCTCAGGCCCTTTCTCTGATCTGGGTTGTCGAGGATCACGTTGAGTCTACGCTCAAAGCTCGACCGGTCGCGCCGTTTTCGACGCCCTTCTCGTCGCGCTGTTTGAGGAAGGTTTTGATGCAACCGGAGCTAACGGGTCGGAGTGCGCCTACTACCCGGAGTTTTCGTTCTTCGGGTCTCAGTTCTGATTTTTCACTTCTAAGTTTTCACTTTTCTGGTACTGCAGCTCGAAGAGCCTGAAGTAAATCCCGCGCTGCGCCAGAAGCTCCTGGTGCGTGCCCGACTCGCGCAATTGGCCCTTGTGCAGCACCAGGATCTTGTCCATGTCCTGAATCGTCGACAGGCGGTGCGCGATCGCGATCGTCGTGCGGCCCGCCATCAGGACGTGGAGCGCGTCGCGGATGACGAGCTCGGTTTCGGTGTCGACGCTCGACGTCGCTTCGTCGAGGATCAGCACGCGCGGATCGAACGCCAGCGCGCGCGCGAACGACAGCAGCTGCTTCTGCCCCACCGACAGCGTCGAGCCCCGCTCGGCGACGGCGCTCGCGTAGCCGTCCGGCAGGCGGGCGATGAACGGATCCGCGTGCACGGCTTCGGCCGCGCGCCGCAGCCGGACGCCGTCGATCGATTGATCGCCCAGGCGGATGTTGTCCGCGACCGTGCCGGAAAACAGATGGACGTCCTGCAGCACGAGACTGAACAGGCCGCGCACGTCTGCGAGATCGAGTTCGCGAATATCGACGCCGTCGATCGTGATGCGCCCGCGTTTCACGTCGTAGAAGCGCAGCAGCAGATTGATGAGCGTCGTCTTGCCCGAACCCGTCGCGCCCACGATCCCCACGCGCTCGCCCGGCCGCACTTCAAACGTCACGTCCCTGAGCACCCACTCGGGTTGCGTCCTCCTTTCCTCCGTGTCCTCCGTGGTTACGCGTTCTTCGTTGTACGCGAACCAGACGTGGTCGAACACGATGTGCCCGGGCGCAGGCGCGGGACGCGTGCGCGGCCGCGACGGCGAGTCCACGGCGACGGGCTCGTCGAGCAGCTTGAAGATGCGCTCGGACGACGCCATCGCCGACTGCAGGACGTTGAACTTCTCCGACATGTCGCTGATCGGCCGGAAGAAGCGCTGCGAGTACTGCAGGAACGCAACCAGCGCGCCCAGCGTCAGCGTCCCGCGGACGACGCGGCCGCCGCCATACCAGATGATGAGCGCGGAGGCGAGCGTGGCGACGGCCTCGATCGCGGGGTAGAAGACGGCGTAGTAGAAGATCGACTCGACGTTGGCGTCGCGGTGCCTGCGGTCGATGTCGTCGAAGCGCGCGAAGTTTAGCGCCTCGCGGCGGAACAGCTGCACGGTCGCCATGCCGGTGATGTTTTCCTGCAGGAACGCGTTGATGCGCGCGATCCAGCCGCGCACCACGCGGTACGAGTCGCGGACGTTGCGCCGGAACCACTGCGTGACGAGCGCGATGAGCGGCAGCACCGCGAACGCGACGAGCGCGAGCGGCCAGTTCATCCACAGCATCATGCCCATGATGCCGAGCAACAGGAACACGTCGCCGAAGACCGTCACGACGCCGGACGTGAAGAGATCGTTCAGCACGTCGACGTCCGACGTGACGCGCGTCATCAGCCGGCCCACCGGATTGCGGTCGTAGTAGCGGAGGTCCAGCCGCTGCAGGTGGCCGTAGATCGCCATCCGCAGGTCGAACATGATCCGCTGCCCCGTCAGCTGCAGTGTCCACGTCTGGACGTACTCGGCCGCGAAGGCGACGACGAGCACGGACAGGAAAAGGCCGGCGAGGCGATCGAGGCCGGCCAGCTGCTTCGCCGCGATATAGCGATCGATGGCGACTTTGATCAGGTACGGCTGGATCAGCGACGCCGCCGCGCCGGCGACGATGGCACAGAAGGCGACGGCGACCTGGCGCCAGTACGGGCGGAGGTACTGCAGCAGCCGCCGCATGAGGCGGGCGTCGTAGGCTTTGCCGACAATGTCATCGTCCTGGAGGGACATCGAATTGGGTAGTTGAGTAGTTGGGTAAGTGGGTAATGGAGCGTCGAGCGATTACCCAATTCCCAGATTACCCGATTACCCGATTCACCTTATACTGCAACCATTCTCTCCCTGTGGTCGTCCAACAGGAGAACGCGATGGGTGATGCCAGGTCGGAAATCCTTCAAGGCACGCTGGACCTGATGGTCCTGCAGACGCTCGAGGCGATGGGGCCGCTGCACGGCTATGGGATCGCGCGGCGCATCGAGCAGGTGAGCGAGGACGCCCTCCAGCTCAATCAGGGCACGATCTACGCCGCCCTGCTCCGCCTCCAGCAGCGCCGCTGGATCTCGGCGAGCTGGGGCACGTCGGACAACAACCGCAAGGCGAAGTTCTACGCGATCACGCGCGCCGGCCGCCGGCAGCTCGCCGAAGAGACGGCGAACTGGAGCCGCATCGCCGGCGTGATCGGGCGGCTGCTCCGCCTGTCCGAACGGTAACTGTGCGCGCGTTCCTCTGGACCATGCTGTCGCGAATCCGCGGCGTCTTCGGGGCGCGGCGGCTCGACGACGACTTCAGCCGCGAGGTCGCGGCGCACGTCGACATGCTGACCGCCGACAACATCCGTCACGGCATGACGCCGGACGAGGCGAGACGCGCCGCCATCGTGCGATTCGGAGGACCGATGCAGATCAAGGAACAGCAGCACGACGACCGCGGCCTGCCGTTCATCGAGACGACGCTGCAGGACGTCCGGTACGCGCTGCGATCGATCGTGAAGTATCGCGCCTCCTCGATCGTCGCGATCGCGACGCTTGCGATCGGCATCGGCGCCGGCACCGCGGTCTTCGGCATCGCGAGCGCCGTGCTGTTGCGTCCGCTGCCGTACCGGGATCCCGATCGGCTCGTGCGCGTCTTCGAGACCAATCCGCTGAAGGGCTGGACGCGGAACATCGCGTCGCCGGCCAATTACGCGGACTGGAAGACACAGAACACCGTTTTCACCGACGTCGCGGCCTACGAGCAGTTCAGCTCGAACGGCAGCGGCGCCGGTGATGTCTTCCTGACCGGCGTCGGCGAACCGCAGGGGCTCAAGGCGCTGGGCGTCACCGGCAATCTCCTGAACGTGCTCGGCACCGCGCCGCTGATGGGCCGCACGTTCACCGACGATGAGACGTTCGAGGGCAAGGCGCGGGTCGTCGTGCTCGGCTACGGACTCTGGCAGAGCGCGTTCGCCGGCGATCCCGCGATCATCGGGCGGACGATCACGCTGAGCGGGCGGACGTACGACGTCGTCGGTGTCATGCCGCGGGGCTTCTTCTTCCCCGGTCGCGACGTTCAGATCTGGCTGCCCGTGGCCTACCAGCCGAGCCTCTTCGTCAATTCACGACGGCCGCACTGGCTCGGCGTCGTCGCGCGGCGGCGTCCGGGCGTCTCGCTGCCGCAGGCGCAGGACGAGATGACGAGCATCGCCCGCGGCCTCGAGCGCCAGTACCCAGACACGAACACGCAGATGGGCGTGCGGCTCGAGAACTTCCACGACAGCCTCGCGTTCGAGCCCCGCCCCGCGCTCTTGATGTTGTCCGGCGCGGTCGGCGTCCTGTTCCTCATCGTGTGCGCGAACATCGCCAACCTGCAGCTCGGCCGCGCGGTGACGCGCGCGAGAGAGCTCGCGATCCGGCGGGCGCTCGGCGCGGGACGCGGCCGACTCGTGAGACAGCTGCTGACCGAGTCGCTCGTGATCTCGGTTGTGGGCGGCGCGCTCGGTCTCGCGCTGGCCGCCGGGGCGGGCACCGTGCTGTCGCGATTCGCGGCGGCGGCCGTGCCGCTGTTCGCCGACGTGCGCGTCGATCGATCGGTGGTGCTGTGCGCCATCGCGCTGTCGCTCGTCGCGCCGCTCGTGTTCGGCGTGCTGCCCGCGCTGGCTTCCTCGACGCCGGAGCGCCTGAGCGATCGCGGCGCCACGTCGTCGCGGTCGACCGGAATGCTCCGCAGTGTGCTCGTCGCCGTGGAAGTGGCGCTGTCGATCGTCCTCGTGGTCGGCTCGATGCTGCTGGTGCGCAGTCTCCTTCGGCTCCAGGACGTCGACCCCGGCTTCAACCCCGACCGTGTCGTGGCGTTCACGCTGACGCTTCCGGGCGCGCGCTATCCAAACGCCCAGGCGCGATTGCTCGCATATCGCGAGATCGAACGCCGTCTGCGCGAGCAGACGGGCGTGCAGTCCGTCGGCGCGACGAGCACGCTCGCGCTGCGCGGGTTCACGTGGACCGGCGACTCGACCGTCGAAGGACGCGCGCCGACCGACTACGAGCGCGAGCTGCGCCATCAGTCCGTGACGCCCGACTATTTCAAGACGATGGGCATCCGCCTGCTCGAGGGACGCTGGTTCGACGATCGCGATCGGATCGATCAGCCGCCGACGGCGATCGTCAACGAAGCGCTGGCGAAGAAGTATTTCCGCGGCGCGGACGCGCTCGGCAAGCGGATCACGTACGGCCGGCCGACGGACAAGAATCCGTGGATCACGATCGTCGGCGTCATCGCGGACGAGAAGCAGGACGGTCTGGACAAGCCGGCGCAGCCGGCGGCGTACGCGTCGATCGCGCAGCAGATGTCGAATCCGCTGACGTTCGTGATGCGGGCGTCGATTCCGACCGACAGCGCGATTGCGCTCGCCCGCCAGCAGGTGGGCGCGGTGGACAAGGACCTGGCGCTGACGGACGTGACGACGATGCAGGCGGTCGTCGACGAGTCGATGGGCGATCATCGATTCCGCACGACGCTGCTGTCGGCGTTCGCCGGCATCGCGCTGTTCCTCGCCGCGCTCGGCATCTACGGCGTGCTGTCGTACTTCGTGTCGCAGCGCTCGCGCGAACTCGGCATCCGCCTCGCGCTCGGCGCGAAGCGGTCCGCCCTTTTCGCGCTCGTCATCGGCCAGGGCATCCGTCCCGTTCTCGCCGGCGCGATCATCGGGCTCATCGGGGCGCTGGCCCTCACGAGCGTGATGCAGTCGCTGTTGTTCGGCGTCCAGGCGCTGGATCCGCCGACGTACGCGATCGCGCTGGCGCTGCTGGGGACCATCGCGATCATCGCCTGCGCCGTGCCCGCGCTGCGCGCGACGCGGGTCGATCCGCTGGTTGCGCTACGCGACGAGTAAGAAGAATTAACCACAGAGGACACGGAGGACACGGAGAAGAAATCCTGGGCCAGAAGAAGGAACCGAAGTATCTTGTGGCCGGAGAATCGCCATGAGACGTGTTCTCACGCTCGCGTTGGTGCTGTCGGGCCTTTCACTCGCGTCTTCCGCTCACGCCCAGCTCGCGCCGCCGAACGCGGCCGGCATCACCTACGGGCACGTGCACCTCAACGTGAAGGACATCGAGGTGCAGAAGAAGCTGTGGGTGGACATCTTCGGCGGCGTCTTCGTCCAGAAGGGACCGCTGGCGGCAATCACGCTCCCCAACATGCTCATCGCGTTTCGCCAGGCCGAGCCGACGGGCGGCTCGGAAGGCACGGCGATGGATCACTTCGGCTTCAAGGTCCGCGACATCGGCGAGATCCTGAAGGCGTGGCGCGCGGCCGGATACCAGGTGACGCGCGAGTTCACCGGCGCCGAAGGCTTCCCCAACGCGTATTTGATTGGACCCGATCAGCTCAAGATCGAGCTGCAGGAAGACAAGACGCTACCGGTGAAAGTGTCGGGCTACCACATTCACTTCATCATCGCCAGCGACCTCGCGAAGCTGCGCGACTGGTACGTGGACACGTTCTCGCTCGTCGCGAAGCCGCGCGGAACGATTCCTATTACCGCGGATGCGCCGGGAATGAACCTGTCGTTTCAGACGTCGCGCACACCGACGATCGGCACGAAGGGCCGGACGATCGATCACATCGGGTTCGAGGTCACGAACCTGGAAGCGTTCTGCAAGAAGCTGGAAGCGCGCGGCGTGAAGTTCGACATCCCGTACCGCGAGGTGCCGGCGATCGGGCTGAAGATCGCGTACATCACCGATCCGTCGGGCGTCTACATCGAACTCACCGAGGGATACGACAAGTACTAGGACGCCGCCAGCTCCTCTTCGAGCAGCTGTTTCTTGTGCAGCTCGGCGTAGAGCCCATTGGCGCGGACCAGCTCGTCGTGCGTGCCGCGCTCGACGATGCGGCCGGCGTCGAGGACGAAGATGACGTCGGCGTCGCGGACCGTGGAAATGCGGTGGGACACGATGATCGACGTGCGCTTGCGCATGACGCCGCGCAGGCGCGAAAGAATTTCTTCTTCGGTGTACGTGTCCACCGCCGACAGCGCATCGTCGAGGATCAGGATGCGCGGGTCGACCGCAATCGCGCGCGCGAGCGCGGTCCGCTGCTTCTGGCCGCCTGAGAGCGTGATGCCCCGCTCGCCGACCATCGTCTCGTAGCCCTTCGGAAAATCGGCGACGTCCTTGTCGAGCCGAGCGACGGCGGCAGCGTCCCTGATCCTTTTGTCTCGCTCGGCTGAAAGCCTCGCGCTACGTTCTTCCCCACCCGCCTGACCCGCCCCTCCCGCCCCCGTCGCATCCAACCCAAACGCGACGTTGTCGGCCAGCGTGTCCGAGAACAGGAACGGCTCCTGGGGCACGAAGCCGATGGCCGCGCGCAGCGTCGCCAGCGGCATCTCGCGCACGTCCACGCCGTCGATGAAGACCGTGCCCGGCGGCGGATCGTGCAGCCGCGCGAGCAGCGCAATCAACGTGGACTTGCCCGAGCCCGTGACCCCAACCAACGCCACTGTTTGGCCGGCTTCGATTCTGGCGGAGACGTGATCCAGCACGCGCGTCCCGTTGTAGCTGAACACAAGGTCACGGAATTCGATCGAGCCGCGGATGGGCGAAGTCCGGCTGAAGCCGGACGCCACGTGCTCGGCTGGCACTGGCCGCGTGGTGTCCGCCTTCAGGCGGACCGTGTCGGCAATCGCAGGACGCGTCTCGAGCACTTCGAGCATGCGCTTCCACGACGCCATGCCGCGCTGCAGCATGTTGGTGACCCAGCCGAACGCGATCATCGGCCAGCTCAGCATCGTCAGGTAGGCGTTGAACGCGACGAACTGCCCGACCGTCAGGCGGCCGCTGATGACGTCGCGGCTGCCGAGCCACAGGACGAGCAGCGCGCCGAGGCCGAGGAAGAATCCCATGCTCGGGAAGAACATGCCTTGCAGCACGATCAGCCGGCGATTGCGCCGCAGGTACTCTTCGTTCGCGCGCCGGAAACGATCCAGCTCCGCCGCCTCCTGCCGGTACGCGCGCACGACGCGCACGCCCGCCAGCGCCTCCTGCGCGACCGCGCTCAGCTCGGACAGCTGCGCCTGAATGCGCTCGAACCGCCGGTGAATCGCGCTGCCGAACACCTTGACCGAGATCGACACGAACGGCAGCGGCACGAGCGACCACAGCGTCAGCCGCGCGTCGATGGACACCATCACTGTCAGCACGGCGACGAACGCCAGCAGCGTGTTCGCGGAATACATGATCGCCGGGCCGATCATCATCCGCACGGCGTTCAAGTCATTTGTCGCGCGCGACATCAGATCGCCCGTGCGGTTCGCCTGAAAGTAGCCGAGCGGCAGCGTCTGCAGGTGCGCGAAGAAATCGTTCCGCATGTCGTACTCGATGTCGCGCGACGCGCCGATCAGGATGCGGCGCTGCAGGAACTGGAACACGCCGCCGACGACACCGATCGCGAGCAGCAGCGCGCCGTACGCGGCGAGCTTCCGCGGCGTGACGCCGGCCGTCAGATCGTCGATGGCGCGGCCGAGCACGATCGGCGCCGCGAGCGCGACGGCGCGCGTGATGACGACGCACGCGAGGCCGAGCAGGAAGGCGGTGCGGTACTTGAGAACGTAGGCCAGCAGACGACGGTAGGGCGACACTCCGCCGAGTATAATCCGGCCGATGCAGGCCCTCTATCCGATCGTTCCCGCGCTCGCGATTCTCGCGATCGCGTACCGCTACTACAGTGTCTTTCATCGAAAAGAACATCTGGGTCCTCGACGACACGCGCGTCACGCCGGCGCACGGCAAGTACGACGGCGCGAACTACTACCCCACGAGCCGCTGGGTGCTTTTCGGCCGCCACTTCGCCGCGATCGCCGGCTCGGGCCCGCTCATCGGCCCGGTGCTCGTGAATCTGCCGGACCTGCAGAGCCAGGTCGGCGAGATCGTGCAGGCGCGGCCCGGCGGCGCCGTGTCGTCGTCGCGCTCGCGGTCGCGACGACGCTCGTGATCAATTCGGGCAAGCTGAAGTACGCGTGGGTGACCGGCCTGGCGTCGTGAGAGGGCGAGTACCGCGACTGACGATGGAGATCGCGGACGCTTCATAGTCGAGAGTCGGGAGTCGAGAGTCCGCAGCGACTACCGAGTACTGAGTACCGACTATCGACTCGCGCTCGGCGCTCGCACGATCGTCAAGTTCGCGAGCGCCGCCAGCGCCAGCAGCGCCGATCCGAAGAACGCGTACTGGTAGGTTCCCGTCCCCATGAAGACGCGCGCGCCGATCACCGGTCCCATCACCCCGGCAAATCCCCAGGCGAGCAGCAGCAGCCCGTAGTTGGTCGCGAGGTACTTCGTGCCGTAGAAGTCGCCGGCGAGCGCGGTGTAGACCGAGAGCTGCGTCCCGTAGCAGTAGAAGACCAGGAACAGCAGCACATAGAAGAGCGCTGGGTCCTCGCGCCACAGATACAACGACGGCGTCGCGATCATGGAGATCACGATCACGCCGCGGAGCGTGAACAGACGGCCGAAATGATCCGAGAGCCAGCCGGAGAGGAACCGTCCGGACGCGCTGCCGATCGCGCCAACGGTGAACGCGAACGTGGTGTACCCCGCCGATTGCGCAAACGGCCCGAGCTGGCTGATCACCATCGTGCCCGCGGTCGTGCCGAGCGCGTACGCGATCCACAGCAGGTAGAAGCTCGGCGTCTGGAGCACGTGTGACGTCGGGACGTCCACGTTGAGCGGCCTGGGCTTGGCCGCGGCCTTGGACGACGGGACCACCTGGTAGCTGTCCGGCGGGTCCTTCATCAGCGCGGCGCCCACCATCGTGAACACGAAGAACAGCCCGGCGAGCGCCTGGAACGTCGCACGCCAGCCGATCAATGGGATCGCCCAGCCCGCAACCGGCCCGAAGATGCCAGAGCCAGCGGCGAAGATGCCGATCGCCAGACCGTTCACGAGGCCGCGCTGGTTCGGAAACCACTTCGATCCGACCGTGATGGGCGCGAGGTAGCCGAAGCCCAGGCCGGCGCCGAGCATCACGCCCCAGGTCAGGTAAAGCATCGGCAGCGTGTGGATGAAGCTGGCCAGAAAGAGGCCGCCGCTGAACAGCAGCCCGCCGACGGTCGCCACGGCCCGCGGGCCGACCCGATTCTGGATGAAGCCCGCCACCATGAACATCGAGGCGAGCATCACCATGTCGATCGTGGCAACCAGCGACGTCTGGGTCCGCGTCCAGTGGAACTCATGCTCGAGCGCCGGTATGAAGACGCTCCAAGCGTAGTACGTGCCGAGGGCGACGTTCAGCAGGCCGCCGCCGACGAGCGCGGGCCATCGGCGGAGAGGCGCGGACACGGACGCTTGAGTGACTGCTGGGACCATAAGGAAAGTCGAATAGTAACAGAAGGTCACCAATGTATCGCAGACGTCGCCGCCAATCCGGGTCCTTGGATTCCGCACGGGCGCGAGGTCCTCTGCATGACAGATTGGCAACATATTTCCACACGGGTCAGCAAGAAAGTGATAAACAGAGCGCAAGTTTCCAGCCTGAGGGTTCCTCGACAACTGCAGAGGGGGTGGATGATGCGAACGCTCCGTACCCTGGTCTCAAGACTCGTCGCGCGCGGTCTGATGGTGGCGGCGCTTGTCTGCGTGACGGCCACGAGCCTGTTCGCCCAATCGTCGCAGGGCGCGCTCCGCGGCGTGGTGAAGGATCCACAGGGCGTCATTCCGGGCGCCACGGTCACGTTGATCAACGAAGGCACGAACACGACTCGTGAAACGCTCAGCAACGGCGTGGGCGAGTTCTCGTTCCCGGCCGTCGATCCGTCCGTCTACAGTATCAAAGCCGCGGTGCAGGGGTACAAGACGTTCGAGCGCAAGGGCGTGCGCATCGGCACGCAGCAGCAAATCGCGCTCGACATCTCGCTCGAACTGGGCGCGATCGAGGAAACGATCACCGTCACCGCGGACGCGCCGCTCATCGAGACGAGCAACGCGTCGACCGGCGACGTGCTCGACACCAAGACGCTCGAGTCGATTCCCACCGCAGGCCGGAGCGTCTTCCTGATGGCGAACCTGCAGCCGACCGTGCAGACCAGCGGCAACGCGCACTGGAACCGCATGCAGGATCAGGTCGGCAACTCCGCCATGTCGATGGGCGGCGGCGCGGTCCGCGCGAACAACTACCTCGTCGACGGCTTCCCGGTGACGGACCTGCAGAATCGCGCGTCGACGAACCCGACGATCGAAGCGATTCAGGACATGAAAGTCCAGGTCCACACCTACGACGCGGAAATGGGCCGCACGGGCGGCGGCGTCATGAACATGTCCGCGAAGTCGGGCGCGAACGATTTCCACGGGTCGGGCTACACGGTGTTCCGCCCGGAGTCGCTGGTCAGCGAGCTGCTGATCCCGAAGCTGCAGGGCCAGGCCAACGTGCCCGAGTACTGGCGTGACGGCGGCGGCGGCGGCGGCGGACCGATCGTCAAGAACCACACGTTCTTCTGGTTCGCGGGCGAAAAGTACGTCGACAATCAGCCGCAGGCGACCACGGTTCTGGTGCCGACCAACGCCGAGCTGGCCGGCAACTTCCAGGGCGTCACGCGCAGCGGCGCGCAGGTCACGATTAAGGACCCGCTGACGGGCCTCCCGTTCCCCGGCAACCAGATTCCGGCCAACCGGCTGAATCCGGTCGGCGTGAAGCTGGCCAGCTATCTCCCGCCGGCCGACACGCAAGTCGACAACGGGCAGTCGAACTTCGGCATGACCGACCTGCTGCCGAACAAGGCGAATCAGTTCACGACGAAGATCGATCACCACTTCAACGCGTCGGCGGCGGTGAGCGGCTTCTTCCTGCGGCAGGTGACGCACGAAGCCAGCACCAACTACAACCCGGTGAACGATTTCGTCGGCGGCAGTTATCAGCTCGACCGCGTGATCAAGACCTTCGTCGTCAACAACACCTACGTGCTGAACTCCTCCACCGTGCTCACGCTGCGCGGCGGCTACAACAAGTTCGACGACAACTACAACCTGAACGACCGCAACGGCAACCCGCTGAACTTCAACGTGTCGGCGCTCGGCTGGCCGAGCTCGCTGCTCGGCCAGATGTCGGACACGCAGCGCTTCCCGTCGATGACGATCACCGGCTACAAGGGCACGGGCTGGACGACGCGGCAGGCCAACGGCTACTACCAGTACGGCGCCAACGGCACGCTGAGCAAGCTGACCGGCACGCACAACCTGAAGGCCGGCGGCGACTACCGCATCATCGGCGTGCAGGCGGCCAACTACGGCGCGTCGACGGGCACGTTCAGCTTCACCGGCACCTACACGGGCAACGCGCTCGCGGATCTTCTGATGGGCTATCCGCAGAGCGGCAACGTCCCGCTGAACCAGGATCTCGACGGCTACGTGAAGTACTTCTCCGGCTACGCGCAGGACGACTGGCGCGTGAACAACAAGCTGACGATCAACTACGGCATCCGCCTCGAGCGCGAGACGGGGCTGCAGGAGCGGAACGACCAGATCTCGGTCAACTTCGATCAGACGGCCGTGAGCCCGCTCAACAGCATGATGACGTTCACGGATCCGATCACCAAGCAGCCGCGGCAGCTGATGGGCGGCCTGGTGTTCGCGGGCGTCAACGGCGCGCCGACGGTGCAGGGCAACCAGCCCGCGATCAAACCGGCGCCGCGCGCCGGCGCGGTCTACAGCTTCAACGACAAGACCGTGCTGCGCGGCGGCTGGGGCCTCTACTACTCGCCGTGGAACTACCCGGCGGCGGGCACGACGAGCTGGGGCCAGATCGGCTATTCGGCCACGACCAACATCCCGCAGCCGAGCGGCATCCCGACGGTGACGATGAGCAACCCGTTCCCGAGCGGGCTCACCAAGCCGACCGGCAACAGCCTGGGCCTGCTGACCGGCACGGGCAGCGACATCACCTTCATCGATCCGAACAAGGGCGCGCCGCGCGTGCAGCAGTACTCCGTCGACCTGCAGCGCGAGCTGCCGGGCGGCGTCAGCGTCGGCATCGGCTACACCGGCCTGACCGGCACGAACATGGACTGGGGCTCATCGATCAACATCAACCAGATCGATCCCAAGTACCAGAGCCAGCTGGCGGTGACGTCGACGCTGGTGCCGAATCCGTTCTTCGGCATCGCGGCGGCGGGCAGCACGCTCTCGACGCGCAGCACGATCGAGATCGGCCAGCTCCTGCGGCCGTTCCCGCAGTTCACCAACGTCAACATGTCGCAGTCGACCGGCGCGCGCTCGCAGTACCACGCGGCGATCTTCCAGCTGCGCAAGCGCGTGACCGGGCTCTGGGGCGGCCAGGTCAGCTACACGTACAGCCGGCTGACCGACAACCAGTTCGGCGCGAGCAACTACTACACGAGCGCGCCCGGGCTGCAGAACAACTACGAAGTCATTCCCGGATCGCCGTACTACAACCCGGACGCGGAGTACGGCCGGAGCCTGCTCGACTCGCCGCACAAGATCGTCGTCGCGCCGACCCTCATGCTGCCCTTCGGGCTCGGGAAGAAGGTCGGCAACAGCACGCTCGGTGACGCGCTCCTCGGCGGCTGGTCGATCACGCCGGTCGTCACGCTGCAGAGCGGCTTCCCGATGGGCATCACGCAGAACGTGACGGGCACGGCGTTCCTCTACGGCGGCACGCAGCGGCCCAACCTCGTCAGCGGCCAGGACTTCCTGGTGCCGGGCAACATCACGGATCGCATCAACGCGAGCGTGAGCGACAACGTCTACTACAACAAAGCGGCGTTCGCGAACTCGCCGCTGAATCAGTTCGGCAACGCGCCGCGCATCCTGCCCGGCGTGCTGTCGCCGTGGCGCAACAACATCGACCTCGGCGTCAGCAAGAACGTCCACACGGGCGGCTCGACGTCGGCGGCCATCCGCCTCGAAGTGCTGAACATGTTCAACATCGTCCAGTGGGCGGCGCCGGCGAGCTCGTCGTTCGGCAACTCGTCGTTCGGCCAGATCAACACCCAGGCGAACAACATGCGCATGGTGCAGTTCACGCTGAGATTCCAGTTCTAGTCGTTGGTCGTTGGTCGTTGGTCGTTGGTCGTTGGTCGTTGGTCGTTGGTCGTTGGTCGTTGGTCGTTGGTCGTTAGTCGTTAGTCGTTAGTCGTTAGTCGTTAGTCGTTAGTCGTTAGTCACTGGGGCCGGGCGGGTTGATGACCTGCCCGGCCTTTTTTGTTTATGATGGGCGCTATGAAATCAGCCGTCACGCTCGCCGCCGTCATCGTCCTCGGATTCGCCGGGCTCTCCTACTCCGCTGAACAAACGATCGCCGGACAGATCAGCGACAGCGCCTGCAACCGGAAGCACGAGTCGGGCGCCGAGAACGTCCCGACGCCGCCCGACGCCGACTGCACGCTGGACTGCGTGCGCGGCGGATCGAAGTTCGTGCTGGTGACGGACGACAAGATCTACCAGATCGCGAACCAGGATCTGGCCGCGCTGAAGACGCACGCCGGGCACAAGGTGAAGATGACGGGCGAGCTGAAGGGCGATTCGCTGACCGTGTCGAAGATCGAAATGCAGTGAGAATTTGAGGATGTAAGGATGTGAGGAAGTGGGTTCTCAGTTCTGACTTCTACGTTCTCAGTTCCCTTGGCCGCAGCACGCTGAAGATCAACCAGTACAGTCCGGCCGCGATTACCGCCAGCATCGCCCACCGCATCGCGGCAATCCAGAAGACGAGATCGAGGGCCGGCCATTCGAACCGGTACTGCCGGAGCACGTCTCCCCGATCGATCATCCAGTGCCACGCCGTGTGCGCCGCCAGCGCCGAGAGGATGATCGCGCCCAGCCGCTCCGCGACGACGAAGCGGAACACGGCGTCGAGCGCGGGGATCAGCAGCATCAGCACGAGCAGCAGTCCCAGCGCGATGCCCGCGTTGAACGAAAACACGGCCGTCAGCGCGTGCGAGCCGGCGAACTGCAGCACCTGCCGCAGGCCGAGCGAGAAGCCGAAGCCCTGAATCAACCCGAAGCCGAACGTGAACAGCCACCGGCGCTCGAGCTTGGGCGCCCCGATGTTGACGATATTCTCGACGGCGGTATAGAAAATCGAGAGCGCCGTCAGCGTCCCGATGAGCGACGGGAACCACAACTGATCGGGCGCGTAGCCGTACGCGGACGCGATCAGCGTGATCGAATGGCCGACCGCGAACGACGCCGCGATGGCAACGACCGCGTCGAGGCGGCGAAACGGGATCACCAGGCAGAAGAGGAACAGCAGCGGATCGAGGCTGTCGAGCGCGTGCGAGAACCCGCGCGAGACGAACTGCGAGACCGCCTGCGTCCAGCGCGGATCGAGGCGCACGAGCCCGGGATCGCCCGCGAAGTCGAACGCGCGCGTCGAACCATCCGAAGGCAGAAAGCGCAGCGCCGTATTCGTGCGGAGGCCGAGCCGCGCGAGCTTCGGGCGGATCGAGAACCGCGACTGATCGGAGTGGATCGGATACTCGAACAGGATGTCGAGCATGCCCTGCGTCCATAGGAACTCGGTATCGTCGGGCAGCGGCGCCCCGGTCAGGTGCGCGACCGCCGCGTCGTAGGACTCGAACGATCGATCGGCCGGGAGCGCCGCGCGGACCTGCGCGACGACAGGATACGCGAGGCGCGTGTCCTCCTCGTACATCTCGATGTCGTCGGCGACCCACAGCGTCGCGGCGTCGCGCAGCGTGCGCTCGGCGCGAGAGAGGTCCAGCAGGCCGGAGTTGATGCTGCCCCGCTTGGGATAGTCCATGTCCCGCATGGCGATCAGCGGGACGCGGACGACCAGGCGCAGCCGCTGGCCGTCGGGCTTGATGAAGGCGTGGATGCTGACTTCGTTGGGGATGTCGTGGGCCCGGAGGATCGCGGCGCCCGCAAACATCAGCGCCATCCCAACGAAGAAAACCACGGAGGACACTGAGGACACGGAGGAAAGAACCCGATTCTGTTGGGGCTTTTCCCTCCGTGTCCTCAGTGTCCTCCGTGGTTTCACGTCCTCAGTTAAGGCATCCTGCGGCACGCCGGAAATTGTATACTGCCCCCGCCTGGGACGTTCTTGCGGGCACTCCATCAGTTCGACACGGGAGGACGGCATGAAGCGAATGCGCGCGGTCGGCAGTCGTGGGATCCTTCTCGCGGCGGTGCTGGCGGTCGCCGCAGGTGTCGCCGCGCGCGGCGCGCACGCGCAGGGACGCGGCGGCGCCGCGCCCTCGTTGCGGGTCAATCCGCTCTGGCCGCGGCCGCTGCCGAACCACTGGGTGTTCGGCTCGATCACCGGCGTCGCCGTCGACGCGCAGGATCACATCTGGGTCACCCATCGCGGCGCCGATTCCCTCGAGGGCAACGAGAAAGGGATGATGGCGACGCCGACGACCTCGTCGGTCTGCTGCGTCGCGGCGCCGTTCGTGATCGAGTTCGACACGGCCGGCAAGATCCTGTCGACCTTCGGCGGTCCGGGCCAGGGCTACCAGTGGCCGCAGTCGCCCGGCAGCCTCGCAGTCGATGCGAAAGGCAGCGTGTGGGTCACCGCGGCTGGACTGGAGCCTCCGCCGGCGCCCGGCGCGGCGCGCGGGCGCGCCAACACCGCGAACGTCGATCCTGATGCGCCCGCGCCGGCGCGCGGTCGCGGAGCCGCGGGTGCCGCACCGGCGCGCGGCGCCGCTCCCGCTGCGGGTCGAGGCCGTGGCGGTGCGGCGGCGCCCGCCGGTCCCGCCGACGCGCACGTGATCAAGTTCTCGAAGGACGGCAAGTTCCTGCTGCAGATCGGCACGCCCGGCACGATGGACGGCCCTGACAGTCAGACGACGCTCAATCGTCCGGCCGCCGTCGCGGTCGACAGCGTGGCGAATGAGGTCTACGTCGCCGACAGCGGCAACCACCGCATCGTCGTGTTCGACTCGGAGACCGGCGCCTACAAGCGGCACTGGGGCGCGTACGGCGAGAAGCCGACGGCCGCCGGCGGCGGCGCGTACGACCCGAACGCCGCGCCGTCGCGCCAGTTCCGCGACGTGACGTGCGTCGACATCTCGAAGGACGGCATGGTCTACGTGTGCGATCGCACGAGCGATCGCATTCAAGTCTTTCAGAAGAACGGCACGTTCGTGAAAGAAGGAATTCTCGCGAAGAACACGACCGGCGTGACCGTCACGGGCCAGTTCGGCGTCGTCTCGTCGCACGGGTCGGTGTGGGACCTCGCGTTCTCGAGCGACGCGCAACAGCGCTTCCTTTTCGTCGCGGATGGACACAACAAGGTCGTGCGCATCGTCCAACGCGACACGCTCGCGCAGGTCGGCAGCTTTGGTGACGGCGGGCGCCAGCCCGGCCGCTTCCTCGCCGTCGGCAGCATCGCGACGGACTCGCACGGCAACGTCTACACGGGCGAGCAGCATCACGGCAAGCGCGTTCAGAAATGGGTGCCGGCGGCTCAGCCGGCGGGAGGCACGCGATGAAGCGCAATCTGTACGTCGGCTCCTCGCTCCTCGCGCTCCTTGCGACGCTGGGCGCGGCCGCGAGCCTGCTGCAACGCACGGCATCCGCGGCGGCCGGCGGCGCGGTGATGGCGCCGCGATTCGAAGTCGATCCGATGTGGCCCAAGCCGCTGCCCAACGGCTGGTACCTCGGCCAGACGATCGGCGTCGGCGTCGACGCGAACGATCACGTCTGGATCATCCATCGATCGGATTCGCTCGACGCGTCGGAATCGGCCGCCGACGAAGGCACCGGCACGTGCTGCCATCGGACGCCGCCGATTCTCGAATTCGATCAGGCGGGCAACCTGCTGCGGCACTGGGGCGGCAGCGACGGCCCCGGCTATCAGTGGCCCGCGTCGAACCACGGCTTGCAGATCGACGCGAAGGGCAACATCTGGATCGGCGGCAACGGCGCCGGCAACGACGGCCACGTCCTGAAGTTCACGCAGGACGGCAAGTTCCTCATGCAGATCGGCATCAAGAAGGCCGGCCTGGGCCCGGACAGCCTGTCGCAGGACCGCTTCTATCTCGTCGCCAAGGTCTCGCTCGACAACAAGAACAACGAGGCCTACGTCGCCGACGGCTACGGCAACCGCCGCGTGGTCGTGATCGACATGGACACGGGCAAGTTCAAGCGCTTCTGGGGCGCGTACGGCAACAAGCCCGACGATGCGGCCGCGGCGGCGATGGGCCGTTACACGCCGGGGCAGGGCGCGCAGCAGCAGTTCCGCGGCCCCGTGCACTGCGCCGAGCCGTCCAACGAC
The DNA here is from genome assembly GCA_020073005.1 of Terriglobia bacterium. Classification (GTDB taxonomy): domain Bacteria; phylum Acidobacteriota; class Vicinamibacteria; order Vicinamibacterales; family CAVVIG01; genus SRVP-36. Next base: position 4,158 of record JAIQFX010000064.1, on the reverse strand, counting down.
GGCCTGATCTACGTCTGCGATCGCACCAACGACCGCCTGCAGGTCTTCACGCCGCAGGGCAAGTTCGTCAAAGAAATCTTCGTCATGCCGGATTCGCTCGGCGACGGATCGACGTGGGACGTCGCGTTCTCGAAGGACGCGCAGCAGAAGTACATGTACCTCGCGGACGGCCGCAATCAGAAGCTGCACATCTACGACCGGCAGTCGCTGACCGAGCTGACCAACTTCGGCGAGGGCGGGCACTACCCCGGCCAGTTCTACTCGATGCACAGCATCGCGACGGACTCGAAGGGCAACCTCTACACGACCGAGACATATCAGGGCCGCCGGGTGCAGAAATTCGTGTATAAAGGCCTGGCGCCGGTGGCGAAGAAGGAGCAAGGCACGGTGTGGCCGACGAGCGGCCGGTGATTCTACGGAGGATGAGCCCAATGAAACGGACGCGGAACGTTGTTGTGGGAAGCTCACTGCTCACGCTGCTGCTCGGTCTCGCGATCGGCCAGAGCGTGCTGCAGCGGACTGCGGCGGCGCAGTCGAAGGGCGCCGTGCAGGCGCCGCGATTCGAAGTCGATCCGATGTGGCCCAAGCCGGTGCCGAACCACTGGGTCTTCGGCAACATCATCGGCGTCGGCGTCGACAAGAACGACCACGTGTACATCATTCACCGCGGCGCCGGCTCGCTCGAGCCGAAGGAAATCTACGCGACGACGACCCCGCCGTCCTCCGAGTGCTGCGTCCCCGCGCCGCCGGTCCTGGAATTCGATCCGGCCGGCAATCTCGTCAAGGCCTGGGGCGGACCCGGCGCCGGCTTCGAATGGCCGGAGTCGAACCACGGCATCACGCCGGACAGCAAGGGCAACCTCTTCATCGGCGGCAACGGCGGCGACGACGGCCACATCCTGAAGTTCACGCGTGAAGGCAAGTTCGTCAAGCAGTTCGGCTTCGCGTACGCGAACGCCGGCAGCAACGACATGTTCGCCTTCAACAAGGTCGCCAAGATCTCGCTCGACGAAGCCGCCAACGAGGCGTACGTCGCCGACGGCTACGGCAACCATCGCGTGGCCGTCATCGACATGGACACCGGCAAGATCAAGCGGTACTGGGGCGCGTACGGCAACAAGCCGGACGACACGAACCTCGGCCGCTACAACCCGGAGGCGCCGATCGCGCAGCAGTTCCGCAATCCGGTGCACTGCGCCGAGCCGTCCAACGACGGGAATGTCTACGTCTGCGACCGCGTGAACGACCGCATCCAGGTGTTCACGAAAGCCGGCAAGTTCGTGAAGGAAGTCCGCGTGAACCAGACGACGCTCGGCGACGGATCGGTGTGGGACATCGCGTTCTCGAAGGACGCGGCGCAGAAGTACTTCTACCTCGCCGACGGCGCCAACGAGAAGATTCACGTCTTCGACCGCCAGTCGCTCACCGAGCTCACGAGCTTCGGCGACGGCGGCCGCCAGCCCGGCCAGTTCTACGCGGTCCACAGCATCGCGACGGACTCGAAGGGCAACATCTACACGACCGAGACGTACCGCGGTCAGCGCCTGCAGAAATTTGTGTACAAAGGTCTCGCGCCGGTGACCAAGCCCAACCAGGGCACGGTCTGGCCGACGACTCGCTAACCCGCCTCGTAGTGGCTGGTGGCTAAGCCACCAGCCACTTCTTCGCTGTATACTGGCGCCCTCCTACACGAATGTTCCTGCTTTTCTTCAGAGGGGGACGGCGCATGACGCGTACTTTTTGTATTGCCGGGAGCCTGCTCGCGCTGGCGATCGGTGCGGGTGTCGGTCAGCCCATGCTCGCGCAAGGGCGCGGCGCAGGCATGCCGCGGTTCGAAGTCGATCCGCTGTGGCCGAAGCCGCTCGGGAACCACTGGATTCTCGGATCCGTGACCGGCGTCACCGTCGACGCGCAGGATCACATCTGGGCCGTGCATCGCGGCGTCGACTCGCTGCAGAACAACGAGAAGGGCCCGACGCTCGAGCCGTGGGCGAGCCAGTGCTGCTTCGCCGCGCCGCAGGTGCTCGAGTGGGACGTGACGGGCAATCTCGTCGGCCACTGGGGCGGACCCGGCCAGGGATTCGACTGGCCGCACGATCCCGCCGGCATCGCCGTTGATTCGAAGGGCAACGTCTGGATTGCGGGCGGACTGCCGACGCCGGCGGTCGCGCCGGCCGGACGCGGCGCGGCGCGCGGCGCACCCGCCGCAGGCGCGGCACGCGGCGGCGCGGGCGCGCGTGGAGGCGCGCCGGCGGCTGGGGCCGGACAAGCGCCCGCGGGACGCGGACGCGGCGCGGCCGGTCCTCCCCCGCCCGCTGACGCGCAAGTCATCAAGTTCTCGAAGACCGGACAGTTCGTGCTGCAGATCGGCCACGCCGGCAAGCAGGAAGGCAGCGACAGTCAGACGGGCCTGAACCGGCCCGCGGGCGTCGAGGTCGACAACGCGGCCAACGAGCTCTACGTCGCCGACGGCTTCGGCAATCACCGCATCGTCGTGTTCGACGCGACGACCGGCGCCTACAAGCGCAGCTGGGGCGCGTACGGCGAGAAGCCGGCCGACGCCGAGCTGCCGCCCTACGATCCGAACGCCGCGCCGGCGCGCCAGTTCCACACCGTGAGCTGCGTCCACCTGTCGAGAGACGGCATGGTCTACGTCTGCGACCGGCAGAACGATCGCATCCAGGTCTTCCAGAAGGACGGCAAGTTCGTCAAGGAAGGCTTCGTCTCCAAGACGACGACCGGCGACGGCTCCGTGTGGGACATCGCGTTCTCGCGCGACGGCCAGCAGTCGCAGCTGTATGTGGCCGACGGCCACGACAAGAAGATCTGGGTCGTCAACCGCAGCACGCTCGAGACCGTCGGCAGCTTCGGCGACGGCGGGCGGCTGCCGGGCCATTTCTACGGCGTCGGCAGCGTCGCCCTCGATTCGAAGGGCAACGTCTACACGGGCGAGACCTACGAGGGCAAACGCGTCCAGAAGTTCGTGAAGAAGTAGGAGGGGAATCCTATGAAACGAAATCTGTATATCGGTTCAACGCTGGTCGCGCTGCTCGTCGTGCTCGGCGTGGGTCAGTCGGCGCTGCAGCGCACGGCCAACGCGCAGGCGGGCACGAAGGTGCAGGTGCCCCGGTTCGAAGTCGATCCGACGTTCCCCAAGCCGATGCCGAACCACTGGTATCAGGGGATGTCGATCGGCGTGTCGGTCGACGCCAACGATCACATCTGGATCGTGCACCGGCCGGATTCGGTGAACGCGAACGAGGCGGCTGAGGATTCGAAGACGGGCGCGTGCTGCGCGAAGGCGCCGCCCATCCTCGAGTTCGATCAGCAGGGCAACCTGCTGCGCCACTGGGGCGGCAGCGACGGCGACGGCTATCAGTGGCCGGCGTCGAATCACGGCATCACCGTCGACTACAAGGGCAACGTGTGGATCGGCGGCAACGGCGGCGGCGACGGCCTGATCCTGAAGTTCACGCAGGACGGCAAGTTCCTCGCGCAGTACGGCAAGAAGGGCGTCCCCGTCGACAGCAACAGCACCGAGCACTTCGGCCAGGTCGCGAAGATCTTCGTCGACCCGAAGGCGAACGAGGCGTACATCGCCGACGGCTACGGCAACAAGCGCGTCGCCGTGCTCGACGCCGACACGGGCGCCTTCAAGCGGTACTGGGGCGCGTACGGCAACAAGCCGGACGACACCAACATCGGCCGCTACAATCCCGACGCCCCGGTCGCGCAGCAGTTCCGCACGCCGGTGCACTGCGCCGAGCTGTCGAAGGACCGCTTCGTCTACGTGTGCGACCGCGTCAACGATCGCATCCAGGTGTTCACGCCCGAGGGCAAGTTCGTCAAGGAAGCGTGGGTCAGCAAGCGCACGCTCGGCGACGGCTCGACGTGGGACATCGCGTTCTCGAACGATCCGCAGCAGAAGTACATCTATCTGGTCGACGGCCACGACGAGAAGATCTGGATCCTCGATCGTCAGTCGCTCGAGATCCTGACGAGCTTCGGCGACGGCGGCAAGCAGCCCGGCCAGTTCTACGCCGTCCACAGCATCGCGACCGATTCGAAGGGCAACATCTACACGACGGAAACCTACGACGGCCGTCGTCTGCAGCGCTTCATGTACAAGGGCATGCAGAGCGTGCCGAAGGGCGAAGA
>JAIQFX010000063.1 GCA_020073005.1 Terriglobia bacterium | reverse complement strand
TTGTTCTGGCGGAAGCCGGTACCCGATCGACCGGCGCTGTCCTTCAACGCGCCGTTCAGATCGGCGCCCGACGCCTGCAGCGCGGGAATCAGTCCAAACAGCGCGCCCGTGCCGAGCGAGACAACAGCCGTGAACAGGACGACGCGCCAGTCGACACCGACGAGCGCTCCGCCTTCGGCCACGCGCGGGAGTCCCGCCGTGTTGATCGACAGAAGCGCGCGAATGCCGGCCACGCCGAACGCGAGCCCGAGCACGCCGCCGATTCCCGAGAGCACGAGGCTCTCGGTCAGCAGTTGCCGGATGATGCGGCCCCGGCCCGCGCCGATCGCCGCGCGGATCGCGATCTCGCGCCGGCGCCCGGTCGCGCGCACGAGCAGGAGGTTCGCCACGTTGGCGCACGCGATCAACAGGACGAAGCTGACCGCGCCGAGCAGCACGAGCAGCGTCGAGCGCACGTTGCGGACGAGGACGCTTTGGATCAACTCGACGCTGAACGCGGCCTTGGGGCCGATGGCGTTGGGAAACCGCTGTCGGAAGTCCTCCGCCGACACCTGGAGCCGCGCCTTGGCCTGCTCCAGCGTCACGCCGGGCTTCAGCCGTCCCGCGGCCCTGAAGTAGTGGCCCTGGTCGGTCGACTCGCGATCAAGTTGAAACGGGAGGTAAACCTCGGGACTCGGCCCGAAGTCCTCGACGTCGAAACTCGAGCCGAGCACGCCGACGACCGTGTACGGTTCACCGCCGAGCGCGATCGCGCGCCCGACGATGTTCGGATCGCTGGCGAAGCGCCGCGTCCAGAGCCCGTATTTGAGGACGGTCACTCGCGGACCCTTCGGCCGATCCTCCTCATCGGTGAACGTCCGTCCGTAGGCGACGGGCGCGCCGAAGAGACGGAAGAAGTCCGCGCTCACCTGTCCCGCGCGCAGCTGTTCGGGAATCTCGCCGCCGGTGTAGTTCACGACGTTGGTCGAGAACGCCGAGACGTCCTGGACGACCTGCGTCTGCCGCCGGTAGTGCGCCCACTTGGCCGGCGAGCAGGCCGGGCCGGAGCCCTGCGGCGACGTGTTCATGAACATCACCGCGCGGGCGGGATCCGGTAACGCCAGTGGCTTGAGCAGGACCGCGTTCACGACGGAGAAAATGGCGGTATTGGCGCCGATGCCGAGGGTCAGGGCGGCGATGGCCGCGAGCGAGAACGCGGGCGCCTTGACCAGCGTGCGGATCGTGTAGCGCAGGTCGTTCAGCATGCGCTGTTAGACGGAGGCGGACGCCGGCTGGTTGGAATCTATCGTCTGGCGCCCTTGCCGAACTGATCCGACGCGCGGACCGGCTTGCCGTTCACGAAATCGATCTCGACGACCTTCTCGCTCTCGACGTCCTGCCCGTGCTCGTCCTCGAGCGTCGCCACGATCTGCTTCGTGCGCACGTCGATCATGTCGCCCGTCGACGCGAACGCCGTGCGGCCGTCGAGGCTGAACGTAACCCAGCCGGGCTCGTCGCGCAGGTGGACGCGCGTCTTCTGGACCGGCGGCATCTTCGTCGCGTCGAAGATATGGAAGAAGTGATTCGTGTTGTCTGAGACCCAGATTTCGGTTTCGTCCGCCGTCATCGCGATGCCGTGGCTCGGCGTGCCGTGGACCGGCGAGTTCTCGGTCTTCAATCCTTCGACCGCGACGCGGTGCAGCAGCGTGCCCGTCGTCAGGTCCGCGACTTCGAAGCCGAGCAGGTTGTTGACGTTCGCGAAGATCAGCGTCTGCTTCCCATTGATCGTGAACGGCCGCGCCACGTCGTCGAACGGACCGATCTGCTTCGCGACCGCGTGCGTCTTCGCGTCGACGACGGTGATGTACGGCGTCACGCGTCCCTGATTCTCGAGGTACGCGAACCGGCCATCGTCCGAGATGATCGTGTTGTGCGGCGAGCCTTCCTTGTCGATCGACGTGATCAGCGTGCCGTCGGCGGCGTTGACGACGTACCACTTCGGCGCGCCGGCGGCCGGCGCGTACAGCGTCTTGCCGTCGGGCGAGATCGCCATGCGATCGCAGCATTTGCCGCCGTAGTTCTGTTCCCACACGACCTTGTCCGTCGCGAGATCGTAGGCGGCCAGCCGCCGGCTCGTGCTGACGTAGAGCCGTCCAGCCGCGGCGCTCGCGGCGATCCCGCGCACGCCTTCCGCCGGCCGGCCCTCGGGCGACGTCCACGTCGGTATGCGTTTGACGAACGTGTAGCCGTGATCGATGTCGAAGACGAGGATGCCGACGCCGCCGTGGTCGGCCGCGTTGCCGACGCCCGGCACGCCGGCATAGAGGAAGCGCTGCGGCTGCTGCGCGTGCCCGCGCGGAACACGCGCGAGCGCAGCGGTGACGCAGAGCGCGGAGGCGAACAACAGTCGTCGGTTCATGCGGACCTCATCGGCAGCCCGATTCTCCTCCTTTCGCGGCGCAAGTCAATCGCGTCCGTGCGTCAGCCGGTCTCGACCATCTCGCGGAGCCGATCCGAATAGCCGCGGCTCGACGCCACGCGGGTGCCGTCCCGCAGGACGACGACGAATTCGCCGTGAAACGACGGCAGCAGCTCCTTGATCCGATCCACGTTCACGATCGCCGATCGATGGACGCGCACGAAGCGGCCGGCATCGAGCCGCGCCTCCAGGCGCGCCAGCGTGTCGCGCATCTCGTGTACTTCCGCGCCCGCGTGCAGCAGCACGTAGTGCCCCGCCGCTTCGATCCAGTCGATCTCGCCGGCGCGCACGAAGTGCACGCGCCCCGCCGCCTTCACGACGATGCGCTCGAGCGGACGCCGATCGCGGACCTCGGTGACCAGCGCGAGGAGGCGCCGGCCCACGTCGGTGGCGTGCACGGCGGCCGCACGGGCGCGGCCGATCGCGCGGCGCAGCCGCGCCCGATCGAACGGCTTCAGCAGATAGTCGGCGGCGTGGACGTCGAACGCCTTCAGCGCGTACTTGTCGAACGCGGTCACGAAGATCACGGCCGGACACCGCTCGGGTCCGATCGCGTCGATCGCGTCGAAGCCGTCCATGCCCGGCATCTGCACGTCCAGCAACAGCACGTCTGGCTTCAGCCGCCTGACCGCCTCGACCGCAGACGCACCGTCGCCGCACTCGCCAACAACCTCGACGCCGGGCTCGTCGCCCAGCAACTTGCGCAGACGGCGGCGCGCCAGCGGCTCGTCGTCCACGATGAGGACCGTGAGGACGCCGGCCGACGTCATGCGCCGCCCCATCCGGCGTGATCGGCGGCCGCGGTCGCCGGCAGCGACAGGCGGACGATCGCACCGCCGCCATGGCCGCGCGAGATCTCGAGCGTCCCTCGCGATCCGTGCGCCGCGGCGAGGCGCAGCCGCGTGTTGGTCAGGCCGTGCCCGAACGTCACCTGCGGCGGTGGTCCGGGACCGTCATCTTCGACTTCGATGACGAGCACGTCACGCTCGCGCCGCGCGCGCACGTCGATCGTCGCCGGACCGGAGTGCGCGCCGGCGCCGTGCCGCACGGCGTTCTCCACGATCGGTTGCAGCAGCAGCGTCGGCACCGCCAGGTCCCGCACGTCGCTGGCCGCGGTAATCCGCGTCGTCAGGCGGTCGCCGACCCGCGCGCGCTGAATGTCGAGGTACATCTGCACGAACTCCAGCTCCTGGCGCACCGCGACCTCCGGCGTCTCGGCCGACGCCAGCGTCACGCGCAGCAGATCGCCGAGCCGCGCCATCATCACGTCGGCGGCCTCGACGTCTTCGCGCATCAGCGCCGAGATGGCGTTCAGCGTGTTGAACAGAAAGTGCGGATGGAGCTGCATGCGCAGGGACTGGACCTGGGCGTGCGCCAACTCCGTCTCGAGCTGCGCCGCGCGCAATTGTCTCGCCCGCGCCTCGTCATACTGCTCTATCCCGTACGTCACGCCGACGATCGCCCAGTACGTCAGGAACGACAACTGGATCTGCACGAACGAGTACGGCACGCGCATGAGGCCAGTGAGGGAGGAGGCCGCCCGCGCTTCCGCAATCCGCGTCGCCACGGCACAGACGAAGCAGGCCGGCACGTGCACCGCGAGCGACGTCAGCCAGCGACCGCGCGCGAGCCGAAAGCGGCGCGCCAGCCACACGATGGGCGCGGTCAAGAGCGCCCACAGGTACCACTCGGTCATCCCCAGCGTGATCGCGACGGCCCACGACACCCTGTGGCCCGCGTTCGCGTAGTCCACCCAGACCTGTCCCGCGAAGAACAGGCCGAGCAGCGTGTACACCGCGAGGACGAATCGCTTCGACAACGGGCGACCGTTATACCACTGCGGCCTCACGAGCGCGCGGCGCCTGGCGCCTCATCGCGGACGCGCGTCTCAGATAACCGATGAATCCGGTGATCACGAAAAGAACGATCGCGCCGCTGGCATTGCCCGCGTGCAGGAACTGGGTCGCCGCGGCGCCGGCCATCACGGCCATCAGCACCAGCGCCGCATACGACGTGAGCGGCGGCAACAGCAGCGCGAGCCCGCAGGCGGCTTCGACGCCGCCGATGACCAGCTGGAAGCCGGCGGGGTATCCCCACCTGGCGAAGTCGTGCGCCCATCTGAGATCCACGAACTTCCTCGAGCCGACGAGCACGAACACCGCGCCCGCGAATACCTGCAGCGCCCACACCAGCACGCGCTTCACATCACGCATCGGCATCCCTCCGCCGCCATCGTGCCGGGCGCGCGCCTCTGGAGAAAGTCCGATGGCGTGACGTGGCCTGGCCATGGCGCGAGCCGCGTCGTGGCGCGCGCGATTGGGCGGCCAGCCGGTATCCGCTACAATGCCGCATGCCCTATCCTGATTTCTTTGTCGCCCCGATGCGCCGCGAGCTGACCGACCTCGGCGTCCGCGAACTGCGCACCCCGGATGAGGTCGACGCCGCCGTCACCGGCACATCCGGGACGCTGATGATCATCGTCAATTCGGTCTGCGGCTGCGCGGCCGGCAAGGCGCGGCCAGGCGTCGCGCTGGCGTTACGCAACGCGACTCGCCCCGACGTCGTCGCGAGCGTCTTCGCGGGCTTCGACGTCGAGGCCACCGATCGCGCGCGCGGCTACTTCGCGGGCTACCGCCCCTCGTCACCGTCCATCGCGCTCCTGCGTGACGGCAAGCTGGTGTACATGCTCGAGCGGACGTCGATCGAGAATCGCGACGCGCTGGCGATCGCGGGCGAGCTGACGGCCGCGTTCGAAAAGTTCTGCCGCGCGCCGGTCGCCTGAAGAACGATTTCGCGACTCGGACCCTCCTTCCCGCGCATCTCGTCTAAGAGGAGACGTTCACGCTGGAAGGAGTTTTCATGTACCGACTGTTCGTTCTCGCAACGGCCGTCGCGCTTTCGGTCAGTTCGGCATCCCCGGTCTCGGCGCAGACTCCAAACGAACCCGGCCCGATCGTCTCCACCGCCTGGCTGCAGCAGCATCTCGACGACCCGCGCGTCCACGTGATCTCGACGGGCGACGAGAAGATTTTCGACCGCGGACACATTCCCGGCGCGCGCTTCGTCGAGCACATGGAGACGCTCGAAGGGGGCCATCACCTGCTGACGCCGGACACACTCGCGTCGCTGCTCGCGAGAGCCGGCGCGGCCGACGGCGTCCACGTCGTGCTCTACGGTGACAGCCCGATGACGACGGGTTGGGTTTACATGGCGCTGGCGTCGGTCGGGCACGCAGACGATGTGTCGTGGCTGGACGGCGACATCAATCTCTGGCGATCGGAGCAGCGGCCGGTCGACACGAAGGCGACGCCAGCCGCGTCAGGCCATCTCAGCGTCAAGCCCGCACCGGACATCGTCGTCGACCGCTCGTGGGTCCGCGGGCACCTGCAGGCGTCCGAGATCCGAGTCCTCGACGTCCGCTCGAAGCGCGAGTGGGACGACGGTCATCTTCCCGGCGCAACGCTCGTGCTGTGGCAGAATCTGTTTGCCGATCAGAAGACGCTGAAGTTCAAGTCGATTGACGAGATCCGCGGGCTCTTCACGAGCGCCGGCGTGCAGCCGAAACAGCAGATCGTCACGTACTGCGCCGTGGGAATGCGCGCCAGCCTGATGTATTGGGCCGCCCGCGCCGCCGGTTTGCCCGCGCGCGTCTACCTCGGCTCGTATCAGGACTGGCAACAGGACTCCACGGATCCGATCGTGCGATAGCGCATGGAGTGTGAGATGCTTCGCGGCATCGTCTCAAGGAGGATGCCCGATGAAGCGTTTCGCACTGCTGGCGGCGTTGTTCGCGTCGGTGACGGTCGCGGTCTCGGGCCAGGGCCGCGGAGGCCGGATCCCGTCGATGGCCGCCGCCCCGCCGCCACAGCTCACGTTCCACGTCGACGAAGAGTTCTTCAAGCTGCCCGACAACATCTGGCCGTCGGAAGCGGTGGGCGTGGCCCTCAACTCGAAGGGCCACATCTTCCTGCTGAACCGCGGCAATCACCCGCTGCTCGAATTCAATTCTGACGGATCGTTCGTCCGGTCGATCGGCGACGGCTCGACGATCTTCCACGCGGCGCACAGCGTGCGCTTCGACGCCGACGACAGCATGTGGCTCGTCGACGCCGGCAACAACGTCGTCGTGAAGTTCAACGCGAAGGGCCGCATCGTGCAGGCGCTCGGCCGCCGGCTCGAGCCGTGGGTCTACATGACGCACGGGATCGAGCGCGCGATTCCCGCGCCCGCGTCCTTCTACCAGCCGACCGACACCGTCGTCGGACCGGACGGCAGCACGTACGTCACGGATGGCTACGGCAACTCGCGCGTCGCGAAGTTCACGAAGGAAGGCAACCTCGTGAAGTACTGGGGCGACCGCGGCACGCGTCCCGGTCAGTTCAACACGCCACACAGCATCGTGATGGACCGCAGTCAGAATCTGTACGTCGCCGATCGGCAGAACAGCCGCGTGCAGGTGTTCGACACGGACGGCAGGTTCAAAACGGAATGGGATCTCGACGGCCTCACGTGGTCGATGTGCATCACGCCCGGGCCGACGCAGGTGATCTTCATCGGCAGCGTGGGCAAGGTCTACAAGATGTCACTCGACGGGAAGATTCTCGGGACGTTCGGCAAGCTCGGACGGCTGCCGGGCTGGTTCGATTCGATTCACGCGATCGCGTGTCCGGATGAGAAGACGGTCTACATCGCGAACGAATTCAGCTACCGCTTCGATAGAGTGATTCTTGAATAGGGGCTGGTGAGGCGGGTGGGGCAGGTAAGGCAGGTGGGGAAATGCACTTCCCCGCCTGCCTACCCGCCCTACCTGCCCTTCACTTCAGCGTGACTTTCTGCGCGCGCCAGTTCCAGACCTCGCCGACCCAGAGGTCGGTTTCGGTCCGGCAGTCGATCGAATTGACCATGCCGAATTCCTTCGGCATCTTGCCGGCCTTGCCGAACTTGCCGACGATCTGGCCGTTCAGCCGGACCTTGTAGATCTCGCCGTGATCCATGCTCTCGGGATCGTTCGAGTTGGAGCTGTAGAGGTACTGGGTCGATCCGCCTGAGACGCAGATGGCCTGCGGCGTGCCGACGTTGGCGATCTGCGACTTGAACGTGCCATCCGTGTCGAACACCTGGATGCGGTTGTTGCCGGAGTCGGCCACGTAGAGGTTGCCCGCCGCGTCGGCGGCAATCCCGCGGATCTTGTTGAACTGTCCTTGTCCGGATCCGGTCTGGCCCCAGGTCTTGACGAAGTCGCCGTCCTTGGTGAACTTCGCGATGCGGTTGTTGGTCCCGAATCCGTCGGCGACGTAGACATTGCCGGCGCGATCCCACGTCACGTCCGCCGGATAACTGAAGCCGTCGCCGTTAATCCCGGCGCCAGGCGCTCCGCGACCGCCGCCGCGTCCGCCGCCTTCTCCGCCGCCGCCTCGGCCGCCCGCGGCCGTGGCTTCCGGAATCACGCCGCCGCGCGCCGGCACGCCCGGCCCCGGACGCACGTTGATGTTCTCCGGCTTGCGGCCGAGCACGAGCACGTATCGGCCGTCAGCGTCGAATTTCACGATCTGGTTGGATCCGGCGTCGACGATCCAGATGTTGTCCTGCGGATCGACGCGCACCTGCTGCGCGAAGTTGACCGCGTAGACGCCCTGGCCGATCTCCTTCACGTACCTGCCGTTCTGATCGAACTCGAACAGGCGCGATCCGAGGTGATAGAACGTCCGCTCGTCGCCGAGCGTCGCCACCGCGTGGCCGGTCCGCGTGTAGACGAACACGTGCCCCTTCGAGTTGGTCGCGACGCCGGCGACTTCGCCGAGGTACGTACCCGAGGGCAGCTGCAGGACGTCGGCGTTCGCGTCGTAGTTGATGTCAGGCGCCGTCTGCGCGAAGAGCGAGACGCCCGCGGCCAGCGCCGCGGCACCGGCGAAGACGTGAATGAAACGCTTCATGTTCTTCATGAACGCCCCCTTACCTTGCCGCCGCGGTGGTGGTGGACGGCGGATGCAGCAGGATTTTCTGCACGCGCCATTCCGTGATCTCGGCCACGTAGACTTCGTTCGGGTTGCGGCAATCCATCATGTGGATGGCGCTGAACTCCTTGAACGCGTGCCCGGCCTTGCCGAAGCGCCCAAGCACCGTGCCGTCCAGTTCCATCTTGTAGACCTCGCCGGTCATCGACGCCTGGTCGAAGTTGTTCCCGGTCGGGAACGAGTTGGAGCTGTACAGGTATTGATGCGGCCCCTGCGAGATGCAGACCGCCCACGGCGCGCCGACGTTGTCGTACATCGCCTTCGCGTTGAGGTCGTTGTCGAGCACGTGGATGCGCGAGTTACCGCGGTCGGCCACATAGACCAGACCCTTGGCGTCGACGGCGAGGGAGTGCGGCGTGTTGAACTGCATCGGGCCGTTGCCGCGCGTGCCGACGGACTTGATGAAGCGGCCGTTCTTGTCGTACTTCACGACACGCGAGTCGCCGTAGCCGTCGCTCACGAAGATGTTGCCCTGCGGATCCCAGCCGATGTCGGTCTCGCGATGAAACGAATACGGCTTGTTGGCGCCCGAGTACTGGCCGCCGCCCGGCATCAGCGACAGCTGCTCGAGCGGATCGGGCCGCTTGCCGAGCACCATCAGCAGCTTCGCGTCGGGGCTGAACTTCATGATCACGTTCGAGCCCTCGTCGGCCGCCCAGACGTTGTCGTCCTTGTCGACGCGCACGGAGTGGGCGAAGGACATGCCGTAGCTGCCCGCGCCGAACTCCTTCACGAAGGCGCCGGTCTGATCGAATTCGAACAGACGCGTCTCGCCGCTGCGCGTGTAGACGAACACGTGCCCCTTGGAATTGGTCGCGACGCCGACGCCCTCGCCCATGTAGAGGCCGGCCGGCAGCTTGAAGAAGTTGGGCACGGAGTCGAACGGGATCTCTGGAGTGGTCGCCCTCGCCTTCGCAGGCCCCGAGACATTCTGCGTGAACGCCCGTCCGCCGAAAAGCAATAGAGCCACGACGACGCCGGCGCTGAAACGTCGCATCATGCGTTTCCTCCTCCGCTCGTAATAAAGAAAGGTAGGCGAAGCCTAGCGGCTCCCTTACGCAAAGTAAAGACGATTACAATGCGCGCATGAAGCGTGGATTGCTCCTACTCCTGACGGCCGGACTCAGCGTTGCGGTTGGCCATGCGCAGACACAGACGGACGTGACGGCACTCGCCGGTCAGGTGCGCGAGGCCGAGCGCGCCTTCGCGAAGACGATGGCCGATCGCAATCATGCGGCGTTCGTCTCATTTTTGGCCGACGACACGATCTTCATGGGCGATGCCCAGACGTTGCGCGGGAAGGCGGCAGTCGCGGCGGCGTGGAAGGGGTTCTACGACGCCCCGCAGGCGCCGTTCTCGTGGGAACCGGATCGCGTGGAAGTGCTCGACTCGGGCACGCTCGCGCTGAGCAGCGGCCCCGTCCGCGATCCGGCCGGGACGCGCGTCGGCACGTTCAATTCAGTCTGGCGTCGCGAGAACGGCGGAGCCTGGAAGATCGTGTTTGATAAAGGATGCACCTGCCAATGAATTGGGGAATGGAGTAATTGGGTAGGTGGGTAATTGCCGTGACCGCTATAACGGCGAGGCGATTACTCAATGACCCAACTACTCACCTACCCAATCCGATCTCTATTCATAGTGCAGCGCGACGATCGGATCGACGCGTGAAGCCCGCCGCGCGGGCAGGTAGCCCGCGAACGCCGACACGGCGATCATCACGATCATCGCGCCGGCCATCGTGACGACGTCGGTGGACGCCAGGCCGAACAACAGGCTCCCGACGAGCCGGCTGGCCGCGACGGCCACGCCCAGTCCGATCGCGACGCCCGCGGCCACGAGCATCATGGACTCGCGCATCACCAGGCGCAGCACGTCGATGCGCTGCGCGCCGAGCGCCATGCGAATGCCAATCTCGTTCGTGCGCCGCGCCACGCTATAGGACATCAAGCCGAACAGTCCCACCGCGGCGAGCGCCAGCGCGACGGCGCCGAAGAGCGCGTACGCCTGCGCGAACAGCTTCTCCTGCAGGAACCGCCGCTCGACCTGCTCCAGCTGCGTCGTCATGTCCATCAGCGGCAGATCGGGATCGACCTGACGGACGGCCTCGCGGATCGCGCCCATCGCGGCGAGCGGATCCCCCGCGGTCCGCACTTCGACAACGGCGCCGCCCCCCAGCCGTGATTGCAGGTACGGCACGTACATCGTCGGCGGTGCGGGATCGCGCACGCTGTTGTAGCGGATATCGCGCAGCACGCCGACGACCTCGAGCTTCCCGCTGTCTTCGGGCGTCGTTCCGAACCGTCGCCCGATCGGCGATTCCCCGGGGAAGAATTTCTTCGCGGCCGTCTCGTTGATGACGACGACCGGCGGCGCGCCGGTGGCGTCGCGCGGCGTGAAGCCGCGTCCGAGCAGCACGGGGACGTTCAGCGTCTCGAAGAAGCTCGACGACACCATCACCCGATAGATCTCGTTCTCCGTGCCGTTCTGATCGCCCGGCGTGTACTGGCGTCCCTGCACGAACGCGCCGGTCGTGCTGACGCCGCCCGACAGCATTGCCGGCTGTGAAAGGCCCACCGCGCGCACGCCGCTCACGGCCTGAAGACGGTCCATCATCTCGCCGTACAGCGCCGCGGTCCGCGTGTCGTCGTACCGATTCAGCTGCGGGCTCACGCGGAACAACACCAGATTTCGCGGATCGAAGCCGACGTTCACCTGCCGGAGATTCTGCAGCGTCCGCAGGAACAAACCGGCGCCGATCAACAGCACCAGGGAGATGGCGACCTGCGCGACGAGCAGCGATCGGCTCAGGACGCTGCGCGTGCCGGCGAGACTCCGGCTGTTCTCCTTCAGCCCCGCGCTCACGTTGACGCCGGTCGCGCGCAGCGCCGGCGCGATGCCGAAGACAACGCCGGTCGCTGTCGTCACGGCCGCGACGAACGCGAGCACACGCCAGTCGAGACCGGCGGTCTGGCCCGGCGCACCCGGCAGCAGCTGCTGGCCCCAGTAGCCCACGAGCACGCCCAACGCGCCGCCGATCGCCGCGAGCACCAGACTCTCCGTCAGGAGCTGGCGGATCAGCCGGGCGCGCGTCGCGCCGAGCGAGAGGCGTACGGACAGCTCTTTCTGGCGCGCCGCGGCGCGCGACAGCAGCAGGTTCGCGACGTTCGCGCAGACAATCAGCAGCACGAGCACGACGACGATGCTGAGGATCGTCACGGCGCGCAGGTCGGTCGAGTTCACGTCGTAGACGCCGCGGCTCCCGGAGTCGGCGAGCAACTGGGGCACCACCGTCCGGTTCTGGTTCATGGAGAGCGCGCGCGACGCCTCGCTCAGCGACGCCAGATACGCGTCCATCCCCGCGCGCGCCGTCTGCTGGAAGACGCCGCCGAGGTTGCCCTGCGCCTGCTGCGGCGTGACGCCCGGCTTCAGGCGCCCCATAACCTGCAGCCACCAGGTCGTCGGCTGCTTCAGCCGTGGCTGGCTGACGGCCGACGACGCCTGCCCCGTGGCGAGCTGCGGATCGAGCGCGAGCGGAACCGTGACGTCCGGCGGATCGCTGATGGCCTGCTGGATGCCGATGAAGCCCGGTGCGGTCACGCCGACGATCGTGACCGGGACATTGTTAATGCGGACGCTCCTCCCGATGATCCCGGGGTCGCCGCCGAACCGGGTCCGCCAGTATTGGTGGCTGACCACGGCGATGGCGGACGCAGCCGGCTGGTCGTCGTCGCGCTGAATCGTGCGGCCGAGCGCAGCCGTCGCGCCGAGCACCTCGTGGTAGTTGCCCGACGCGATGAGCGCCGTCGCGATCTCTGCATGGCCGTCCACGGCGACGTTGACGCGGCCGAACGGCGCGCACGCCAGCACGTCGGTCATCGTCCGGTTGTCCGCGAGGAACTGCTGGTACATCGGGTACGAGAAGGTCGCGCGCACGGTACCCGGAAACGACTGCGCTCTGGGCGCGAACGCCGTGCGGAACATCTGATACGAGAAGGCAGAGCGCACGTTCCGGCCGGCATCCGGTGACGAGTAGCCGTAATCACTGGAGTTGTTCGACATCTGGTTGCGGCCTGCCCAACGCAGCCGCACCAGCGTGTCCGGATCCTTCACTGAGATTTTCTTCAGCAGCAGACCGTTCACGGCGCCGAAAAGCGCGGTGTTCGCGCCGATGCCGAGCGCCAGCGAGGCGACGATCACTGCCGTCCAGCTCTTCGCGTGGAGCAGCATGCGCACGGCGAGGCGCAGGTCCCGAATCATGTGCGCGGGGCCCAATCCATGTCGGCGAGGCTAAATACTGCGAAGAACCGTGTCAAGTTATCAGTGGGGTCGAACCCATTGCGGCACAACGTTTTAGGGCGAGAGGAGTCATGCCGGAGTCGATCGGTCTGTTATGGCGTCATAAAGACTTTTGTTGACTTAAGTGTCTTAAAGAGTCATACATGAGGAATGAAACAATTCGGTATCGTTTCCGCACTGCTTCTTCTAATCCTCGCCAGCCCGGCGGTCGCGCAGACCCAGGGCGGCAGCATTACGGGTTCGGTTCGCGACCAGCAGGGTGCGGCCGTTCCCGGGTCCGACGTCTCCGTTCAAGGCTCCGACGCCACGTTTCGATTCACGACCGGCTTGGACGGCGCCTTTCGCTTTCTGAACCTTGAACCCGGCACCTATCACCTGACCGTCTCGCTCTCCGGCTTCCGCACGGTGGACCGAGATCTGATCGTCGCCGTCGGCCGGAACGTCGAAGTGCCGGTTGAACTCCGCGTGGCAGGCATCGCCGAGTCCGTGACCGTCACGGCGGCCGCGCCGATCCTCGACGCCACCGCCACCGGCACGGCGACGACGTTCGCGAAGGACGAGTTGACGCACATCCCGACCGCGCGCGATCCGTTCTCGATCATCCGCGAAGTGCCGGGCGTCCTGCTCGACCGCGTGAACATCGGCGGCAACGAAACCGGCCAGGCGCCCACGGTCGTCTCGAAGGGCACGCGGCCGCAGGACACCGTCTGGACGCTCGATGGCGTGGTCATCACGGACATGGCCGCCGCCGGCGCGCCGCCGACCTATTTCGACTTCGACAACTTCGAGGAGATCCAGGTCTCGACGGCCGGACAGGACATCAAGCAGCAGACGGGCGGCGTGGGGATCAACCTGGTGACCCGTCGCGGCACGAACCAGTTTCACGGGAGCGCGCGCGGCTATTTCGCGAACGACTCGATGGAAGGATCGAACGTGCCCGCGGAGCTGGCGAACATGACGCCGGCGGTCACGCCGGCGACCGCGGACCACAACAAGCAGATTTCGGATTACGGCGCGGAGTTCGGCGGACCGATTCGCGCCGACCGCGCGTGGTTCTACGCGTCCTACTCGGCGCAGGACATCCAGCTCGTCCGGCGCGCGGGCGCGCTCGTCGACAAGACGGCGCTGAAGAATCCGTCGGTGAAAGTGAACTGGCAGGCCGACCGGAAGGACATGGTCAGCTTCCTCTTCTTCAACGGATCGAAGATCAAGGACAACCGCAGCCCGGCGACGACGGGCATCCTGTTCGACGCGCCGACGGCGACGTTCCATCAGGACAACGCGTACTCGGACTTTCCGCTGCACGGCTTGTGGAAAGTGGCCGACGATCGCGCGATCACGCCGCGGCTGTTCCTCTCCGCGAAGTACGCGTACTACAACACCGGCAACGCGCTGACGCCCGAAGGCGGCATGGACATGCAGGCCGGCCGCAGCCTGACGACGGGCCAGTCGTTCGGATCGTTCAGCGAGAGCATCAACGCGCGGCCGCAGCAGACGGCCAGCGCCGACCTGCACGCGTTCGCGACGGCGTTCGGCTTCACGCACGACGTCGAGGGCGGCGGCGGCTTCCGGACGACCGACGCCTGGAGTCTCACGCAGTGGCCGGGCAACGGCATCCTCGCGCTCGAGAATTCGCCGACCGACTTCCGCGCGCAGGTCTTCCGTCAGGGTAACGGCGGCAACCGCGCGAACTACTTCGACTGGCACCTCGGCGACACGATGGCGAAGGGCCGCGCGACGATCAGCGTCGGCCTGCGCTACGACCGCCAGTGGGGCAAGGCGCTGCCGGCCGACATCGCGGCCAACCCGGCGTTCCCCACGCTCGTGCCCGGCCTCACGTTCGCCGGCTACGACTCGCCGTTCACGTGGAGCAACTTCTCGCCGCGCGCCGGCCTGACCTACGCGCTCGACGAGTCGCGGCACACGATCGCGCGGGCGGCCTACAGCCGCTACGCGGGCCAGCTCAGCCCGACCACGGTCGGCTACATCAATCCGAGCTCCGTGGCCGGCTCCGCGACTTATCGCTGGGTGGACACCAACGGCGATCACTTCGCGCAGGCCAGCGAGATCAACACGGCCACGCGGCTCACGCAGGCGGGCGGCTTCAACCCGGCGAATCCGACCGCGGTGACGTCGGCCAACCAGCTCGATCCGAATCTCGCGGCGCCGATCACGCAGAGCTTCGTCACGGGCGTGGATCGCGAACTGATGCCGCAGGTCGCGCTGCAGGTGAACTACAGCTACACGAAGACGACGGATCTGTTCGGCAACCTCGCGGCGAACATCACGCCGCGCGTGGGCGTGACGCTCGCCGACTACACGGCGGGCACGGTGCTCACCGGCGTGCTGCCCGACGGCGTGTCGTACAGCGTGCCGACCTACGTGGCGAACGGCGCGAAGGTCGTCGCCGGCGGCGGCGGCTTCCTGACGACGACGGTGCCCGGCTACTCGGTCGACTATCACGGCGTCGAAGTGGCGCTGGTCAAGCGTCTCTCGAAGGGCTGGATGGGCCGCGTCGCGGTCGGCTACAACAACGCGCGCGAGCACTTCAGCGACGTTGCGGGCCGCTACGACACCAACGGCAACCCGACGCCGACGGTGAACGAACCGCTCGTCGACGGCGGCCAGTACGCGCCGTCGAGCAGCGCGAGCAGCGGCTCTGGCACGGTCTACACCAACGCGAAATGGCAGTTCAACGCCAACGGGATGTACGTCGCGCCGTACGGCATCGAACTGAGCACCAACGTGTTCGGACGGCAGGGCTATCCGTTCCCGCTCTTCCGCTCGCAGGCGCTCGGCGGCGAATCGCTGAATGTCATGGTGACGCCGGCCGTCGACTACTTCCGGTATGACGCGGTGTGGGACGCGGACCTGCGCGCGGCGCGCACGTTCAAGATCCAGACGCTGTCGCTGCGGGTGATCGGCGACGTGTTCAACGTGCTCAACGCGAACACGGTGCTGGCGAGGAACAACAACATTCTCGCGACGACGTTCAATCAGATCGCGCAGAACATGAGCCCAAGAATCCTGAGACTAGGGGTTGAGGTGAGATTCTAGACGGGGTCAATTGGGTAGTTGGGTGATTGGGTAACTGGGTAATCGATTGTTCAATTCCACAGTCGATTACCCGATTCCCAAATTACTCAACTACCCAATTCGCGTTACTTCACCGCCACTTTCACCATCGCCGTCGTCCAGCAGCAACCGAACCCGCCGCCGCCGTCACCGGAGTAGTCGTTCGCGGTGACGTGGATCACGTAGTCGCCCGCCTCGCTGAACTTCACGGTGACGGACGCGCGCCCGTTGAAGGGCGACGGTCCGGTCGGCAGCTTCTCCACTTCCGGCCGCGCCTTGTCGAACGTCACGGCGCCCGGTCCCCGGTACTTCGACAAACGCACAGTCACCGGCGCGCGCTGCCCTGACGGCGGCGCGCTCGTGCCGCTCGTGAACTTCATGTCGTCGTTCAGCCAGAGCGGCAGCGTGAGCGGCGCGGAGACCGACGCCGTGCGCGACACCGCGGTCGCCGGCGTGGCCAGCGGCCCCTGCACGCCCTTGCCGCCCTGCTCGAAGCGCAGCACCGGCGGCGTGTTGCCGACGGCAATCTCCGAGAACGGGCTCATGACGTAGTCGGCATGCAGCCGGAGCGGAATGGACGTCGTCTGACCGTTGGCGACGATCGTCCACGTGTAGCTGTCGGTCGGCTTGAAGTCTTTCGGCGCGGGCACCATGAACATGCCCCACTGCCGGCCGGGCAGGAAGTGCGTCGGCTGCCCCATGTCGGGACCGCCGGGCTCGATGCGGTTGTTCGGTCCGATGGGGATGTCGAGTTCCTGCTGGGAATTGCGGTTGTAGTACCCGACGAGGAAGCTGCGGCTGCCGTCCTCGTTGTAGTACCAGCCCTCGTAGGCGCCGGTCACGCTGGCGCCGAATCCTCGCCGCGGCTCAGGAATCATCTGAGCGGACAAAAAAACGCCGCCGGCGAGAGCGCCGGCGGCACACAACATCACGAGTCTTTTCACTGCTGTTTCTCGTCGTCGGTCTGCTTCGCCAGCTTCGCCTTGCGCTCGGCCTGCAGTGCCTTGTACTCGGCGTCGGTGAAGTAGGTGACGTTCATCCAGGCGTGCGCCATCTCGTCGACCGTGCGGTCGCCGTAGCCCACCCACTGGTCCGGATCCGGATTGTTCTTGTTGGCCTTGGTGTTGTCGTACCACGCCGACACGTGGATGACCGTGCCCTTCGGGAGCAGCGGCGCGTAGTCGTCGTCGTAGATGTAGTTCGTCATCCAGTTGAAGTTGAAGTTGCCCACGTAGCTCAGGATTTGGCGGCCGCCGTCGGGCAGAATCGCCTCGACCTGCATCGCCTTGCCGCGGAGATGGAAATGCGGCTGGAAGTTCTCGATGAGCGTGTTCTCCTTCAGGACCGTGAAGCCTTCGGTCATCGCCATCGAGTTCGGCGGGATGTCGAGCATCTTCGTGCGGTCGATGCCGGTGAAGCCGATCAGGTAGCTGCGCTTCTTCGGCTCCTCGCCCTTCTTGTAGAGCCAGATGCCGATTTCAGAGCCGCCCGTGACTTCCTCGCCCACGGCGTGAATGTGCTGGTCCCACGCGATCTTCTCGCCCGGCACGAGCAGTTTGCCGGTGCCCGGACGGAACAGATCGTAGCCCTTGCCGATCGCCCATTCCATCAGCTGCGGACGACGATTGACGAGGTCGTCCGCGCCGCCGAAGCGATCCGGTCCGTTCGCCGTGCCGGTGTTGACGGCCTCGGGATCGTTGTTCAGCACGAGATACGCGATCGAGTGATGAATGATCTTGCGCGCCTTGAGGTTGGTCGGACGAATCTCGACCATCTTCACCCAGCGCGGTTCGGTGAGCGGGATGTCGCTCATCGGGCGGTACCAGACGTCCTGGTGCTCGGCCGGCATCGTGTACTCGGACGACTTGACGACGAGGTCCGGCGCGCCGAACCCGTCGCGCTTGCCCTTCCACTCGTTGTCGGTCACGAGCGGCTTCGCCGGCGGCAGATCCTTCGGATCGCCCTGCGGCGCGCCGGCGTCGACCCAGCGGACAATCGTGTCCACCTGGTCGTCGCTGAGCGACATGTCGTTCTTGAAGTGCTGCACGCCGACGCTGCGGTCGATGTGCCACGGCGGCATCTGGCGTGTGGAGACGCGCTCCTTGATCGAGCGGGCCCACGGCCGCGCGTCCTGGAACGTGATCAGCGACATCGGCGCGATCGAATTCGGCTGGTGGCACTCCTGGCACTTCGCCTGGAAGATCGGCGCGACGTCCTTGGAGAAGGTGACGGGCTTGGCCGTGTCGGCGGCAAAGGACGGCACCGCAATCGCCATGACGGCGACCGCTACGAACATTGTTTTGAACATACGTTCAATCACGAGCCCCTCCTGCGTTTGTTTCACAGAGCTCCGTCCCAATTTCGGCACATTTTACCTGAATGCGGAAGCGGATCGACCATATCTTTGTCGTCTTTATCGTCTCCGGACGTCACCGGCACCAGAGCGCCGCGCGCGCCGACGACAACCGCCAAACCCGACGCTGTGTGTAGAATCCGGGCGATTCGGGCGTGAGTGAGGAATCCATGAAAACGACAGTGATTCTGATGGTTGCGGGCGTCCTGGTCGCCACGCTCTCGCTGAGCGGGCAACACCGGCCGGCCGCGAGGCGCCGCGCGGCCGCGGCCCGCCCGCCGGCGTTCGAGGTGATCGAGGCCACGATTCCGCAGATGCGGGACGCGATGGCGGCCGGACGCCTGACGTCGCGCGAGCTGGTCACGCGCTACCTCACGCGCATCGGTCTCTACGAGAACCGCGTGCACGCCGCGCTCATCGTCAACCCGCGCGCGCTCGAGGACGCGGCGCAGCTGGATCGTGAACGCGCGCAGGGTAAGCTGCGCGGGCCGCTGCACGGCATTCCGATCGCGCTCAAGGACAACATTCACACGACCAACCTGCCGACGACGGGCGGCGCGCTCGCGTTCGCGGGCTACACGCCGCCGTACGAAGCCACGCTGACGAAGAATCTGCGCGACGCCGGCGCGATCATCATCGCCAAGACCGGACTCACCGAGCTCGCCAACTGGGTCGCCGGCGACCCGGACCCGATGCCGGGGAACTACAACGCCGTCGGCGGCTTCGGCTTCAACCCGTACGATCCGCGTCGCGATCCGCGCGAGGCGACGTTCGACGGCCGCCCCGTGCTGCAGACCGGCGGATCGAGTTCAGGCATCGGCACGGCGGCGAATCTGTGGGCGGCCAACGTCGGCACCGATACCGGCGGCTCGGTGATCAGCCCGTCGAACGCGAACATGCTCGTCGGCATCCGTCCGACGATCGGCCGCATCAGCCGCTACGGCATGATTCCGATCACGGCGGATCACGACACCGCCGGACCGATGACGCGCACCGTGACGGACGCGGCGATTCTGCTCGGCGCGCTCGAGAGTCCGGCGCCCGATCCGCACGATCCGGCCACGGCGACGTGCGTGCCGCCGCCGGGACGCGACTACACCAAATTCTTAAACGCGGGTGGATTGAAAGGTGCCCGCATCGGCATCCCGCGCGCGTACTACTACGACCGCATCACGCTGACAGGCGATCGGCCCGGCACTCCCGACGGCATCAACCCGACGACCGGCATCACTGCGGGACGCGGTGGTCTCAACGCCGAGCAAGCCAACGTGATGGCCGACGCGATTGCCGTCCTGAAGCAGCAGGGCGCGATCGTCGTCGATCCGGCCGACGTCCCGAGCCTCGCGGCGAAAGATCCGAAGGACAACTTCGCCGCGTGGGATTTCTGCGCGGGTGCCGATCAGGCGAAGGGCAAGGACGACCACTGCTCGGTCAACTTCAAGTACGGGATGAAGCGCGATTTCAATGTGTGGCTGAAGACACTCGGGCCGTCCGCGCCGGTCAAGACGCTGACCGAACTGCGCGAGTGGAACCTCGCGCACGTCAAGGCCGGCGCAATCAAGTTCGGGCAGTCGCGCCTGGATATCTCGGACGAAATGGATCTCGAGCGCGACCGCGCGCGCAACGACGCCGATATGAAGAAGGACAGCCTGATGAGCCGGGCGGACGGCATCGACGGTGTGCTCAAGGGACCCGCGAGTCAATCGAGCGGTTCAAGATTAGACGCCATCCTCACACCGGGCGGCGGCGGCGCGGGGCTCGCCGCGCGCGCCGGCTACCCGATCATCGTCGTCCCGTTCGGCCTGATCCCGAACGCGCCGCGGCCGCCGCTGCCGGCGGGCTTCAACGCGAAGCCCGCGCCGTTCGGCGTCGGCTTCACCGGCGCGCAGTGCAGCGAGCCGAAGCTCATCGAGATTGCCTACGCGTTCGAGCAGGCGACGAGGAAACGCGTCGCGCCGCCGCTCTGAAAGATCGCTATAATCGCCGCGGACTTCACGCCGTCGCCTTCGTTTCTCGAGCGCAGGAGAACATCATGAAACGCGCCCTGTTCCTCCCCAGTCTGGTGATTCTGATCGTCGGGACGTTTGTCTCGCTGCCCCGCCTCGCGCCGCGTCTGGCGATCCTCTCCGGTCAGACGGCGTCCGGCATGCCGAGCACGAAGAACGGCGAGTGGCCGATGTACACCGCCGATTTGCGCGGCAGCAAGTACTCGCCGCTCGACCAGATCGACGCGAGCAACTTCAACACGCTCGAGGTCGCCTGGCGGTTCAAGACCGACAACCTCGGGCCGCGCCCGGAGAACAAGCTCGAAGGCACGCCGATCATGATCGGCGGGATGCTCTACACGACCGGCGGCTCGCGGCGATCGATCGTCGCGCTCGACGGCCGGACCGGCGAGCTGAAGTGGGTCTGGAACATGGACGAGGGCCTGCGCGCCGCCGTCGCGCCGCGCCAGCTCTCGGGTCGCGGCCTCTCCTACTGGACCGACGGCAAGGGCGACGACCGCGTGGTCGCCGTCACGATTGGCTATCGCCTCGTCGAGCTGAACGCGAAGACCGGACAGCCGGTCAAGACGTTCGGCAAGGACGGCATCCTCGACCTGAAGGAAGGCGTCATCATCGGCAAGGGCCAGCAGATCGATTTCGATCGCGGCGAGATCGGATTGCACTCCACGCCGGCCGTGGTCGGCGACGTGATCATCGTCGGCTCGTCGATGGCGGAAGGCCTCGGCTACCGCTACAGCACGAACGCCAAGGGTCTCGTCCGCGCGTTCGACGCGCGCACCGGCAAACAGATCTGGCGCTTCAACACGATTCCGACGCCCGGCGAGTTCGGCAACGACACGTGGGAAAAGGAATCCTGGTCGTGGACCGGCAACAACGGCGTGTGGACGCAGATCACCGTCGATCCGGAGGCGGGTCTCGTGTACCTCCCGGTCGAGTCGCCGACCATCGACACCTACGGCGGCAACCGGCCGGGCAATAACCTGTTCGGCGAGACGCTCGTCGCGGTCGATCTCAAGACCGGCGTGCGCAAGTGGCACTTCCAGCTCGTCCATCATCCGATCTGGGATCACGACATCTCGTCGGCGCCGCTGCTGATCGACGCCGTGATCGACGGCCGTCCGCGCAAGCTCGTCGCGCAGCCGACCAAGCAGGCCTATCTGTACGTGTTCGATCGCATCACCGGTCAGCCGATCTGGCCGATGCCGGAGACGCCGGTCCCGCAGACCGACGTGCCCGGCGAAAAGACGTCGCCGACGCAGCCGATTCCGAGCAAGCCGCCGTCATATTCGCGCGCGTTCCTCGCCGAGAGCGACGTGATCGACTTCACGCCCGCGCTGCACGCGCAGGCGCTCGAGAACCTGAAGAAGTACCGCTGGGAGCCGACGCCGTTCATCCCGGGCACGATGCAGAACGGCAAATGGCAGGGCGCGATCAACGTCGGCAACACGGTCGGCGGGATCAACTGGCCTGGCGCGTCGTTCGATCCGGAGACGGCGACGTTCTACGGCCAGGCGAACAACTCGTCGGTCACGACGACGAATATCAGCGAGGCGTACCTGAGCATCGTGAACCCGGAGGCGCAGGCGAAGAACCGCATTCCAATTTGGGAAGCCGAGCCGCCACCGTCGGGTGAGCGCGGACGCGGCGCCGGTCGCGGCGGTCCCGGCGGTCGCGGCGCCGGACGCGGCTTGCCCGCCGGAGCGGCAGGAGCACCAGGCGGCGCCGCGGCGGCGGGGGCTCCGGGTGGCGAGCCGCCAGCAGCGCCGCCCGCCGGATTCGGCGGCGGCGGTGGACGCGGCGGGTTGACGCAGGGCCTCGAGGGCTTGCCGATCGCGAAGCCGCCGTACGGCGTGCTGACCGCGATCGACCTCAACACCGGGACGATCAAGTTCAGAGTCCCGCACGGCGACACGCCGGACAACGTCCGCGCGGCGCTCGAGCGCCTCGGCATCACCTATCCGGAGAAGACCGGACAGAGCGGCAGTGTGGGTCTGATGGTGACGAAGACGCTCGTAGTCGTCGGCGATCCGCAGGTGACGACTGTGCCGGGACGGCCGGGCGGCGCCCGGGGAGCAATGCTGCGCGCGTACGACAAGCAGACCGGCAAGGAAGTCGGCGCGGTGTACATGCCGGCCGCGCAGAGCGGATCGCCAATGACCTACTCGGTCAACGGCAAGCAGTACATCGTCGTCGCGGTCAGCGGCGGGAACTACACGGGGGAATACATCGCGTACGCTCTGCCCTAAGCGGTCAATTGGGTAGTTGGGTGATTGGGTAGTTGGGTAATCGAAGACGATTACTCAATTACCCAACTACTCAATTCCCCAATTCGCCCTCAGTGAGTCATGCCATACATCAGGTAGTTCACACCCAACTTGTAGGCTTCGTTCGTGTCGTCGATCGGGCGCAGTCCGAGCCCTGACCACTCCCAGAACTGCGACACGTCCGTGTTGTAGTTGACGATCATCTGCAGGCGTTTTTTCGGATCGTTGTCCTCGTAGAGGCCGCGGAAGATCGCTTCGCCGGCGACGTAGGCCTGCGGAATCTCCAGCGACTTGATCTCGAAGAACGAGTGGAAGATTGGATGGTCGAGGTCGAGGTCGACGAACTTCGCCGTCGGCATCACGCGCTTCATGTTGGCCTCGAACACTTCCCAGCCGGTGCCGTAGCCGTAGCCGCCAGGTCCGGCGCCGAACCCGCCGCGGAAGCGCTGCGGCTTGAAGTCGTCGATGATGACGAAGCCGCCCTTCTGCATGTAGTCGCGCAGCGCCGCCGCCTCGTGATCGGTCATCATCCACCAGTCGACTTCGATGATGTACGCGATGGGGTACTTCGTGATCCCGGGGTCGTCGATGTCGAGCGTGTTGATCTCGTCGGTGTGCGGGCTCAGGAAGCTCACTTCGTTCATGATCTTCATGAGGTTGGACTCGGCGAGCGGGTAGCCGTGGCTCCACGCCGGCCAGCCGCTGTACCAGTTGCCGCCGGGCGCGTGCTGGTACTTCACGCGGACGAACGTGAACCGGCCGTCGTAGGGGATGTTCGGGTACTGGTGAAACGGACCGCGGGGCCCGCCGCCGAATCCGCGAAAGCCGCCGCCGAACCCGCGGCGCTGCGCGACGAGCGCCGCCGTCAGGCAGACGACGAGCGCGGCGGTCGTCACGACGGTGCGTCGGCGAAGGCTCATGCGTGCGCTTCTACCCGGATGTTGATTCCAGAGGGACTCAGAGTATCCTGAGCACGTTCGGGAGAAAAGCGCCGAATGCCCCTTTACGATTTCCAGTGCCGGTCGTGCGGACACGAGTTCGAAGCGCTCGTGCGTCCGGCCGACACGGTCGCGCCTGAATGCCCGTCCTGTCACGGCCGCGACCTGAAGAAACTCCTGTCAGGCTTCGCCGTCAGCTCCGCCGAGAAGACGCAGGCCGCCGCCGACAAGAAGCGGAAGAAGGAAGCCGCCGTCGCGAAGCGCGACAACATCGCGATCGACATCGAGGCGGAAAAACACCGGCTCGAGGATCACTGAGACAGATTTGAGGAGTTGAGGATTTGGGGATGTGAGGAAGTAGGAAGGCAAGTCTCGCTTCGTCTCCTTCAGGATCTCCACGACAGCGCGGCCCTCCGGTCCAGACAGCGTCTCCCACAGCCGCGCGTAGACCTCGTCTTTCGCCGCCGCGGGCAGCGCGTCGAACGCGGGCGTGTAGATCATGTAGCTGCAGGGATACCGCATCAGCCGGTGCTCGAGATCGAACTCCCGGAGCGATCGGCCCAGATGATCGCGCGGGCCGAGCGCCGCGAATCGTGCCGCGAAGCCGGACGATCCCTCGATCTTCCCGGAGATCGGCGCTTCGTCCGTGAACAACAGCGCGTCGGCGAGATCGCGCGCGACGGCGCGGACGTCGTGTCCAACCCGCGCCTCCCACCCGAGGTACGTGATCAGATTCATCACGCGCGTCTGATGCTCGAACACCATGAGCGCGACGATGTCGCTGTGCGGGGAGAGATAGCCGGCGCGATCGAATTGGCCGTCGAGCGAATCGAGGATCGGCGGCCGCGACGGCCGGCGCGCCATCGGCAGTTCGACGGGGACGTTGCCCATGTGACGCATCGCGCCGGGCTTGCCCGTCACGTACCACCCGCCCCACCGCTCGGCGAACGGCGTGCGATCGTCGATCGCCCCTCCGGTCGCGTAGCCGGACGGATCGGGCGGGCCGGTGCTCAGCATCGTCATGCCGGGCACGCCGAACGTGTCCCACGAGATGTGGCAGCGCAGGCACTGCTGGCTGCGCTCGAGCCGCGGCTTCCCGGCCTTCACCTGCTTCAGCACGTAGAAGACGACGCCCTGCCGCGGATCGTGCGCGGCCATCTCGACGTCGCCGCCGCGGACCCAGCCGACGGCCGTCGTGTCGTTGAAGAAGATCGACCGCGGATTCCGCCGCGAGATGCGCGGCGCGTCGGCGCTCGTTTCCGAATAGACGAGGACCTGCGAGTCGACGTCGATGTTCAGCGCCTTGAGAACGGACGGCAGGTAGCCGCTTCCCGGTTCGAACGTCAGCTGGACGCGGCCGTCCTGGAGCCGCTGATTCAGTTCGGTGGCCGCGTCATGCAGGGGCGTGTCGAGATAGCGGATTGCGGGATGGTTGAAGGAGCCGGAGAAACCTTGCCGCTGGCTGAGGGCGCTGACGCCGAGGGCGAGGACGAGGATGAAGTTGAGGATGTGAGGACTTGAGGATTTGAGGAAGTGAAGAATCCTGCGACTCATCAACTCTTCAAATCCTCAAATCCCCAAATCCTCGATTCCTCAAATCTCGATCAGCAAGAGACGCACTTATGATTGTTCCTCGACCCAAGTTTTTCCAACAACGCGAGCGCTTCCGGCCACGGCTGGATGCGCTGTACCGGGCCGTTCGCCATGTCGGCGACGGTGCGTCCCTCACGGCTGACGGCTTTCACGTCGGCGCCCTTCGACACGAGGTACTGAATCATCTCGACGTCGCCGCGCGCGGCGGCGTTGTGCAGGGCCGTGTTGCCCTCGTGGTCCGACGCGTTGACGTCGGCGTGCAGTTCCTCGACGAGATACTTCACGGCCGCCAACATGCCGGCGGGCGCGTAGCGATGGGAGTTCGCCGCGAAGCCCTCGCCGTACCCGGCGCCGGCTGCGGCCACGAGCGGCGGCACGCCGGGCCCGCCGGTCGGGACCGGCGGTAGCGGGGACACCTCGCGCACCTCGCGCTGTTCGTCCTGGCCGATGCGCGGGCGCCCGGCGCCCTTCATCGTCGGCACCTTCGGGTCGGCCCCGTACGCCACGAGCAGCTTCATGCCGTTGACGTCCGACGCGTACGCCGCGCGCCAGAACGGCGTCGCGCCGATCTCGTCCACGCCAGACAGATCAAAGCTGTAGCCCGAATACCAGATCTTCTTGGTGAGGCGGACGTTCGGATCGGCGCCCTTGTCGAGCAGCGCCTTCATCAAATCGAGGTACGTGACCTTCTGGTTCAGGTACGCGCGCGGCTGCGGGTAGAGCGACTTCGGCGCCCACTCGCAGTTGAGCGCGGCGTAGAGCGGCGTCGCGCCGTTCTCCGACGCGAGCATCGGATCCGCGCCGCGATCCAGCAGGGACTTCGCGAGATCGAAGTGGCCGTTGAGCGTCGCGATCAGCAGCGGGCTCGTCTTGTCGCCCGCGCTCACCTGATTGATGTCGGCGCCCGCGTCGAGCAGCGCCTGCGCGGTCTCGGCGTAGCCCTGCCGCGACGCGAGCAGCAGCGCCGTCATGCCGCCCTGCGTGTAGACGAGCTCGTTGAGCTGGTAATTACGATCGATGCCGGCCTTGCCCGCACCGCGCCCGCCGCCCGGGAAATTGCGGCCAGGCTGCCCGCCGGCGGCCGTCTGCGCCGCCGCGTCCGCCGGCGCTCCGGGAACGCCACGGCCACCTCGTCCACCAGCCGCCGCGCCACCCGGTCCGGGCGGCGGCGCCGGGTTGCCGAACAGAATGCCGGCGAACGACGAGCGATCGATCGTGTTCAGGTCGACGATGTTCGTCGTCGCCTTGAAGTCGGCGCCGTGACGGGCCAGCTCGGCGATGACGGCGGCGCGATTCGAGGCCGCGGCGAACATCGCGGCGTTCAGCCCGCGCGTGGATTCCTTCGCCTTCACGTCGGCGCCGTGGTCGAGCAATGTCTTCACCGCCGCGACGTCGCCCGAGGCGGCCGCGAACATCAGCGGCGTCGTGCCGTTGGACGTCTTCGCGTTCACGTCCGCGCCGTTCTTGACGAGCGGCTCGATGACGGCGGCGCTGCCGTGCTGCGCCGCGAGGATGAGCGGCGTGTACGATCCGATGCGCGTCGTCGCCTTCACGTTGGCGCCGGCGTAGAGCAGGATCTGCGCGAGGTCGGCGTCGTTCTTCATCGCCGCCCAGTGCAGCGCGGTCATGCCGTCGCCCTGCGCGGCGTTGACGTCGGCGGCCTGCTTCAGCAGCGCCTTGACGGCGTCCTTGTCGCCGGCCATCGCGGCGTCCGGCAGCGACGACGTCATCTCCGGCCCGGCCGCGTACAGCAGCGCCGTCAGCGACAGCGCGCCGAGCATTCCCGCCCGCATGCCCCAGATCACCTTGCTTCGCATTGACTACTCCTGCGCGACCGTCGTCGTCGGCGACGCGCCGTTGAGATCGAACTCGCTCGTGCTGTCGCCGAAGCTCGGCAGATCGTCGATGCCGAGCTTGTGCAGAACGCCGAGCATCACGTTGGCCATCGGCGTGCCGTCGGCGGCGCGCAGGTGCAGCCCGCCCTTCAGCGCGCCACCCGCGTGGCCCGCAAGGAACATCGGCACGCGCTTGTGGTTATGGATGTTCGAGTCGCCCATCGGCGATCCGTAGAGGATGAGCGTGTGGTCGAGCAGCGTGCCGTCGCCGTCCGGCGTGGCTTTCAGCTTCTCCATGAAGTACGGAATCATGCTGACGTGGTACGCGTTGATCTTCGCGAAGTCCATGATGCGGTCTTCGCGCTCGCCGTGATGCGAGGACGAGTGGAACGCGCCGTTGAAGCCGCTCTCCGGATACGTGCGGTTCGACGCGTCGCGCCCGAGCTTGAACGCGAAGACGCGCGTGATGTCCGACGCGAACGCCAGCGCCTGCAGGTCGAACATCAGCTTCGTGTGCTCGCCGAACGAGTCCGGCACGCCGATCGGCGCCTCCGGCAGCTCACGCGGCTCGCCGCTGCTGTTGTACGCCTCGACCTTCTGGATGCGGCGCTCGATCTCGCGCACTTCGTCGAGGTAGTTGTTCAGCCGCGCGCGGTCGGCGGCGCCGAGATCCTTCTTCAGCCGATCGACAGACGAGCTCAGCCAGTCGAGGATGCTGCGGTCTTCGGCGCGGCGCTGGCGCCGCTCGCCCGGCGTCGCGCCGACGCCGAACAACTGATCGAACACCACGCGCGGGTCGCGCACCATCGGCAGCGGGTTCGTCGGCGACGCCCAGCTGATCGAATCGGTGTACGTGCACGAGTAGCCGTAGGAGCAGCCGCCGGCCTGATCCACGTTCTCGATGCAGAGCTGCATCGACGGGATCGGCGTGTCCTGCCCGAACTTCTGCGCGAAGATCTGATCGAGCGACGTCCCGGCGCGCACGTCCGACCCCTGCGTCTGCTTGGGATGCGTCTGCGTGAGGAACACCGCGCTCGACCGGAAGTGGTCGCCGCCGATTTCCGGCGCCGTGAACGCCTCGGCGTTCCGCACGTCGGTGTTGCTGACGATCGTGATGTCGTTGCGGAACGGCTCGAGCGACCGGAGGCTCGTCGAGCTCAGGTCGAAGTCGCGTCCCACCTGGGCCGGCGCCCAGAGGTTCTTCTTGATGCCGAACGCCGTGCTGCCGGCCGATCCGTGCACCATCTCGACGGCCGCGAGGCGGATCTTCTTGTCCGCCGCCGCGCCCAGCACGCGCCGCGCGGGCACCATCGCCTCGAGCAGCGGAAGCGCCATCGTCGCGCCGACGCCCTTCAGGACCGTGCGGCGTGACAGGTGTTTGTTCGTGATCAACATTCGCGTCTCTCCTACCGTGAGTTGGCGTCGGTGGTCAGCGTCTTGTTGGGAGTCTCGGGCTTGCTCATCCGGAACGCCGGGCTGTCGACGACGCCCAGGATGAACGACGACATCTTGTTGTTGTTCTTCGCCGCGCTGTTGACGATCGCGCGCACGGTCGGCATGTCCGCGTACTCGACGCGGCGGCCGAGCGCGTAGGTCAACAGATTCTCGGTCAGCGTGCGCAGCACCATGTCCTGGTGCCGCAGCAGCGCCGCGCGCAGGCCGTCGGGCCCGTTGATCTTGGTGCCGTCGTAGAGATCGCCCGCCGTGTCGACCGGGACCTCGTTGTCTTTGATCCGCCACGCGCCGGTGACGTCGAAGTTGTCGAGCGCGAGGCCCAGCGGATCGATCACGCGGTGGCACGACGCGCACGTCGGGTTCTTGCGGTGCTCTTCCATGCGCTGGCGCGTCGAGAGCAGCGTACCGCCTTCGGTCGCCTTGACCGAGTCGTCGAGCGCCGGCACGTTCGGCGGCGGCGCGGGCGGCGGCGTGCCGATCAGCACTTCCATCACCCACTTGCCGCGGAGCACCGGCGACGTGCGGTCCGCGACACTCGTTAACGTCAGGATGCTCCCCTGGCCCAGCAGGCCGCGGCGCGCCTCCGGCAGTTGCACGCGCCGGAACTCGTTGCCCGTCACGTTCGGGATGCCGTAGTGCGCGGCGAGCCGCTCGTTGACGAAGCTGTAGTCCGCCGTCAGGAGATCGAGCGCGCTGCGATCCTCGCGGACGATGCTGTCGAAGAAGAGCTCCGTCTCGCGGCGCATCGCGTGCGCCAGCGAGTCGTCGTACTGCGGGAACAGCAGGTAGTCCGGATGAATCTGATCGAGATCCTGCAGCCGCAGCCACTGTCCCGCGAACCGCGTCGACAGCGCCTCGGACCGCGGATCCGCGATCATCCGGTGGACCTGTTTCTCGAGTCCCGCCTGCGTCCGCAGCAGACCGCCGGTGGCCGCCTTCAGCAGATCCGCGTCGGGCCCCGTGCCCCACAGGAAGAACGACAGGCGCGACGCGAGATCCTGATCGTTGATGCGATAGCTCGCCGCTTTCGCCGCAGCAGACGCCGCCGACGGACCTTCTTCGAGCCGGAACAAGAACCGCGGGCTGACCAGAATCGACTGCAGCGACAGACGGACGCCGCTTTCAAAATCCCCTCCGGGGGCCCCTGCCCCCCGGCCGTCGCCGCCCTTGCGGCCCTTCTGGTAGAACTCCATCGCGTCCTGGATGTCGTCGGGCGTCGCCTCGCCGCGATACGCGCGCGCCGTGAGGTTCTTCACGATCTGCGTCGCGCAGGTTTCTTCGTCGTTCGCCGACACCGGCCGGCACGTGAAGATCCGCCGGCGGCTCACCGAGTCCGACACGCCCGTGACGTTGGTCGGGCCGAGGACCGTGACGTCGCGCATGTGCGGCAGCGCCGTCACGCCGTAGCTGATGTTGACGTCGGCCAGCGTGTTCTCGAGCGGCATCACGAGATCGTCGACCGGGCCGTCGATCTTCTGGATGAACGCGGCGGACAGGCGATGCGGGCCGGCGGTGATGTGGATCGGCGGCGTTCTCAGCTCGAGGCCGTTCTGACCTTTGTTCTGTCCGAAGTCGGTCTCGCTCATCGACGGGCTGACGTCGAGCAGCGCCACGCGCTCGCCGTTGATCGACACCTCGACCTGCTCGGTGATGTTCATCGTCAGCATCGAGTAGCGCCCGTAGATCCCGCCGAGCGGCTCGTTGTGCATCGCCATCTTGACGACGTAGTCGCCGTCGGCCGGGAACGTGTGGACGACGGAGATGCCGCCGCGCGTGCCCATCGGCGCGCCGTCGACGTGGCGCATCTGCGACAGGTTGCGGCCGATCTTGTAGGTGACCGACGTCGGCGTCGCGTTGCGATCGCCGACCGCCAGGCGGCTGATCTGGCTCGCGGCGCGCAGGTAGCCTTCCATCAGCGCGGGCGAGAAATTCTGCACGTCGGCGACGTTGTCGAAGCCGCCGCTGATCGTGTCGGGCGGCAGGAAGGCGTTGACGTCGACGTCGATGCCGAGGAGATCGCGCACGCCCGCGGCGTACTCCGCGCGATTCAGCCGCTGGAATGGACGCCAGCCGGGATTGGGATTCAGCGCGGCCGCCGAATCGATTTTGTTTTCGAGCGTCGTGTAGAAGGCCTTGATCGTGTCCGCGTCGGGGCGGCGCGCGGCGGGCGGCGGCATCATGCCCGAGCGCAGCTTGCGGATCATCTTCTCCGCGACGTCGGCGCTCTGGACGACTTTCGACGCGTCGAAGCCCGCCAGCGACAGACTGCCGGCGCGCTCCTTGCCGCGATCGTTGTGGCACGTCACGCAGTACTGCGCGACGAGTTTGTTCTGCGCGTCGACGGGAAGGCCGGCCGCCGCCGGATGCGACGCGGCCATTTTCGGCGCGGCCGTCGCGGCGCGCGCGGGCGTCTGCGCGGGCGCGGATTTCTGCGCCGGCGCGGCCTGCTGTCCCTGAGCGATCAGCGCGACGCTGACGAGCGCCGCAGCCGCAAAAATCGTGGCGAGCTTTCTCATCCCTTTGGTCCTTCTTCTGCCGTCAGCCTTCGCATTTCCCGCACGCGCGTTTATCGGCTAAACCTGTGTCAGCGTTGGCGTAGCACCGCTCAGTATAGGGCCGGGTACCGCCAAAAGTGGCACTTTATGGTCACGGATTGTCACGTCTTGTCACCCTCGAGATCAACCTTATTAATACCTAACGGAACTGCTGGTAGACCAGCCGCTCGAATCCGCGCAGGACGTCGAGGCAACGGTCGTCGTAATACGGCAGGACTTGCATGAGTACAACGGCCGCAAGCTGCTTCTGCGGGTCGATCCAGAAGTGCGTGTTGTTGATGCCGCCCCAGCTGTAGCTCCCCGGGCTCCGGAATCCTCGGTCTGCTGCAGGATTGGTCTCGAACTGAAAGCCGAATCCGAACTTGTCTTTGCCGGCGCCGATCGGAAACGGCCTCGAGACCACTCCCCCTGACGCCGCTTGCGTCTCGACGACGAGCCGGCCGATCTGATTGGAAATCATCTCCCTGATCGTCGATTCCTTCGCCGGGCGCGCGTCGCCGAGGCGGCCGCCGTTGAGCCACATCTGCATGAAGAATCCGTAATCGCGCGCATCGGAGAAGAGTCCGCCGTCGCCGCGGATCGCGGAGCGAGGCGCGGCCGGGTTGGGCCGCTCGACCAGCCCGCCGTTCACTTTCGCGTGCACCGTCACGACGCGCCCGGCCTTGTCCGGCGGCACGACGACGAACGTGTCGCGCATCCCGAGCGGATCGAAGATGCGCTGCTTCAGACACGCGTCGAGTGTCTGCCCAATGCCAGACGTGTGCGTCAGCAGATGCCGGATCGTGATTGGGCGGCTCGCGGGGCGCGATTCGTACGTCGCGTCCGCGTTGAACTTCGTCATGACGCGGACGCCATCGCCGCGAGCGACGTGATCGGCTTGGTCATCGACGCGATGCGGAAGATCGCGTCGGGCGCGAGCGGACTGTTCGCCGCGACGTCGCGCTTCCCCGCCGCGTCTTCGAAGATGACCGCGTCGCGATTGACGACGAGCGCCGAGATCGCGGGCGCGTCGAGGCCGAGAACTGCCGCCGCGATCGCGAGGGGAACAATCGTGCGTTTCATAGGCACAACCCGCGCGATTCTCGCAGCAATCTGGTAGGCTGGCGCCCGTGCAGATCATCCGTCAGCCGAAGGTGTACGACGTGTGCATCGTCGGATCGGGCGCGGGCGGCGGCATGGCCGCCAACGTCCTCTGCCAGGCGGGCGCGGACGTCGTCATGCTCGAGGCGGGCGGCATGTGGGATGCCGCGAAGGACTCGAAGATGTCGGCGTGGGCGTACGACTCGCCGCGCCGCGGCGCCGCGACGCTCTCGAAACCCTTCGGCGAGTTCGACGGCGCGATCGGCGGCTGGGATCTCGACGGCGAGCCGTACACCAACGCGCCGGGCACGACGTTCGACTGGTTCCGCGCGCGCATGCTCGGCGGGCGGACGAATCACTGGGGCCGCATCTCGCTGCGCTTCGGTCCGGACGACTTCAAGCATCGCAGCCTCGACGGCCTCGGCGACGACTGGCCGATCGGCTACGACGATCTCAAGCCGTACTACGACACGCTCGACGAGCTCGTCGGCATCTTCGGCACGCACGAAGGCCTGCCGAACGAGCCGGACGGAATCTTCCAGCCGCCGCCGAAGCCGCGCTGCTACGAGCTGCTGATCAAGCGCGCGTGCGATCGCCTGAAGATCACGTGCATTCCGTCGCGCATGTCGATCCTCACGCGCCCGCTGAACGGACGGCCCGCGTGCCACTACTGCGGCCAGTGCGGCCGCGGCTGCGCGACGCATTCGAATTTCTCGTCGCCGTCGGTGCTGCTGCCGCCGGCGCTCGCGACCGGACGCCTGCGCATCATCACGAACGCGATGGCGCGCGAAGTCGTCACGGACGACGGCGGGCTCGCGGCCGGCGTGTCGTACGTGGACACGAAGGATCGGCGCGACTACGAAGTCCGCGCGCGCATCGTCGTGCTGGCCGCGAGCGCGTGCGAAACGGCGCG
Source organism: Terriglobia bacterium (assembly GCA_020073005.1). Classification (GTDB taxonomy): domain Bacteria; phylum Acidobacteriota; class Vicinamibacteria; order Vicinamibacterales; family CAVVIG01; genus SRVP-36. Next base: position 6,850 of record JAIQFX010000063.1, on the reverse strand, counting down.
GCTGCTGCTCAACTCGAACTCGCGCGCGTCCGAAGGTCTCGCGAACTCGAGCGGCGTCGTCGGCAAGTACCTCACCGACTCCACGGGCCTCTCGGTGTCGGGCTATGTTCCCGCGCTGGCCGACGGCGTGCCGCACAATGAAGACGGCATCGGCGGCATGCACCTCTACGTGCCGTGGTGGCTCGACAACAAGGCGCTCGACTTCCCGCGCGGCTACCACATCGAGCTCGGCGGCGGGCGTCACGCGCCCTCGTTCGGCGTCCTCGGCGGCATCGAGCGGATCAACGGCGTCGGCGGCTACGGCAAGCCACTGAAGGACGACTATCGCCGGTACTACGGATCGACGGTCAGCTTCTCGGGCCGCGGCGAGATGATTCCGAACGACGACAGCTTCTGCGAGATCGACCCGCGCGTCGTCGATCGGTTCGGCATTCCGGTCCTGCGCTTCCATTTCAAGTTCTCCGATCACGAGATCAATCAAGCGAAGCACATGCAGGACACGTTCAGGCAGATCATCGGCGAGATGGGCGGCACGCCGCTCGGGACGGCGCCGTCGCGCGAACAAGGCTACGGCCTCGCGAACGGCGGCCGCATCATTCACGAAGTGGGGACGACGAGGATGGGTGACGATCCGTCGACGTCGGTGGTCAACAAGTACTGCCAGGCGCACGACGTGAAGAATCTGTTCATCGCGGACGGCGGGCCGTTCGTGACCAACGCGGACAAGAACGTGACGTGGACGATCCTGGCGCTCGCGATGAGGACGAGTGAGTACGTCGCGGAGCAAAGAAAGCAGCTCGCGGTCTGAATTGCGCATCGAGGAACGCGGAGTGCGGATTCCAAAATGAAGAACATCACACGAAGAACGGCCCTGAAGCTCTTCAGTTCAGCGCCTGCCGCGGCAGTGATGGTGTGGACGCCGGCGGAGGCCGAGCAGGCGGGCACACGCGCGCGGCAAGCGACGGCAGCGACGGGCGCGAAACCCGCGGCGTTCAAGCCGAAGTTCTTCACGGCGCACGAATACGCGACGGTCACCGTGCTGGTCGATCTGATCATCCCGCGCGACGAGCGGTCCGGCAGCGCGACGGACGCCGGCGTCCCGCGCTTCATGGACTTCATGATGATCGACGATCCGCGCCGGCAGACGGCGATGCGCGGCGGCCTTGCGCTGATCGATCGACTGTGCGAGCAGCGCTTCGGCACGCGGTTCGTCGCGTGCATGGACGCAGAGCGGCGCCAGATCCTCGACGCGATCGCGTTCCCCAACACCGCGCCGAAGTCGCTGCGGCAGGCGGTCGCGTTTTTCACCAGCTTCCGCGATCTGACGGCAAGCGGATTTTGGACGACGAAAATGGGGATCAAAGATCTGCAGTATCAGGGGAACACGTTCGTCGCGGAATGGAATGGCTGCCCGGACGAGGCGGTGCGAAAGCTGGGCGTTGCCGACTAGGAACGAGAGTTGAGGGTCGCGATGCACTACGGTTACCGAATCGCCGGAGTCGCCATCCTCGCAGTCAACTTCGCATCGGTCGCTCAACCTCGCGATCCGGGTCACGCTCCACGGTCCCACGGGAGCGATGTTGGCCCAAGCCCGTTGTGGACGACGATCGGCCCCTCCCGAATCAACGGCAATCTCGGCACGCTCGCGTCCGGCAAGCTTCAGGCGCTCGCGATCCATTTCAGCAATCGAAGTGTCATTTACGCCGCCGGCGGCTTGGGGTCTGGAGGAGAGGGCCCATTGACCGGAGCCGGTGCGTTCAAGACCACGGATGGCGGGGCCGGTTGGGCCTCCATTAACAATGGATTATTCGACAGCGTCGTCAACGTGCTCTGGGTTGACCAGACCAACCCAAACATGGTGATGGCCGGCACCGAAAACGCCGGAATCTTCAAGAGCGTCGACGGCGGACAGACATGGGGACGGACTGCGGGGTTCGGATCAACTTCGGAGCTGGTGTCGACCGCCGATGGGACGATACTGGCAGCGACGGCCGCAGGGATCGCGCAGTCAAACGACTCAGGGACGACGTGGAAGCTGATTCAATCAACGGCCAGTCCCGTGCGCGCACTGGCGACCGGCGGTGGCGTGACGATCGCGGGGCTGAAGAGCGGCGCAGTGTTGATGCAATCGGCACCGAATGCCGCCTGGCAGACGGTACTGAACAGCGGTCATGAAGTTCCGTCAGTCGCGATCGATCCCTCCAGTCCGACGATCGCTTATGCCGTCGTCGGATGCTGCCCAGGAGCGCTGTTTGGCACCTCCAACGGAGGACTTACGTGGGCGGCCGTGACCGCACCGACAGGTCCACAAGCCGTGGCGATGAGCCCGGCGTCGCACCTGCTTTACCTGGCGGGCAACGGTTCGATGTTCAGCACGAGCAACACGGGACAGACGTGGACGGCCATCGCGAACGCCGCCTTCGATATTCGCAAGATCTTCCTGGCTCCGGACGATTCCGCTGCGTTCATCGGTACAGATCAGGGACTCTATGAAACCCTTAACCGCGGTAGCACGTGGGTCAGTCTCAGCGGCACCGCGTCTTCGTCGATCCTGACAGCCGTTGCGGTTCGTGGATCGACAGTTCTAACGGCGGTGCAGGACTTCGGCGGCATCGTGAGCTTCGACGCGGGAACATCTTGGCAACAGCAGTCCACGGGGCCGGCCGGCGAGGATGGAACGGTGCTGATCAACGCCGCGAATCCCGCCTCCTGCTATGCGTATACGACCCTGGGCTATCAGTACTCGATGGACGGATGCCATACGTTCCGCTTCACCACCGCCACTGGACTGGGCGTTTCGAGCTACGTACAGCCAGGTGGCGTCAACATCGTCGCCGTCGACCCGGTGACGCCATCGAGGGTCTACGCCGCGTCGCAGAGCGGCGTCTTCATGAGCGTGGATAGCGGCGTCACGATGACACCGACGAACTGGGCACTGACGCAGGCCACCGCCATCGCGGTCGACGGGCGCACGATCTATGTCGGGACGACGTCGGGCCTGTTCCAGACCTTGGACGGTGGAGCGACCTGGACTCGGCTGAGTCTTGCGGGAGCTGCCGGGTATCCGACGACGATCGCACTGGACCCGCGAGACTCCCACGTCGTTCTCGTCGGGCTTTCTCAGGGGCCAGCACGAGGCGGCGGGGTCCTCAAGAGCACGAACACCGGTTCGAGTTTTCGTCTCGTGAACGCGGGCCTGCCGGTCAGAGACGCCCGCTTACTCTGCTGCGGCGTGGACATACTGGCAGTCCGCTTCAGCCCGGAGTCGGGGCTCGCCCTGGCGACGACAACCGGAGCGTACGTATCGACCGACATTGGCGAGCACTGGCAGGACATCACCGCTGACTCAGTTCCCACGTACGTCTCGGACGTCGCCTGGGATGGCGACTATCTTTACGCGGCGACGTTTGGCGGCGGGGTGCTACGCGCCGCGAAAAGCAGTCTGTTGATTCCAGCCCTTCGGGCTCCCAGTCCGCCGGCTGGTTTGTCGGCAGCCGCGAGCGGCAATTCGGTGACCCTGACGTGGAATGCGCCGCCGAGCGGAAGTGCGCCCAGCACGTATGTCATCGAGGCTGGGTCGTCGTCCGACCTGTCAGATCTCGCAAGGGTGTCGACAGGCAGCCCGGCAACGACGTTCTCCGCGTCGGGTGTCGCTGCCGGCACGTACTTCGTGCGCGTGCGCGCGAACAACACCGCAGGGACGAGTGCACCATCTAATGAAGTGAGCATCAGCGTGGGCTGCCAAGCGCCACCCTCGCCGTCCGGGCTCAGAGCGACGGCAGGCAGTGGCGGAGCCGTGACGCTCACGTGGAATTCCGGTGGCGCGTCAGCCACCAGCTACGTCATCGAAGCGGGCACGTCGCCAGGCGCGGCATCCATCGTCAGCGACACAGGCAGTCCAGCGACATCGCTGACCACCGTCGCCGGTCCCGGGACGTACTACGTCCGCGTCCGCTCGAGAAACGCGTGCGGCACGAGCGGCCCGTCCAATGAGGTCACAGTAGTCGTCGGCGCAGCTTCACCACACCCATCGAAGGGTGGTGGATCATTCAACGCCGCTCCCCTCTGGAAGCTGCATAATCTGCCTCTATGAAGCTCCGCGGCCTCTTCGTCATCGGCGCGATCGGCGTGGCCACAATCGCCCAATCGTCTCTTGACTCCGCAATCCGCACTCCTCAATCCGCAATGACCACATGGCGTTCCCTGTTCGACGGGACGTCGTTGGATCAGTGGCGCGGCTATAAGGGCGCCCCTGTGCCGGCTGGCTGGCATGTCGAGAACGGAACACTGACCAAGAGCGGCTCGGTCGCGGACATCGTGTCGAAGGACGAGTTCGGCGATTTCGAGCTCGAGATGGACTGGAAGATCGGCGACGCGGGCAACAGCGGGATCTTCTATCGCGGCACCGAGGAGTACGAGCACATCTACTGGAGCGCGCCCGAGTACCAGCTGCTCGACGACATCCACGGCGCCGACAACAAGACGCGCCTCACGTGCGCGGGCGCCGCGTACGCCGTCTATCCCTCGCCCGCCGGACATCTGAAGCCCGTCGGCGACTGGAACACGGCGCGCATCGTCGTGCGCGGCGCGCACGTCGAGCACTGGCTCAACGGCGTCAAGCTGCTCGAGTACGAGCTGGGCAGCCCCGACTGGGAAGCGAAAGTGACAGCCAGCAAGTTCAGGGACTGGCCGAATTACGGGCGAGCGAAACGCGGGCACATCGCGATGCAGGGCGATCACGCGGGCTCGCTGGCGTTTCGCAACATCCGTATCCGGGAACTGCAGTAACGACGTTTAACCGCGAAGCACGCGGGGTCCGCAGAGAGAGGCGAGTACCCATTCTTCTCTGCGTTCTCAGCGCCCTCTGCGGTTAAGCGTGGAGATCAACATGTCCAAACGCGAAGTCACTCGACGCAAGTTCATCACCGACGCGGCGATCACCGGCGCGGGCATCGCGATCGTGCCGCGGCACGTCCTCGGGCGCGGCATGACGGCGCCGAGCGATCTGCTCAACGTCGCCGCCGTCGGCGTCGGCGGCCAGGGCCGCAGCAACCTGATCAACATGGCGAGCGAGAACGTCGTCGCGTTGTGCGACGTGGACTGGGACTACGCGAACAAGGGATTCGACTCGCTCGCGTCGAACATCAAGAACCAGCAGGAGCGGCTCGACTGGCCCGCCAACACGCCGCGGCTCAACGCGCAGGGCCGGCCGATTCCGCCGCTCACGCCCGTCGAGCGCCAGCGGATGCAGGCGGACGTCGCGCGCATGACGCGCTTGAAGAACGAGCATCTGCCGCGCGCGAAGCGCTACACCGACTATCGCGAGATGCTCGACAAGCAGAAGGACATCGACGCGGTCATCGTCGCCACGCCGGATCACATGCACGCGACGATCGCGCTCGCGGCAATGGATCTCGGCAAGCACGTCTACGTCCAGAAGCCGCTCTGCTGGTCGGTCGCCGAAGCGCGTCAGCTCTCGCGTCGTGCGAAGGAAACGAAACTCGCGACGCAGATGGGCAATCAGGGTCATTCGTCGGACGAGGGACGCACTGCAGTCGAGTACGTCATGGCCGGCGCGATCGGCGACGTGCGCGAAGTCCACATCTGGACGAATCGCCCGCTCGGCTACTGGCCGCAGGGCCTGCCACGGCCGGAGGTGCGGACGCCGCCGGCGAATGGATTCGCGTGGAACGGTCCCGGCGTCGAAGCGCGGCTCGCGACGGCGATGGCCGGCAATTATCCGAAGCCCGGCACGCTGAACTGGGATCTCTTCCTCGGCGTCGCGCCGGGCGTCGAGTATCACCCGGTCTATCACCCGTTCAACTGGCGCGGCTGGGTGGACTGGGGCGTCGGCGCGATCGGCGACATGGGCGCGCACCTGATCGATCACGCGATGTGGGCGCTCGATCTCGGATTCCCGGCGACGATTGAAACCGTCTCGACGCCGTTCAACGGCGTGTGCTTCCCGCACGCGACGATGACGATGTACGAGTTCCCCGCGCGCGGGAACAAGCCGGCCGTGAAGCTGACCTGGTACGACGGCGGGCTGCTTCCGCCGAAGCCGATCGAAATGGGATCGGAAGAACTCAACAAAGGCGGCGGCGCGCTGCTCGTCGGCAGCAAGGGCAAGCTGCTCCACGACACGTACGGTTACAAGCCGCGGCTGCTCCCGCACTCTCGGCGCGCCGGCGAAGAAGCTCGTGCGAATCCCGAACGAGAGCCACGAGATGAACTGGGTGGATGCGGCGAAGGGCAAGACGCAGGCGTCGTCCCCGTTCGAGTACGCCGCTCAGCTGACGGAAGTGATGCTGCTCGGAGTCGTCGCGCTGCGCACCGGCAGGAAGATCGAGTACGACGCCGCGAACATGCGCGTCACCAACGTGGCCGAGGCGAATCAGTTCCTCTCGCGCACGCCGAGGACAGGGACTGCTGCGTTGTAGAGATTGCAGATTTCAAGATTCAGATTACGAAGCTGTTCTTGTATCGGTTCGGAAGAACAGCGCGAACAGGAACAGCACGGCGGCGGCGCCCGCGGACGGCACGAGCCAGATCGAATGCCAGTCGTGCGTCGATCCCGCGACGTAGGCGTCGACGACGCGGCCTGACGCCCACGAGCCGATGAACATCCCCACGCCGAGCGTGACGAACGCGATGAAGCCCTGCGCGGCGGCGCGCAGATCGGCGGGCGCCTTCGTGTCCACGTAAATCTGCCCGGTCACGAAGAAGAAGTCGTAGCAGACGCCGTGGAGCAGGATGCCGCCGTAGAGCATCCAGACGAGCGCGCTGTTGTCGCCGTACGCGAAGAACGCGTAGCGCGCCGTCCACGCCGCCATGCCGACGATCAGCATCC
>JAIQFX010000062.1 GCA_020073005.1 Terriglobia bacterium | reverse complement strand
AGGGCGCCCCGGAACTCCTGGCGCGCGAGACGGCCGCGGCATTGACGAAGATCGACCCCAATCTCGAATTCCAGACGCACTTGCTTGTGAATCAGATCGACTCGTCGCTTACACAGGAGCGCCTCGTCGCGATGCTGTCGGGATTTTTCGGCGGCCTCGCGCTGCTGCTCGCGGGGCTTGGCCTCTACGGCGTGACCTCGTACGCGGTCTCGCGTCGTCGAACCGAGATCGGCATCCGCATGGCGCTCGGCGCCGCGCCGGCCGGCGTCGTTCGGCTGGTCCTGTCGCGCGTCAGCGTACTGGTCGGGATCGGCGTGATCGTCGGGGCGGGCGTCAGCGTGTGGGCGTCGAAGTTCGTCGCAACATTACTCTATGGGCTCGAGCCGCGGGACCCGGCGACGCTCGTCGGATCCGCGATCACGCTCGCCGCCGTCGGCGCGCTCGCCGGATGGCTGCCGGCTCGCCGCGCATCGCGCATCGATCCCGCGGAAGTACTGAGAGACTCGTAGCACAGCCGGCGCTACAATTCCGGCCGTGCACGATTTCCGCCTCGCCGTTCGCACGCTGCGGGCGACGCCGGTCGTCTCGCTCGTCGCGATCCTCTCGCTCGCGCTCGGGATTGGCGCGAATACGGCGATCTTCTCCCTCGTGAGCGGCTTATTGCTCCGCTCGCTGCCTGTTGTTGACCCGGAGCGCCTCGCGATGGTCTCGACGAGCGCCTCTCCGGCCTCCCCACAGCAGTACAGCTATGCGACATTCGATCAGATCCGCCAGCACCGGGACGTCTTCGACGGCGCACTCGGGTACACGGACTGTTGTGGCACGGCGATCCTGAACGTCGGCGGCGAGAATCAATCCGCCGACAGACAGTTTGTCAGCGGCGACTTCTTCACGACCCTCGGCGTGCGCGCGTTTCGGGGACGTCTGTTGACGCCGGCCGACGACGCACTCAACGCGCCCGAGGGTCCTGTCGCGGTCGTGAGCTATCGACTGTGGCGCGCGCGTCTCGGCGCGCGCGACGACGTGGTCGGCGCACGGCTGTCGATCAATCGGATGCCGGTTACGGTGGTTGGGGTGATGCCGCCCACATTTTTCGGCGTTGAGGTGGGACGCGTGATGGACGTCGCGATGCCCTATCGGCTCGCGGCGCAGTTCACCAGCACGCCGTTCGACGACGACACGCTGTGGTTGAACATCATGGTCCGGTTGAAGGCGGGCCTTTCTATCTCCGATGGCCGTACGGCCCTCCGTGCGCTGCAACCGCAGATACGGGCCGGCGCGATGCCGGCGAAGCCGCGCCCCGACTTCCTCCAAAATCCGCTGACGCTCGAGCCCGCCGGGCTCGGGGCGTCGATGCTGCGTCAGCGGTTCGAGCGCCCGCTGCTGATCATCTTCGTCGTCGTCGCGCTCGTGCTCGTAGTCGCGTGCGCCAATGTTGGCCACCTGCTGCTGGCTCGCGGCATCGCGCGCCGGCCGGAACTCAGCGTCCGCGTCGCGCTCGGGGCGTCGCGCTGGCGGCTCGTCCGGCAACTGCTCACCGAAAGCGTGCTGCTGTCTTCGCTGGGAGCGGCGATCGGACTCGCGCTGGCGCCGTCAGCGAGTCGTCTGCTGGTGGCCGTCCTGTCCACATCGCGCGCGCCGATCGCGCTCGATCTCGCGCTCGATTGGCGCGTCGTGGCGTTCACGGTCGCGACGACGGCGATGACCACCATTCTGTTCGGTGTCGCGCCGGCGTTCCGCGCGACGCGTGTCGCGCCCATCGAGGCGTTGAATGCCCACGGGCGCACCGCGAGCGGCGGGCCTGCCGCGTCGTCCGACAGCTTCATCGTGGCGCAGGTCGTGCTGTCGCTCGTGCTCGTCGTCGCCGCGGGACTTTTCGTGCAGACCTTCCAGCGGCTCGCGCGCGTGCCGCTCGGATTCGATCGCGATCGCGTGCTCGTCGTCTCGGTGAACGCGCCCACCGTGGGCGCCACGGAGCGCAGTCAGTTATTCGGTCGACTCGTGCGGGCCGTGGCGACGGTCCCCGGCGTGGTCGCCGCAGGCGGTTCGATGAACCCACCCATCGCCGGAGGGCTTCGCGGTGACTTTGTAGTGAGCGCGCCGGGAACGTCGGCTCCGCCCGATGCCGAGCCCATTACGTACATGGACCTCATCACGCCAGGGTGGATGGCGGCCTATGGCACAGGGATCCGAGCAGGTCGTGACTTCGACGACCGAGACACACGGACCGCCCCTCGGGTCATGCTCGTAAACGACGCGTTCGTCCGACGGTTCTTGCCGGGCCGCGAAGTCATTGGCACGACACTCGGCGTGGCTTCGCGCGCGTCTCCCACCAACGAATTTCCGATGGGCGCAAAGACCATCGTGGGCGTCGTCGGCGATACGGTGTCCAGATCCCTCAGGGAGCCGGTCCAGCCCGCGATCTACTTGCCGTTGGCGCAATGGGACTGGCCGCTCCTGCAGTACACCTTCAACATCGGCGTGCGATCGGCGACTGGTTCTCCGGCGTCGGTGGCGCGCGCAGTGGAAACAGCCCTCCGAGGGATCAACGACGACATGACGTTCAGGTTCGAGCCGCTTGCGCAACAAGTCGACGAATCACTCGCGGCGGATCGGTTGCTCGCGATGCTGTCGGGCTTCTTCGGCGTCGTCGCACTGCTGCTCGCGGGCCTCGGCTTGTACGGGGTCACCGCGTACGCGGTCGCGCGGCGACGGTTCGAGATCGGCATTCGTATGGCGCTCGGCGCCGCGCCGGCCGGCGTCGTTTGGCTCGTGCTGTCGCGCGTCAGCGTGCTGGTCGGGATCGGGGTGATCGTCGGGGCGGGCGTCAGCGTGTGGGCGTCGAAGTTCGTCGCAACATTACTCTATGGGCTCGAACCGCGGGACCCGGCGACGCTCGTCGGATCCGCGATCACGCTCGCCGCCGTCGGCGCGCTCGCGGGATGGCTGCCGGCCCGTCGCGCGTCTCGGATTGATCCCGCGGAAGTACTGCGCGACTCGTGAGATTTCAGATTTAAGAGTTCAGATTTCAGATTCTGGGACCGCCACACTTCCATCAATCTGAAACCTGAATTCTGAAATCTGAACTCTCATCTGCTGTCCCATCGCGCTCTCAACGCCGCTCGGTTGATCTCGACGCCACGCATGTACACGGTCGAGATGCGGCGGACATTGCCGATGTTGTCCATCGGGTTCGCGTCGAGCACGATAAAGTCGGCGGACTTCCCTGCAACGACGGTCCCGAGCCGATCGAGTCCAAGAATCTGCGCCGAGTTGCGCGTCGCGGAGACGATCGCCTGCGCCGGCGTCAACCCGGCTTTCACCATCAGCTCCAGCTCGATGAGTGACGCGATGCCGAAGTACTGTCCACCGGTGACGCCACCCGTGTCGGTGCCGAGTCCGAGCTTCACGCCGGCCGCGTTGAGCGCCCTGACGTTTCGCAGCATCCGCTGCGCGTTCTCACGCTGCTCGGCCGTGAGCGGGGCCGAAAACGACTTCTTGAGCTGCGAGATTTCCTCCCGCGACAAGCTGTCGCGCAGAATCGGCTCGTCGATCCACGCCGGCGTGCCCGCGTAGATCGCCTGGCGTTCACCCCACAGCGTCTCCTCGAAGAAGGTCTGCGGCCGCTGCTTGAGCAGCGCGATCAACTCGGCGTCGACATCGCGGTCGCGGACGACGTGGCCGAAGCCGTCGACGCCGGCGCGCAACAAATCCTTCGCATCGTCAAGCTTGGCGATGTGCGCCATGACGCGCAAGCCGTGCTTGTGCGCCTCGTCGATGATCGCGCGATAGAGCGCCGGCTTCAGCTTCTCGACGGTGCCGTTGCGATCGTCAACCCAGATCTTGATCAGGTCCGGCTTCTTCGCGGCCAGCGCGCGCACGTCGTCGCGCGCCTCGGCCTCGGTCGTGACGCCGAAAGCCGTGGCCCGCCGTCAGGTATCGCGCGCCGGAGCGCGCCTCGCTCCGTACCTGGAACGGCAGATCGCCGCGGCCCGTCCCCGCTTCGAGCACGGCGGCGACGCCGAAGTACGCGAAGCGATCGAGGATGTCGAGCAGATTCTCGCGCGTGTAGTTGTCCGCTGTGAAGCTGAGACCTTTTCTGTAGCCGAGATGGACGTGCGCGTCGACGAGCGCGGGGATCACGGTCTTGCCGGTCAAGTCGATGCGCGTCGCGCCGGACGGCGCCTTCACCGCGCCTTTCCTGCCGACGCTGGTGATCCGATCGCCCTCGACGACGAACGCGGAGTTCTCGATCGGCGCGCCGCCGTCGCCGGTGATCAATCGCGCGCCTTCGAACACCGTGGCCGCGGACGCCGGCGAGTCGAGCGGCTCGAGCTTGACGATCGACGCGCCGTGATTGCTGCCGACCCAGAACGTCGCGGGCGTCGTCCGGTTGTCGACGAACACGCGGCGGACGTTGGTCGGCTTCGGCAGCAGATAGGAGATGAACTGGCCGCTCTTCGGATCGAGGCGCAGGATGCGATCGTCGTACTCGCCGCCGGTCCAGACGTTGCCGTCTTTGTCGGACGTCGCGTCGTACGGCCAGGCGCCTGGCGTCGGCACCGGCCATTCCTGGAAGCGCTCGGACTTCGTGTCGAACATCCCGATCCGATCGCCGTTGTTCTCGCCGAACCACACGCGGTCCTGCGCGTCCATCATGCCGCGCCGCGGTCCGGAGCGCGGCGTCGGCGTCTTGAAGATCCTGATCGCGCCGGTCTTCGCGTCGATGCGGCCGACGTCCTCGCTGCCGAGCACGAGGAAGTAGCAGTTGTTCTGTGTATCGGGCACGACGTCGTAGATGTTGGGACGCGGGATCTTGTACGGCTCGAACACTTCGAATTTGCCGGAGGCGATGTCGAGCCGCAGGACCGTGTACGTGCCGGCGTCCTGCAGCCAGACTTTTCCATCGACGTACGATCGGCCCGGCCCGACCTGATTGATCTGCACGTGCGGGCCGTTCAGCTCCGGCGGAAGGCTCCACGTCTGGAATGTTTCCGTCTTGCGATCGAACTTCTCTATGCCGCCCTGGAACTGCATCCCGAGCCAGATGTTCTCGTCGCGATCGAACCGCACGCCGAGAATGCCGGTCGGCGCGTTGGGCTTCAGCGTCGGAATCTGATACTCGGTGGTTTTTCCGGTCCGCGGATCGAGCTTCGCCAGAATCTGCTCGCCGAAGCTCGCGTACCACACCATGCCGCTCGAATCGACGATGACGTCGTGCGGCTGCCGCGTGCGGGGCGACAGGTCGTACTCGGTGTAGATGACCTGCGTGCCTTTGCCCGTCGGCCGCGGCGCCGTCTTGAGCGCGTAGCGCCAATCGCCCGCGCTACGGTTGATCGTCGTCAGATATTCAGCCTGACGTCGCCACGCGGCGTCGCGTTGCTCGGTCGACTGCGTACCGCCCCCGATCCTCGGTGCCGGCAGTTTCTGAATCTTCATCGGGAACGAGAGCTGCGGGTACGTGGACATGCGCTCGATGACGGCGACCAGCTTGTCCGCGTCGTACGTCGTGCGCGCGATCCGTTCGAGCGTGTGGCAGTGCGTGCAGCCGCGGATCGATCCCTTCTGCGCGTCGGTGCCTGCGAAACTCGCGAACCAGTCGGCGTTGGTCAACTGCGACGCGAGATCGCGGGCCTTCTGCAGTTTCAGATCTGCAGTGGTCGCCGTGTTGGTGGTGACGTCGATCGTGGCCGGACCCTGCAAGTCGTAGCCCGCCGCGCGCACACGCAACGCGTACCGTCCTGTCTCGAGTCTCGACGACGGGAACCGGTAACGGCCCTCCCGATCGCTGACGACGGTCGTCGTGATGGTGGACCCGGTCTTCTTCGCGCTGACGAGGACGCCCTCCATCGGGCCGTCCTCCGCGGACGACACCACGCCGGTCAAGGCGACTCGGACCACCGCATCGCGCGCCTGCGCTTCGAGCGGACGTACGCGCGCCGCCGAGAGCGCGACCGCCGCGAACACCACGGGCAGAAGGCAGGCGTGCATCACTCGCATGGGGCGGATTATCGCCAATCTCCACCCAATCTGAAATCTGAATTCTGAATTCTGAAATCTCCACTTGACTCTCTAGTGAACCTGCTCTACTCTCCCGCTCTACTGGGATGCCTAGTAAAGAATCGCCGCGCGTCGAGCTCCTCCAGGGCACGCTGGACCTGATCGTCCTTCGCGCGCTCAGCACCATGGGCCCGCAGCACGCCTACGCGCTGACCGAACGGCTCGCGCAGGTCGCCGACCATTCCTTCACGCTCAACCAGGGCACGCTGTATCCGGCGCTCGTCCGGCTCGAGCAGAAGGGCTGGATCAAGGGCACGTGGGACAAGACCGAGAGCAATCGTGATGCGAAGTTCTACGCGATCACGAAGTCCGGCGTGCGCGCGCTCGAGCAGCAGACCGCGCGCTGGCGCCGGCTCGCGGGCCTCGTCGACAAACTCCTGCTGAACGAGTCGTGACGTGCCGTCGTTCGCGCGATTCTTCCGTCGCCTGATCAACGTCGTCCTGCCGCATCGCGCGGAGCCGGATCTTGCTCGCGAGATGAATGCGCATCTGGGGTTGCTGCAGGACGACTTCGAGCGCCGCGGCCTGACTCCGGCCGAGGCGCGCCTTGCGGCGCGGCGCGCGTTCAACGGCGTCGAGCAGACCAAGGATCGCCATCGCGACGCGCGCTCGTTCGTCTGGCTCGACGATGCGCGACGTGATCTGCGGTACGCAATTCGGTCGATGCGCCGGCAGCCCGGCTTCACGGCGATCGCCGTCCTGACGCTGGCGCTCGGCATCGGCGCGAACACGGCGATCTTCAGCGTCGTCAACGCCGTGCTCCTCCATCCGCTCCCATTCAAAGGATCGGAGCGCCTGGTCTGGCACCGCGAGAACGTACCGGCCGCCGAGTCGCCGAACCGCCAGCCCGGACAGTTCGACGGGATGCGCCTGACGGAATTGATCGAGCTCAAGGCGCAATCGCGCACGCTCTCCCACGTGGCCGCGTATGTGCTGGGCCAGGTGACCATCCCCGGCGGCCTGGATCCCGTCCGCCGCGAGCTCGTGTCCGTCTCCGCCTCCGCGTTTCCGATGATGGGTCTTCCGCCGATTCTCGGTCGCGGGCTCACGGACGCGGACGAGCGATCGCGGGATCGCGTCATCGTCCTCAGCGAGGCGGCGTGGCAACGGTACTTCAATCGTGATCCGCTCGCGATCGGCCGGGCGCTGTCGTTCAACGGCAACCGGTTCAGCGGCAACGTCGCGCTCGGCGAGCCGTACACCATCGTCGGCGTCATGCCGTCCGCGTTCCGGTTTCCCAACGACGAAGCGCAGTTCTGGATCCCGCTGCCGCTGACGCCTCCACCCGACAACCGGCCGCGCCGCACGCTGCTGATCGCCCGTCTCGCCGACGGCGCGTCGATCGCGGCGGCCGAGGACGAAGTCGCCGGCATCGCGCGCGCGCTGCGGGGAACGTCGGCGCCCGCGTTCGCCCCGGGGCGCTTCGAGTTCGTACGCCTGCAGGAGATGATCGGCGCGCCGGTCAGGCCGGTGATGCTCGTGCTGATGGGCGCGGTGGCGTTCGTGCTGCTGATCGCGTGCGCCAACGTCACGAACCTGCAGCTCGCGCGGTCGGCGGCGCGGCAGCGCGAGATCGGCGTTCGCGTCGCGCTCGGCGCGGGACGGGGACGATTGATCCGTCAGGTGCTGACCGAGAGCGTGCTGCTCTCGGCGCTCGGCGGCGCGGCAGGAACGCTGCTCGCGTACGGCGGCGTCCAGCTCTTCCGCACGCTCGCCACCGGCCTCTCGCGCATGGATCTGGGCACACGGGCGATGTTTCCGCGGCTGGACGCGATCGCGATCGATCCGTACGTGCTCGCGTTCGCATCCGCGATCTCGCTCGTCACCGGTCTGGTCTTCGGTCTCGCGCCCGCGGCCCGGCACTCCGGCGCCGGCCCGATGGACGCGCTGCGCGAGTCCGGCGCTGCCTCTCGTCGCGGTGTCGGTCTGCGCGGCCGTCTGTCCGTGCAGAACGCGCTGGTCGTCGCCGAGATCGCGATGGCGACGCTGCTCTTCGTCGGCGGCGCGCTGCTGATGCGCAGCTTCGTCAGGCTCGCGTCGATTGACCCGGGGTACGCGCCGGCGAACGTGCTGACGTTCCAGGTCAGCCTGCCCGGCGATCGGCCGCCCGCGCAGCTCAAGGCGTACGCGGAAGATCTGATCGGGCGGCTGCAGACGGTACCTGGCGTCCAGAGCGCCGCGTACGCGAACCAGCTGCCGATGGTGAACCTCAGAGACTCTGCGGGCGGGCTCCGGCGAACGGCTGCGCTTCCCGCCGTCCCGCCGTCGCCGGAGAATTCGCCGGACGCGCGATTGATTAGCCGTGACTACTTCAACGTGATGGGCGTGCGCATCGTCGCGGGCCGCGGACTGTCCGAGGGCGATGGCGCCGGTCAGCCCCGCGTGCTCCTGATCAACAAGGAGCTCACGCGTCGTGAATTCCCGGACGAGAACCCAATCGGCCAGACGGTGTACGTCGGCCGTCAGCCCGATCCCTGGCAGATCGTCGGCGTCGTCGAGAACGTGCGCCAGTTCGGCCTCGACCGCGCGCCGGAGCCTCAGTTCTTCGTGGACCTGCGGCAGTGGCCGCTCGCCGGTTCGATGCCGGCGTTTCCGGCGGGCGCGTACTATGCCATCCGCACCGGCGCGGATCTCCCGACGGTGATCGCTGCCGCGCGTGACATCGTCCGCGAGCGCGAGCCGCAGGCGTCGATCGACAACATCGCGACGATGGATCAGATCGTATCGAACTCGATGGCGCGGCCGCGCATGTACGCGGTGCTGCTCGGCATCTTCGCCGCGGTCGCGGTCGGACTGGCCGCGGCGGGCATCTACGGCGTGATGGCGTACACGGTGGCCGAGCGCACGCGTGAGATTGGCATCCGCACGGCACTGGGCGCACAGCGCGGCGACGTCCTGCGGCTCGTGCTCGGGCAGAGCACGACGCTGACGATCGCCGGCCTCGCCATCGGGATCGCCGGCGCGCTCGCGCTCACGCGGTATCTGGAAGGACTCCTGTTCGGCCTCGCGCCGCTCGATGCGGTCACCTTCGTCGCCGTTCCCGCGCTCTTCGCCGCCGTGGCGACGCTGGCGGCGTACATCCCGGCGCGCCGGGCGGCGCGGGTTGACCCGTTGATCGCGCTGCGCTGCGAGTAATCAAGAATGGGCCTCATGCGACGGCTCCTGCACCGGCTGAGCAACGTCGTCCGGCCGCATCGCGCCGAACCGGACCTGACGCGCGAAATCGCTGCGCATCTCGCGCTGCTCGAATACGAGCATCGGCGGCGCGGCCTGAGCCCGGACGAAGCGCGGCTCGCCGCCCGCCGCGCGTTCGGCGGCATCGAGCTGACCAAGGATCGCCATCGCGACGCGCGCTCGTTCGTCTGGCTCGACGATGCGAGACGTGATCTGCACTACGCGCTTCGCACGCTACGACGCAATCCCGGCTTCGCCGCAACCTCGATCCTGACGCTCGCCCTCGGCATCGGCGCCACGACGGCGATCTTCAGCGTCGTCTATGGCGTGTTACTGCGTCCGTTGCCGTTCGCGGATCCCGATCGCATCGTCGCGATCTTCGAAGTCACGACTAAAGGCAGGCCAAGCGCCCTCGCCGATCCGAACTTCGACGACTTCCGCGATCAGAGCCGCAGCTTCCAGGCGATCGCCAAGTACACCGAGCGCATGGTCTCGGTGTCGAGCGCGTCGCAGGTCACGCGCACGCATATCGCGTACGTCTCGCCTGGCTTCACGCAGGTGTTCGGCGTTCAGCCGATCGTCGGCCGCGACTTCACGGCCTCCGACGCGAAGAAAGGGGCCGCGCCCACCGCGCTGGTCAGCTACGGATACTGGAAACAGTACCTCGGCGCTCCGCACGATCTCGCGCAGGCGCATCTGAAGATCGATCGCGTGGCCGTCTCCGTGCTTGGCGTGCTCCCGCCAGGCTTCGGTTTTCCGGAAGGCGCCGATCTCTGGCTGCCCACCGATCTGGACGGCGGGAACCCGAGCCGGACGTCCCACAACCACCGCGCGGTCGCGCGCCTCCGCGAGGGCGTGACCGTCGATCAGGCCGGTCGCGACATCAGCGCCATCGCCCGTCGCATTCACGATGCGTCGCCCGATCAAGGCGATTACCTTCTGAAAGACGGCATGGTGATTGCGTTGCACGATTCGATCACGAATAACGCGCGCTCACCGCTGCTCGTGTTGCTCGGCGCCGTCGGATTCCTGCTGCTCGTCGCCTGCGCGAACGTCGCGAACCTGCTCCTGGCGCAGGCGTCGGCGCGCGAGACGGAGCTCGCCGTGCGCGGCGCGCTCGGTGCCGGGCGCGGACGCCTCGTCCGTCAGTTCCTCACGGAAGGATTCCTGCTGTCGCTCGTCGGTGGCGGCCTCGGCGTGCTCGGCGCATTCTGGGGCGTCGCGGAGCTCGTGGCGCTCGCGCCCGCGAGTCTGCCGCGCCTTGACAGCGTATCGATAAACGTTCCGGTCCTGGCGTTCGCGCTGCTGCTCTCCACGGCGGTCGCCGCGGGCCTCGGCGCATTTGTGGCCCTGCGCGCGACGGCCGGCGATCTGCGCGGGGACCTCGTCGAAGGCGGCCGCGGCCAGACGGGCTCGCGCAGCCGCCAGCGCACGGGCCGCGTCATCGTCGTGGCGCAGATGGCGATCACGCTCGTGCTCGTGGTCGGCGCCGGCCTTCTCGGGCGCAGCCTCTTGAAAGTCCTGGAAGTGAGTCCCGGATTCCGCGTGGACAAGATCGTGGCGATGGACGTCGACCTGCCGCGAGTCGAGGATCCGCAGGCGACGACCCGCCAGGCGCGGTTCTTCGCGGACTTGATTGCGCGCGTCGGACAGATTCCGGGCGTGCGCAGAGTGGGCGCCACGAGCGCCCTGCCGATGGACGGTCGCCATCCAGACGGCATGTTTGCATTGGTGTCGCCGAACGAGGCGCCGAAGTCGATGACCGAACTGGGTGTGCTGTTCCGGCAGAAACAGCGTGTCGGCATCGCGGACTTCTGCGTGGCGACCGACGGCTACTTCCAGGCGCTCGACATTCCGCTCGTGCGCGGGCGCATCTTCGACGCGCGCGACGGCGCGGATGCGCCGCATGTCGCGGTCATCACGCAGTCGCTGGCCCGGGACCGCTGGCCCGATCAGGATCCCATCGGACAGACGATTGAATTCGGCAACATGGACGGCGACCTGCGCCTGCTGACGATCGTCGGCATCGTCGGGGACACACACGACTACGGCCTCGACGCTCCGCCGCGGCCGGCGGTCTACGTCAATCTGTTCCAGCGCCCTCGGGCATCGGAAACGCTGACCATCCTGAGCGACGGCGACACGGAGATGGTGACGACGGCCGCGCGCGGAATCCTCCATGAACTGGAGCCCGAGATTCCGGCACGGTTCCGGACGATCTCACAGGTCTATGCCGCCTCGCTGGGCTCGCGCCGGTTCAACGTCATCCTGATCGGCTTCTTCGGCATCGCGGCGCTCGTGCTTGCCGTCACCGGCGTGTTCGGCGTGATGGCCTACTCGGTAAGCCGCCGCACGCGGGAAATCGGTGTCCGCGTCGCGCTTGGCGCGGCCACCGGCGACGTGCTCTGGATGATCCTGAGCCAGGGCATGCGGACCGTGCTCATCGGCCTCGCGATCGGCATCGTGGCGGCGCTGGCGCTGACCCGCTCGGTGGCGGCCCTGCTGTTCGGCGTGACGGCGACCGATCCGCTGACGTTCATCGGCGTGACGGTGCTGCTCTTCGCCGCAGCGCTCCTGGCGTGCTACCTTCCCGCGCGGCGGGCGGCGCAGGTCGACCCAATCACTGCACTCAGGGCGGAATGACCTCATGCGCTTCATTCGCCGACTCGTAAACGTCGTTCGCCCCCATCGCGCGGAGCCCGACCTTGCGCGCGAGATCGCGGCGCACCTCACGCTGCTCGAAGATGACTTTCGACGCCGCGGCATGAGCCCGGAAGACGCGCGCCTGGCCGCCCGGCGCGTGTTCGGCGGCGTCGAGCAGACCAAGGAGCGTCATCGCGACGCGCGCTCGTTCGTCTGGCTCGACGATGCCCGGCGCGATCTGCAGTACGCGGCGCGGACGCTGCGACGAAGTCCCGGCTTCGCCGCGACGGCGATCCTGACGCTCGCCCTCGGCATCGGCGCGAACACCGCGATCTTCAGTTTGATCAACACGCTCATCCTGCGGCCGCTTCCGGTGCGGCATCCGGAGCAGCTCGTCGAACTGTTGAGCGTGTACCCCAATGAGCCCGCCGGGAACTGGTTCGCCTGGAAGTACTACGAGCAGTACCGCGCGCAGAACCACGTCTTTGCGGATCTCATCGGGACATCCTCGGCGCAATTTCAATTGACGCGCGACAGGGCTGAGCCGGAAACGATCGACGGCGAGTACGTCGACGGCACGTTCTTCCGCGCGCTCGGCGTGCAGCCGGCACTCGGACGGCTGTTCGGACCGGAGGACGATCGCGTCGGGACGGCGAACTCCACGGTCGCAGTCGTGAGCTGGTCGTGCTGGAGGAACCGATTCGCCGGCGATCCGGACATCCTCGGCCGCCGCATCACGCTGGACGGCGCAGCTGCGACCGTGATCGGCGTGACGCGCCGGGAGTTCTTCGGGCTCGAAGTGGGATCGACACCCGAGGTGTGGGTCCCGGCGGCGATGCAGGCGTTGACCGGGCGATCGGATGCCCCCGGCCCCGGTCATTGGAGTGGAAGCTGGAAGCTGATGGGACGCCTCAACGCCGGCGCGTCCATTGAGCAGGCGCGCGCGGAAATGCGTGTGCTCGATCGGACGAGGATCGAGGAGACCGCCGCGGCAAGCGGCAACGCGCAGTGGCGACGCGTGATGATCGACGTGGTGCCGGCGAGCGCGGGATTCTCGACGCTGCGCCGTGGCTTCGCCGCGCCGCTTCTGGTGGTGATGGCGATCGTCGGCGTCCTGCTCGTCCTCATGTGCACGAACGTCGCGAGCATGCTGCTCGCGCGCGCGGCCGCGCGGCAGCGCGAGATGGCCGTCCGCGTCTCGCTCGGCGCGGGCCGCTTTCGACTCGTGCGGCAGGTGCTGACCGAATCGCTCTTGCTTTCGGCGGCGGGCAGCCTCGTCGGCGTCGCGCTCGCGTACGTCGGCGCCGACGCGCTCGTCCGCATGATCTCGTCGGGCCGGCCGATCATCGGGCTGCCTCAACGTCTCGACATTCACGTGCAGCCCGATGCCCGCGTGCTGCTCTTCACAGCGGCAGTCGCGCTCGCGGCAGGCGTGCTGTTCGGCGCGGCGCCCGCCTGGAACGCCATCTCATCGTCGCCGGCAGCGTCCTTGAGCGTGAGGGCTGGTGAAACGCGATCCCGGCGGCGGATCGGCCAGGGTCTCGTCATCGCTCAGGTGGCGTTGTCGCTCGTGCTCCTGAGCGGCGCGGGATTGTTCGCCGGCCGTCTCTCGAGCCTGAGAGATCTGGACCATCTCGGATTCCAGCGTGACTCCGTCCTGCTCGTGAAACTCGACCCGCGAGGCGCCGGATACAACCGCACGCAGCTGACTGCCCTGTACCAGGAGCTCCTCGGCCGTCTCTCCGCGATTCCCGGCGTGCGTTCGGCCACGCTCAGCGGAACGACGCCGGTTTCCGGCGCGGGCGCCGCCCGCTTCGCGCGCGTGGAAGGGTTCACGGAGCGGCCCGAGGAACGCCGCTATCTCTCGCTGAACTGGGTCGGACCGAAGTACTTCGAAACGACGGGCACGCCCTTGATCAGCGGCCGCGACTTCGCGTTCGACGACGCAAGCCGCCCGCGCGTAGCCATCGTGAGCCAGACGCTGGCGCGGTATTACTTCAAGGATCGGAATCCGCTCGGCCAGCACGTCACGTTCGATAAAGAGGAGGCGCCGTACGAGATCGTCGGCGTCGTGGGCGACGCGAAGTATCTGGACCCGCACGACGCATTCCCGCGGACGATGTACATGAACGCGTTTCAGGAAGGGTGTTGCCCGTCGCAGTTCTCGCTGCGGACGAGCGGTGCGCCCGCGGCCGTCACGGGAGAGGTGCGTCGCGTCGTCCGCGAGGTGGTGAAGAACGTGCGCGTCTCAACGGTGACAACGCTGGCCGAGCAGGTGGACGCGGCGATCGTTCCCGAGCGGCTGACCGCGACGCTGTCCGGCTTCTTCGGCGGGCTCGGTGCGCTGCTGGCGGCGATCGGATTGTACGGATTGCTGGCGTACACCGTTACGCGGCGCACGAATGAGATCGGGATTCGCATGGCGCTCGGCGCGACGTCCGGTGATGTGATCGGCAGCGTGCTGACCAGCGCGATCGCGTTGGCCGCGGGAGGAATGATTGTGGGGGCGCCTCTCGCCTTCTTGAGTCGGCGACTTGCGACACACTTCATCGAGGGCCTGCCGGCGGGAAGCGTCTTCTCCATCGCCGTCGCCGCGGTGGCGATGATGGCCATCGCGCTGCTCGCCGCGTACGTCCCGGCGCGGCGAGCCGCGCGCGTTGATCCAATGATCGCGCTGCGCTGCGAATAACACGCTCGCCTGAAAGGCTCGCGCTACATCCTTACGTTCTGAAATCTCCCAATCCTCAAATCCTCAAATTCTCAAATTCTGTAGTACCCTCTTCTCCCATCATGTATTCCCGCGACGAAATCAAATCCTTAACCGACAAAGTCCTTACGATGGCCCGCGACGCCAAGGCTGATGGCGCCGAGGCGACCTTCGACGGCGGCGAGCGGTCCGGCACGCGCTGGGCGAACTCGACGATCACGACCAACCTCGTCCAGTTCGATCAGAACTTGTCGATCACCGTTCGACTCGGCCAGAGGACCGGCAACGCGACGACGCGCGAGTTCGACGACGACTCGCTGAAGGCGGCGGTCGACGAAGCGAAGGGCGCGGCCGAGAAGGCGCGCGACAATCCGAACCTGCCGCCGCTCGTGAAGGGACCGCAGGACTACATCCCGGTCAACGCCGCGCTGCAGGAGATGGTGGACTTCGGACCCGGCGATCGCGCGAAGTGGGTGAAGCAGTCGGTCGACATCTGCGAGAAGAAAGGCGTCCTCGGCGCCGGCTATATCCCGAAGGCGTATCAGACGAACTGCCAGGCGAACACCGAGGGGCTCTTCGCGTACTACCAGTACGCGGAAACCGGATTCATCCTCACGTGCCGCATGGCGAGCGGATCGGGTTCGGGCTGGTCCGGCATCACGGGGGCGAAAGAGCTGTCGCAGATCGACGTCGCGCAGCTGACCGAAGTCGCGTCGAACAAAGCGTTGAAGAGTCAGAAGCCGCGCGCGATCGAGCCCGGCCGCTACACGACGATCATCGAGCCGCGTCCGGCCGCGCGCTTTCTTTCAACAATGATGGGCGCCTTCAACGCCGGCCAGGGCGGCGGCGGATTCGGCGGCGGCGGCGGCGGCTTCAACTTCGGCGGCATCGGCCGTCCGTTCGTCGCGGCGGACGGGACGCCGAAGATCGGACAGAAGCTGTTCAGCGACAGCTTCACGCTGAAGAGCGACATCGGCAATCCGATCCTGCGGCAGACGCCGATCATGAACGACGGCTCGGCGGCGAAGCCGGTGACGTGGATCGAGAAGGGCGTGCTGAAGAACGTCTACTACGATCCGAACACCGCGCGGCGGCAGAAGGTGCCGCCCTCGCCGGCCAATCCGAACATGTCGCTCGTGATGGAGGGCACGAATCAGTCCATCGAGGACATGATCAAGTCCACGCGGCGCGGGCTGCTCGTGACGTTCTTCTGGTATCTGCGTCCGGTCGACACGCTGACGCTGCTCAACACCGGCATGACGCGCGACGGGTTGTTCCTGATCGTGAACGGCGAGATCGCCGGGCCGGTGCAGAACTTCCGCTGGAACATGTCGCCGCTCGTCGCGTTCGCGAATCTGTCGGCGGTCGGCAAAGCGGTCCCGATTCACACGGGCGAGGCGTATGACGGTCCAGGCACCGCGCTGATGCCTGCGATTCGAGTTGAAGACTTCTACATGACATCCGTCAGCCCTGCAGTCTAAGAAAATGCAAACCGCAAGAGAACGCGGAGAGCGCGGAGCTTGAGAAACAAAAGCAACAAGATGCTCCGCGTCCTCGGCGGTCTCCGCGGTTAAACGGAGAAGACACGTATGTCCCCTTCACGTCGAGACTTTCTGAAGTACACCGGCGCCGCCGGGTTGGTCATCGCCTCGAGCGATCTGGTCGCCGAGCTCATCGCGCAGTCGCCCAAGGGCAACCCGATGACCTCGTCGTTCAAGGGCCTCGCCGATCTCGCGCTCGGTGAAGCGAAGCGCGCCGGCTGCACGTACGCCGACATCCGGTTCACGCGCAGCGTGAACAGCGGCGTCAACGCGAGCGGCGGTCCTGACCGCGACGCCAACGGCGGATTCGGCGGTGGCGGCGGACGCGGCGGCGGTGGCGGCTTCGGGCGCGGCGGCGGCGCGGGCCGGCGCGGGGGCGCGGGTCGCGGCGCGGCGGGCTTCGGCGTCCGCGTGATCCACAGCGGCGTCTGGGGATTCGCGAGCAGCCCGATCGTCACTGAAGATGAAATCCGGCGCATCACGCGGATGGCGACCGACGTCGCCAAGGCGAGCGCGATCGCGAAGAAGGTCGACGTGAAGCTGGCGCCCGTGCCGTCGTATCAGGAGTACTGGGCGACGCCGCTCAAGACGGACCCGTCTACGATCCCGCAGGATCAGAAGACGGCGTACTGCCAGAAGGTCGTCGATGCGGCCGTCAAGGTGAAGGGCGTCAGCAGCGTCACCTGCGGCGTGCAGATCGTGAACGAGTGGAAGTACCTCGCGTCGAGCGAAGGCTCCTACATCGAGCAGGAAACGTGGGAGCTGAACCCGACGCTCAACGTGTCGGCGAAAGTCGGCGACGTGACGAAGACGCGCAGCCACATCGCGGTGCCGAAGACCGGCGGCTGGGAAGTCGCCGAGGAAGGCGATCTGCTCGAGAACGTCGAGCGCATCGCCAACGACGCCGTCGAGATGACGACCGCGAAGCCGGTCGGCATGGGCCTGAAGGATCTCGTGCTGACGCCGTCGCACGCGATGCTGACGATCCACGAGATCGTCGCCCACGCGACCGAGCTCGACCGGGTCCTTGGGTACGAAGCGAATTACGCCGGGACGAGCTTCGTGAAGCTGACCGACGTCGGCAAGTTGAAGTACGGCTCGAAGCTGATGAACATCACGGGCGATCGGACGATGCCCGGCGCGCTGGCGACTGTCGGCTACGACGATGACGGCGTCAAGACGATGGAGTTTCCGATCGTGCGGGAAGGCATTCTCGTCGGCCTGCAGACGAATCGCGAAACGGCGCCGCTCATCAACGACAAGGCGAGCAAAGGCTGCACGTCCGCCTCGTCGTGGCGCGACTACCCGTTCCTGCGGATGCCGAACGTGCGGCTCGAAGCGGGGCCCAAGGGATCGCCGACACAGGAACAGATCATCGCGGACACCAGGGACGGCGTCCTCATCGACGGCCGCGGCAGCTACTCGATCGATCAGCAGCGCTACAACGGCCAGTTCGGCGGCAACTGCTTCTGGGAAATCAAAGCCGGCAAGATCACGCGGATGGTCACCGACGTCACCTACAACGCCATCACGACCGACTTCTGGGCGAACCTCGACGCGATCGGCGGTCCGGAGACGTGGCGGATGTACGGCACCGGCGGCGACGCGAAGGGTCAGCCGACGCAGACCAACAGCATCTCGCACGGCTCGCCGACGATCCGGATCAAGAAGATCATGGTCGGGGCGGCGTACGCGTAATTGGATAAGTGGGTAATTGGGTAAGTGGGTAGTCGGGTCAGAGGCGCTCACCGCAGCGTCATCAGGTGGATGTCCGCTTCAGTGACGCGACGCGAGTAGTACATGGTCCGGCCATCGGCCGCGAGGCGGGGCGGACCGAGAACGTCGCGGCCGCCGGAATAGATCACCTTCGTCTGCTTCGTCTGTGTGTCCAGCAGCCAGAACTGCTTCCCGCCGTCACCCATCAGCACGCGCCGGCTGTCCGGCAGCCACACCGGCCACTCGCCAAAATTCGTGAGCCGCTCGTACGTCTGCGTCTTGAACGTGTACATCATCACGCCCGATGACGGCGACGTTGGTCCGGTGAATCCGATCAGCCGCCGGCCGTCCGGCGACCAGCCGTTTGGCGCCAGCGAATACGGACTGCCGGGAATCGGCGGCAACGTCGCCGGGCGCTGCTCGCTCCAGCGCTGACCAGTCTCAGTGAGGTACGTCGTCGGCTGGCCTCCGGCGCGCCCGGCGCGCGGGGTCGCGGCCGCGATTCGCGACGCATCCGGGGACCAGGTCGAGTACGCCAATTCGTCGGGCGCGTCGGTCAGCTGCTGGAGATCGCTTCCATCGGGGCGGATCTTCCAGATCTGCAGTCGTCCCGATCGGTTCGAGAAAAACGAAATCCACGCGCCGTCCGGCGACCAGTGCGGCACACGATCGGCCGCGGAATCGCCCGTCAGCTGGCGCTGGCCCGTGCCGTCGATCCGGCTGACATACAGATGACCCACCGGTTGGACGTTCGAGTAGTACACGACAAACTGTCCATCCGGTGACGGATCAGGATCGGACCAGAGACGCGAGCCGCTCGTGACCCACACGGGATCGCCGGCCGGCTTCGCGGACGCATCGAGTGCGAGCCGTTGAATGTTCGTCGTTCTCAGCACCGAGCTGTAGGCGAGATGCCTGCCGTCGACCGAGATGGTGGGATGCGCGAAAAACGGCGCGGGCGTCACGATGGGCTCGGGCTCGCCGCGCGCTCTGCCAGTCTCCTCGTCAATCGCCATTCGCCAGAGGTTCATCGTGCCGGACCGATCGCTCACGAAATACATGTGCGTGCCGTCCGGCGACCAGATCGGATTCCAGTCCAGTGGGGCATCGTTCATCAGCGTGACCGGCTCGCCTTGCCCTGGCAGGATCGTGCAGATATCCGTTGTCCGGGCCGGGCCACCGCGTCGCGCGAAGGCGATCCGCCGTTTGTGGGGTGACCAGTTCGGTTGAATCGCATCGCCTGCGAAAACGCGCCGCGGCTCGCCACCGGTCGCGGAGACGACCCACAGCTCGCTCACGCCCTCGGAGTTCTGCGGGTTGATGTCCATCCGGCCCGTGGTGAACGCGAGCTCGATCCCGTCAGGAGACCAGGCCGGATTGAACCCGCTGCGCGTCACGCGCCTGACGGCTTCGCCCGTTCGTCCCATGACGAAGATGCCGCCGCCGTCGCGGCTCGATCGAAACGCGATGCGCTCGCCGTCTGGCGAGAACGCGGGCATGTCGTCGTCGGCCGCGGAATCCTTGGTCAGGTTGACCGGATTCGAGCCGGAGACGCTCTGCAGGAAGATGTCGAAATTCCCTTCCGTCTCGGCGCCGTAGACGACCCACTTGCCGTCGGGCGACAAACTCGGAAACCATTCCCTGCCCGGCATCGACGTCAACGTGGTGAACGTCGCCGCTGGCACACGATCGCCGCGACCGCGCGAGACCACCACGGTGGCCGCGATCGCGAGGGCGAGTGTCGCGACCACGGCGAGCCCCTGTATCGCGCGGCGGCCCGCGAGTGGGCGCCGCCCGGCCGGGTGCGCCTGCGCCAGATCCTCGAGATCGTTGCGCAGGTCGGCCGCGCTCTGGTACCGCCGCGCCGGATCCTTCGCGAGACACCGGCGAATCGCCCGGTCAAGCTCCGGCGGGATGCCCGGGTTGACGTCGGCAGCAGGGACCGGCGCGTCCTTGATGACCGCCGAGAGAATGGACATCGCCGACTCGCCCTTGAACGGGCGCGTGCCGGTCGCCATCTCGTACAGCAGGATGCCGAGCGAGAAGATGTCGGAGCGATGATCGACGGGCCGCCCTTCAGCCTGCTCGGGCGACATGTACGCCGCCGTGCCGATCACGCCATGGCGCGCGGTGAGCTGTTCGATCGTCGCGGCCTCTGCGCCCGGCGCGTCCGCCGTTTCCTGCCGCAACTTCGCGAGCCCGAAGTCGAGTACCTTCAGCCGGCCGTCGTCGCGGATCATGATGTTGGACGGCTTGAGATCGCGATGCACGATGCCGCGCTGGTGCGCCGCGCTGACGGCGTCGGCCAACGGCACGGCGAGGTCGAGCAGTGCGGCCGGCTTCATGCCGCGCCGCGGGATCAGCGCGTCCAGCGGCTTCCCTTCGACGAGCTCCATCGTCAGGAACGGAACGCCGCCCGCCTCGGCTTCTTCCACTGAATAGATCGTGACGATGTTCGGATGGTTGATCGCGGCGATCGCCTTGGCTTCGCGCTGGAATCGGCTGAGCCGCTCGGGGTCGGTCGCCGTCAACCCCGCCAGGACTTTCAGAGCGACGATGCGATTGAGCTTCGTGTCTTCGGCGGCATAGACCTCGCCCATACCCCCGCAGCCAAGCGACCGGAGGATCCGGTAGTGATGGAGCGTCTTGCCAAGCATGCGGGCACCGGACACGGCATTCTAGCGTGGCAGCAGGGAACTGCGGCGCCCGTTGGTAAGCGGATAATTGTTCGGTGAGTGGTTGAGTTGGTTATTGGGTCATGGCCGCCCGCCGTTGTGTCCGGTGTTATCCGGACCCGCCCGGGAACTCCCAGGCGGGCGGACATGGCATGACTACTGACTCTCGACTACTGACTCTCGACTACTGACTCTCGACTACCGACTACTAATACGTCACCCGTACCCGGTACTTCAGCACCGCCGCCCCGTCCGCGGCGACGGGCACCTGAAACTGCGCGGCCCACGCGTCCGTCTTCGTCCACTCGTGCGAGGACGTCAGGATCCGCCACGTGCCGCCGATCGGCTCGTTGACCTCGACGCCAATCGGCACCGCCTTGTGATTGCGCAGCGTGATCTCGTACGCGACCTCGTAGACGTTGGTCGCGATCTTCTGGAAGTCGGTCTGCTTCCGTTCGGCGATCACGTCGAACGCGTCGCCAATCTTCAGGTTCAGCGTCTCGCCTTTCGGCGTGTGATCGATGCGATCCTCGCCGACGAACTGCGTGTCGCCGTGTGAGTCCTCCTGATAGACGCGGACGACGCCGGCCGGCATCGGCACGCCGAGCCCGTGGCCATCCTCGTTCCTGAACTGGTAGTACACCTGCACGACGTCCTTGAGCGGCGCGCCGGGATGCTGCGCGTTGCGGTAGTAGAACGACTGGCCGTCCACCACGTAGCGCTTCTTCACGGGCACGCCGGCGCCTTCGAGCATGCTGACCTGCTTGGTCTGGCTGTTGTTGATGGTGGTCTTCCGGTTCACCGTGTAGAGGTGATAGTCGGAGAAATTCTCCTGCACCATTGAGGAGGGGGGCGCAGGCGCGGCCGCGCGCATTTCATCGGCCATCACCTTGTTCAGCACCTGACGGACGCGGTGCAGGTCGCCGGCGACGAGCTGAAGCCGGGCGTTGCGAAACGCGGTGCCGCTGCCGTTGGTCAGCGTCACCCAGCCGTCGAGATCAGCCGTTCGATCGTCGCGCGCCACGCGCAGCACGTAGTCCGACGACCACGAGAGCTTGCCCGCCAGATACGACGCCTCGACGCGGTGACGCGCCGCGCCGGTGTTGTCGAGCGTCCAGACGAGCGTCGGCCGCGAGTAGAGACTCGCCGGCAGCTCAGGGAACCGCATCGAATCCGCGCGCATGCCGGTGACGATTTCACCGCCGATCTGCCAGACCGGCGCGCCGTTGTAGCTGAGCAGCCGCGCCTTCGTCTCCTCCTCCATCGTCGAGCCGTCCTGCTGGCGCGTACGCACCAGCGTGACGTCGCGGCCGACGTACTTGCGCAGCAGCTTTTCCGGCTCGAGCAGGTCGTACTCGTAGTTCTGCTCGAGCACGTTCACGCGGCCCGGCTCGGTGAGCGATCGGAAATGCACGGTCGCGGGATTGACGGTCGCGGCGATGTCCATGAACTTGAGATCGGACGTGCCGCGCGCGAGGTTGAGCATGCGCACGTCGCGCACCAGCGCGATGTCGGAGTTGTAGACGGTGAGCCCAAGCTCGACTTGATCGTCGAGCGTGGTGCCGCGGTCCTGATCGCGCGGTTCGGCGTGCGCGATGGCAACCGGCGTGTGGCGCGGGAGAGTGACGGACGCGGCAACGATGGCCGCTGCGGCGGTCCAGACTTTCAGGGTCATCAGAGGCTCCTTTCAGGCGCTTCTGACCCTTGAACGGCGCCGCTCAGAAATCTTGCAGGCGGCCCCAGGTCCGGCCGCCATCCGCGGTCTGGAACCTGCGTCCGTCGGCGGCCGTGACGGTCGCGGCGGCGGCGTCCCGCGCGTCCACACGCGTGAGGTCCACGGTTTCCGGGAACTCGAGCCGCCTCCACAGAGTGCCGTCCGTGAACAGCAGCACGGTGCCCGCGCGGCCGACGACCCAACACACGTCACGCTGAGGTGACGCGCCGGCCGTCAGGTTCTGCGCGACGCCGCTCGCCTGCGCGATCCATGTGGCGCCGCCGTCGGTCGAGCGCTGAACGGATCCGCTCGCGCCGATGCGCCAGCGGACCGAGGGGTCCGGCGAGATGACGTCCACCGTGGTCGCTACCTTATCTAATGTGGGCGCCGCGGCGGCGCGCATGGCGGCTCTGGACGCAGCCTCGGCAGCGGGTCGCAGCGCGTCCGCGGCAGTTGGCGGGGCCGGCGCGGCCGGAGCCGCCGCCGGCGCGTCTTTTCGCCGCGCCTCGTTGGCGCTCGTGCTCGACTCGACGTCCCGCTTGCTCTCCGCCTGAGCGGGACTCGCCGCGGACGGCGTCTCGACACGCTCGGCAAGTGTTTGAACCGACGGAGGAGGCGCGGGCGAGGTCGCCGGCGTCGCAGGCGCGGCGGCAGTCGGCGCACGCGACGTCGTCGCGTTCGCGGTGGTCGCTGTCGGCGCTGTCTGCGGTGACTGTCCGGGCACAACGAGCCAGAATGCCAGCGCCAGTGAACCGGCGGCCAGCGGCACGAGTCCGATGACCCATGGACGCCGCCACCAGGGCGACGGCTCGGCGACGGCCGGCATCGACGTGACGAGCGCGGCCAGCATCTGCTGACAGCGCGCGCAGTCGGCCACGTGCGCTTCGGCAGCGGCGGCTTCCGCCGCAGGCAGCGCGCGGTCCACCCACGCCGCCATGGTTTCGGCGTCGAGACACTGCGGGGACGGCTCGTGTTCGGGCGTCACACCAGTCTCCTCATCTTGAACGATCCGGCGAGGATTTCTTGCGCGGGCCGTCCGGCGCGAGCAACCGGCCCAGATCGAGCGCGCCGGCATCGTCCATCGCATAGCGCTGCGCCTGGACGACTTCCGCGACCGTCAGTTTCTGGCGTTCGCGCAGATCGCGCTCGATGACGTCGCGCAGTTCGCGACGGATCCGCGCGAGCTGCCGCGACGCGGTCGCTTCGCTCTCACTCATCAGCCGTCCGATCTCAGCGAGCTTCAGTCCCTGCGTGTAGTAGCACGCCAAGCGGAGCCGGTCGCGTGCGACAAGCGCCGCGATGGCCGCGACAAGCGCGGCCTGGACGAGCGGCATCAGCCGATCGCGATCGGGATCCGGCGCGGATGCCGACGTCGCGATCGCCGCCGGCGCATCGTCGTCAGGCAGCGGCTCGACACGTCGCTGCACGCGCACGCGGTCCACGTGCCGTTGCGCGAGCACGGCGCGCAGCCACGTCGCGAGACTGCTGCGGCCGTGGTAGTAGCGGAAGAGTGACCCGTAGAGATCGGCGTACAACGCGTCGGCGATCTCGCGCATGCCGCCGGATGGATCGATCGCGTCGGCGGATCGGTACAAGACGGGCCGGAATTCACGAACGAAGTGATCCCAGGCGGGCTCGCTGCCGTCGGCGCACGCGCACGCCAGCGCGAGATCGTCGAGGTGAAGCGACTCGAGGTACCGCGCGACGGCGGCCTCGTCCGGGTGCGCGCCGGCGAACGCCCAGTCGACGCTCGACGCGAGCGCGCCGGCGAAACGCCCGGGCGCCACTCCCCATTCTGAGGCGCGGCTGCGCCGGTAAAGGCGCTCGACGACATTCGCGGGAATAGGCAAATCGCGACTAACGACTAACGACTAACGACTAACGACCAACGACCAATGACTAACGACTACTGACTACCGACTCCCGATCAAGAACAACTGACTCTGTCTTTGTCTCGCCCAACGATTCCTTCCGTCCGCGCCGACGATCATGTCCTCTTCCTGCGCCATCTGCACCGCCTGCCCGCCCCACTCCGGCACGGACGTCGTCGCCTGCAGCTCGACTGAAAACCACATCGACGGAATGACGCGCGCTTCGCCGCGGCCGACGACGCCGTCCTGGTAGTCCCAGAGGCCGATGAGCGGACCCGCGCCGTGGCCGTTCAATCCGATCGGATGCGAGTACAGCGTCCCCGTGATGCCCTTCGCTTTCATCCGCGCGAGCACCGACTGCAGGATCTCGTTGCCGGTCCGGCCGACGCGGATCTCCTCCAACGTGAAATCCTGCATCGCGTTCGCATTCGCGAGCGCCTGCTTGAGGCCCGCCGGCGCGTCCGTCTCGCCTGGACGCAGGACGTAGGCGAGATGCTGCGTATCCGTGTTCAGACGCGCGACGGTGATGCCGACGTCGCAGTGCAGCACGTCGCCCGGCTGGATGACCGGATCGTCGCCGAGCTCCTTCGGCGTCGCGCCCTTGCGCTGCACTTCGATGCTCGGCTGGAACCAGGTGCCGAGCCCCTGATCGTTGGTGCGCTGCCGCCACCACCACACGAGATCCTTCGAATGCGTCACGCCCGGCACGATGACCTTGTCCGAGAACATCGTCTGCGTCATCTGCCAGACGAGCGCGGTCATCTTCTCGAAGAACGCTTCTTCCTCCGGCAGCCGTGACGCGACGAGATCGAGCGGCAGGCCTTCGGCGTTCTTGAACTTCGACGTCCACGTCTTCCCCAGTGCCTCGCTCATCCCCTGCAGCTCGCCGCTCGACAGGCCGTCGCTGAACGCGAACACCGTCGACCGATCGATCGCGATCACCTTCGGCTTCCGCTCCTCGACGACTTCCTTGAGCAGCAGCCACTGCTCGTCGCCCCACAGCTCCGCCTGGCGACCGTTGACGGGATTCGCGACGGTCTTCGCCGACGTCCGCGCGTCGAACAGCCCGCCCTGCGACGTCCCGCCGAGCGCGATGCGCTCGACGCACTGCGCTGACGGAGCGGCGCCGGGTGCGGCGCACTTGTCGAAGAAGACGTAGATCGTCCGGCGCCGCGCGGCGAACGTCTCCGGCGCGGTGATGGACGGGAAGATCGGATCCTCGTTGTACTCGCGCATCGGCACGACCCACATGTCGACGCCGTGCTTGCGCATCAGCGCGGGCAGAAACGTGTCGAGCCGCTGCTTCAGCCACGCCTGCTGCAGCGCCGCCTGCTCGCGGAGCGTGCCGAACGGACGATCGGCCGCGGGCAGCGCGTTCGGCGCGAGCCGCTCCTGCGCGGAGACAACGCCGCTGGAGCCGGCGAGCACGAGCGAGGCGACGAGGGCGCGGCGGAGGAATGTCGATGGCATGGGACGAATTGTCGGGTTTTCGTCGTCATGACGCAACGCCGCGGCAAATCCTTCGCGTTTTTCGCGCGGCCGCCCTTGGCCGGGGCTTTGCTCCACTGATAGGGCCGACCACGGTCGGCCCTTACGACACGACGTAGGGCGGAGATTGCTCGGCCCGCGGAGGGCAACATGATGGTAACGGTCCTGGTTCTCCTGTTTGCCGTGTGCGTCCTCGTTTACGCGCGCGGACCGATCATGGCGTGGCGGCGCTATCGCGGCGTCCGGCTCGTCACGTGTCCGGAGACGCGCAAGCCGGCGGCGGTTTCGGTCGACGTCGGGCACGCGGCGGTCACGGCGCTCGTCGACGATCGCGCGGATCTGCGCCTCGAGGAATGCTCGCGCTGGGCCGAGCGCGGACCCTGCCGGCAGCCGTGTCTGACGCAGATTCACGCGGGGCCGGAAGGTACGGTTCTCGAGCTCGTCGAACTTTGGTACGCGGCGCACCCGTGCTCGTACTGCGGCAAGCCGATCACGACGGCGACGTCCGCGCAGCATCCGCCGGCGCTGCGCGGCCCCGACGGTGTCACGATCGAGTGGTCGGATCTGAAGCCGGAGCGGCTGCCGGATCTGTTCGACACGCACCAGCCGGTGTGCTGGAACTGCCACGTCGCCGAGTCGTTCATGCGATCGCACCCGGATCTGGTCGTCGAGCGCCCGCGCGTGCATTGAGACGACGTCGACTCAACCGAGCGCGGGTGGCCGCGAACGGGCGCCCGCCGTTCAGGGCACGACGCAGAACGCCGCGGTCGCTCCGGCTCCCGTCGGCGGAAACGTCACGCCGATCAGAAAGCACTGCTGCGACGTCACGGGTTGCGTCTGGATCGCGAACGATCCGGTGATGAACCCGGACTCGATCCGCATCGACGCCGGCACGATCGCCGCCGTCGAGTTCGCGGGCGCAGACGACCACGTCACCGGCAGCGTGTAGCCCGCCGCCGGCGCGATGTACTGCACGGCGACCGTTCCGACGATGGTCGCGCCACCCCTCACCGAACTGTCCGACAGCGTGAACCGGTTCATCACGTTCTGCGTGAACGTGAAGTGATCGGCCGGGACGGCCACGCTCGTGCCGTTGGCCGTGGTGACGAAGACGTCGACCGTCGCGCCGCCCGGCAGCGGCGTCGGCGGCGAGACGGCCTTGATCGTCGAGTCCGACGGGATGGAGAACGACGCGGCGCTCTGATCGTTGAACATCACCGCCGTCGCGCCCGTGAAGCCGGTGCCCGTAATCGTCACGTTGCTGCCGCCCTCGTTCGGGCCGATGTTCGGGCTGACCCCGGTCACGTTCGGCGGCACCGTCGCGCTCGTCGTCGTGGTCGTCGTGGTCGTGGACGTCGTCGTGGACGTCGTCGTCGTGGGTGACGTGCTCGACGAGTTGCAGGCGGCCACAGTGGCGCAGGCGAGCAAGACGAGCGTGCGGAACCGGATCGGTAAGGACGGCATAATGATCACGATCCAGTACACGCGGGAGACGTGACAGGGCGATGGCGCACCGATGAAAAAAGTACGAAGTCGGCCTAACTTTCTGCAAGCAATCGCGTATTAAGAAGTCATGCCGCTGAAGCATCTGCTGCGCCGCCTTGTCCGGTTCCCGGCGTTCACGAGCATCGCGGTCCTGACGCTCGCCATCGGCATCGGCGCCAACAGCGCCATCTTCAGCGTGGTCAACGGCATCCTTATAAAGCCGCTGCAGTACCCGGGATCGGACGCGCTCGTCGCGGTCAACCACAGCGCGCCTGGCGTCAACATCAAGAACGCGGGTACCGCACCATTTCTTTATTTCACGTACCGCGAGCAGGGGAAGAGCTTCACCGACATCGGGATCTGGCGCGGGCACTCCGACAGCGTCACCGGCCTCGGCGATCCCGAGGAGATCCCGATAGTGGACGTGACGGACGGCATCCTGCCGATGCTGGGCGTGAAGCCGCTGCTCGGCCGGCTGTTCACCCGAGCCGACGACACGCCCGGCAGTCCCGAGACGATGATCCTCAGCTACGGGTACTGGCAGACGCGATTCGGCGGCGATCCCGCGGCGATCGGACGCCGCGTCCTCCTCGACGGCCGCGCGCGCGAAGTGATCGGCGTCCTCCCGCAATCGTTCCGGTTCCTCGATCGGACGGCGTCCGCGTTCAGCCCGATGCGGCTGGACCGCGCGAAGACGTTTCTCGGCAACTTCAGCTACTACGGCCTCGCGCGTCTGGCGCCAGGTGTGACGCTCGATCGCGCGACCGCCGAAATGACGCGGCTGATTCCGGTCGCGATCGACACGTTCCCGCCGTTTCCTGGATTCAGCCTCACGTTGTTCAAGGACGCTCGGCTCACGGCGGTGCCGCAGCCGTTGAAGGAGGATCTCGTCGGCGACATCGGCCGCGTCCTCTGGGTGCTGATGGGCACGATCGGCATCGTGCTGCTGATCGCGTGCGCGAACGTCGCCAACCTTCTTCTTGTACGGACCGACGGCCGGCGGCAGGAGCTGGCGATCCGCGCGGCGCTCGGCGCGGGCTGGGGACGCATCGCGCGCGAGCTGATGACGGAGAGCCTCGCGCTCGGCGTGCTGGGCGGCGCGGCCGGACTCGCCCTGGCGTACGGCGGCCTGCGCGTGCTCACGGCGATCGCGCCGGCGAACCTGCCGCGCGCGACCGAGATCACGATCGACGGCTCGGTCCTGCTCTTCACGTTCGCGATCTCGGCGCTCGCGGGCGCGCTCTTCGGTCTCTTCCCCGTCGTCAAGTACGCGGGCCCGCATCTGAATGAAGCGCTCCGCGCCGGCGGGCGGACGCTGAGCCAGAGCAAAGAGCGTCATCGCGCGCGCAACACGCTCGTCGTCGCGCAGGTCGCGCTCGCGCTCGTGCTGCTCGTCGGCTCCGGTTTGATGATTCGCACGTTCCAGGCGTTGAAGCATGTGCAGCCCGGCTTCACGTCGCCACAGAATCTGCTGACGCTGCGCCTCTACATACCGAGCACCGCGGTCGCGGATCCCGTGGACGCGACACGCGCGGAGCAGCGCATCGCGGAACGGATCGCAACCGTCTCCGGCGTGTCGTCGGTGGGCCTCGCGTCGGGACTGCCGATGGACAACGACAACTGGACCGACCTGATGTTCGCCGACGGCACGACGTATCCCGAAGGGACGCTGCCGCCGCTGCGCCATTTCAAGATGATCTCGCCGGGCCTGCTCAAGACGATGGGCAATCAGGTGCTCGCCGGCCGGGACTTCACGTGGGAGGACCTCTACGACACGCGGCAGGTCGCGCTCGTCTCCGAGAACCTCGCGCGCGAGCTGTGGCGCGAGCCGTCGGCGGCGCTCGGCAAGCGCGTGCGCGCCACGAATAATTCGCCGTGGCGAGAAATCGTCGGCGTCGTGAACGACGTCCGCGACGATGGCCTCGACAAGAAGGCGCCGACGGCCGTCTACTGGCCGATGCTGATGGGGAACTTTGAAGGCGACGAGACGTACGCGCAGCGAAGCACGACGTTCGTGATCCGGAGCAGCCGCGCCGGAACGAGCGCCCTCGTCAACGAAGTGAGCCGCGCGATCTGGTCGTTGAATCCCGACCTGCCGGTCGCAAGAGTGCGGACGATGCAGGAAGTCACGGACAAGTCGATGGCGCGGACGTCGTTCACGTTGGTCATGCTGTCGATCGCGGGCGCGATGGCGCTGCTGCTCGGCGTCGCCGGGCTCTACGGCGTCATCTCGTACGCGGTGTCGCAGCGCGCGCGCGAGATCGGAATCCGGATGGCGCTGGGCGCGCAGCGCGAGGAAGTGACGCGAATGTTCGTCGGTCAGGGGCTGCGGCTCGCGGTCGTCGGGATCGC
This sequence comes from Terriglobia bacterium, assembly GCA_020073005.1. Classification (GTDB taxonomy): domain Bacteria; phylum Acidobacteriota; class Vicinamibacteria; order Vicinamibacterales; family CAVVIG01; genus SRVP-36. The sequence continues at coordinate 6,636 of JAIQFX010000062.1, read as the reverse complement.
GATCGGTCTCCTCGCGGCCGTAGGTCTGACGCGGTTGATGGCGACGCTGCTGTTCGACGTGAGCCCCGTCGATCCGCTGACGTACGCGGGCGTGTCGCTCGGCCTCGTGTCGGCGGCGGTCCTGGCGAGCTACGTACCGGCGCTCCGCGCCGCGACCGTGGATCCTGCCGAGGCGCTCCGCGCGGAATGACGTACGACTCGTAGCGCGAGCCTTTCAGGCGAGCGAGAACCCTGCAGCGGTAGCGCGAGGCTTCAGCCGAGCGGCTCTTCTTGACAGGGGCGCCACGAATCTCTACCGTGGCGCCATGAAACACACATCCGCTCACGCACGCCTGCTGGTCATCGCTGCCGCGGCGCTTGCGTGCGCCAGCGTGGCCAGCGCGCAACCCTTTGTTTCCATCGCGGGCGCGCCGTGCGTGGCGCCGCCGACACTGCGCTGCCCTGACGCCGACTGCCCGAGCGATCGCGTGATCAACCAGGGCCCCGTCGTCGAGATGAAGACGCGGCGGACGTACTTCCTCGATTACCCATGCGATCTGAAACCTGGCGAGAAGATCACGTTCATCCTCAGCCTGCACGGCGCCGGTTCGTACGGCAACTGGCAGCGCCACTATTTCCCCATCGTCGACTACAAGGATCAATACCGGCTCGTCATCGCGACGCCGAACTCGCCGACGCACGTCTGGTCGGATGTGGACGATGAGTATCTGCGGAACATCGTGAACTTCGTCGTCGAGCAGATCGGGAAGCCGAACATCAAAGCGTTCTGGCTCGTCGGGCATTCGCAGGGCGGCATGACGTCGAACCGCATCGTGCGGACGGACTTCTTCAAGGATCGCGTGGACGGCTGGCTGAGTCTCTCCGGCGGACGTCTCGGCGAGAATCCGGGTCGTGCGGGCTTCGGCGCGATCGGCGCGCCGCCGGCTGGCGCGGCGGCGGGCGGCGGCCGTGGCTCGGCCGCCGGAGCGGCGCGTGGCGGCGCAGGCGCCGCGGCGGCGGCACGCGGCGCGATGCCGGGAGCGACGACGGGTCTGCCGCCGACGGACTTCTCGTTCATCTACGAAACGGGCCGCCGCGAAATGGACGAGAAGGGCCTGCCCGAATCGTCGTCGTGGGCGGCGAGACTCAGCTGCGGTCCGCGCGGCGGCGCGCGTGAGGTCGTGGACACGAAGGCCGGCTACATCTACGACCGGTCGCGTCAGGTGCCGCCGAATCCGCCGTGGGGATTGCTGCCGCGGCCGGGCACGGCGCAGATCTTCACGTACGGCAGCTGCAAGGACGGCCGCATCGTCGCCGACGTCGCGCGGCTCGAGAAGGGCCATACCGAAGGCCTCGAGCCGAAGATCACGGAAGAGCTCGTCAAGCTGATGCTCTCGGCCACTGGCGGAAAACTGCAGACAGCGAAATGAGGCCCGTGGCGTCCGGGTACGTGGCGTCCGGCTTCAGCCGGAACTCCGAGAAATCAACTGGACTCGGGTCCTGTCCGCGAACAGCCCCCTCGTGTGCTCGGCGGATGAACGCGTTGATGGCCCCGCCTGCGCCCACGAGCGGGCGCCCGTTCGCGGCCACCCGCTGTGTTGATTTCGCTTGATGATTGGTCTCTCACGCGCGCGGGAAGCCCAGGCGCTTCTCGCCGCGCATTTCCCTCCGACACCGCTGACACGCGCGCCGTCGCTCTGCGCACCGGACCGCGAGGTCTATCTCAAGATCGAATCAGGACTGCCGACCGGATCGTTCAAGGTTCGCGGCGCCATCTATTCGCTCTCGGTCAACATCGCGCGGCGATCGATCAGTGAAGTCGTCGCGGCGAGCACCGGCAATCACGGCGCGGCGGTCGCGTACGCGGGCCGGCTGCTGAACGTCAAGACGACGATCTTTCTGCCGGTGAATCCGAATCCAGTCAAGGCTGCGCGGATTCGCGAGCTGGGCGCGACGCTCGTCGAGACCGGCGCCGATCTGTCGGCGGCGATCGACGCGGCGTACGAGTACACCGATCGCACGCACGCGTTCTTCCTCCACGACGCGACCGACGGAGAGGTGCCCGTCGGCCCAGCGACGATCGGCCTGGAGATCATCGCGCAGCTGCCCGCGGTCGATCGCGTGTATGTCCCGATGGGCGACACCGCGCTCATCCGCGGACTCGCGTCGGCGCTCAAGCAGCTCAAGGCGTCCGTGTCGGTCATCGGCGTCGTCGCCGCGAACGCGCCCGCGTACTTTCAGTCGTGGCAGCAGCGTCGCGCGATCGAGACGGAATCAGCGGACACGATCGCCGACGGCCTCGCCGTCAGACGCGCGCTCGCGCCGAACGTCGCGGCGATTCTCGATCTGCTGGATGATGTCCGTGCCGTCAGCGAGGAAGAACTGCTTGGAGCGATCGGACATCTGCTGATGCACGAGGGCGTGACCGCCGAACCGGCGGCCGCAGCGACGACAGCCGCGTTTCTCGAAGATCCGAAGCCGGCGACGAGCGTCCTGCTCGTCACCGGCGCCAACATCGCGCCTGAAGTCCTCGGGCGCGTTCGCCTGCTTTTGAATCCTAGAACTCCATAACGGGTCTAACAGCCAGTTTTCGACGGGACGCCACTACGCCGCCAGCCGCGCCACCGACGACCTTGAGTCCGTGAGCGATCTTGTACAACAGCGGCTGTGGCTGCCCCCACGCAACGCCCGTATAGATCAGCGCGGCGACAACGCCAACGAGCGCTCCATGGAGTACAAGGCGTGACTCGGCGTGCCTGGCCACCCAGATCGCAAAGATGAACGGCATCACTGCCGAAGCGACAAGAATGGACGCCAGAAAGGCTCGCTGCCCAAACACGTAGAGCACCGGAAAGACGATGGCGAAGACGAGCAGCTCCGCCAGGAACCCTCCGACCACTACGCGTCCCCACCGGAGCGATGTGGATTTCACGCTCGCGTCCGTTACTGCGGCCGCTTGAACAAACCCATGTAGACCGCCTTGCCGAGCACGTGGCCCTGGATCGCCTTCATGACGTTCGCGCGCGTCTCGAACGCATCGGTCGACGCGGGCACGTCGATCCTCGTATCGAGCGCGTAGATCTCGAACGTGTAGTGATGCATCGGTCCGTTCGCGCCAGCGCCGGGACCGCGATACATGGGACCGCTCGCGCTGATCTGATGACTGCCATCCGGACGATCCGCTCCGGCCGGCACGCCTTCGGGAAGTCCGGTCGCCGTCGCAGGAATGTTCCAGACGACCCAGTGGACCTGATCATCAGTCGTCTTGTTGCGCGCGACTTCGAGATCGTGCATGTGCAGGACGAAGCTTTGCGTACCTGGCGGCGTGTTCGTCCACACAAGCGCCGGCGACGTCTGCTCGCCCGCCTGCGTGAACCGCGGCGGGATGATCCCGCCGTCCGGAAACGCCGTCGTCGTCAGCGTCATCGCGGGCGGTGGAGGCGTGCCTCCGCGCTGTCCGCCACCGCGTTGTCCAGCGCCAGCGGGCGCCTGCGCGCCGAGCATCGCCGCGGACGCCGCGACGACTGAAATCACGAGAGCCGTGTGAAGCATGCGCATGAGGTCCTCCGTTATCGTTGCGCAGAGGATATCAGACGCCGTGGCCGTAGCCGGGCTCGTCCGAGGGACGGTCCTCGTCCTTGTGCGGTTCGACGGGGCCGCGGACCTCGACCGGATCCGGCGAGGGCGGCTGCGGCTCGCGCGGACGCGGCCACGCGGTGTGCGTGGGTGTGGGCGGCGTATAGAAGGTCGGTCTCGGGTGGCGCACGGTCGGTCTCCGGTATGTCATTCCACACAGGCACAAAGAAAAAGGGCCATCACCTGGTGAGGTGATGGCCCTCGGCTGAACGCGCTGTTCGGTCGGCTCCGGCTAGATCACCCCACGCGCGTCGGCTCGAAGGCCGACGCCAATAAGCAGCAGGGAAATCAGCAGACCGCGGAACATCTCTATAAATAATTATGCCATAGGCAGGCTGGCGATCTCACTGCCCGCCCGGCGTCCGCTTCTCGAAACGGCGGCTGCGCCGGCGCCGTCGGCTGCGCGGCCATCCGCGGGCCGAGCCCGGTCTCGCGGAAGTAGAACGGAAACGCGTCGCCGCCCGATCCGCTCCAGCCGACGACGACGAACGTCGGAACGAGTGTTCCGAACATAGACTCCATTCTCAGTGCAGCGTGTCCTTCAGGAACTTGAACACCTCGGGCCAGATGCGCGCGGCCAGTTCCTTGTTCAATGTCCCGAGCGCGTTGTGCGGGCCCATGAACGCGTGGCCCGTGCCCGGATGGACGGTCAGCAGCACGTCCTTCCCCATCGATCGCAGCTTCACTTCGAGCGCGCGCGCGGCTTCCGGCTTGAAGAAGCCGTCGTGCTCCGCCATGTGCCCGCGCACCTTCGCGTGCAGCTTGGACCAGTCCGGCTCCATCGCGCCCTGCGGGAACCCGTAGAACGGGACGAGCGCTTTCACCTTGTCGCCGCGATTGGCCGCGATGAGGAACGACAGCATGCCGCCCATGCAGAAGCCGACGACGCCGATGCCCTTGCTCGTGACGGCCTTGTGATTGGCGAGATAGTCCACGGCGCCGCTCATGTCGCGCGCCGCGCGATCGGGCGGGAGGCTCTGCATCAGCTTGCCCGCCTTGTCCATCTCGGTGTGACCGGCGAGCTCGCCGTGATAAAGATCGGGCGCGAGCGCGACGAACCCCGCCGCAGCGATTTGATCCGTCGTCTGCTTGAGGCTCGCGTCGAGCCCCCACCATTCCTGAATGACGAGCACGCCCGGACCGGAACCCGTTGGCGGCTTGACCAGATACCCTGACGCGGTGCCGCCGTTGCTCTTGAACTCCACTGTTTCAGCCATGCGCGTAAGAATAGCGGAATCTCGGTAGAATCAACCACCATGCGAAGAACGTTTGCCGCCCTCATAGCCCTCGCTCTCATCGTTTGCACGGTCCCGGCGAGCGCCACGCGTCAGCCGCTCCACGCGCGTCACGGGATGGTCGTCGCCATGGAGGCGCAGGCCGCCGACGTCGGCGTCGCCGTCCTCAAGGCCGGCGGCAACGCCGTGGACGCCGCGGTCGCCGTCGGCTTCGCGCTGGCCGCCACGCATCCCTTCGCCGGCAACCTCGGCGGCGGCGGCTTCATGCTGATCCGCTTCGCCGATGGACGGTCGACGTTCATCGACTTCCGCGAGCGCGCGCCCGAGAAGGCGTCGCGCAACATGTATCTCGACGCGCAGGGCAACCTCACAAAGGACAGCATCGAAGGCTGGCGATCGTCCGGCGTCCCGGGCACCGTCCGCGGATTCGAGATGGCGGTCACGAAGTACGGCAAGCGTTCGTGGGCACAGAACATGGCGCCGGCAATCGAGCTCGCGAAGGGCTTCCCTGTGTCCTACGCGCTCGCCGAATCACTCAAGGCCTCGCGCGACCTGGCGAAGGATCCGGAATCGAAGCGCATCTTCCAGAAGAACGGCGCGTTCTTCGACGTCGGCGAGACGCTCGCGCAGCCGGAGCTGGCGCAGACGCTCGCGCGCATCTCGAAGAACGGTCCGAGTGAATTCTACGAAGGCGAGACCGCGAAACGCTTCGCCGAGGAGATGGCGAAGCACGGCGGCATCATCTCGCTGAACGACCTGAAGAGCTACAAGGCGATCGAGCGCACGCCGCTCCAGGGCAAGTACCGCAACTACACGGTCATCACGGCGCCGCCGTCCAGCTCCGGCGGCATCGCGCTCCTCGAGATGCTCGGCATTCTCGGCGGCACTGGATACGAGAAGGCGGGCGCCGGATCGGCGTCCGCGATTCACTACGTCGCCGAAGCGATGCGCCGCGCGTACGCCGACCGCAACGAGTACGTCGGCGATCCGGACTTCGTGAAGGTGCCGATCGCCGGACTGCTCGATCCCGCGTATCACGCGAAGCTGCGCGCGTCGATCGATCCTGAACGCGCGACGCCGAGCACAACCGTCAAGCCCGGCCGACCCGCCGGCACTGAGCCGATGGAGACGACGCACTATTCCGTCGTCGACAGCGAGGGCAACGCGGTCGCCGTGACGTACACGCTGAACGGCGGCTTCGGCAACGGCATCACGGTTCCCGGCCTCGGCTTCCTGCTGAACAACGAGATGGACGACTTCTCGTCGAAGCCCGGCTCGCCGAACATGTTCGGCCTGGTGCAGGGCGAAGCGAACGCGATTCAGCCGGGCAAGCGGCCGCTCTCGTCGATGACGCCGACGATCGTGTTGAAGGACGGCAAGTTCTTCATGACGGCCGGCGCGCCAGGCGGCTCGCGCATCTCGACGGCCGTGCTCGAGGTGATCCTCAACGTCATCGACTTCAACATGAACGTGCAGGACGCGATCGATGCGCCGCGCTTCCACCATCAGTGGCAGCCGGACACGCTGTACCTCGAGCGCGCCATCTCGCCGGACACGGTCGCGCTGCTCAAGTCGCGCGGCTACGACGTCGACTACTCGCCCGGCGTCGTCCTCGCGCAGGTCGCCGCGATCGTCAGCGACGGCGGCTGGCTGCAGGGCGGCAGCGACGGCAGATCGGCGATGGGAAAAGCCGCTGGGTACTAGATGAATTGGGTAAGTGGGCAAATGGGTAATTGGGTAATGGCGGCGACGCTCAAGCGCTCAGTGCGGCACGCCCTCGTCGTCT